>JAEWJI010000020.1 GCA_023386645.1 Pseudomonadota bacterium
ACATTGTTCCACTCGCCGCACTCATCCAGATGCCCGGCTTCAAGGACCTGAATGCCCGCAACATGATGATCGTCGCGACCACTCCGGCAAATCTGCAATGGATGGGTACCGGCCCCAATTCGGGCAAGAGTTCGGGCAGTCCGCTCCGGCTCCTGCCGAAAGCCGATTCCGCCTGGGTGGACGAGCAGATCGCGCTGCAAACGCAAAAGATGACCGACATGCAGAACCTGATAAATGCGCTCCTGGCGAGCCAGGGCCCTTAGGAGGTCACAGTGGCAGAAAATGAAGTCGGCGATATCCTCGCCGAGGTCGGCGGCGGGGATGCCACGTGGACCCCGGTCGGGGCACAATCACCGGAACTGGCAGACATACCGCAGAAATGGCGACCGATCGCATCCGCCGACACCTCATCGGACAGATGTCGCCACGCCCTGTCCTTGTGGGGCTCGGATTTCATCGAGCTGCTTCCCGGTTTTACCCGACGATTTCGTGACGAACTATCGGATGTCAGGGTCTTTCGCCGGCAATCGGGCGACTTGGCCGAAAACGTTCTCATTTACGCGGCGGGACTAGCCAGAGATGGCTTTCCAGCACTGTGGCTCGGCTGGGATCCGGCCATCCTCGGACAGCCTGCGGCAGAGTTCTTCGATTGCTTTCCCGCCGCCGTACAGGCGTTCCTGCGCGAGGTACATCCGGGATTTACCGCCCAGGATTGGGAGTCCTATGGGATCAAGCGCCCAGACGCCTGGGAGAGCTTGGAAGGATATGACTGGTTTCCGAGCGAGAGTTTTGACGAGATCGAGTCTCAACCCTCGCAGATGATGTGGTTCACGAAGGATTCGGGGCAGCTGTATTACTGCGTGAACAGCCGCCTTCCCGGGAAGGTGACCCTCGCCTACGAGGGTGATTTCGATCCGCCCGGCGAATTCGGCGCGGAACTCGACGAGCTCCTGATGCGTCGCTGGGACGAGCAATGACAGTGCCTCCGTCACAACCGCCACCCTGGCCGCCATTTCAGCCGCCGCAATGGCCCCCGCCTCAACCGTCCAATGTGCCGTACGTGCAACCGCCGTACTGGCAGCCCGCCCAACCACCGGTCAAGAAGTCCCGCACCGGATGGTGGATCGTCTCGACCGTGGTGGTCACGTTGCTCGTCGCCGGAGGGGTGTTGGCGTACTTAACGCTCGCAGGCGGACCGAATTCGACGGAACGGGAGATCCGTTCCAGAGCAATCAGTTTCGCCGAGGCGGTCGACACCGACGATCAGCGCAAGGTTTTGGACATGATGTGCGCGGAGGAGGCTGACGAGCTCCTGCAGCTCGACACCTGGGACCCACTGGGCCCCCAGTCGCCTGATCCGTCGCGAAAGAAGCCGATCGACATCACCGACGTGACCGTTCGTGGGGATGTCGCGCAGGCCCAGTTCACCCGGTCCGATCCGCCTCTGAAGGGGGCGCTGTATTTCCTCAAAGAGGACGGGGCCTGGAAGCTGTGCGACAGCGTCTCGAAGCAGTTCGGCGATGAACCGAACTGATGTGCCGTCAAAATGTGAACATGGGCTGATGTCGATGAACACCGCAGTCCTCCGGTCGGCCATCGCTGTATCGATTGCGACGGCCGGTCTCATCAGCCCGGCACCCGCGGCATCGGCCGACCCGTGCTCGGATGTCGAGGTGGTCTTCGCCCGCGGCACCGGTGAGGCGCCCGGCATCGGTCGGGTGGGTCAGGCGCTCGTCGACCAACTCGGGCCGAGGATCGCGCCGCGGAGCCTCGGGGTGTACGGGGTGAACTATCCGGCCGGGCTCAACTTCCTGACCACCGCAGAAGGAGCGAACGACGCCGCCGGACACATCGCCTGGCTGGCCGACCAATGTCCCGGCACCCAGGTGGTGCTCGGCGGATTCTCGCAGGGCGCAGCGGCAGTCTCGATGTTGGCGGGTGTACCGCCGATCGGTGACCGGATCGGCTTGATCGGCTCGGCTCCCGCGTTGCCGCCCTACAGCGCCGACCGCGTCGCCGCGGTCGCGGTGTTCGGCAATCCCGGCAACCGGTTCGGTACTCCGCTGTCCGGTACCGGCCAGTTCGCGGGACGGGCCATCGACCTGTGCAGTCCGGGGGATCCGATCTGTGTCGAGGGTGGGCGCCTGCGCGCGGCTCACAGCGCATACGAACTTCCGCCGTACCCGGACCAGGCGGCGGGGTTCATCGCCGGACGGCTGTAGCCGAACCCACCTACCATGGAGCCATGAGCCGGGCTCTGGTCATCGGCGAGGCACTGATCGACATCGTCGAACGGGATGGCAGCGTCGTCGGAGAATACGTCGGCGGCAGCCCACTCAACGTTGCCGTCGGTCTCGGCCGGCTCGGCCGCGGCGTCGACTTCCTCACCCACATCGCCGACGACGACCACGGTAAGCGCATCGTCGAGTACCTGGAAAGCGCCGGGGTACAACTTGTTTCGGGTAGCACGGGCGCGAGCCGGACACCCACGGCAATGGCCACGCTGAGCGCCGCAGGGTCGGCCCACTACCAATTCCACATCGACTGGCGACTGGCGGGCACGCCCGAGGTGGCGACGCCGCTGCTGGTGCACACCGGTTCGATCGCGACCGTGCTGGAACCGGGGTGCCGCGCCACCGCCGCAC
>JAEWJI010000028.1 GCA_023386645.1 Pseudomonadota bacterium
CCTTTGCCGCCAGCCTCGCCACCACGCTGATGACTGTGATCGTCGTGTTCCAGGCCGGGGACGGCACCCATGGCGCCATGCCCGCCAATGAGTTCGATGGCGACGAAGAGATGGTGAAACTCGAACTCGATCCGTGGGCATGAAGGCACGGGAAGAGCCTCCTCCCGATGGCCCGGCGCGCAGGCAACGCAGCCTGGCCATCGCTTTGCGGGTGACCTCTTACCGCCGGCGATAGCGGCCATACCCGGCACGAAAGAGGTAGAGTGTGGGCCGGTTGACCGTGACGGGTTGGTGGCCGGAGAGAGAGGCTCTCGGCGCCCGTCGCGGAGTAGCTCCCATGTCCCTTCACCGCTCATCCGGCTTTCGCCCGATCGGCGAAATCCTCAGCCGGCAGGTGCTGCCCGGGCTGCGCAGTGCCCTTCGGTATCCGCTACGGGTTTCCTGTCTCGGCACTGTCCGTTTTGTCGATGATTACGATGCTGACGAATTCGACCGGACTATCGTTCTCGGCGAATGTGCCTCTCCCGAAGACGCCATGACGATCGCGGCACAGCGCGTTCGCATGACGATATTCGCGTTCGAGAGGACGACACGCTGCGTTTTGAGGCGCGCATCGCCGCAATTCATGGCTCGACCTACGGTCTGGTCCTCGCCGGAGAAATCCGGGCTCGGGCCATTGTCTGGCAGCAGCCTGTCACCTCTGACGCGCAAGCCCGCCGTATCGTGAGAGAGGCAAGCCGTTTGCGCGGCAGCGCCTCGGCAGCTTGCGATGTCCGGTTGGCCCGCAACCTGCGCTACCGCGCCAGTCTGCTCGAGACACGCCTGGTCGATCGCGCCTGGCGGGAGACCGCCGCGGAATTGCTTAGCCTGCCCCGCGCCGCCTGATTTCCACCCCCTTCCACGCTCGGTCTGGTCCTGCGCCAGACCTCGTCATGTCCGGAGGCCGTCATGGCTGACTATTACACCCACTTTTCCTGCCTGCTCGATGTGGGCACCCCTGAGAACGCTGTCCGTGCGCTTGAACTCTATAATGCGCTGGCGGACGAAAACGCCGCCGAAGATCCGTCGTCGGATGGCTTCCTGCTGTCGATCCAGCCCGAACATGGCGGTACGCAGCTCTGGCTACGCGACGATCCCACCGGGGATCCCGAACACGTCATCCAGTTCGTCAAGCGCTGTGCCGCCGTGTTCGGGCTCACGGGCCGCTGGGGCTTCCAATATGCCAACACCTGCTCGAAGCCGCGCCTCGATGGCTTCGGCGGCGGAGCGCACGTACTCGATCTTTCGACCGGCGAGACCGTGGACTGGATCTACACCGACGGCTGGCTCGCGACCGTACTGGAGGGAGGCGATCCCCATGCCTGAGATCATCGAAACCACGGTCTATGGCCTCAACGAGCTTTCCGACACGGCGAAGAACAAGGCCCGCGCCTGGTATCGTGAAGGCGGCTTCGACTATGATTGGTACGACGCCGTCTATGAGGATTTTCAGCGCATCGCCGAGATCCTCGGTATCCGCTTCCAGACCCGAACTGCCCACCTGATGGGCGGCGGATCGCGGCAGGAACCCTGCATCTGGTTCCGGGGCTTCTGGTCGCAAGGTGACGGCGCGTGCTGGGAGGGTTTCTACTCGTATGGCAAGAATGCCTCAGCCGCGATCCGGGCCTATGCGCCGCAGGACGGTATGCTGCATGGCATCGCCGATGCGCTTCAGGATGCCCAGCGGCGCAATTTCTATCAGCTTCGCGCTGACGTTGGTCATCGCGGCCATTATTACCACGAATACTGCATGGAAATTTCGGTCGAGCGGGCCAGCCCGAACTGGCAGGACATGACCGCCGACGCGGAGGACGTCGTCACCGAGGCGCTGCGCGATCTCGCCCGCTGGCTTTATCGCCAGCTCGAGCGCGAATATGACTACCTGTCCTCCGATGAGGTGGTGGACGAGACCATTCTCGCCAACGGATATACCTTCACTGAAATCGGTGGCCGATTTGGCTGAATTGCCCCAACAGCCACCGATCGCTGAGCCGTGCGAACGCCTGCGCGCTTATGGGCTCTTCAGCGAAATCATATCGTGGAAATTGCGCTTCTTTGTGCCAGTCGGGGCAGCCGGCAGCAGGATTATCGGCAGGTTGGTCGAGCGCTTCCCGATCGAACGCATCGCAGAACGGGAGGCGGCCTGATGTCTCGTCTTTACGCCACCGAGCTGGCGCAGCGTCTCGGCCGGCAGGCTGAGGCGGTTTGTCGTCACTACCTCTCGAATGGCCATAAGCAGGGCCATTACTGGCAGGTCGGCGACGTCCGCAATGGCGCGGGACGCTCGATGTTCGTGCGGCTGCATGACAGCGCCAGGGGACCGGCAGGCAAATGGTCCGATGCTGCCACCGGCGAACATGGTGATCTGCTCGATGTAATCCGCGAAAGCCTCGGTCTCCTCGACTTCGCCGAGGTCGCGGCGGAAGCCCGCCGCTTTCTGAGCCTTCCTCATCCGGAACCGGCACCCACGAGGCCGCCTCGCGGAACTCCGGCTATATCGGGTTCGGCAGAGGCCGCACGCCGGCTCTGGCGCATCGCGCAACCGATCATGGGCACTCTCGCAGAGACGTATTTGCGGAGACGCGGCATTACGGATTTGAACGGAACCGACGCTCTGCGCTTCCATCCGAACTGCTACTGGCGGCCCGAGCATGAAGGGCCAACCGAGATCTGGCCGGCGATAATCGCGGCGGTCACCGATCTCGATGGCGACATGACCGGCGCCCACCGCACCTGGGTCGCGCGTGACGGGTCGGGCAAGGCGCCGCGTGATCCGCCACGCAAGGCCATGGGGGACCTGCTTGGTAACGCCGTCCGGTTCGGAACGGCACAAGATGTCATAGCGGCGGGAGAAGGCATCGAGACCATTCTGTCGCTGCGGCAATTGCTGCCACAGATGCCGATGGCCGCCGCACTCTCCGCCGGGCACCTCGCCGCTATCCTGTTCCCGGCCCATCTGCGCAGGCTCTATATCGTGCGTGACAACGATCCGGCAGGCGACAGCGCACGAGACAAGCTCGTCGAACGGGCGCTGGCGGCCGGAATCGAGACCATCACGCTCTCGCCGATGATGGGTGACTTTAACGAAGACCTCACTTCGTGCGGGCCGGATGCAATGCGGGTACGACTTCGCAGGCAACTGGCTGCAGACGATGTCAGCCGTTTCATGGCTTTGGCTGCATAGCCGGGATGAGAAGCGGGCGGGGGCTCGTGTTCCGTTGCGGCATACAAGAATCCTTCTCCATTCGGCAGGGGACCGCGCCTCGGCCTTCGAGAGGGCGAACGGCCCACAAACGACCCGGCCGGGCAATGGCGGCGCCCGACTGATTTCCGTCGGCGGCCTGCCACCCCACGCGACTAGTCGCGTGGGGTGGCAGGCCGCCGACGGAAATCAGTCGGGCGCCGCCATTGCCCGGCCGGGTCGTTTGTGGGCCGTTCGCCCTCTCGAAGGCCGAGGCGCGGTCCCCTGCCGAATGGAGAAGGATTCTTGTATGCCGCAACGGAACACGAGCCCCCGCCCGCTTCTCATCCCGGCTATGCAGCCAAAGCCATGAAACGGCTGACATCGTCTGCAGCCAGTTGCCTGCGAAGTCGTACCCGCATTGCATCCGGCCCGCACGAAGTGAGGTCTTCGTTAAAGTCACCCATCATCGGCGAGAGCGTGATGGTCTCGATTCCGGCCGCCAGCGCCCGTTCGACGAGCTTGTCTCGTGCGCTGTCGCCTGCCGGATCGTTGTCACGCACGATATAGAGCCTGCGCAGATGGGCCGGGAACAGGATAGCGGCGAGGTGCCCGGCGGAGAGTGCGGCGGCCATCGGCATCTGTGGCAGCAATTGCCGCAGCGACAGAATGGTCTCGATGCCTTCTCCCGCCGCTATGACATCTTGTGCCGTTCCGAACCGGACGGCGTTACCAAGCAGGTCCCCCATGGCCTTGCGTGGCGGATCACGCGGCGCCTTGCCCGACCCGTCACGCGCGACCCAGGTGCGGTGGGCGCCGGTCATGTCGCCATCGAGATCGGTGACCGCCGCGATTATCGCCGGCCAGATCTCGGTTGGCCCTTCATGCTCGGGCCGCCAGTAGCAGTTCGGATGGAAGCGCAGAGCGTCGGTTCCGTTCAAATCCGTAATGCCGCGTCTCCGCAAATACGTCTCTGCGAGAGTGCCCATGATCGGTTGCGCGATGCGCCAGAGCCGGCGTGCGGCCTCTGCCGAACCCGATATAGCCGGAGTTCCGCGAGGCGGCCTCGTGGGTGCCGGTTCCGGATGAGGAAGGCTCAGAAAGCGGCGGGCTTCCGCCGCGACCTCGGCGAAGTCGAGGAGACCGAGGCTTTCGCGGATTACATCGAGCAGATCACCATGTTCGCCGGTGGCAGCATCGGACCATTTGCCTGCCGGTCCCCTGGCGCTGTCATGCAGCCGCACGAACATCGAGCGTCCCGCGCCATTGCGGACGTCGCCGACCTGCCAGTAATGGCCCTGCTTATGGCCATTCGAGAGGTAGTGACGACAAACCGCCTCAGCCTGCCGGCCGAGACGCTGCGCCAGCTCGGTGGCGTAAAGACGAGACATCAGGCCGCCTCCCGTTCTGCGATGCGTTCGATCGGGAAGCGCTCGACCAACCTGCCGATAATCCTGCTGCCGGCTGCCCCGACTGGCACAAAGAAGCGCAATTTCCACGATATGATTTCGCTGAAGAGCCCATAAGCGCGCAGGCGTTCGCACGGCTCAGCGATCGGTGGCTGTTGGGGCAATTCAGCCAAATCGGCCACCGATTTCAGTGAAGGTATATCCGTTGGCGAGAATGGTCTCGTCCACCACCTCATCGGAGGACAGGTAGTCATATTCGCGCTCGAGCTGGCGATAAAGCCAGCGGGCGAGATCGCGCAGCGCCTCGGTGACGACGTCCTCCGCGTCGGCGGTCATGTCCTGCCAGTTCGGGCTGGCCCGCTCGACCGAAATTTCCATGCAGTATTCGTGGTAATAATGGCCGCGATGACCAACGTCAGCGCGAAGCTGATAGAAATTGCGCCGCTGGGCATCCTGAAGCGCATCGGCGATGCCATGCAGCATACCGTCCTGCGGCGCATAGGCCCGGATCGCGGCTGAGGCATTCTTGCCATACGAGTAGAAACCCTCCCAGCACGCGCCGTCACCTTGCGACCAGAAGCCCCGGAACCAGATGCAGGGTTCCTGCCGCGATCCGCCGCCCATCAGGTGGGCAGTTCGGGTCTGGAAGCGGATACCGAGGATCTCGGCGATGCGCTGAAAATCCTCATAGACGGCGTCGTACCAATCATAGTCGAAGCCGCCTTCACGATACCAGGCGCGGGCCTTGTTCTTCGCCGTGTCGGAAAGCTCGTTGAGGCCATAGACCGTGGTTTCGATGATCTCAGGCATGGGGATCGCCTCCCTCCAGTACGGTCGCGAGCCAGCCGTCGGTGTAGATCCAGTCCACGGTCTCGCCGGTCGAAAGATCGAGTACGTGCGCTCCGCCGCCGAAGCCATCGAGGCGCGGCTTCGAGCAGGTGTTGGCATATTGGAAGCCCCAGCGGCCCGTGAGCCCGAACACGGCGGCACAGCGCTTGACGAACTGGATGACGTGTTCGGGATCCCCGGTGGGATCGTCGCGTAGCCAGAGCTGCGTACCGCCATGTTCGGGCTGGATCGACAGCAGGAAGCCATCCGACGACGGATCTTCGGCGGCGTTTTCGTCCGCCAGCGCATTATAGAGTTCAAGCGCACGGACAGCGTTCTCAGGGGTGCCCACATCGAGCAGGCAGGAAAAGTGGGTGTAATAGTCAGCCATGACGGCCTCCGGACATGACGAGGTCTGGCGCAGGACCAGACCGAGCGTGGAAGGGGGTGGAAATCAGGCGGCGCGGGGCAGGCTAAGCAATTCCGCGGCGGTCTCCCGCCAGGCGCGATCGACCAGGCGTGTCTCGAGCAGACTGGCGCGGTAGCGCAGGTTGCGGGCCAACCGGACATCGCAAGCTGCCGAGGCGCTGCCGCGCAAACGGCTTGCCTCTCTCACGATACGGCGGGCTTGCGCGTCAGAGGTGACAGGCTGCTGCCAGACAATGGCCCGAGCCCGGATTTCTCCGGCGAGGACCAGACCGTAGGTCGAGCCATGAATTGCGGCGATGCGCGCCTCAAAACGCAGCGTGTCGTCCTCTCGAACGCGAATATCGTCATGCGAACGCGCTGTGCCGCGATCGTCATGGCGTCTTCGGGAGAGGCACATTCGCCGAGAACGATAGTCCGGTCGAATTCGTCAGCATCGTAATCATCGACAAAACGGACAGTGCCGAGACAGGAAACCCGTAGCGGATACCGAAGGGCACTGCGCAGCCCGGGCAGCACCTGCCGGCTGAGGATTTCGCCGATCGGGCGAAAGCCGGATGAGCGGTGAAGGGACATGGGAGCTACTCCGCGACGGGCGCCGAGAGCCTCTCTCTCCGGCCACCAACCCGTCACGGTCAACCGGCCCACACTCTACCTCTTTCGTGCCGGGTATGGCCGCTATCGCCGGCGGTAAGAGGTCACCCGCAAAGCGATGGCCAGGCTGCGTTGCCTGCGCGCCGGGCCATCGGGAGGAGGCTCTTCCCGTGCCTTCATGCCCACGGATCGAGTTCGAGTTTCACCATCTCTTCGTCGCCATCGAACTCATTGGCGGGCATGGCGCCATGGGTGCCGTCCCCGGCCTGGAACACGACGATCACAGTCATCAGCGTGGTGGCGAGGCTGGCGGCAAAGG
>JAEWJI010000035.1 GCA_023386645.1 Pseudomonadota bacterium
GCCGCGCCCTTCGCCGGCTTCGGCGCGGCGGGCGCCGGCCAGCGGCCGTCGAAGACGCCGGTCGCCTCGCTCGGCTCGTTGGGCACGCCGCGTCCCCATGCGCCCGCGCCGGCCGAAGCCTTCACGGCGTCGGCGTTGTCGCGCAGCTGATCGAAGAAGGCGCGCCATTCGCCCGAGACCGAGGCAGGGTCCGCGGCCCATCGGGCGTGCAGGTCCTCGATGAAGCTGGCGTTCCCGCCATACAGGAAGGAGGTCTCGGCGAAGACCTGGTTCAGCCGGCCGGCGTCGTCAGCCATAGTGTTCGATCGGTCCCAAAACCCGTCCGCAAGCCCGCGAACGTGAAGGCGAGGCTCATATAGGCCGTGTTTCCTTATGGGTCATGACCGAAAGGGGGCGAAACCGGCTAGAATTCATGGATCGGCCGGGTCCGAACCGGCGTCGGGACCGTTTGCCGCGGCGTCTGCGGCCTCTTCGGCCGCTCGTTCAGCCATGTAGGCCGCGTGCACCTCCTTGGGTGCGCTCGACATGGTGATCGAGGCGCCGGAGAAGCCGAGAGCCTCGGACGGCGATCCCGGGGCGATGAAGCCGACATGCACCTCACCCGTGCCGGGCATCATGTCATAGACGTTCCAGGTGCCGCCGCTCAGCCCCTCGTGCTCGATGGTCTGCACGGCCAGCGACCCGGTCCAGACGACAACCGCGCCCGGATGCACCGCCTCCGTCGCGTCAAAGTCCCACAGGCCGCAGCTGATCTGGGAAAATGGGGTGGCTCGCTCCCAATCCTGGATGACGCCGTCGCCATCGTCGTCCTTGGTCTCGCCGATCATGGCGTCCAGGCGGCTGACCATCACGTAGAACCGACGATCCCCGAAGCTCCGGCCCCAGACGCTGATCGTGTGGGTGGCGTTCAGCTCCGGGTCGGCCATACCCTCGCGCGCCTTGGCCATGGTGACCGCCAGCTCCGGATGGTCGTCGTCCGCCACCCGAGCCCAACCCTCGCGCTCCAGCAGAACCTCCGCCGCCGCCATGTCGTCGCGGTGAGGCACGCAGGCGGCCTTGAACGCCTCCAGCCTTGGGTCGGGGCCGATCGGCTGACCTGTCTGGACCAGCGCCAAGGCCAAAAAGCCAGCGATCATCAGAGCCTCCGCATGGGTGCGGAGACACTAGCGCCGAACATGCGCCGGGGTCCCTGTCGGAATCCGACGGGCTGCGCTGCGATGAACGGACGCCGGGGTCCTTAGCCCTTGAGCACTTCCACCAGGGTGGCGCCCAGGCGGGCCGGCGACGGCGAGACGCGGATGCCCGCCGCTTCCATGGCCGCGATCTTGGACTCCGCATCGCCCTTGCCGCCGGAGACGACAGCGCCGGCGTGGCCCATGGTGCGGCCCTTGGGCGCGGTGCGGCCGGCGATGAAGCCGGCCATCGGCTTCTTGCGGCCCTTCTTGGCCTCGTCGATCAGGAACTGGGCCGCGTCCTCCTCAGCCGCGCCGCCGATCTCGCCGATCATAATGATCGACTGGGTCTCGTCGTCGGCCAGGAACAGCTCCAGCACGTCGATGAACTCGGTACCCTTGACCGGGTCGCCACCGATGCCGACCGCCGTGGTCTGGCCCAGGCCCTCGTTCGAGGTCTGGAACACCGCCTCATAGGTCAGGGTGCCCGAGCGCGACACGATGCCGACATTGCCCTTCTTGAAGATGGAGCCCGGCATGATGCCGATCTTGCACTCTTCCGGGGTCAGGATGCCGGGGCAGTTGGGGCCCAGCAGGCGCGAGCTCGACCGGTCCAGCCGCGCCTTCACCCGCACCATGTCCAGCACCGGAATGCCCTCGGTGATGCAGGTGATGAAGGGGATCTCGGCGTCGATCGCCTCGATGATGGCGTCGGCCGCACCCGCCGGCGGCACATAGATGACGCTCGCATCCGCGCCGGTCGCGTCACGGGCCTCGGCGACCGAGGCGTAGATCGGCAGGGTCTCGCCCTCGGACCCGTGCCAGTTCTCGCCACCCTTCTTGGGGTGCACCCCGGCGACCATCTGGGTGCCGTAATACCGCAGCGCCTGTTCCGTGTGGAACGTCCCGGTCTTGCCGGTCAGGCCCTGGACGATGACCTTTGTGTTCTTGTCGACGAGGATGGACATGGGGAGCTCTGTCTAGGGTCTGTCAGCAGGGCGGTGGCGGCGTTCAGCCGACCGCCGCGACGATCTTCTGGGCGGCGTCGTCGAGGTCGTCGGCGGCGGTGATCGCCAGACCGCTCTCGTTCAGGATTTTCTTGCCCTGTTCGACGTTGGTGCCTTCCAGGCGGACCACCAGCGGCACCTTCAGCCCGACTTCCTTCACCGCCGCGACCACGCCCTCGGCGATGACGTCACAGCGCATGATGCCTCCGAAGATGTTGACCAGGATGCCCTGGACGGCCGGGTCGGCGGTGATGATCTTGAAGGCCGCCGCGACCTTTTCCTTCGACGCGCCGCCGCCGACGTCGCAGAAGTTGGCCGGCTCCTTGCCGTACAGCTTGATGATGTCCATCGTCGCCATGGCCAGGCCGGCGCCGTTGACCATGCAGCCGATATTGCCGTCAAGCGCCACATAGGCGAGGTCCCACTCCGAGGCCTCGATCTCCTTGGCGTCTTCCTCGGTCTCGTCGCGCAGTTCCTTGATGTCCGGATGGCGGAACAGGGCGTTGCCGTCGAAGCTGACCTTGGCGTCGAGCACCCGCAGGCGGCCGTTCTCCATGACGATCAGCGGATTGATCTCCAGCATCGACATGTCGGTGTCGAGGAAGGCCTTGTAGAAGATGGGGAACAGGGTCTCGCCGTCCCTGGCCGCATCGCCATCCAGCTTCAGGGCGGTGTTGATCTCGGCCACATTGGCGGCCGTGACGCCGGCTTCCGGATCAATGTCGATGGTGACGATCTTCTCGGGCGTGTCGTGGGCCACCTGCTCGATGTCCATGCCGCCCTCGGTCGAGACGACGAACGACACCCGGCCCGTGCCGCGATCGACCAGCAGCGAGCAGTAAAGTTCGCGCGCGATGTCGGCGCCATCCTCGATATAGAGCCGGTTGACCTGCTTGCCCGCCGGTCCCGTCTGGGCGGTCACCAGCGTGTTGCCCAGCATCTCCTTCGCGTTCGACACGACCTCGTCGATCGACCGCGCCAGCCGCACGCCGCCCTTGGCGTCGGCGCCCAGCTCCTTGAACTTGCCCTTGCCCCGCCCGCCGGCGTGGATCTGGGACTTCACCACATAGAGCGGCCCAGGCAGTTGCCGGGCAGCCGCCTCGGCCTGGTCGGCGGAGGTGATCGCCACGCCCTCGGCGACCGGCGCGCCGAAGCCTTTCAGCACCTGCTTGGCCTGATACTCGTGGATGTTCATGGGAAGCGCCGCCGGATTGGGTGGGGAGGTGGCCGCGCTTATAGGCCCCCCCTCTTCGCAGGTGCAACCGCCCCTATTCGACCCAGTCGCGCTTCAGCGTCCGCGAGGCGCCGATCAGCAGGATCGAGGCCAGCAGATAGAAGCCCATGCCGGTGTAGATCGCCCAGCGAAGGCTCTCCTCGCCGAAGCGGGGCGCCAGGAGGTCGCTCATCCAGCCGAAATAGTAGAAGCCGACCGCGATCCCGAGCAGGTTGTTGAACAGCAGGAAGATGGCCGAGGCGGTGGATCGCATCGGCGCGGGCGCCAGATGCTGGACCGCCGCCGTCACC
This sequence comes from Pseudomonadota bacterium, assembly GCA_023386645.1. GTDB lineage: Bacteria > Pseudomonadota > Alphaproteobacteria > Caulobacterales > Caulobacteraceae > Brevundimonas. The sequence continues at coordinate 3,704 of JAEWJI010000035.1, forward strand.
GGGCCGAGCCAGGCGAGGTTCAGTCCGGTCGGAATCAGGAAGATCAAAAAGGCCAGGGTCAGCTGCTGGACCTGGCTGCCGCCGCCCGGCAGCACCAGGCCGATCAGCCACGGCGAGTTCATGGCCAGGATGAAACAGGGCGCCGAGATCAGGAAGGCGATGGCCGGCGTCAGCGGATAGGCGCCCTTGCCGCGCTTCGCCAGCCTGTCGGCGATGGCCCCGCCCATCCAGATGCCCAGCGTGCCGCCGATCAGCGCGATGCCGGCGTAGTACCAGCTGGTCTGGCTGAGCGTCAGGTCGAAGCTGCGCATGAAGAACAGCGGCAGCCAGCCGGCGACGCCATAACCGCAGACCGAGGAGGACGCGGCCCCCAGCGCCAGCAGCCAGAAGCTGGGCTTGGCCATCACGACCGAGGCGGTGGAGCGCGCGATCCAGATCGAGACGCCGATGACGAGGGCGAGCAGCCCCGCAAACCCGAGCAGCAGGGCGCTGAAGCCCGCGACGACCAGCAGGCCGGTCCAGTTCGCCGCCGCGGCGGCCAGCAGCACCGTCGCGGTGATCAGCAGACCGACGGCGACGCCCTGGCCGAGCCTGGTGGGGGACAGGGAAGCCGAGGGGATCGCCTCCGCGACCGGAGACGGCGCCGCCGCCGCGCGGGCGGCCGCGTCGGATCCGCCGCGCTGGGGGTCACGGACCGTGAGACGGAGAAGCGGTGCGACCAGCAGGCCCAGCAGACCCACCACGATGAAGGCGGTGCGCCAGCCGTAGGAGGCCGCCAGCAGTCCTCCGACCAGGGTGCCCGCCGCCGTCCCGATCGGGATGCCGAAGGCGAAACCGGCCAGGGCCCGCGCCCTCTGGCTCGGCGGGAAATAGTCCGCGATCAGCGAATAGGCCGGGGCCACCCCGCCAGCCTCGCCTACCCCCACGCCCATGCGGAACAGGAACAGCTGGGTGAAGTTTTGCGCCACCCCGCACAGGGCGGTGAAGCCGGACCAGATGGCCAGCGCGCCGGTCATGATCCAGACCCGGCTGGCCCGGTCCGCGACCCAGGCCAGGGGGATCGCCAGGGTCGAATAGACCGAGGCGAAGGCGATGCCGCCCAGCAGGCCGAACTGGCTGTCGGAGAGACCGAATTCCGCCTTCAGCGGCGCGGCCAGGATCCCGATGATCTGCCGATCCAGGAAGTTCAGCATGTAGACCAGGATCAGGATGGCCAGCACGTAGAAGCGATAGCCCGGGCGGACCGTCTCGACGGCAGCGGACGGGGCGACGGTGGGGGTGTCGGTCATGGAGGTCTCTGGGCCGAGGCGTCGAACTTGACGGTAGCCGCCCGGGGCGGGCGCGCAACGAAAAAGGCGGCGGGTCCGGAAAGGACGCCGCCGCCTGTGGTCAGTCTCTCAGGAGAAGGGTTCCGACCTAGTAGCGGGCGGTCAGCTTCAGCATGAAGGTCCGCGGCGCCCCATAGTAGGCGGTGCGGATGTTGCCGATCGAGGAGAACTCCTGGGCGTCGGTCCGGTACACCTCGTCCGTCAGGTTCTGGCCGTAGACGCCGACCGTGTAGCGGTCCGAGGCGTCGGTCCAGACGGCTCGAGCGTCGAACAGCCAGTAGCGGCCCTGCCACATGCCCGGCAGGCGGGTCATGGAGTTGATCAGGGTGTTGTCGACAGCCAGGGCCTGTTCCGAACGGAAGCGGGCGGCGGCGCCGACCGTGATGGTCGAGCCGCCGTCGAGATCGAAGACGCTCTGGCCGCCGAAACGCGCCGTCAGTTCCGGCGAGAAGGCCGGGGTCTGGAAGGCGCGGCTGCCGTTGAAGGCGGTGAAGCGCGCATCACGGAACTCCTCGTAGTCGGCGTCCAGCCAGCCCAGCTGGGCGTCGAGGGTGACGCCGTGGCCAAGGGCGGCGACGGCTTCCAGTTCCACGCCCTTGATGTCCAGCTCGCCGGCGTTGATCACTGACAGGACCGGAGCGGGCAGATTGGTGATGGGGTCGGTGTCCAGGCCGGAGACCCGCGCCTGAAAGTTCTCGTACGAGGTCTGGAAGATCGCGCCGTTCAACCGCAGCCGGCCGTCCCACAGGGTTGACTTGGCGCCGACCTCGAACGAATCCGCCGTTTCCGGATCATACTCGGTCGCCTCGGTTGGAGAGTTGGCCCGGCCGTTGAAGCCGCCCGACTTGAAGCCCTGCGAAAAGCGCGCATAGGCCATCAGTTCAGGCGTGAACTGGTAGTCCGCCGATAGCATCAGCGAGGTGTCGTCCCACTCGCCGACCGGCGGCGCGAACGGGAAGGTCGCGTTGAACGCCGGCAGCAGGCTGTAGAAGGTCGAGGTCGTGCGGTCGTAGTCCTTCTCCTCCTTGGTGTAGCGCACACCGGCCGACAGGCGCAGCTGGTCCGTTACGGCGTAGCTGACGTTGGCGAAGGCCGCCTGGGACGTGGTCTCCAGTGTGTCGTCGATCGTCCGCAGGAAGTTGGTGTTGAAGAAGGCCGGGCCCAGCAGGTCGGCGGCGTAGGCTTCCTGATGGGAGTCGATGTCTTCCTTCAGGTAGTAGAGGCCGGCGACCGCGGTGATCGGGCCGGAATCATACGTCAGCTGCAGTTCCTGGCTGAACTGGCTCTGGTCCACAGCCACCAGGGCGCTGGACACGTCCTGAACCACCGCGTCGAAGTCGATGTAGTCGTCGGTGTTGAGCTTGCGATATCCGGTGATCGACCGGAGGGTCAGGGCGTCGCTCAGGTCATAGGCGACGTTTAGCGCGATGCCGCGCGACTCCAGGCGGGTCTCATTCGGCAGAGCCGGGGTGGCGACCGCCTCGAAGTTGAACTCCGGCAGGGGCGAGGGGACCGTGAACGAGGGCGCTCCGGTCAGATAGGTGAAGTTGTTGGTCGCCTGACCGATCACCAGACCCGCATCGTCGTGCGAGTAGTCCGCGGTCAGGTCGACGCGCAGGTTCGGGGCCGGATCCCAGGCCAGGACGCCGCGCAGCGCCGTGGTGTCCTTGTCATTGTACTCGTCGCCGGTGACCGGGTTGGTCACATAGCCGTCGCGGGTCGAGCGCAGCGCCGAGAAGCCAAACGACAGCCCATCCATGATGGGGCCCGAGACCGCGCCCTGGATGTCCACCATGTTGTAGTCGCCGTACGCGACCGAGCCACGCGCCCGGAACTCGTCACCCGGACGGCGGGTCACGAGCTTCAATGCACCGCCGATGGTGTTCTTGCCGTAGAGGGTGCCCTGCGGCCCGCGCAGCACCTCGACGCGCTCCAGGTCCAGCAAGTCGAACTGAGTCCCGCGAATCCGCGAATAGTAGACATCGTCGACATAGACGCCGACCGCGGGGTCGAAGGTCTGCAGCGCATCCGGCTGGCCGATGCCGCGGATGTAGATGTTGGTGGCGTTCGAGGATGCGCGGCCCTGGACGATGTTCAGATTCGGCACCGCGCCTTGCAGGTCCGTGACCTGCTGGGCGCCCAGGCGCTCCAGGGTCTCGCCCGAGAAGGCCGAGATGGCCAGAGGCGTGCGCTGCACGTTTTCGGACGTGCGCCGCGCCGTGACGATGATTTCCTCGAGTTGGTCGCCGTCCTGAGCGGTGTCTTCGGCAGCGGTGACCACCTGAGCCATCGATGCGCCCGCGAGCAGGCTCCAGGCGCCGCCCGCCATCAGGGCGGTCTTCATCAGCTTGTTCATCTTGTTCCCGATCTCTGTTCCAGCCCGTGACGCCATTTATTCAGCGTTCAATGATTTTCGCGGAAAGTGACCGTGAACGGCGTGACTGTCAAACCGCGACGCTTGGGCGCGTGGCGATCGCAGGCGGCTGTGGCGCCATTGCAAGGCTTGGGCGGAGCGGCCTAAGCCTTCGATCATGAGCGCTTCGGACTCCAAGGTGACGCCGCTTCGCCCCGCCGCCGCCCGTCGCGGGCGGCCACCGAAGGCGGTCGCGTCCGGCGCCGCCGACACCCGCGAGAGCATCCTCGACGCCGCCGAGGACCTGTTTTCCAAGCACGGCTTCTACGGCGTCACCATCCGTGAGGTGGCGCGCGAGGCGGGCGTCGATACGGCCCTGATCCACTATTATTTCGGCGCCAAGCGCGAACTGTTCGACGCGGTCTTCCTGCGACGCGCCGAGGTCTGGAACAGCGAGCGGGTCGACGCCATCAACCGATACGCGCGCGAAGCGGGGGAAGCGATGACCCTTGAGGGCCTGCTCGAGGCCTTCCTCCGTCCGCCGTTCGAATGGTCGCTGAAAGGCGGGCCGGGCTGGAAGCACTACGCCGCCCTGGTAGCCCAGACCAACGCCAATCCGGCCTTTGGCGGCGAGACCATGGCCCGCTACTTCGACCCGGCCATCCGACGCCTGATCGAACTGATCAAGAAGGTCCTGCCTGACGCGCGCGAGGTCGATCTCTACTGGGCCTATCACAACCTGTCCGGTGCCCTGACCCTGACCCTGGGCGAGACCGGGCGGCTGGACCGGCTGTCGAACGGGCTGTGCCGGTCCGGCGATCTCGAGACCGCAGCGGACTATATGGTGCGGTTCGCGGCGGCCGGCTTCCGCGCCGTGTGCGGGCCTGGGCGATGAAGGGCGACGGCTGGCGCGACCTTGGCCGTGGCCTGTTCGTGGCGGGCGCGGCCGGCGTAGTCCTGGCCTTGAGCGGCGCCTTCGCTAGCGGCGAGCAGCCGCTCTGGATCCGCTTCGTGTACTGGGTCCCGCTGATGCTGGCGGGGGGTGTCTGGGGCCACGTGACGTCCCTCTGGGTTCGGCGTCGGATCGACATGTCCGAACGTCCCTGGCTGGCCGTGCTGCTGCTCACCGCCGGCATCACAGGGCCGGTGTCGGTGATGGTCTGGGCGGCGACCGGTCTGGTCTTCGACGGCCGGATGCGCCCCATCGCCCATCTGCCCTACATGGTTGGGCCCGTGCTCGTGGTGACCGTGGCGCTGAGCGCCATCAGCGTCTTCCTGGCCCGCGCGCGTCCGGTCCAGACCCACGCCGCCGCCGCGGGCGCTCCGCGCTCGCGCTTCCTGGATCGCCTGCCCCCCCGTCTGCGGGGCGCCACGATCCACGCCGTCCAGGCCGAGGATCACTACCTGCGCATCCATACCGACCGGGGCTCCGACCTGATCCTGATGCGCCTGTCCGACGCCCTTGAAGAGCTGGAGGGGCTGGAGGGCGCGCAGACCCACCGCAGCTGGTGGGTGGCTCGCGACGCCGTGCGCGACGTGGCGCGGGGCGACGGCCGCGCCGTCCTGACCCTGGAGGGCGGCCTCACCGCTCCCGTCAGCCGCCGCCACGCCCGGTCGCTCAGGGAGGCGGGCTGGTACTAGGCCGATCGCGCGCTTCTCAGGGAAACGGCGTCAGCCCGCCCACACTCCATGAAACCCAGCCGGCAGGGCGACATCCGCGCGCCAGCTGGCCACGGGTCCTGCCGAGACCCGGGCCGCGTCGAAGGCGTGCAGTTCCGTCACCCCCTCGCGCAGGTTGATGGCCGGGGCGACGAGCCAGGCGTCCCGCTCGGCGCTCGCGCCCGGGCGGGGAACGAACACCGCCTCCTCCATGATCCAGCCGTCGCCAAAGTCGAAGCCGTCCGATCGGCCGCTCGACCAATCGTGAACCGCCAGCCCGCTGGGCAGGGGGCGATCGCCGGTCTCGCCGGCGACGTGCACGGTCAGGTCGCGCCTGAGGCCGCCCCGGCGCGGGTCGCTCCTCGGAAACTCCGCCGTCACGCCGGACGAGACCATCTCCGCCCGCCCGTCGGGGCGCAGGGTGACCAGCGCCAGCTGAGCCGGTTCGCCCGCCACCACACCGCGCCCTTCCACCATCACCCGCGCGCCGTCGATGGCGAACTGGACGTCCTTGCCGGCCGCCACGTCGAACCGGATCGTGCCGTCGACCTCCGCCCAGGCGTCGCCCAGGTGGAAGTAGGAGAAGGTCGGAAGCTCGAAGATGCGCCGCCGCGACAGGTCCGCCTTGTCGATCACCAGCACCTGGGTCCCCATCTCGGGCTTCCAGGCGAACCGGTGCGAGAACGGCATGGTGTCGCGGTCGAACACCCAGGGCTGAAGCACGATCACCAGATGCCGATCCGTCGCGGTGAAGTCGTGCATGTAGCTGGCGCGCGGCAGCTCGACGATCTCGGCTGATCGCAGCGAGCGGTCGGCGTTCAGCCGCCAGACCACCATGCGGGGGCCCCACAGGCCGATGTTCCACACGGTCCCGTCCGGATCGTAGCGGGGATGCGCCTGGAACGGCATGCCCTTCATGTCGTCGCGCAGGGTGACGAAGCCCTTGGTGGACAGGTCGGAGGCGTCCATCGCCATCGCCGACCCGCCTTCCCAAAGCGCCCAGACCTCGTTTCCCGCCGTCATCACGGCCGTGTTGGCGGAGTTGACGTCGTCGGGTCCCTTGATGCGGGCCCGACCGTCGCCGATCGTCCCGAAACCCGGGGTCACGACCGCGTCCAGTTCGGCCTCCAGGCGACGCTTCGGGGTGTCGGCGAACCGGGCCTCCAGGGTCGCCTGACCGTCGTTCAGACGGAAGGCGCGCATCAGGCCGTCGCCGTCGAACCAGTGGGTGGCCGAGCCGCCCGGGCGGCGGAACTTGGCCGGGCCGTTGCGGAACAGCGTCCCCGTCAGGCCCTCGGGGGCCCGGCCATGGACCAGACGCATGGCCTGGCGCGGGAGATCGCCCTCCAGGTCGCGGGTGGCCAGGGACCAGTCGGCGGCGGCGTCCAGCGCGGCCATGGCGCGCACCGTCTCGGGGGTGATCACGGCGGCCGACAGGGCGGCGGCGCCCATCAGGAACGAACGTCGGGAAGCGAGCATGGCGGGATTTCCTCGACGAACGATCAGCGGATGGAAATGGTCTGGGCGGTCGCGCCCGAGACGGCGAAGCGAGCCCTCGCCCAGGACGCCGGCCCCCTGTCGCCGGCCGCATTGTTGGAGAAGGCGAAGGGCTCCAGCGGAATGCCGAACGGATTAACGTTCATGCGCCCGTCGCCGTTCAGGTCATGGAAGGCCTTGACCGCATAGTCGCCGGCCTCGAGACCATCGAACTCCGCGACCGCGGGGCCAGCGCCGGGCTCGACCCGCGCGCGTCGCACCGGTTCGCCGTTCGAATAGGCCGCTTCGCTATCATAGACGGCCACCAGCACGGCGCCGGTGGAGGCGCCGGTCTCGAAGGAGAGACGCAGGCTGGAGCTCTGGTCCTGGGCCAGGGCGGGAGCGGCGAGCAGGGTGAGGGCGGCGGCGAAGGCGAGGGGATTCATGGCGGGCTTTTCCTTGGGAATGAAGCCCGACGACCGGGCTCCGTTGACCCCGATAGGCGCCATCGCTCCGCCTGCCCGCCACGCCCTTTACGGCGACGACCGCCCGATCTTCGTGAATGACGGCGTACGTCCGTTGACGCTTCGCCAACGGACAGACCGCCCGGCGAGCGGGATCGACCGCTAGTCGGCCTCGGCCTCGATCGCGTCGATCGCCTCGTCCGAGAGGCCGAAATGGTGGCCGATCTCGTGGATCAGGACGTGGGCGATGATCTCCGAGAGGCCGACATCGCCGCGCTCGCACCACTCGTCCAGGATGGGCCGGCGATACAGGAACACCCGCGACGGTTCCGGAGCGGGCCCCAGGCCCTCGCGCCGCGAGAGGTCGACGCCGGAATACAGGCCTGTCAGCTCGAACGGGTCCTCCATCCCCATCTCCTCCAGCACCTCGTCCGGAGCGAAGTCGTCGATGCGGATCACCACCTCACCCGCTGCTTCGCGAAAGGTGGCGGGCAGGTCCGCCCAGGCCTGCTCGGCCAGCCGGGCGAAGTCGTCGAGCGACGGCGCGACCTGATCGGCCCATTCCGTCATCCGACCTCTCCACCCATGCCCATTTCACCGCAAATCATGCTTTATGGTCGGACGATTCGGCAGGTGAGGGCATGGCGGAAGCCGACATCGCCTATGTGGCGACAGCGGGCGCGTCGGGTCTGGCGCTGGCAGCCAGCCTGTGGGCCTGGCGGTTCCGCGTCCGGGTGAACCGTCGCCTGGCCGAGGCCGAGGCCGCGGAACGCAGCGCCAGCGAGGCGGTGATGGCCCAGTGGACCGCCGTCTCCGCCTTCGACGAATTGCTGCTGCCTCTGCACGCCGAGCCCGCGCCGACCGACGGCGGCGAAAGCGTCCTGGGTTCCCCCCTGCTGCTCGCTCGCGCGGCTTCCGCCTTTGCGCCGAGAGCTGCGAACCCCGATGAGGGCGCCGAGGAGATCGCCGATCCCGCCTCGGCCCTGCTGGGCGGGCTGGAGGCGCGCCTGGCCGAGCCGATCGACCGCCTGCGCGAGGCGGGCGAGCCCTTCGATGCGGCGCTCGAGGGTTGGCGGATCGCCGGCCGGGCCGCCGCCGGAATGGCCTGGCTGCGGCTGAGCCCCGGGACCGCCGAGACCCGGGACGGCGGCTCGACCAGCCGGTTCGCCGACGCCTCGCCCCTGCCGACATGGGTTCTCGACCGCTCCGGCCGGCTGGTCTGGGCCAATCGCGCCTGGCTCGCCGAAGTCAGGGCGGAAAACCTGGAGGCGGCCCAGCAAGCCGGCTCCAGCTTCGACCGTGGGGCCGACGCGGTGGCGGCCGAGGCGCTGCGCCTGGGCCAGCGTCACGAGGGCTTCCGCTGGACCTCGGCCGGGGGGCGACGGCGCGCCTGGCGGATTGTGGCCGAGCCGCTGGCGGACGGGCGCGACGCGGTCCTGGTCTTCGCCATCGACGTCACCGAGGCCGAGGAGACCCGCGACACCCTGCGTCGCCATGTCGAGGCTCACGACGAGACCCTGAACCACCTGGCCGACGCGGTCGCCATCTTCGGCCCGTCCCGGCGGCTGGCCTTCCACAACACCGCCTTCCAGGCCCTGTTCGATCTCGACGCCGCCTGGCTCGACGAACGCCCCACCCACGGAGAGCTTCTGGACCGCCTGCGCCAGCGCCGGCTCCTGCCCGAGACCATCGACTACGCCGGCTGGAAGACCCGGGAGCTGGAGTTCTACGGCGCCTCCGCCGCCTCGCCGGACGACAGCTGGTCCCTGCCCGACGGCCGCACCCTCAGGGTCGTGCGCCAGCCGCATCCACTAGGCGGCATCCTGCTGATCTTCTCGGACATGACCGACGAGCTAAAGCTGCGCAGTCGCTTCAACGCCCAGATCCAGGTTCAGACCGCCACGCTCGACAAGCTCAACGACGCCGTGGCCGTGTTCGGATCGGACGGCCGTCTGCGCCTGCACAACGACGCCTTCGAGCGGTTCTGGAGCCTGAGTTCCGAACAGCTGCGCGGCGCCGGCGATTTCGATTCCATCGCCGCCCTGTGCCGCGCGGTGCTGCCCGATCCCGCGCTCTGGCTGGGTCTGAAGGCGCGCGTCGCCGACCCCGATCCCGAAAGCCGCGTGCCGATTGCCGGAGAAGCGCGGGCGACGGACGGGCGGATCGCCGCCTGGCAGACCCGCCCCCTGCCGGACGGCGCCACCCTTGTGGCCTTCTCCGACGTCACCGCCCGGCGCGAGCTGGAACAGGCCCTGGCCGAGCGCGAGCAGGCGCTGCGCGAGACCCAGGAGCTCAAGCGCGAATTCGTGGGCAACGTCTCCTACGAACTGCGCACGCCGTTGACGACCATCGTCGGCTATTCGGAACTGCTGGAGGCGCTCGGCGACCTGCCCGAACGCAGCCGCCAGCACGCGGGCGCCATCCGGGTCGCGGCCAGCCACCTGGCCCGTTCCATCGACGATGTGCTCGACATGGCCGAGATCGACGCCGGCGAGATGGCGTTGAACCTTGAAGACCTGCCGCTCGCGGAGTTGCTGGCCCAGGCCGCCGACCGGGTGCGGCCCAAGGTCGAGGGGCGCGGCGGCAGCCTGGAGGTCTCCTGCCCCGCCGGCATCGGCCTGGTCCGCGGCGACGCGCGGCGCCTGGCCCAGGCCGTCGACCATCTGCTGGACAACGCCGCCCGCGCCATCGGCGAGGAGGGGGTCGTGCGGCTGTCGGCCGACCGCACGCCGACCGAGGTCCGCATCCGCGTCTCGGACACCGGCCGGGGCATTCCCTACCATCTGCAGCCGAACGTCTTCGACCGGTTCGTGCGACGCGAGCGCGGCGGGCCGGGCGTGGCCCTGGCCCTGGTCAAGGCCCTGGTCGAGCTGCACGGCGGCTGGGCAGAGGTCGAGAGCGAACCGGGCTCCGGCTCGACCTTCATCCTTCACCTCCCGGTGGAGGCGCAGGCCGGGCTGAAAGCGGGCTGACACGCCCCTCGCGGCTTTCGCCGGAATGAGCGGGCGAATAAAGTGGCCGCGCACGCAGGATATCCCGCCCATGAGCCGCCCCCTGAAAACCGCCATCATCTACGACTTCGACGGTACCCTGGCGCGCGGCAACATGCAGGAGGTCAGCTTCATCCCTTCCGTCGGGATGGAGAAGGGCGCCTTCTGGGACGAGGCGGAGACCCTGACCCAGGCGGCCGATGGCGACGGCATCCTGATGTACATGCAGCTGATGCTGAACCATGCCCGGGCCCATGGCTCGGCGATCACGCGCGAGGCTCTGGCCGAGCACGGCCGCGAGGTGGCCCTGTTCGAAGGCCTGCGCGATCTCTCCTGGTTCGACCGGATGAACGCCTTCGGGGCCAGATACGGCCTGGAAATCGAGCATTACATCGTCTCCGCCGGGCTGGAGGAGATGATCGACGGCTGCCCGATCCGCCCGGCCTTCACCCACGTGTTCGCGTCGAAGTACGTCTATGACATGAACGGCGAGGCCGCCTGGCCGGCGGTCGGCATCAACTACACGACCAAGACCCAGTACCTGTTCCGCATCAACAAGGGGGTGCTGAACCACTGGGAACACGCCCGGATCAACAACTTCATCCCGGACGACGAGCGGCCGATCCCGTTCGACCGGATGATCTTCATCGGCGACGGCGACACCGACGTGCCCATGATGAAGATGATGCACACCAAGGGCGGTTTCTCGATCGCCGTCTACGACCCGCGCGCCAACGAGCGGGACCAGGCCAAGGTCTATCGTCTGATTTCCGAGGACCGGGTCAACTTCGTCGCGGCCGCCGACTACCGCGAGGGCTCCGCCATGGACCTGATCGTCAAGGGCCTGATCGGCCGCATCGCGGTGAACGAGGGCCGGATGCCGGCGGACTGAAGCTCTAGCGGCCGCCGGCGCGGGTCCAGGCCGCCTTGGCGGTCGTCAGGCGCGACGGCACGAGGCCCCGCAAGGAATGCTGGCCGCGCTGCTTGATCCCCGCCTCCTGGTGCCTGCGCCAGACCACCTCGGCCTCGATCGCCACGCCGGTCGCGATGTCCACCACCTGCACCGCGTTGGGCAGGGACAGGTTGCGGTCCAGCCTCAGGCGCATCCCGGAGGCGGAGCGGTCGGCGATGACGCAGGTCATCTCAACGCCGGGCGCGAGCACCAGGGCGCGGGCGTTGTCGGGCCGTCGGGACTCCAAGCGCCGGTCTTCAGGACGGGTCATCGGCCCATCTGAACCGGAACACGGTTTCGATCCAGTTGCACGACGACATCGGCCCGAACCCCGCCGTCCAGCATGCGTCGCGTGATCCGTTCGAAATACTGGATGAAGTCCGCCAGTCGCGTCCGCTCCTCCGCCGGCAGGTCGGAGAAAGGAAGGCCCAGCAGGTCGGCTTCCTGTTCCGACCGCCAGTCCAGCACGACCTCGAAGCCCGGCGCCCTGAGGAACAACAGGGCGTCCAGCCGGGCCGTGAACTCGGCATAGGGTCCAGCGACAAAGGCGTTGACCGCCCCGCGCCAGGCCCCGTCCGGGTCCCGCTCGCGCTCCAGGGCGTTGAGCGGTTCCGCTAGGGCCGCGGTCGCCTCGGGCTCCGCGCCCAGGCACCAGGCGTCGATCAGCACCGCCGACGGCCGGCCGGCGAACGCCCGCCAACCCTCCATGGGCGCCCGGTCGTCGCCGCGCTTGTCGAAGTCCGGCAGGCGGGTGACGGTGTCCGGCCCGACGTCCGACAGGGCCGCGATCAGTCCGTCCAGCAGCCCGAGGTCGTGGGTTCCCGGCGGCCCGCGCGTCAGGAACAGCGGATGCAGGGAGCTCGCCAGGGCCTCGCGCTCCGCCCGCGTCAGATAGACGTCATCGATCGAAATCTGCGCCGCGCCGAACCGCTCGGCGGCGGCGCGGGCGAGGGTGGTCTTGCCTGAGCCCTGGGCGCCCACGATCCCGATCACCGGCGGTCGATGCCTCGGCCCGGCCTCGATCAGCCGACCGACCAGGGCGACCAGGTCCGGATTGGCGCGGCTCAGTGCTGGCTTTCCGGCAACCGCACGATCAGGCCGTCCAGGTCGTCTGAGACCCGGATCTGGCACGACAGGCGGCTGTTGGGCTGCACGTTCTCGGCGAAGTCCAGCATCGACTCCTCCATCGCCGAGGGCCGTCCCGTCTCGGCCTGGAAGGCCTCGTCGACATAGACGTGGCAGGTGGCGCAGGCGCAGGCGCCGCCGCAGTCCGCGTCGATGCCCGGCACATTGTTGCGGATCGCGCCTTCCATGACGCTGAGGCCGTTCTTGACCTCGACGGTGTGCTCGCGCCCGTCGTGCTCGATGTAGGTGATCTTGGCCATGGGGGCCTCATAGCCGTCTGTCGGCTCGACGCAAACGGAACAAGCGACCATTGAGGTTCTCGGCCGGACGGCTGGCTCCTGCACGCCGGCGACGCCTGCTTCTTCCGGGACGAGGTGCGGCGGCCGGATCGTCGCTGCACGCCGGGCCTGGGCGCCTATCAGACCCTGATGGAGGTGGATCGGGACGCGCGCCTGGCGAACCAGCAGCGTCTGCGCCAGCTGTCGCTCGATACGGCTGCGGGGGTGCGCATGATCTGCGCCCACGACGCGGTGGAGTTCGAGCGGTGCGCGGCGGGCGCACCGCTCGTCTGACCCCTAGTGGCCGGCGTGGCCGCCGCCCATGCCTGACTGCATGGCGACGACCTGGTTGTAATGACGCGCCACGATCGGCACGGCGGCGCTCGCCGCGCCCTTCAGTTCCGGCGTGTCGCCGTTGCCGGCATAGCTGCCGTGCAGCGTCAGCGCCTCCCGGTGCGCCATCACCTGCTGCCGGACATAGAGGGAGTCGCGGGCCGTGCCCTGAGCGGCCTGAAGCTGGCGGATCATCTCGGACTTGGGGGCATCCAGCGCCGGCGGCGGCGGGTTCATGCCGGCTTCGCGCGCGGCGGCCATGACCGTCTGGGTGGTCATGGTGTGGTGCTCGATCATCATTTCCGCGAACCGGCGCACGTCGGCGTTCTGGGTCGACTGCATGACGATCTGGCTGGAGTTGATCTCGTAGAGGTCGCTCGCCCCGGCCATGCGGACGAAGTCCATGGCGGCGGGGGCCGGCTGTTCCATGGCCGCCTGGGCGATCGGGGCGGCTTCGCCCGAGGGCATGGAGCTACAGGCGGCGAGAAGGGCGGCCGCGGCCGCCACGAGCATGTACTTTTTCATCATTGGGTTTCCTGAGCGCGCGCTGTTGGCGGCGTCAGGCAACCGTGGATCGCGCCCGATGTTCCCCGACATGCGCCGGGGGTCGGGCGCCCCGACGCATCAGGCGGCGGCGGGCGTCTTCTTGCGGCTCGGCGACACCATCAGCTTCTTGGTCTCGGCGATGGCCTTGGCCGGGTTCAGCCCCTTCGGACAGACCTGGGCGCAGTTCATGATGGTGTGGCAGCGGTAGAGCTTGAACGGATCCTCGAGGTCGTCCAGCCGCTTGTCCGTCGCCTCGTCACGGCTGTCGGAAATCCAGCGATAGGCCTGGAGCAGAGCCGCCGGACCCAGATAGGTCTCCTGGTTCCACCAGTAGCTGGGGCAGGAGGTCGAGCAGCAGGCGCACAGGATGCACTCGTAAAGACCGTCCAGCTTCTCGCGCTCGGCCGGCGTCTGCAGCCGTTCCTTCTCCGGGTCCGGCTCGTCGGACTGGAGATAGGGCTGGATCGAGTCGTACTGGGCGTAGAACAGGCTCAGGTCCGTCACCAGGTCCTTGACCACCGGTTGGTGCGGCAGGGGCGCGATGGCGATGGTCGACGACTGGCACTCCTCCCAGCCCTTGGTGCAGGCCAGCGCGTTGCGTCCATCGATGTTCATCGAGCAGGAGCCGCAGATGCCCTCGCGGCACGAGCGGCGGAACGACAGGGTCGGGTCGATCTCGGTCTTGATGTGGATCAGGGCGTCCAGAAGCATCGGCCCGTGATCGTCGGCCGAGACCTCATAGACATCCCAGCGCGGATCGGCGTCGACCTCGGGGTCGTACCGATAGACCTTGTAGGTCTTGACGTTCTGAGCCCCTTCCGGAGCCTTGTGGACCTTGCCGGTCGTGGGCTTGGAGCCCTTGGGAAGGGTAAGCTGGACCATCTCAGTAAACCCGCGCCTTGGGCTCGATGTACGAAACGTCGTTGGACATCGTGTAGTTGTGGACCGGGCGATAATCGATCTGGACGCCCTCGCCCGGGCGTTTCCAGGCCAGGGTGTGTTTCATCCAGTTCTGGTCGTCGCGATCCGGATAGTCCTCGCGGGCGTGGGCGCCGCGCGACTCCGTCCGGTTCAGGGCGCCCTCGATGGTGACCTGCGCCTGGGCGATCAGGTTGTCGTACTCCAGGGTCTCGACCAGGTCGGTGTTCCAGATCAGGCCGCGATCGACGGTCCTGATGTCGCTGGACGCCGCCTCGATGGCGCGCAGCTTGTCCGTGCCTTCCTGAAGCGTGGCGCCGGTGCGGAACACCGCGGCGTCCGACTGCATGGCCTTCTGCATCTCGCGGCGCAGCTGGGCCGTGGGCGTCGAGCCGTTGGCGTTGCGGAAGCGGTCGAAGCGGGCCAGGTGCCGCTGGTCCTCGACGGCCGAGGCGCCCGGAATGGCCGAGGCCTTGTCCACCACCTCGCCGCAGCGCAGGCCGGCCGCCCGGCCGAACACGACCAGGTCGGTCAGGGAGTTGGAGCCCAGGCGGTTGGCGCCGTGCACCGAGACGCAGGCCGCCTCGCCCACCGCCATCAGGCCCGGCACCACGCTGTCGGGGTTCCCGTCGCGCAGGGTCAGGACCTCGCCGTGATAGTTCGTGGGGATGCCGCCCATGTTGTAGTGGACGGTCGGCAGGACCGGGATCGGCGCTTTGGTCACGTCGACCCCGGCGAAGATCTTGGCGCTCTCGGATATGCCCGGCAGGCGCTGGTGCAGTATCTTCGGGTCCAGGTGATCCAGGTGCAGGAAGATGTGGTCCTTGTTCGGACCCACGCCGCGCCCTTCGCGGATCTCGATGGTCATGGAGCGCGAAACCATGTCGCGCGGGGCTAGATCCTTCACGGTCGGCGCGTAGCGCTCCATGAACCGCTCGCCCTCGGAGTTGGTCAGGTAGCCGCCTTCGCCGCGCGCGCCCTCGGTGATCAGGCAGCCGGCGCCATAGATCCCCGTGGGGTGGAACTGCACGAATTCCATGTCCTGCAGCGGCAGGCCGGCGCGCAGGACCATGGCGTTGCCGTCGCCGGTGCAGGTGTGGGCGCTTGTGGCGGAGAAGTAGGCGCGACCGTAACCGCCGGTGGCCAGCACCACCATCTTGGCGCGGAAGCGGTGGAGCGTCCCGTCGTCCAGCTTCCAGCAGGTCACGCCCGTGCAGGCGCCGTCCTGCATGATCAGGTCCAGCGCGAAGTACTCGATGAAGAACTCGACCTCCCTACGGACGGATTGTCCGTAGAGGGTGTGCAGGATGGCGTGGCCGGTGCGGTCTGCGGCGGCGCAGGTGCGCTGCACCGGGCCCTCGCCGAAGTTCCGCGTCATGCCGCCGAAGGCGCGCTGGTAGATGCGGCCGTCCTCGGTGCGCGAGAAGGGCACGCCCCAGTGCTCCAGCTCATAGACCGCCTTGGGGGCGTTCCTGACCAGGTATTCGATGGCGTCCTGGTCGCCCAGCCAGTCCGACCCCTTGACGGTGTCGTACATGTGCCACTGCCAGCTGTCCTCGCCCATGTTGCCGAGCGAGGCGGAGATGCCGCCCTGCGCCGCCACCGTGTGGGAGCGTGTGGGGAAGACCTTAGTCACGCAGGCGACCTTCAGCCCCTGCTGGGCCGCGCCGAGCGCCGCGCGCAGGCCCGAGCCGCCGGCTCCGACCACCACCACGTCATAGGCGTGATCGACGAATTCGTAGGTGGCCAAGACTTTACGCTCCAAGCCCGGCCGGCAGGGGCGCGGAGCCCAGCGCCAGGCGCACGATCAGGAAGACGCCCAGCGCCGCGAGCGCCAGGCAGAACAGGTTCGACGACCACACCAGTCCGTTCCGCGAAGCCGGCCGGTGGATGTAGTCGTCCACGATCACCGTCATCCCCAGCGCCATGTGCCAGCAGATGATCAGGTGGGTGGCGATCAGCAGGCCGGCGTTCAGGGGGCTGGAGAACCAGTCGAGCGCCGCCTCATAGCCAGCATCGGCCAGGGTCCAGCCGCTCCACAGCACCCATAGCGTCAGGGGGACGAGCAGGGCCGAGGACAGCCGCTCGGCCGTCCAGTCGCCGGCGCCATGGCGCTCCGACACCTTGACGCCCTTGATGAAGGCCTTCTGAACCCGGCTCATAGCGACACCTTCCCGGAAGCGAACAGGGCCGCCCAGAGCAGCAGCGTCAGCACCGGGGCGCCGATCAGGCTGACCCAGGCCATAGAGTTGGCCGACTTCGGCGTCAGGCCGTGGCCCAGGTCCCAGGTCAGGTGCCGCACCCCGGCCAGCAGGTGATATATCAAGCACAGGGTCAGGCCGAACCAGACGAGCAGTCCGAAGGCCGACGACGAGATCGCGGTGAAGGCACCGTAGGCCTCCGGCCCCATGGCCAGGCACAGCACCCAGGCCGCGATCACGAGCATGCCGAAATACAGCGCCGCGCCGGTGATGCGGTGGGTGATCGAGCCCAGCATGGCCGGATGGAAGCGCCACACCTGCAGATGCGGCGAAAGCGGGCGGACCCGGCCGTTGGGCTGGCGCACGAACCGGCCGCTCTGGTCGTCGGTCGGGTCGTTGGAGGGCGATGACATGCGAATCGTTCTCAATCCCTAGGGATTTCAAGAGGGCGTTGCGACGCAGCATGGCTTTAGGGAGCGCGCGCGGGGGGTGTCAACGCGAGCGGGCCGCGGGCGCTCGAAAAGCGAGGCCGGATCACGATTTCGCGTGTGACCTGTCGGCACTAGCCAGGACGCGCTTCGACCGACAGGTTCGAGCCATGCTGTGGCTCGCGCTTCTCACGGCCTTCCAGGCCGCCCCTTACACGACGACCTCGCCGTCCACCCAGGAACTGTATCGCCCGCCGGCCGTCCGGCCGTTCGAACCGCCTTCCAGCTTTGGCCGGGCGACGGCGGAGGGAGACGGCGCGGCCGGCCTGCACCGCCCGCCGCTGGAGACGCCGGTCACGGTCGAGGCCTACGTCCACTCCTACGAATGGGAGCGGACCGACATCGAGATCGCCTACGACCAGGGCGTCACCCAGGCCGAGATGAACGCCGACGCCCGCATGGGGCCGCTGGACGGGGAATGGCGCGTCGTCGATGCCGGCGGGCGCGAACTGATGGCCCTGGTCCTGTCGGACCATGGCGACGCCAAGCCGGTCGAGGGGGCCTGGCGCGGCTACGGCTCGGGCGGCCCTGACGGCGTCGGCTTTTTGGCGCGGGTCGAGCGGGGCGACCGAACCGCCAGCCTGACCCTCGACCAGGGCGACGTCATTCTGGTGCTGGAGCGATCGGCCACCGGAGCCTTCACCGGGGTGATGAAGTCCGACGGCCAGGAAACCCCGGTGCGGCTGAAGCGCCGCTAGACCTCACCCCAGCGAATAGACCACGCAGGCGCTGTCGTTCATTTCCTGAAGCGGCGGCTGCAGCGCCAGGCGCGCGGCCTCGATGGCGTCCTCGCTGAACTGGGCGGGCGCCTGAGGCGCGGGCGGCGGCGGGAGC
>JAEWJI010000059.1 GCA_023386645.1 Pseudomonadota bacterium
CGTCCGAATTCCGCTATCGCCAGCCGGCGGTGACGCCGGGCACGCTGGCCGTCGCCGTCAGCCAGTCGGGCGAGACCGCCGACACCCTGGCCAGTCTGACCTGGTGCAAGGGGCAGGGGCTGAAGACCGCGGCGGTGGTCAACGTCCATTCCTCGTCCATGGCGCGCGAGGCCGGCGTGCTGTGGCCCACCCATGCGGGGCCGGAGATCGGCGTCGCCTCGACCAAGGCCTTCACCGCCCAGGTCGCGGCCCTGCTGGCGCTCGCCGTCGCCGCCGGCGTCCAGCGCGGCCGCATCGACGGCCAGACCGAGGGCGAGCTGGTCAAGGCCCTGTTCGAGGCCCCCCGCCTGATCGCCGAGGCGCTGCAGATGGACGCCGATCTGCGCGAGGTCGCCCACGACATCGCCAAGGCCACCGACGTGATCTTCCTGGGGAGGGGCCCGATGTTCCCGCTGGCCATGGAAGGCGCGCTGAAGCTGAAGGAGATCAGCTACATCCACGCCGAAGGTTATGCGGCGGGCGAGCTGAAGCACGGGCCCATCGCCCTGGTGGACGAATACACCCCCGTCGTGGCCCTGGCCCCGCTGGACGAGGTGTTCGAAAAGACCGCCTCCAACCTGGCCGAGGTGGCGGCGCGAGGCGGGCCGGTGGTGATGATCGCGCCGGCGTCCGCCCCCGATCCGCACGGAGCCGACATCCGACGCGTCGCCGCGCCCGACTGCCACCCCCTGATCGCGCCGCTGGTCTACGCTGTGCCGATGCAGCTGCTGGCCTATTACACGGCCGTCCAGAAGGGCACGGACGTGGACCAGCCGAGGAACCTGGCCAAGTCCGTCACCGTCGAGTGACCGACAAGCGCCACCATTTCCCGTGCTGATGCGTTAGAAGCGGCCATCGCTCCAGGAGGACCCATGACCGCTCGCGTCCGCAAGGCCGTGCTTCCCGTCGCCGGTCTCGGCACCCGGGTGCTGCCGGCTGCAAAGACGACGCCGAAGAACATGCTGAACGTGTTCGACCGGCCGATCCTGTCGCACATCGTCGAGGAGGCCCGGGCCGCCGGGATCGAGCACTTCATCTTCGTGGTCGGGCGCGGCCAGTCCTCGATCGAGGACTATTTCGACCATGCCTACGAGATGGAGGCCATCCTCAAGGCCAAGGGCAAGGACGCGATCCTGGAGCAGCTCACCGCCGACTTGCCTCGTCCCGGCGAGATGAGCTTCGTGCGCCAGATGGCCCCGCTGGGCCTCGGCCACGCCGTCTTCTGCGCGCGGGACCTGATCGGCGACGAGCCGTTCGCGGTCGTGCTGCCCGACATGCTGATGATGGCCGAGACGCCCGCCCTGAAACAGGCCATCGACGCCCATCAGACCACCGGGGGGAACATCGTCGTGGTCGAGCCCGCGCCGGAGGGGGAGACCCACAAATACGGCATCGTGGCGCTGGATGGCCAGGACGGCCGGCTGAACCGGATGACCGGCATGGTCGAGAAACCCCCTCTGGGGACCGAGCCGTCGAACCTGTTCATCTCCGGCCGCTATGTCCTGACGCCCGACATCTTCCCCCTGCTGGCCGACCAGCAGACGGGGGCCGGCGGCGAGATCCAGCTGACCGACGCCATGGCGCGACTGATGAAGGTGCGGGACTTCCACGCCTTGGAGTACGAGGGCCAGACCTATGACTGCGGCGATCCCGTGGGCCTGCTGCGCGCCAATGTCGCCTATGCGCTGAGGCATGCGGACCTGGGCGAAGCGGCTAGAGCGGCGGTCGAGGGGCTGCTGCGCTGACCGCCTAGGCGGCGACGCTCCGCGCCTGTCGCACGAACGGGCCGATCACCGAGAGCGCGCGCTCGACATAGGTCCGCTTCTCGCCCACCGGCGCGACGTAGTGAACGGCTTCCGCCGCGTCCTCGACGGAGGCGAGCCGAGCGATGATCCACGCCGCGAGATACTGGGACGCCAGACATCCGCCGGCCGTCGCCAGGTCGCCGTGAGCCACGAACGGCGCATCCAGCACCTCGACCCCGGCCTCGATCACCCAGGGCTTGGTGGTCAGATCCGTGCAGGCGGGCAGGTCTCCTATCAGGCCCAGTTTCGCCAGCATCAGCGTCCCGGAACACTGCGCGCCGATCAGCTGCCGGGCAGGGTCCAGCTTGATCCTGGCGAGGATTGACGGATCGGTCGAGATCTCACGCGTCCTGACGCCGCTGCCGAACAGGACGGCGTCGGCTTCCGACGCGAACTCGAGCGGCCGCTGAGCTTCGATGGTGACGCCGTTCATGGAGGTGACCCTCGCCGTGGGGCAGGTGATCTGAACCTCCCAGTCGCGAGCCTTCATGCGGTTGAGGATGCCCGCCGCGATGAAGGAGTCGAGTTCGTTGAACCCGTCGAATGTCAGTATCGCGATCCGCACCCTGGGTCTCCGTTTCCGTGGCGCACCGTATCAGCGGCGAACTCGGACCGCCCGGCGAAACTCGGGCCTATCCCCAGCCTTCCGACGACACGGCGCCGCTTTGCCCCGACAGCGGCATCCGCTAGGCAGGACGCAAAGCATAACAGGGCGGAACATGCGGGTACTGGTTCTAGGCGGCGACGGCTTCTGCGGCTGGCCCACGGCGTTGCACCTGTCGGCCCGCGGCTGGGACGTGATGATCGTCGACAATCTCAGCCGCCGGAACATCGACAACGAGCTGGAGGTCCAGAGCCTCACCCCCATCCGGACCATGGGCGAGCGGATCGCCGCCTGGAAGGCGGTCTCGGGCCGCACGATCGCGTTCGAGAACATGACGGTCGGCAAGGAGTTCGACCGGCTGGTCGCCCTGATCCGCGACTGGGCGCCCGACAGCGTCGTGCACTTCGCCGAACAGCGGGCCGCGCCTTACTCAATGAAGTCGGCGCGGCACAAGCTCTACACCGTCGACAACAATCTGAACGCCACCAACCACCTGCTCGCCGCCATCGTCGAGAGCGGGCGGGACGTGCACCTGGCCCACCTGGGGACCATGGGGGTCTATGGCTACACCACCGCCGGCCTGCGCATCCCGGAGGGCTATCTGAAGGTCACGGTCGACACCGACCACGGGCCGACCGAACAGGAGATCCTGTTCCCGCCCAACCCGGGCTCGATCTACCACATGACCAAGACCCAGGACGCGCTGCTGTTCCAGTTCTACGCCCGCAACGACGGCCTGAGGATTACCGACCTGCACCAGGGGATCGTCTGGGGCGCGGAGACCGAGGAGACCCGGCTGGATGAGCGGCTGATCAACCGGTTCGACTATGACGGCGACTACGGGACGGTGTTGAACCGGTTCCTGATCCAGGCGGCCGTGGGCTACCCACTGACGGTGCACGGCTCGGGCGGCCAGACACGGGCCTTCATCCACATCCAGGACACGGTGCGCTGCGTCGAACTGGCGCTCAAGAACCCGCCCAAGTCCGGAGAACGGGTCAAGATCCTGAACCAGATGACCGAGAGTCGCCGGGTGCGCGACCTGGCCCGGATGGTCGCCGACATGACCGGGGCGGAAATCCACAACGTCCCCAACCCGCGCCAGGAGGCCGACGAGAACGAGCTTGTTGTCGCCAACGATCAGTTCAGGGAGATGGGACTGAAGCCAATCACCCTGGCCGAGGGGCTGATGCGCGACGTCACCGACATCGCCCGCCGCTACGCCGACCGCGCCGACCGGTCCAAGATCCCCTGCGTGTCGGCCTGGAACGAGCGCCGGGCCGAGGCGCTGGGCGCCGAACCCGCTCCAGAGCGCGCCTCCGAACCCCAGCGCAAGGCCGGATGACGCGCACCCTGCTGGTCTTCGGAGGCGGCTGGCTGGGCCAGGCCATGGCGCGCGAACAGGTCGCCCGGGGCGGCCGCGCGGTCTTGACCTCCCGCGATCCGGACCGGCGCCGGGCGCTGGAGACGGAGGGTTTCGAGGCCGTCGATCCGGCCGACGCGGACGCGCTCGTCGGGGCCGTCAGGGCCGCCAGCGCCATCCTGGTCACCGCCCCGCCAGGGCCGGATGGCTGTCCCGGCCTCAGGGCGCTGGGGCCCGCCCTGGCCCAGGCCGAGGCCTATCCGGACTGGATCGGCTACGTCTCCTCCACCGCCGTCTATGGCGACCGGGGCGGCGGCTGGGCGTTCGAGGACGATCCGTTGAACGCGTCCAGCCTGGAGGGCGCGCGGCGCGTGCGGGCCGAGCGGGACTGGCTGGACCTGGGGCGCGGCATGGGGCTGACGATCCAGCTGTTACGCCTGCCGGCCCTCTACGGGCCCGGCCGCTCGGGCCTGGAGCGCCTGAGGAACGGCGAGGCCCGGCTGGTGCGGAAGCCCGGCCAGGTGTTCAATCGCATCCACGTGGACGACGCCGTCTCCGGCCTGTTCGCCTCCATGGCCCGGCCAAACCCGGGGCGCGCCTACACCTTGTGCGACGACGAACCGGCCCCCGCCCACGTCGTCACCGCCTGGAACGCGCGCCGCCTGGGCCTGCCCCAGCCGCCTGAGGTCGACTGGACCGACCCGTCGGTCTCGGACGCCATGCGCCGCTTCTACCTCGACTCCAAACGCCTTTCGAACGCGCGAGCCAAGGCGGAGCTGGGCTGGCGCCCGAGATATTCAAACTACCGCGAAGGGATCGAGGCGTTGATCATCAGGGAGACCTGAGCAAGGTCCGCGAGGGGTGGAAGCCCACGGTCAGCCAAGGCCGCGGGGCGGTCGCGCCCGAAACGATTGTTCGGCGCCGTGCTGCTTCAGGGCTGGCGTCAGACGCCAGCGGCGATCACCCGGCGAAGCGGGCGTTCGATGCGTCCAGCAAACGACGCGCCCTAATCCAGATCGTTATGCGCTGGGCGACCACGGTCGCTGCCATGAACAGAAGCAGTGACTGCACGACGATGAGAGGATTGAACGGCAGTATCAAGCCGCCCGTTTCGATCAGATACTCGATGCCTCGGCGAACGACGAGCAGGCCGAGCATGAACACCAGACCTACTGGAGAGACCTGCGCCTGGATGGTCCGATCCTCCGGATTGGCATCCAGTCTCGTCAGGGAGCCGCGCCACCATCCGGCAGTCGCTCCCGCTAATGATCCAGCAGCGCCGAGGACGGTCTCGACCCAATAGAAGGCGGTGTCGGGAGGCCGCCCAAACACCAGCCCGACGCCGATCGCCGCTACGACTATGGCCGGGATGATCCAGAGGCGGTTGACGTGCAAGCGGCGCGGCTTGCGATTGCGGAACCAGACAATGGCTCCCACGAGGGCGACCAACCCGATCGAAAGCAGCGCCTTCTTGAGCTCAGGCGACACGGCGGTTCCCCCATCTGCGTCGACCTTAACCGTCGCGTTCCGCAGTGTCTCCAGCGGATCGGAAGCGGGTCTCGATAAGTCTGTTCTCGACCGAGACCTGTCGTGTCGTGAAGGGCGGTAGGCGCCGCCCTGACCCGGCCGTCAGGCCGCAGTGATCGCCGTCGCAGACTGAACGGGCGCGACGTCCTCCAGGGGGGACACGTACTCGGCCATGGCGTCGAACTCGTCGAGGAAGAGCCCACGCAGGGGATCGGTCTCCATGATGACCTCGTGGAGCGCGCCGGGGACCTCGACATAGCGACCACGACCGAGGCGCTTGGCGGCCCATTTGTTGGTCAGCTTCCAGACGCGGTCGTCCTCGGCCGACTGGACGATGGTGGTCGGGATGCGGACGGATTTCAGGGCCTTGGGCTTGAGCGCCCGCTCGCCCGCGTCGATGGCGAAGGCCAGCCAGCCCCAGGTCGGGCCGCCCACGGCCAGGTGCGGGCAGGCGTACAGCTGCTGGCGCCACAGCTCGTAGCGGGTCTCGTCCGAGGTCAGGGCGTCCTTGTCGAAGGTGTGGTCGAACGGGTCGTCCGGATCGTCCAGCACATAGTCGCCGGCCTTGCCGTGGCGCAGGTTCCAGCGCACGGCCAGCTTGACCGACCACATCGACCGCTTGCCCGTCTTGATGCGCAGCATGGGGCTGGACAGGATCGCGCCCGCGAACCGCTGCTCGCCGTTCTCGAGCGTCAGCAGGTTCAGGGCCGCGCCCATCGAGTGGCCGACCATGATCCACGGGCGGGGCGCGCGGCCTTCGAACGTCTCCAGAAGGCGGGCGTAGTCGTCCAGGAACTCCTCGACCGCCCGGGCGTGGCCCTTCAGCCGGTCTGGTAGGAGGCGGGCCGACAGGCCCTGGCCGCGCCAGTCGTGAGCCAGGACGCAGAAGCCGCGCGCCAGGAAGTTGCCGATCAGTTCGAAATACTTCTCGATCGGCTCGGTGCGACCGGGGCTGAGCACCACGGTGCCGCGCGGCTTCCTGCCGGCCGCCACGGCGGGGCTCCAGAAGGCGGCGCGCAGGCGCAGGCCTCCGGCCCCCCGGAACCATTCGCCCTCGCCGCCGGGCGGAGACGCGGCGCCGGGAACCCCCATCAGGGGCGCATTGGCGGCAAAGGCGGCGGCGCGGTTCACTCGGGCTTCCTGAACTTCAAGGTCATGCGATCGCTCTCGCCGATCGCGTCGTATTTGGACCGGTCGAACGTCGGGTCCGGCGCCTCGCCGCGCGGGGCGGTCAGGCGCAGGGGCGGCAGGGTGTCGACGCCGAACGGATGATCCTTGGTATCCCTTTCGTTGGCGTTGATGTCGGACGAGGCCACGAAGATAAATCCGGCCTCCGCCGCCAGCTGCCTGACGAAAGCCTCCTGGACGTAACCGCTGGCCGCGGCGGGGTCCTGGTCGTCCTCCGGGGCCAGCCTGTGCTGCTCGACGCCCAGCACGCCGCCGGGGCGCAGGGCAGCGAAGGCGTCGGCGAAGGCCTTTTCCGCGATCCCGGCCGCCATCCAGGCGTGGAGCGTGCGCATGAACAGGGCCAGGTCCGCCGTGCCGGCCGGCGCCACCGGACCGGTGGTGGCCCCGAAGGCGGTGAACTTGACCTCGCCGTACAGCTTGCGGTCGCCCCCGAACCTCTCCTGAAAGTTGGCGACCAGGGCGGCCTGGGCGGGATCGGCCCCCGGCCCGGTCATGAAGCCGGCGGCGTAGTAGGTCCCGCCGCCCTTGTTCAGATAGGGGGCCAGGATCTCGGTGTACCAACCCGAGCCGGGCCAGAAGTCGACCACGGTCATCCGGGGCTGAAGCCCGAAGAACCGAAGGGTCTCCATCGGATGACGATAGATGTCGCGCGGACGGTCGGCGGCGCGCCAGGGCCCCTGGATCGCCCATTCCAGCGAGCCTTCCGGAGGTCCGGCGGGCGCCTCGGGTCCCTTGGCCTCGGGCTCGCCCCGACCGCAGCCCGCGACGCCCAGGATCGCCAGCCCGGCGGCGCCGCCCAGCATCCGGCGCCGGGTCGCGATCACGGTCGGGGGCGGGGGGCGTTCACCCATGCGATAGCGGTTCCTGCCGGCTGACGGGCCGGGCTCCGGACCGATGCGTTAATGCGCTTCCCCCCCGAGGTCAAAAGCCCCGGCGTCATCGTGGGCTTTCGTCATTCCGGCTTGCGGAAGCGCAGGGTCATGCGGTCGCTTTC
The DNA here is from genome assembly GCA_023386645.1 of Pseudomonadota bacterium. Lineage (GTDB taxonomy): Bacteria > Pseudomonadota > Alphaproteobacteria > Caulobacterales > Caulobacteraceae > Brevundimonas. The sequence goes on from JAEWJI010000059.1 coordinate 7,521, forward strand.
ACCGACGGCGTCGTACTCCGCACGCTGCTCCGGGGTCAGGGCGTTGGAGCCGTCGCGCGTCGCCGACTGGCGCACCGGCGGCAGGGTCCAGACGCCGAAGGCGTGGTCGCGGTCGTCCCTGGGATTGGCGTTCAGCTCGCTGCGGGCCTCGAGCTGGAAGCCCGCGCGCTGGGCGGCCTGGATGACGTAGCTTTCGGAGACGTAGCCCGTGGGCGCCGTGTCGGCGACGTTCAGTCCCTCGTTGGCGCGATGCTGCTCGACCGCCAGGACGCCGCCGGGCTTGAGCGCCTTGAAGGCCGCGGCCAAAATGGCGTCGGTGCGGTTCTGACGCGCCCAGTTGTGGAAGGCGCGGGCGATCAGGACCAGGTCGGCGGAACCGGCCTCGACGCCTTCCAGAGCCGCCAGGTCGTTGGCCGGGACGTAGCGGCCGTCCGTCGCCTCGGCGTAGGGCTGCAGGATGGCGGTCCACCAGCCGTTGGCGCCCGGCTGAACCTCGACCACCGTGGCGCCCGGGGTCAGGCCCCAGAAGGTCAGGGCCTCGTAGGGGCGGCGATGGGCGTCCCGGGCGCGGTCGGCCTCAGGCCGGGTGGTCGAGGCCACCGCCGCCTGCAGGGCCGCGTCCTCGTGATGGACCGGCGGGGCCGAGGCGGGGCCGGTCTGGGCGAAGGCGGCCGGCGCCGAGAGGGCGAGGCACAGGGCGAGTGTCAGGGTCCGCATCGTGGTCTCCGAACAGGGGTCTGGCGCCTGCTTAGCGCGGCTCAGGGATCGACGATACAGGTTCGGGCGCGACCCCTTGACGCCGCGAACCGCCCTCCCATCTTTTCGACTGAAGGCGCCGATTTCGGGCCTTCCCGACCAGCGGCGCTCCTTTGCGGGGCCGGTGGGAGGACCCCCAGGCCGACCCGGGCGCAAAACGCAGGGGCGGCGAAACCTTGCTGATCCTCAGGAGGATTCCGATGCGTACCTTTGACTTCACCCCCCTCTATCGCTCCGCCGTCGGCTTCGACCGGATGGCCAATCTGCTCGAGATGGCGGCGCGCACCAGCCAGGAAAACGGCTGGCCGCCCTACAACATCGAGACCACGGGCGAGAACGCCTATCGCATCGAGATCGCCGTCGCCGGCTTCACGCCCGACGAGCTGAACATCGAGGTGAAGGAGAACCTGCTGACCGTCACCGGCCGCAAGACCGCCAATGACGACAGCCAGCAACGCACCTACCTGCATCGCGGCCTGGCCGAGCGCGACTTCGAGCGTCGCTTCCAGCTGGCCGACTATGTGGTGGTGACGGACGCCAACCTGGTGAACGGCCTGCTGTCCATCAGCCTGAAGCGCGAACTGCCGGAGGCGCTGAAGCCGCGCCGCATCGAGATCGGCACGTCCAGCCAGCCGCTGATCGAAGGCAAGAAGTCCGCGGCGTAAGCCATCGCGTCCCCACGACGAGACGAAGGGCGGCGCTTCGGCGTCGCCCTTTTTTCGTAGGCGTCAGGCCGCTTCGGCCTGCTCGACCCCGGTGGCGCGGTCGAACCGGGCGCCCGCGACACTCGCGCCCTCCAGCACGGCGTCGGTGAGCTCCGCGCCCGAGAGGTCCGCGCGGTCCAGCGCGGCGCGCGTCAGGTCGGCGCCGGTCAGCTGGGCGTAGCGCATCTTCGTGTCGATCAAGCTGGCCGGCAGGCTGCGGCCGCCGCCGAGCGGCAGGGGGCCCATCTGGGCGCCGCGCAGGATGGCCTTGCTCAGGTTGGCGCCGCCCATCCGTGCGCCGCGCAGGTCCGCGCCGGACAGATCGACGCCGCGCATGTCCGCCTTCTCCAGGTTCGCGCCCTGAAGGAAGAGGCCCTTGAGGTCCAGCCCCACCAGGCATGCCCCCCGCGCGCTGAGCGCCGGCAGCTTCAGCCCCCTCAGCCGCCCAGCGAGCGGGCGGAGGTCCTCGCCGTCGAACACGGCGGGCTCGCCGAACACGCCGCCGCTCTCGGCCCAGGCGTTGGCGTCCAGGGCCTTGTCCACCAGGCTGTCGGCCTTGGCGATCGCCGCCTCCGACACATCGCCCAGGCAGTCGGTCATGTCGGTTTTGTCCAGGCGCGCGGTCTGCATGGCGACGCCCCGGACCACCGCCCCGATCAGCCGGGCGCCCGCCAGGTTTGCGCCGCGCACCTGGGCGCCTTCCATGTTGCAACCGGACAGGTCCGCGTCCTTCAGATTCGCCCCGGTCAGACAGGCCCCGACCATCGAACAGTCGGTGAAGTCCGCCTTGTGGGCGCTGACCCCGTCGAAACGTGAGCCGTCCAGGGTCGCCCCGGAGAACTGGGCCCCGTCGGCCTGGCCGCCCCGGGTCTCGTGCCGCATGGCGGCCAGGCCCTTGGTCTCGTGGGGGACGGCGATGACGCCCTCGCGGAAGTCCGCCTGGGTCAGGTCGGCTCCGGCCAGGTTCGCTCCCTGGAGGCAGGCGCCCCGGATATCCGCTCTTCGCAGGTTGGCGCCGGCCATGTCCGCGCCGCGCAGGTCGCAGCCGAACAGCACCGCCCGCTCCAGCCGGGCGCCGGCCATCTTGCAGCCCTCCAGGGACGATCCGGTGAAATCCGCGTCGTCCAGCAGCAGGCCTTCGAGGTTCAGCCCGCTGAGATCGACGAACTTCAGGACCAGTCGACGGCCCCCGGCCTTGCCCTCGGCCAGGCGGGCGTGGGCGATGGCGAAGAGGCTCAGATCCCCCTGGCTAAGTCGGCGGCGGGCGATCGTCATCGGGCCATCTCCTCCGGGGCCAGGCCCCGCGCGCCGGTGAGCCCGGCGTCTGTGAAATCCGTGTGTTTGGTCTGGGCCCCATGCAGCAGGGCCCGGGCCAGGTCGGCGCGCGCGAAACAGGCGCGTCGCACGTCGGCCCCCGACAGGTCGGCCCCTCGCAGGCTGGCCCCCGTCAGGTCGGCGGGCATCAACCGATCCGCCGAGATCATCAGCGGCCCCAGCTGGGCCTCGCGCAGGTCCGCGCCGCCCAGGCGCGCCCTCGCCAGCCGCGCCCCGCGCAGGTCGGCGCGCCGCAGATTGGTGGAGCGCAGGTCCGCGTCCTCAAGATGCGCCCCCTGCAGCTGCACCCCCTCCATGTTCAGGCCGTAGAAGACCGCGCCCCGCGCCGACAGGGCCGTCAGGTTCAGGCCGCCGATCGACTTCAGCGCGCGCAGGTCCACCCCGTCGAAGACCGACGGCTTGCCCTCGACCCCGCCGGTTTCGCACCAGGTCGCGTGTTCGTGCAGCATCTCGGCGGCGGGCAGTTTGTCGACCGGCGCCCCGCTGGGCCGGGTGTCGGTCAGGGCGCCGTCCAGATTCGCCCCGTCCGTCCGCCACATGGCGGCCTTGACCCCCACCAGCACGGCGTCGCGCAGATCCGCCCCGGTCAGGTCGGCGCCCGACAGGTCGGCGCCCGCCAGGTCAGCCCCCCGGAAGCTGGCGGACTTCAGATTGGCCCGGACCAGCTTGCAGTCCTTCATGATGGCGTCGGAGAAATCCGCTGACTGGGCCGAGACGCCGGATAGCCGCGATCGCTGGAGGTTCGCGCCGGCCAGGCAGGCGCCCTGCGCCTGGGTGTCGTGCCGGCTCTGGGATTCGACGATGCGGAAGCCGTCCCTGCGATTGGCGGCCGCGACCACGCCTTCGCGCAGGTCGGCCTCGAACAGGTCCGCGCCGGTCAGGTCCGCCCCGCGCAGGCAGGCGCCGCGCAGGTCGGCGCGCCGCAGACTGGCCTCGCACAGGATCGCGTCCTGCATGTCCGCGCCGAAGAAGTTGGCGTTATCGAGCTTGGCGCCCGACAGATCGCAGCCGATCAGGCAGGCGGCGGCGAAATCGGCGTCGGCGAGGTTGCGGCCCTTGAGCGTCAGGCCCGACAGGTCCAGCCAGGCGAAGACGGCGCGCGCACCGCCGGGACGCGCCTGCCACAGGCGGTCGTGACGCACGCAGATGGCGTCCAGCTCATCTTGGCTGAGCCGCCTCCTGACGATGGCGGCCTCGAGGGTTCCCGACATGCCGACAGTGTGAGCCGGCGCCGCTTAAGGAAGCTTTGCGGAAAACGCGATTCTCCGAGCCTAGCGGGTCAGCAATCCCTGGGCGTCCAGGGCATCCGCCAGCTCGCCCGGCGCCGTCCAGAGCCGGGTATAGCCGGCCTCGCCAAGCCGCTTCAGCTCGGTGGCCAGGTCCGACTTGGGCGAGGCGGCGAAGCGGGCGTCGAAGCCCTCGCCGTCGGCGCTGATCCGCACCATCGGCCGGCCGGTCTCGACCCGGTGCAGATAGCCCTCGTAGAGAACCGCCGCTTCGTCGGCCATCAGGCCGGTCTCGACCTCCAGCCCTGCCTTCCTGAGCCGATCCACGCCCCGGCCCGAGGCGAAGGGAGACGGGTCGACCGCAGCGACGACCACCCGTCCAACCCCGGCCTCGGTCAGGAAGTGCGAGCACGACTTGCGCCCCGACGAGCGCGCGCCGCAGGGTTCCATGGTCACATAGGCCGTCGCGCCCTTAGCGGCCTTGCCCGCCGCTGGAACCGCCTGCTCCTCGGCATGAGGCCTCCCGCCCGGGGCGGTCGCCGCCTCGGAAACGATCTCGCCGTCCTTGACGATCACGCAGCCGACCGCGGGGTTCGGCCAGGTCTGGCCCATCCGCTCGACCGCCAGCTCGATGGCGCGGCCCATGAACCGCGCGTCGTCGGCGGCGGTGCTCACGCCGCATCTCCGATAGCCGGCAGGTCTGTGGCTCGCTGGGCGTCCAGGTAGCGCGCGGCGGTGGGGCGGAGGTCCGTGTCCAGTTCGATCTCCAGCGGATTGCCGGTCGGGATCTCGACGCCGACGATCTGGTCGTCGGGAACCTGGAACAGGTGCTTCACGATGGCGCGCAGGGAGTTGCCGTGGGCGGCGATCAGGACGTCGTCGCCGGCCTTCAGTCGGGGCGCGATCTCGGCCTCCCAATAGGGCAGGACTCGGTCCAGGGTGGTCTTCAGGCTCTCGGTGTCGGGGATAGGCTGGCCGGCGTAGCGGGCGTCCGACGCGAAATCCCATTCGCCGCCGGGGGCGAGCGGCGGCGGCGGGATGTCGTAGCTGCGCCGCCAGATCAGGACCTGATCCTCGCCGTGCTTCTGGGCCGTCTCGGCCTTGTTCAGCCCCGTCAGCCCCCCGTAGTGGCGCTCGTTCAGCCGCCAGTCCTCGATCACCGGCGTGTCGCGCAGTCCGGCCGTCTCCAGCGCCAGGGCCCCGGTGCGCTTCGCCCGCTTCAGCACCGAGGTGAACATCACGGCCGGGCGGAAGCCTGAGGCCGCGATCAGTTCGCCGCCCTTCCTGGCCTGGGCCTCGCCCTCGGCGGTCAGGTCGACGTCCACCCAGCCGGTGAAGCGGTTCTCCAGGTTCCACTGGCTCTGGCCGTGACGCAGCAGGATCAGACGAGGCATGGGCGCTCCGGAAGTCGAGGGCCCGGGCCTATGCTTCGACCGCCGAGGGGTCAAGCTTGGGGACGGGCGGGAAGGGTCGCGCCGTCGACGCCGGATCAACGACTTGGCCGTTCGCGCGTTGTGAGCCCCGACCGTGGCCGGTATAGCCCGGCCCATATCCCCGTTCCTCAGGAAAACCGATGCCGAAAGCCCGCCAGGACCTGAAGCCCAACACCTTCGACTACGAGACCCAGGCCCTGGTGAAGCCGACCGGCTTTCGCGAATACGACGCCCGCTGGGTGCTGGAGAAGGAGATCAATCTTCTGGGCATCCAGTCGCTGGGCCTGGCGCTGGCGACCTATGTGCACGAGATCGGGGTCCAGCCCCGCATCGTCGTCGGTCACGACTTCCGGTCCTATTCGCTGAGCGTGAAACAGGCTCTGACCCTGGGACTGTTGGAAGGCGGGATGGAGGTGCTGGACATCGGCCTGGCGCTCTCGCCCATGGCCTATTTCGCCCAGTTCGACCTCAAGGCGCCCTGCGTCGCCATGGTCACAGCCTCGCACAACGAGAACGGCTGGACCGGGGTCAAGATGGGCGCCAAGCCGCCGATCACCTTCGGTCCCGACGAGATCGGACGGCTGAAGGAGATCGTGCTGGAAGGCCAGGGCGTGGCCCGGTCGGGCGGCCGGCTGGAGCGGATCGAGGGCTTCCGAGAGCGGTATCTGAAAGAGGTGGCCGGCAAGGTGAAGCTGAGCCGTCCGATCAAGGTGGTCGCCGCCTGCGGCAACGGCACGGCCGGCGCCTTCGCGCCGGAGGCGCTCCGCCGCATGGGCGCCGAGGTGATCGAGATGGACGCCGACCTCGATTGGACCTTCCCCAAATACAATCCGAACCCGGAAGACCACGCCATGCTGGTCGAGATGGCCAAGGCGGTGAAGGAGACGGGCGCCGACCTGGCGCTGGGCTTCGACGGCGACGGCGACCGCTGCGGGGTGGTGGACGACACCGGCGAGGAGATCTTCGCGGACAAGATCGGTCTGATGCTGGCCCGCGACCTGTCGGCCATCCATCCGAACGCGACCTTCGTCGTGGATGTGAAGTCGACCGGCCTCTACAAGACCGACGCGGTGCTGAAGGCCAACGGCGCCGAGACCGTCTACTGGAAGACGGGCCACTCCTACATCAAGCGCAAGACCGCCGAGCTGGGGGCATTGGCGGGGTTCGAGAAGTCGGGCCACTTCTTCATGGCCGGCGACATCGGCCGGGGATACGACGACGGCGTCGTGGCCGCCGCCGCCGTGCTCCAGATGATGGACCGCAATCCGGGCAAGCGCCTCAGCGAGCTCAAGGCCGCCCTGCCGGACGCCTGGACCTCGCTGACCATGTCGCCACACTGCGACGACGAGCTGAAGTACGAGGTGCTGGAGCGGATCGTCGCCGAATACCAGACCCTGGCCGACCAGGGCGGTTCGATCCTGGGCCGCAGGATCGTGGAGGCCATCACCGTCAACGGAGTGCGAGTGCACCTGGAGGACGGCTCCTGGGTGCTGGTCCGTGCCTCCTCCAACAAGCCGGAGCTGGTGGTCGTGGTCGAGAGCATGCGGTCCGAGGACGACATGCGCGCCCTGTTCCGCGACGAAGTGAAGCCGCGCCTGGCGAAGTACGCCGAGATCGGGGCGTACAACCAGGAGATTTGAGACGCCTCCTCCTCCCTATGCCGCAGGCATGGGGAGGTGGATCGGCGGCGGCAGCCGACGAGACGGAGGGGCCTTTCCTTCGTGTCCCCAGAGCCCCTCCACCGCATCCCCATCCGAGATGGGGAGGATAAAGCTCCTCACGGCATCGTGAGCGAACGGCCACGCTTCCCGAAGTGCGCATCCACAGGCTCATCCCCTGCCATACGCGTGATTCGATCACAATTCCGACGTCAAGTCCGTTGACGGGCCGTTCACCATCTGCGCCCCATATGTGGGCGGGTAGCTGAGCGAGACCACAAGATCGTGTGTCACGCTCGGCGGGCATCATCGACGATCAGTTCAGGACGAGTGACGGCAAATGGCTGGCGGTGAAGCGTTGAAGACCTTGGACATCTTGGCGCAGGACGCGGTTTCGACCACGCCCCGGCCCCAGCTTTCGGTGGTGCGGTCGATCCAGTTGGATCGGTCGCGCGACGCGCTCCTGACCGACTTCGGCAAGAAGACGCTGGAGGACCGCTATCTGCTTAAGGGCGAGAGCTACCAGGACATGTTCGCCCGGGTGGCCACCGCCTATTCGGACGACGCCGACCATGCCCAGCGCGTCTATGACTACATGAGCCGCCTGTGGTTCATGCCGGCGACCCCGGTGCTGTCCAACGGCGGCGCGGATCGCGGCCTGCCGATCAGCTGCTTCCTGAACTCGGTCGCCGACAGCCTGGACGGCATCCAGTCGGTTTGGAACGAGAACGTGGCCCTGGCGTCCAACGGCGGGGGCATCGGCACCTACTGGGGCGGCGTTCGCTCCATCGGCGAGAAGGTCAAGGGCGCGGGCCAGACCTCGGGCATCATCCCCTTCATCCGGGTGATGGATTCGCTGACCCTGGCGATATCGCAGGGCTCGCTGCGTCGCGGCTCGGCCGCCGTCTATCTCGATGTTCACCATCCGGAGATCGAGGAGTTCCTCGAGATCCGGAAGCCCTCGGGCGACTTCAATCGCAAGTCCCTGAACCTGCACCACGGCATCAACATCACCGACGCCTTCATGGAGGCGGTGCGCGACGGCCGGACCTTCGACCTGCTGTCTCCCAAGGACGGCGAGGTGATGAAGACGGTCGACGCCCGCGCCCTGTGGCAGAAGATCCTGGAGATCCGTCTCCAGACCGGCGAGCCCTATCTGATCTTCTCCGACACGGTGAACCGGCAGATGCCGCAGCACCAGAAGGACCTGGGCCTGAAGGTCAAACAGTCCAACCTGTGCTCGGAGATCATGCTGCACACCGGGCCGGACCACCTGGGCGTGGACCGGACCGCCGTCTGCTGCCTGTCGTCGGTCAACGCCGAGACCTTCCTGGAGTGGCGCGAGGAGCCGCGCTTCATCGAGGACGTGATGCGCTTCCTGGACAACGTCCTGGAGGACTTCATCCGGCGCGCCCCGCCGTCGATGTCTGCCGCCATATATTCCGCCAAGCGCGAGCGGTCGGTGGGCCTGGGCCTGATGGGCTTCCACTCCTTCCTGCAGTCGCAGGGCGTGGCCTTTGAATCGGCCATGGCCAAGAGCTGGAACATGCGTCTGTTCAAGCACCTTCGCCGCGAGGCCGACAAGGCCAGCCGCCTGCTGGCCGAGGAGAAGGGTCCGTGCGAGGACGCCGCCGAGCGCGGCGTCATGGAGCGGTTCAGCCACAAGCTGGCCATCGCCCCCACCGCCTCGATCTCGATCATCTGCGGCGGGACCAGCGCCGGCATCGAGCCGATCCCGGCCAACATCTACACCCACAAGACCCTGTCGGGCTCGTTCGCGGTCAAGAACCCCTATCTGGAGGAGTTGCTCGAGGCGAAGGGTCTGAACACCGAGGCCACCTGGCTGTCGATCCTGGAGCACGAGGGGTCGGTCCAGCATCTGGAAGCCCTGACCGACGACGAGAAGGCGATCTTCAAGACCGCCTTCGAGCTGGACCAGCGTTGGGTGGTCGAACTGGCCGCCGACCGCTCGGCCGACATCTGTCAGGCCCAGTCGATCAACGTCTTCCTGCCCGGCGACGTCGACAAATGGGATCTGCACATGCTGCACTGGGCGGCGTGGGAGCGGGGCGTGAAGTCGCTCTACTACCTGCGCTCCAAGTCGGTGCAGCGGGCCGCCTTCGCCGGGGCCGAGGACAAGGCCGAGACCGAGGTCGATCCGAACCAGCCGGACCTCTTCTCGGCCGCGCGCACCGATTACGACGAGTGCCTGGCCTGCCAGTAACCACGTTGGGGCCGGGCGGCCCGGAACCGGCCGGTCAAGCGCGGCGTTGGCGTGTCGGAATCGTGTTCTGAACGAGTCGCTTGGCGGACCCACGGCTTTTCTGGCAGGGTGGTTCCGTTAACGGCTTGAGGGGAGCCGCTGATGCGTCGCGTGACTGTCCTGACAGGAGGTTTGGCCGCCCTGGCCATCGCCGGGCTGTCGGGCGGCGTGGCCGTGGCGCAGGCCCTGGCCGAGACCCGTGTCTCGGATGTGTGGGCCGGTGACGACAGCGGAAACATCACGCTCCAGCTGAACCGCCAGAGCGCGTTCAACGTCGCGGCCGACCGCGCCTTTGGCCCGGCGCTCGAGTTCGAAGCGCCCCGAGAGACGGACGACGGCCTGGCCGCCACCACCCGCCGAGACATCTGGTTCGGCGCGGGAGAGGTGAACGACCGGCTGCGGCTGGATACCCGCGGGGTCGTCCGGCGCGCGGACGGATCGCCCCTGCCGGCCTCGCGCCTGGACGGCGCGGCCTATGACGTCGACGGCTACGACCTGACCTATACCCGGGGCTGGAACCTGGCGCGGGGTTACACCGCCTCCGGTCTGGAAGTGACCCTCACCCCCCACGCCGGCATCGGTGTCGGCGACCGGGGGGGCTCGGCCGAGGCCGGGGCGACGCTCAAGGTCGGTTCGAGCGCCAGCCGCATGGTGCCGGACGGCGGCGAGGCCTTCGGCGAGCGCGCCCGCTGGTACATATACGCGGCCGGCTCGGGCCGGGCGGTCGGCTACAACTTCGCCCGGACGCGGGACGGCGATTTCGCCCGCTCGGGCTACAGCCACGATTCCGGAGCCTTCCTGGGGGACGCCTCGCTCGGCGTGGCCTTCCGCAAGGGCGACGTCCAGTCGTCCTTCGGCCTGGTCTATCGCGAGATCGAGGCGGAAGGCCTCCGCAGCGGTCGAGGCCTGGACAACGATGTGACCGAGGGGCTGGTCGCCTTCCAGCTGTCGATCAAGCCGGAGTGGTGACCCGCGGGTTCCGCCACAGCCAGCCCTTCTGCTTAAACCACAGCAGCGGCGCCAGGCCCGAGACAGCCATCGCCGCCAGCGCCAGGGGGTAGCCCCAGGCCCACCGCAGTTCGGGCATGTGATCGAAGTTCATGCCGTAGATGGCCCCGATCAGGGTGGGCGGCATCAGGCACACGGTCACGACCGAGAAGATTTTCAGGATCGACGACTGCTGGATGTTGATCAGGCCGAGCGCCGCCGACAGCTGGAAATTGATCGCCGCCGCGATGGACTGGTTGTGCGACAACAGGCTCGAGGCGTCGGCCGTCAGGCTTCTCAGATGCTCCCGCGCCGTTGGGGCCGCCTCCACCCGCTCGTCCAGGGTGACGAAGCTGAATAGGCGTGCGAACCCCGCGAGGCTCTGTTCGATCCGCGCATTGGCGATCTGGGCGCGACCCAGGCGGTTGAGCAGCCTTTCGAATCGGACCGGGCGGCCGCCGAAGATCTGTTCGCCGATCACCTCCACCCGGGCCGCATTCGCCGACAGGATGTCGGAGGCCCGGTCGATTACCGCCTCCATCAGGTTCAGGAACAGGTCGGCACCGGAGCGGCACAGCTCGGGCTCGCGTCCGACCTTGTCCAGCACCATGGAAAAGGGCTTGGGATCGAAATAGCGAATGGTCACCAGCGGCCCTGGGGTCAGGATGAAGGTGACGGGGTCCAGGGTCGGCAGGTCCGCGTCGCCGTGGTGGATGATGTCGGCGGTGACATAGGTCGCGCCGTTCTCGCGATACAGGCGGCTCGACGCCTCCAGTTCGACCATCTCCTCGCGGGTTGGCACCGACAGGCCGAGCGCCTCCTCGACCGCCAGATCCTCGTCCCGCGTCGGTGCGATCAGGTCGATCCAGATGGCGTCATTGGGCAGGCGCCAGCCGGGAGCCAGGGCGTCCGCCTCCTCGCAGTCCTGGCAGCCGGCGCGGTAGATGCGGATCATGCGCCGGTCGCGGGTTTCAGGAGGGGATCAGGGCTGGCCGGCGGAGCCGCCGGCGACCGCCGCCTGGGCGGTCTGGAAGGCGTCGCTCGCGCCTTTGTAGATGAAGCCGTAGGTCGGATAGACCGTCGTGCCCAGATCGCGGATCGGGTTGTACCAGACCTTGACCCGGCTCCAGTCGCCCTCGCCGGAGACGTCGACCACGGTGACATTCTCCTCGACCTTGCCGCGGCTGCCGCCCCAGTTGGCGTGGGTCACGCGGATCACCCGGTCAGTCAGGATGTCGGACACGACGGCGACGTGGCCCCGGCTCATGCGGCCATGAGGCTGGAACACCAGGACCGAGCCCGTCTCGGGCGCGCGGCCGGTGCGGAAGGTGTTCACGGCCTGACGCCACCAGGTCCAGGCGTCGCCGAAGATGTTGATGCCCGAAAACATGCGGGCGAAGGTCACGCACTGCCAGTAGGGGTCGTCGGCGCGCGCCGGAGCCGGGTTCAGCGCGAAAAATCCGAGAGACGCCGCAACCACGGCGGCGGTGAGCCGTTTCATCATGTCGTAGTGTTTCGAACTGTTACGCCCAGACGTCTGCCTAGACGATAATTCGGGCGGGTTGAAGAACCCTTTCAGGCGAGTTCGTGCGCCTGCTTGAGCGCAAGCGTGCGGGCTCGCCGTCGGTCCGCCATCTTCCGCAGGGCCGAGCGCGCCGGCCGTTCAACCAAGTGGTACGAGCAGGCGGCGACGGCGGGTATGGCCGCGACGACCGCCAGCCACACGAAGAGTTGAAGCTGCTTGTCCTCCGCCCCTGTCAGCCGGGCGGCGAGATTGATGGCCAGCAGCTTCCAGGGGATGCAGACCATATAGACCGAATAGCTGATCTCCCCGAGATAGACGGCGGGCTTTGACGCCAGCCAGCCGGCCCGCTCATTGGCCAGCGAGGCCAGCGCCAGGATCAGGGGGCCGAACAGCAGGACGGTGATGGCGTCCCAGGCCAGGACCGAGCCGCTGATGAGGATCCCCAGGGTCGAGATCGCCGCGACCCAGCCCGGGAAGGGCAGGGGCGCGCGTCGATAGGCCAGGTAGAGCGCGCAGCCGAAGGCGAAGCAGGGCGCGATCCGGAGCGCGCCCCAGCGGATGGTCGCCTGGGTCAGGGGAAAGCCCGACAGAGCCTCGAACGCGGCGTACAGGCCGACCAGCAGCAGGGCGGCTCCGGCGATGGCGGCCCAGGGGTTGCGACGCAGGCGCCAGGCCGCGAAGGCGAAGGCCGGGAAGGTCAGATAGGCGAACCATTCCGCCGAGATCGACCAGGAGGGGTGGTTCCAGCCGGCCTCGGGCGCCAGGCCCCAGGCGTGGACCATCAGCAGATTAGCCGGCAGGGACGACCAGGCGAGCACGCTGTCGTCCACGGCGAAGCCCGCCACCATGGCGCCGGCCGCGAGCAGGCCCACGCCGACCAGGGTGGCCAGATGCAGCGGATAGACCCGCGCGATGCGGGCCCACAGGAAGCTTCCGTACGAGAACCGCTTCTCTCCGGCCTGGGCCAGATAGACGTGGCTGAGGATGAAGCCGGACAGGACGAAGAACAGCTCCACGCCCAGATAGCCCTTGGTCACCAGGTTCGGCAGGAAGCCGACGTTCAGGTTTGGCCAGAAGTGGAACATCACCACCCACATGGCCGCGATGAAGCGGAGCGCCGTCAGCGAGCGCAGGTCCTGGGGCGTTTCCACGGGGGTCATGCCGGCATCATGCAGCGCCAGGCTTGGGGAAGCGTTAAGCGGCCATGGACATCGACGACCTGATCGCGCGGGCGGCCGAACGGACGGGGCTGGAGACCGGCCGGGTGCGGATCGCGGCGGCGGGCGCGCTGGGACTGCTGGACCGCCATGCGGGCCAGGCCGAGTTGTCCCAGTTGTACGCCGGGGTGGCGGGCGCGGAGGAACTCGCGCGGTCTCCAGAGGGCGCGACGCGATCCGGCGGCGGCCTGTTCGGCGGGCTGATGAAGAGCGCGGGCGGGGTCTCGGGCAAGGCGATGGCCGACGCCATGGGCCTGATGGATCGCCTGCGAGCCCAGGGTCTGGACCGGGAGGATGTTCGCCGGCTGGTCCCGGCGCTGCGCGAGGCCGTGCGGACGGACACCGGCCGCGACCTCCTGGGAGAAGCCGTTAGAAGCGTGCCGGGCGTGGGCGGCCTGCTTGGAGCCGATCAGGCCTGAGGGGCGGGCGCCGGGCCCGGGATGGGCGGCGGCGCGACCTCCGGCGCCGCGATCGGCGTCGTCGGCCCCTGCACCTCGCCCGAGGCCAGGTCGGCCAGGCTGGCGGCGCAGCCGATCAGCGTCTCCCCGCCAACCTCCACCCGCGCGGCCAACGGATAGGTGCGGTCGCTCATCCCGTCGGAGCATTCGGTGGCCATGAGCGTGACCACCAGGGCGTCGTCGCCAACGGCGCCAGTATAGACCGCCGTCGTCCCCTGGACCGTCGGCCCCGTGTGGGAGGCGCGTCGCTCCGGCCGGTCGACGCCGGAGTAGGTGAGCGTGTCCGGCGTGATCTCCACCGCCCAGAATGGCTCCGTGCCCAGGGCCCTCAAGGGCTGGCCCAGATCGACGCCGCCAAGGACGGCGGGTTCGGCCGGTTCGGGGGTGGGCTCGGTCGGCTGGGAGCAGGCGGCCACGGTCAGGGCGGCGACGACGGCGAGGGCGAGGCGCATGGGAAACTCCTTCCCGGTCAGCAAAGGCAGGGCCGGGGTCGGGGGTCAAGCGGCGGGCTCGCGGGGTCGGCCTGGGGCGCCTAAGCTTGCGTCATGGCGATTCGCCCGACCCGCACCGATCACGCCCAGCCGGTCGCCTGGGAATTTTTCGCCGGCGGCGGCCTGGCGGGCCTGGGACTCGAAGGATTCCGGATCGCTTTCGCCAACGACATCGACGCGATGAAGGCCGCCGCCTGGCGAGCGAACCACGACGCCGGTTTCCATCAGGGCGACGTGTGGGACCTCGACACCGCCGATCTGCCCGGCTCGCCCGACCTGCTATGGGCCTCGTCGCCCTGCCAGGACGTCAGCCTGGCGGGCGCGCGGGCGGGGCTGGAGGCGCGGCGTTCGGGGGCTTTCTGGGGCTTCTGGCGCCTGGTCCAGCAGTTGAGGGCCGAGGGGCGGGCGCCGCCAGTCGTGGTGCTGGAGAACGTGGTCGGCCTCCTGACCTCCGGCAAGGGCGCGGATTTCGCGGCGGTGTGCTCGGCCATGGTCGAGGCCGGATATCGTATGGGCGCGCTGGAGATGGACGCGGCGCACTGGCTGCCGCAGTCGCGCCCCCGGCTGTTCATAATCGCGATGCGCGAGCTGGAGGCTCCGGAGACGGCCGGGCCATGCGGCGCGTTCCATACGGCCCGGCTCGTGGCCGCGCAGGCGGCTCTGCCGGACGCGGTCAGGGCGGCCTGGGCCTGGTGGTCCCTGCCCTCGCCGCCGCGCCGGAACCTCGACCTCGCCGCCCTGCTGGAGCCGGACGATGCGGTCGCCTGGTTCGACGATGCGGAGACCGAGCGGCTGCTGGCGCTGGCGGGCCCTCTGCATCGCGCGCGGCTGGAGAGCGTCGCCACGACGGGCGAGCGGCGCGCCGGCGCGGCCTATCGGCGGGTGCGGGTCGAGGCGGGGACCAAGGTCCAGCGGCTTGAGATGCGGTTCGACGGACTGGCGGGCTGTCTCCGGACCCCAGCGGGCGGGTCGTCGCGCCAGTATGTGCTCGTCTGCGAAGGCGGACGGATTCGAGCCCGCAGGCTGACGGGGCGGGAGGCGGCGCGGCTGATGGGCGTGGCGGACGCCTACCGATTGCCGGCCTCGGAAAGCGCGGCGCTGAAGCTGATGGGGGACGCGGTCGCGGTACCGGTCGTGCGGGCGCTGAGCGACGGGCTTTTGTTGCCGGCCCTGAAGGCGCGAAGGGCGGCCGCCTAGGGCTCCTGGTCCCGCCCGGGATCCAGCCGGTTGTCGACCTGGTCGTCCCAGCCCTCGCGGTGGGAGCGGAAGGCGAGGTGCATGAGGATCCAGGTCAGGCCGAGCGTGCCCGTGACGCCGAGGCCGAGCGCGATCCAGCCGTGGATGGACATCTCGCCGCCGCCGATGGCGCGCCAGGCGAGGGCCAGGCCGGCGGTGCAGGCGGCCGCGATGGCGCAGGCGAGGAGCAGCGACACGACGAAACGCAGGAGACGGGCGGCCATGATCGCCCTTCTAGCCGGTCAGCCCCGCGGGCGCATCCGCCCTAGCGCTGGACCCATTGGCCCTGGGCGTTGCGGTAGTACTGGCCGGTCGAGATGCGCGGCAGGAGCTGGCTCTCGAACATGCGGGCGCCGGCGACCTCGGCGGTGACCCCCGCCTCGGCGCCCGAGCGGGCGTAGGCCTGGCGGCGCGCCGCGTTGGTGGTGGCGACGGCGGCCTGGAGCGCTGGGTCCGACGATGAACCGCGGAAGCCGAGCAGGCCGTCGGCCTGTTCCCCGACCACGCCCTGCGCCTTGGCGGCGTCGATCATCGCCTTCTGCTGGCTGGTCTGGGCCAGGGCGGCCCCGGCGGCGACGGCCATGGCCATGACCGCGGCTCCGACGACGAACATCTTGCTGAAAGACATGGTGGAGACCTGCATCAGAAGAGGTTGGGGTTCTCGCGCAGGAGGTCCTGGAGCTCCTGGTCGAGACGGACGCGCACGTCGGCGTCCAGCTTGGCGTAGATCTGGATCGGGTCGACCTGCAGCCGGATGGTCGGGGCGCAGGCGGCAGTCGCCGTCGTCAGGGCGGCGAGGCCTCCCAGAAGAGCGAGGCGGCGCTGGATGGTCATCTTCGGTCCTCCTCGGCGGCGGTCATGGCCAATAACGGCAGAGCCCATGAACGGGTTCTGAACGAAGCGATCGGCGCCCTCATTCGTCGTCCTCTCCGGCCCGGCGGGCGCGGTCGAGCGCCAGGAGGTCGGTGGCCAGCTGGCCGGCGTTCAACGTGGTGTCGAGCGTCAGATCGACCTGGGTGCCCGAAGGCAGGGGCAGGGGCTCGTCGAAGAAGCGGCGGCGGATCACGTCCATCCAGGTCAGCCGCAGTTCCTGGCGCACGGGCGGATCGTGCCGGCCCCGGATGCGGAACAGCACGCCGAGCCGGCCGGCGTTCAGGCTGTTCACCTCGGCGGTCAGGATGTCGAAGGCCAGGTTCTCCATGGCCTGGAAGGCCAGGTCCTGGACGACGTTCGGGGGCACGTCCTCGCCGGCGCCGCCGGCCTCCAGCGCGACCAGGGCCGTGCGCGGGATGGACAGACGCCCCGCCTCGACCGCCTCGAGGCGGCCGTCGGCGATGCGGACGCCCTGGCTCGCCATCCAGGTGAAGGGCAGGCGGCCGGACACGCGGGCGTCCAGCTTCAGCTTGTCGTCCAGCCCGGCGCCCTCGATCAGATCGCCCAGCTGCACGCGCTCGAGCACGATCACGCCGGTGACCGGCTGGGCGGGGTCCAGCGGGATGGTGGTGGGCTCGACCCGCACGGTCCCCTGGGCCGCGCTGATCTGGCCGCCCTCAATCCGCACCGCGGCCTTGTCCACCGCGAAGGCGACCGAGAGGTCGGTCAGGGGGGTGACGCTGTCCAGCCGTTCGACCGTCAGGGTCTGGCCGGGGGCGGTGACGAGCGGCGCCAGGCTGGTGAAGACGACCCGGCCGGACAGGCCGGTCACGGCGCCGGCGGGACTGGTGAAGTCCAGGCGCGGGAGGGTCAGGACGCCGTCGCTGGAGCCGCCCGCCTTGTCCCAGCCCATCCGGCCCTGGAAGGCGGCGGAGCCGGTCGCGGGCGACTGGACGAAGTCGGCGACCAGGGGGCTGAGGTCGGAGGGCTGGAGTCCATCCTCGGCGAA
The DNA here is from genome assembly GCA_023386645.1 of Pseudomonadota bacterium. Taxonomy (GTDB): domain Bacteria; phylum Pseudomonadota; class Alphaproteobacteria; order Caulobacterales; family Caulobacteraceae; genus Brevundimonas. The sequence continues at coordinate 24,692 of JAEWJI010000059.1, forward strand.
GACGATTTCGGGCGCCTCGATCTGGACCCCGCCCACACCCGTCCGGCCGTCGTGGGCCAGGGTCAGGCGGCCGAGGCGATGCTCGAGCCGCGACAGGTCGAAGCCGCCGCTCCAGACCTCGCCCGACAGTCGGGCCTGGCCCTGGGCGGTCAGGGGCTCGAACCGGCGGGGCTGGGTGGCGTCCTGCACCCGCGCCGAGGCGATGTCTGCGGTCAGGTCCAGCCGGTTCTCCCCGCCCTGGACGCTGAGGCCGCCCTCGATGTCCGCGAACCGGACGGCCATGAACGGCGCCAGGGCCGAGGCGTCGCGTATGCGGCCGGACGCACGCCAGCCGCCTTCGGCGAGGGTCACCAGCGGTCCGCCGGACGGACACAGGCCGCTGGCGAGGTCGATCACGTCGTTCTCCTCCAGCTCCAGGCGTTCGACGGAGACGGCGACGCAGTCCGACGCCGAATAGGTCACGACGCCACGCGCCGAGGCGAGCTGGCCGGACGTGGACAGGTCGATCCCGCGCGCCAGGCCGAAGTCCAGCGCGGCGCGGCCGCTGAGGTCGGCCGTGAAGCCGCCGGGCGTCAGCCGCCAGTCCGGCACGCGGATCGCGGCCTCGGGCAGGCCGGCGCCGCGCATAGCCGTGATCCTCAAGGCGCCCCCGATGGGGCCAGACCCCTGCTGGCCGAAGATCGGGCGGTCGGCGGCGTCGACGGTCAGGACGCCGCCATTGGCCGGGCGCACGGCGAGCGGCCGGGTCAGGTCCAGGCGATGGCCTCCGGGGCCGGCCGCGAAGGTCCAGGCGGGCGCGTCAAGCGCGAAACGCGAGAAGGCGCGCTTCATGGCGGCCAGTTCGGGAATGTCGCCGGCGGCGGGCTGGCCCAGCAGCGGCCAGGCGCCGGCCTTGGAAGAGAGCGCGCCCCGCGCCTCGATCCGCATCACCCCGTCCTGGACCAGATCGAGCTCGGCCCGGCCCGTGATGCCGGAGAGGTCGAGGTCGCCGGCCCGCGCGCGGCCAGCGACGAGGGCCATCGGGCCCACCGCCTCGAAGGCCGCGCCCTGTCCGCCGATCGTGAGGGCGGCGCTGGACAGGGCGACGCCGCTGACCGAGGCGCCGTTTGCCGAGAGCGAGGCGGCGTGGACCCGAGCGGGCCCTGCCAGGCTCCAGGCCAGGGGCCGGTCAGCGACGCGCCGCAGGTCAAGGCGGGCCCCCGACCCGGTCAGGGCCAGGCCGCGCCCGGACACGGGGCCGCTCACCCGGTCGGCCGCCGCCTGCAGCGAGGTCGCGCCTGTGAGATGGAAGGCTTCCATCCAGCCCGCGACCGCGCCGTCGAAGGCCATGCGCGTCTCGGCCCCGGTCAGGCGTGCGTCGCCAAGGCGCAGGGTTCCGGCGGAGGCGTCCAGGGTCAGGGCCGCGCGCCCGTCGCCCCGCCGACGCTTCAGATCCGGATAGGGCAGGTCGCCGCCCAGTCGAGCCCGCACGGCATCCGCCGCCGCGCCGGGGGCGGCCAGGGCCTCTGCCGAAACATCGAGCCGCAGAGCGACCCGGTCCCCGGTGGTCGTCAGATCGGCGCGAGCTGACAGGCCGCGCGCCCAGGCGTCCCCCTGACGCAGGGTGGTCGCGGGAACGCGCGCGGCCAGTCGCATCAGCTTGCCGTCCTGAAGCCGGGCGTCGCCCTCGACTGCGAGGGCCCCATAGTCGGTGGCGAGGTTCAGCCGACCGTTCTCCACCAGAATCAGCGGCGAGTCGGCATCGGGGCGGGGCGGGCGAGAGGTGAATTCCTCGATCAACGGGTCCAGGACGCCGAAGGACAGATCGCCATCCTCGAAGGCCGCCCGCACCCGCGGCCGGACCAGGCGGACGCGGCTGGGCGTAACCGCAAGACCCCCCGCAGCCCAGGGGCCGGCGATGGCGTAGTCGACCTCGACCCGGTCGACTACCGCGTCCGGATCGGCGGGATCTCCGATCACGATGCGGCCGATGAAGCCGTCGAACTCGAGACGTTCGACCTCGACCTGGGCCGCTATGCCCCGGCGGTCCAGCCAGCCGACCAGCACCTCGCGCGCCGCCGCACGGCGGTTCAGCCACAGGGCGGCGAGCAGGATCGCGATCACCAGCACCGCGACGCCGAACACGATCGCGACCCGTCCCGGGGCCGGTCGGCGGGGCCGGGAAGTCGGCGGAGAAGCGGTGTCGGATGGGGTTGATATCATTGAAGCCGGACGGGACCGTATCACCTTGGCGGGTTCAAGTCGGCCGTGTCAGGCCGGGACGAGCAAGGGCCAGCCCGGCCCCCGGGTTTCAGTCTAGGCCCTTCCCGTCCAGCACAGGTGTCGTGTCTTGCGCGCAACTGACAGTGACATCGAAGCCACTTTGAGATCATCGGTGATGTCGTCTCGCCCAAGTGACAGCATCGGTGACGAATGCTTGGATCTCGACCGGCGGATGGGCCGAAACCCGTCTGCGAAGGCGATAAAACACTCTACAATACGGCTCCGGTTAATGGTTTGTAACGAACCCGCTTCCCATCCTGCCTCCAAGAAGCTATAGGGCGTGCTCTCGCGACCCCGGGGGACTTGGGCGCGATCCTTGCTTCTCAGTGGCTTGGGCGCCGGCCGGCGTCGTCTTTCATCGGGGTCTGATGGCTCAGTTCGATCCACGCCGCCAACCGATGCGCATCGCGCCTCACGTGTTCACTGCGGCGGCCGCCCTGTCGGTCGCCCTCCTTGCCGGGAAGGTCTACCAACCCGCCCAGGCCGAGGAAGTTCCCGAATTGACCAGCCAACAGCTGGCGGCGCTCGAGGCTCAGGCCTTCGCCAACGCCGGCGCTCCCGAAGGGCTCACCGCCCCGGAAGCCGTGCCGGTCCAGATCCGCGCCGGCGAGACCTTCGAACAGGCCGTCCGCCGCACTGGCGTCGACGCAGCCGAGGCATCGGCTGTCACCGCCACCATCGCCAATGCTTTTGACGTCTCGACCCTGCGCGCCGGCCTGAAGTTCGAGACCGCCATCGCCCGCCCGCGCGCCGGCCAGGGTCCGGTCCGGCTGATCGGCCTGACCATGCGCACCGGCCCGGCCAGCCAGCTGACCGTGTCGCGCAGCTTCGACGGCGCCCTTCGTCTGCGCTCGCTGGAGGAGAAGGTCACCGCCGAGACCGTGGTGATGAAGGCGGACGTCGAGGGTTCGCTGGCCGCCACCGCCCGCCGGATGGGCGCCAACGCCGCCATCACCCGCAAGGCGACCCAGCTATTCGCCCACAAGTTCGACCTGGACCGCGACGTGCGCGGCGCCGATGAGTTCACCCTGGTGTTCGACCGCGTGGTCACCGAGGGCGGCCGTACGGTTCAGATCGACGACCTGCTCTATGCCGAACTGAAGGGCGTGGTCTTCTATCGCTTCAAGCCCGCGGGCGCGAAGGAAGCCCAGTATTTCGACGCCACCGGCAAGAATATGCGCTCGACCATGATGCGCACGCCGCTGGATCGGGGCTTCCGGATCTCGTCCTCCTTCGGCTTCCGCCGGCACCCGATCGCCGGCTATCGCAAGATGCACCAGGGCATGGACTTCGCGGCGGGCACCGGCACGCCGGTCGTGGCCCCCGCCGACGGCGTGGTGGTCGAGGCCCGTCGCTGGGGCGGCTACGGCAACTGGCTGCGCATCCGGCACGCCAATGGCCTGGAAAGCGGCTACGGCCACCTGTCGCGCTATGGCTCGGGCATCCGCGCCGGCCAGCGGGTCAGCCAGGGCCAGGTCGTGGCCTACGTCGGCTCGACCGGCGCCTCCACTGGCCCGCATTTGCACTACGAGATCTGGCGGAACGGCCAGCGGATCAATCCAGCCGGCATCCGCACCTCGGAAGGCACGATCCTGGCCGGCGCTGACCTGGCCGCCTTCCGCGCCGAGAAGGCCCGCATCGACCGCATCATCGCCGCCGGCGGCATGAAGCGCCCGATCGACGCGGCCGGCCTGCGCCCCGCGAACGCCTAAGCACCGGGGCGCTCAGCCGCCCCGCATAGCCTCAACCGCCTCGATCAGCCGCTCTAGGTCACCGGGCGTCGACAGCCGGTGATCGCCGCCGGGAATAAGGTCCAGCCGCACGGCCGCCCGATCCAGCCGCTCGGCCAGGGACACCGCGTGGCGCCAGGGCACGACGTCGTCCGCCCGGCCCTGCAGCACATGCACCGGCGCGGCGATATCGATGGCCCCGTCCAGCACCAGCCAGTCGCGCGCCTCCTCGATCATCCGTCGGGTCAGGACCCAGGGGCCGAGCCCCTCGTCGGGCATCAGGGCCTCGCCGTCGCGCAGGATCGCCTGGCGCTGGTGATCCTCGAGCGACGGCCACATCAGTCGTTCTGTGAAGTCCGGGGCCGGATTGACCAGAACCAGACCCGAGACGGCGTCGGGCCGGGCCGCGGCGGCCAGCAGGGCGATCCAGCCGCCCATCGACGAGCCGACCGGGACCACCGGCCCTTCGACATGGTCGATCAGGGCGACCGCGTCCTCGCGCCAGCGGCCGATGGTCGCCTGGCGCCACTCCCCCGACGAGACGCCGTGGGCGAAATGGTCGTAGCGGACGTAGTTCCAGCCGCGTTCTCGCGCCGCGGTGTCCAGGGCCAGGGCCTTGGACCCCTCCATGTCCGACCGGAAGCCGCCGATCCACAGCACGGTCGGCCCTTCTCCCTCGACGCGGGCGTAGGCCAGGGTCTCGCCGTCTGGGCGGTGGAGGTGGAGAGGCGCGATCATGCGCCGTCTGTAGTCCGTCCCTTCCGCGAAGGGGAGAGAGGGCGGTAGAGAGGGGCATGGCGCCCCAGGTCCTCTTCGTCACCTCCAACCGCATCGGCGATTGCGTGATCTCGTCGGGCGTGATCCGCGAGATCGGCCGTCAGCTGCCGGGCGCGGAGATCACCGTGGCCTGCGGGCGGCCGCCGGCGCCCCTGTTCCGCTCCGCCCCGGGGGTAAGGTGGGTGATCGTGCTCGACAAGAAGAAGCTGGCCGGACACTGGCTGGACCTGTGGGGGCAGGCGCGCGCCACGCGCTGGGACTGGGTGATCGATATCCGGGGCTCGGCCCTGGCCTACGCCCTGAACGCCCGGCGGCGCTCGATCTACAACCGCCGCTGGGAGACCGGCTTGCGAAAGGTCCAGATGGCGAGCCGTCTCGTCGGCGCCGAGCGCGACCTGGACCCCGAACTGTTCATTGACGACCAGGCCCGCGCCGAGGCGGCGGCCGTCGTCGACCCGCAGCTAGCGGATGGTGCGGGCCCCGGCCCGATCCTGGCGCTGGCCCCCATCGCGCACCAGCCAGGCAAGAGCTGGCCCGCCGACCGCTGGGGCGCCCTGGTCGAGAAGCTGAAGGCCGAGTCCCGGTTCGACGGCTGGCGCTTCATGCCCGTGGGCGGGCCGGGCGACCGGCCGCCCGCCACCCCGGCGCTGGAGGCGGCGGGTCAGCGAGGCGTCGATTTCGTGGGCAAGGGCGACATCCTGGCGTCGGCGGCCGCCATCGACCGCGCGGCCCTGTTCGTCGGCAACGATTCCGGCCTGATGCACGTCGCGGCGGCGGCTGGTCGGCCCACTCTCGGCCTGTTCGGCCCGACCGAATGGTGGCTCTACGGGCCCTGGGGCCCCCGCACCCGCACGGCGGCCTCCAACGAGACGCGCGGCCAGTTCGCCCCCATCGAGGACCTGACGGTCGAGCGTGTCTTTGATGCCGTCATCGGTCTCCACGACGCCTTCATCGAGACCCGAGCGGCCGCCCGTTCTTGATGATCGGGCGGTTCGCGGTCATATAGGGTCCAGGGGAACGCGACCGACACGTCGCGCGCTCACCCGTGCAAGACATCGACCACATAAGGAACCGACGCCCATTCGCCGTCCGATGAACACGCCGCCCGTCAAGGACGGGCCGCCCATGAACCACGATATCCGCGCGCCCCGCGTTCTGCTGATCGACCAGAACGGCGAGAAGCAGGGTGTGATGCCGACCTCCGCCGCGCTGGAGGCCGCCGAGGAGGCGGGGCTGGACCTGGTTCAGATCGTGTCGACGTCGGAGCCGCCGGTCGCCAAGATCCTCGATTACGGAAAGTTCCGCTTCCAGGAGCAGAAGAAGAAGGCCGAGGCCCGCAAGCGCCAGAAGGTTGTCGAGCTCAAGGAAATCAAGCTCCGACCCAACATCGACACACACGACTATGAGGTGAAGGCCAAGGCCATGCACCGCTTCTTCGACGAGGGCGACAAGGTCAAGGTCACGCTGCGCTTCCGCGGACGCGAAATGGCCCACCCCGAACTGGGCATGAAGCTGCTCAACAAGGTCCAGGAAGACTTCGACGAGATCGCCAAGGTCGAATACGCGCCCCGCATGGAAGGCCGCCAGATGATCATGATCCTGGCGCCCCGGTAGGTCGCCGAGACAAGGTTGAACGCACCACGCCCCGGGGTCCTCGGCTCCGGGGCGTTTTCATGAGCGCGGCTTGCCTTTGAAGGCCGGTTCCCGTAGAAGCCGCGCCTTCGCGTACCGAACCGCCGGGCGAACAGGCATGCCTGGGCGGTTCTTAATCAGGGTTCTCCCCGCGGGCTCAAGTAGCCCAACGGGCGGTAGCCCGCTCAAACAGAGAGTCAAAATGCCGAAACTGAAGACGAAGTCGGGCGCCAAGAAGCGCTTCAAATTCACCGCGTCGGGCAAGGTGAAGGCCGGGGTCGCTGGCAAGCGCCACCGCCTGATCAGCCACAACTCCAAGTACATCCGTCAGAACCGCGGCACTGCGGTGATGTCGGACGCCGACGCCAAGAAGATTAAGTCCTACATGCCGTACGCCTGATCGGCGCGCGCACCCCGGACGATCCTCACCCACTGAATTTGAACAAAGCCCCTCAGAAAGTGAGCCGCCGCGCGGCGAACGTTAGGGGCCTTCCGAAGGAAATCACACCATGGCTCGCGTGAAACGGGGCGTTACGTCCCACGCCAAGCACAAGAAGGTTCTGGAACAGGCCAAGGGCTTCCGGGGCCGCCGCAAGAACACCATCCGCACGGCCAAGGCCGCCGTGGACCGCGCCGGGCAGTACGCCTACCGCGACCGCCGCACCAAGAAGCGCAACTTCCGCGCCCTGTGGATCCAGCGCATCAACGCCGCCGCCCGTCTGGAAGGCTTCACCTACAGCCAGTTCATCCACGGCCTGGGCCTGGCCGGTATCGAACTGGACCGCAAGGTCCTGGCCGCGCTGGCCGCCGACCCAACCGGCTTCAAGGCCATCGCCGACAAGGTCCGGGACGCCGCCAAGGCTTGATCCTGGGCCGCGGTCAGGAGGCTCCGCCTCCTCGACCCGACGCGGCCTGGATGTTCGAGATTTCGCCCGCTCCGGGATCCGGGGCGGGCGTTTTCGTATGCGCCGAGAGGGGGTGAGGCGCGCCCGCCGCAGATCGGTCACGGCCTGAAAACCTGGCGGCGACCGGCTCAGCTTCTGAGGCCGGACACCGCCCTGCGTCCCACGAGATTGCCCGGCCTGGGTTCGATCGGGGGCGCCTTCGCGTCACCCGCCGGACAACGCCCCGGCCAGAACAACAGGCCGGCGGCGCACAGCAGGTGCAGCAGACTTCCCACCAGAGACATGCCGCCCGCCCTAGGCCCCGGCAGCACATGAGTCAGGGTGTTCATGTCCACCAGCGCCAGAGCCATCCAGCCTGCGACCAGCATCGCCGGGCGGGCCGCGCCGATGTCGCGCAACCGCCGGACGGCCAGGGCGCAGAAGGCCCAGAGGAACGGCAAGGTCGCCGCCCAGCCCAGCCCCTTGGCGATCCAGACCAAGTCGTCCTGTCCCTGCGGCTCCCATCCCAGACGCACTGCGGTGTGGGCGAACAACTCGGGAAGCGCCCAGCCCAGGCCTCGCACCCACAAGGCCATGGCTACGGTGTGGGCGAGCCAGACCCGGCGCCCGATGCATCCCGTGAAGGCGAAGGGATTGAACATGGCTTTGAATGACCGGGGCCCCTTTTCCGGCGGATGAAGGCGGGTGGTTAAGCGTTCGACCCGTGACGAAAGCGCCGCCAGCCGCTAGACGGGCCCCCTCATGACCGACCTCGCCCAGCTGGAACTCGAACTGATCAACGCCATCGGCGCGGCCTCCACGACCGCTGAGGTCGAGGCCTTGCGCGTCGCGACCCTGGGCAAGTCGGGGTCGGTCTCGGGCCTGCTGAAGGGCATGGGGGCGATGAGCCCCGACGAGCGCAAGGTCCAGGGGCCGATGATCAACGGCCTGCGCGACCGGGTGCAGGCGGGACTGGCGGCCCGCAAGGCCGAGCTGGAGGCGGCCGAGCTCGAGGCCCGCCTGCAGGCCGAACGGCTGGACCTGACCCTGCCGGCCACGCCACGCCGACGCGGCTCGGTGCATCCGACCATGCAGGTGATGGACGAGATGGTCGCCATCTTCGCCGACATGGGCTTTGCGGTCGCCGAAGGTCCCGACATCGAGGACGACTTCCACAACTTCACGGCGCTCAACTTCCCGCCCAAACATCCGGCGCGGGAGATGCACGACACCTTCTTCCTGAAGCCCGATCCGGAAACCGGCGAGCGCCGCGTCCTGCGCACCCACACCTCGCCGGTGCAGATCCGCACGATGATGAGCGAACAGCCGCCCATCCGCATCATCGCGCCCGGCCGCACCTTCCGGAAGGATTCGGACGCGACCCACACCCCGATGTTCCACCAGATCGAGGGTCTGGTGATCGACCGCGACATCCACATGGGCCACCTGAAGGGGACGCTTCAGACGTTCGTGGAGCGGTTCTTCGAGATCGAGGACGTGCAGGCGCGGTTCCGGCCGCACCACTTCCCCTTCACCGAGCCGTCGGCCGAGATGGACATCCGCTGCGACCGCTCCGGCGGACGGCTGACGCTGAACACCGGCGACGACTGGCTGGAGATCCTGGGCTGCGGGATGGTGCATCCGAACGTGCTCCGGAACTGCGGTCTCGACCCCGACCAGTGGCAGGGTTTCGCCTTCGGCATGGGCGTGGATCGGCTGGCGATGCTGAAGTACGGCATCCCCGACCTGCGCCCGATGTTCGAGGCCGACACTCGGTGGCTGGCCCACCACGGCTTCTCCGCCTTCGCGGCGCCCAATCCGGCCTCTGGCCTGAGCTGACCTCTTTCAAGGACTTTTCCCATGACCGACGCCGCCCAAGCTGGCCCCGTGACCCTCGAACGCCTGGGCCCGGGCCCGGAGTACAACAAGGTTTCCATCTGGCTGCCCCAGCTGTTCATGGAGACTCGCCAGGCGGGCTCGCTGAATATCGAAGACCGGACCTTCGTCGACTGCCTGATCGAAGGGCCGGCGGTGCTGCTGCCGATGGAGGGCTGTAACTTCGACAGCTGCAACATGGGCGATGTGCAAGGCGATCCGCGCAATCTGATGCTGCGCCCGGCGGGGCCGCAGCGGGTGATCGGGGCCGTCCCGATGAAGAACTGCAAGTTCTTGCGCTGCCGGTTCCTGGGCGTGGGATTCACGGGCCAAAGCGAGTTCCTGGATCACATGATCACCCAGCTGGGCGGGACCGTCTGAATGAGGTTCACCCTCTCCTGGCTGAAGGACCACCTGGAGACCGAGGCCGACGTTCACGCGGTGGCCGAGGCCATGACCATGGCCGGGCTCGAGGTCGAGGAAGTGGTCGATCCGACCGCGCGCCTGGCGCCCTTCACCGTGGCCCGGATCGTCTCGGCCGAGCGGCACCCGAACGCCGACCGGCTCCAGGTCTGCCAGGTCGAGACGGTGGACGGAGTCAAGGAGATCGTCTGCGGCGCGCCGAACGCGCGCGCGGGCCTGACCACCATCTATGCGCCCATCGGGGCCTATGTGCCGGGCCTGGGGGTCACCCTGGTCGAGAAGCCGGTACGGGGCGTGGTCTCCAACGGCATGCTATGCTCGGCCTCCGAACTTGAGCTGGCGGGCGAGAGCGACGGCATCCTGGAGCTGTCGGACGACCTGCCGGTTGGCCAGCCCGCGGCCGGGGTGTTCGGCGCCGAGCCGGTCATCGACTTCGAGGTGACCCCGAACCGGCCGGATTGGCTGGGCGTCGGCGGCATCGCGCGCGATCTGGCGGCGGCGGGCGTCGGCCGCCTGAAGACAAGGGAGATCGAACCGGTTCCCGGCGTCTCCAGGAACACCATCTCGGTGCGGATCGAGGCGCCGGAGATGTGCCCGGTGTTCGCCGGGCGCGTGATCCGGGGCGTGAACAACGGCCCCTCGCCTGAGTGGCTTCAGCGCCGGCTCTCCGCCATCGGCCTGCGATCCATCAACCGGCTGGTGGATGTCACCAACCTGATCGCCTACGACCGCGCCCGGCCGCTGCACGTCTACGACCTGAACAAGCTGGTCGGGACCGAGATCGTCGTGCGCGCGGGCCAGGTGTCGGCCGGCAGCGAGCATATCGCGGCGGGCACGCCGGAACACCTGATCGCGCTCGACGGCAAGACCTACGAGGCGAGCCCGACCGACTGCGTCATAGCCGACGCGGCCGGGGAGCGGCCGATCGGCCTGGGCGGCGTCATGGGCGGCGAGTCCACCGGCTGCGACGAGGCGACCACCGACGTCTTCCTGGAAAGCGCCTGGTTCGACCCCATCGTGATCGCCCAGACCGGCCGGACGCTGGGTATCCATTCCGACGCCCAGTACCGGTTCGCGCGAGGCGTGGACCCGGCCTCGGTGGTTCCGGGGATCGAACTGGCGACGCGGCTGATCCTCGATCTGTGCGGCGGCGAGCCGGGCGAGGTCGCGGTCGCCGGGCAGGTTCCGGCCGCCCCCGGCGCCTTCGACTTCGACCCGGCGACGGTCCAGCGCCTGACCGGCCTGTCGCTGGCCGACGACCGGATCGCGGAGATCCTGACGGCGCTGGGTTTCCGCGTCGAGCGCGGCGCGACCTGGCGGGTCACCCCGCCGTCCTGGCGGCGCGACGTGGAAGGTCCGGCGGACCTGGTCGAGGAGGTGGCGCGGATCGAGGGCTTCGACGCCCTGCCGGCGACGGCCCTCCCGGCCCTAGCTGTGCGGCCCGGCGGCGTTCTCAGCCCGCGTCAGGCGCGGGTGCGGCGGGCGCGGCGGGCCCTGGCGGCCATGGGCTACGCCGAGGCGGTCACCTGGTCGTTCACCAAGGTCGAGACGGCCGCCCTGTTCGGCGGCGGCGACGACCGGCTGGTGGTCGATAATCCGATCGCGGCCGACCTGAACTGCATGCGCCCCTCGGCGCTGCCCAACCTCATCCAGGCGGCGGCGCGCAACGGCGCGCGCGGCCATGCCGACGCGGCCCTGTTCGAGATCGGGCCGATCTATCTCGGCGACGGTCCGGGCGACCAGCGCACCGTCATCGCCGGCCTGGTCGCGCCGCGCCCGGCCCGGTCCTGGACCGGCATCGAGGCCCATCCGCTCATGGCCATGAAGGCCGACCTGATGGCCCTGCTGGAAGAGATCGGCGCGCCGGTCGCCTCGATGCAACTGGTCCAAAGCCAGAACCGCGCCCACTGGCATCCGGGCCGCTCCGCGCGGCTACAGCTGGGCCCCAAGACGGTGATCGCCGAGTTCGGCGCCCTGCATCCGGGGGTGCTGAAGGCGCTCGACGCCGAGGCGCCCATGCTGGCCTTCGAGATCATTCTGGACGCCGTGCCCGAGCCCCGCGGCAAGGCCGGGGCCGGCAAGGCGCGGCCGGCGCTGGACCTGCCCAGCCTCATGCCCCTGACCCGCGACTTCGCTTTCCTGATCCCCGAGACCAAGGCGGCGGGCGACCTGGTGCGGGCCGTGCAGGGGGCGGACAAGGCCCTGATCGCCGACGTGCGGGTGTTCGACGTCTATCGCGGCCCGGGCGTGCCCGAGGGCGACAGGTCGATCGCGCTGGAGGTCGTCATCCAGCCCCGCGAGGCCACCCTGACCGAGGCCGAGATCGAGGCCCTGTCGGCCCAGATCATCGCGGCGGCCGAGAAACAGGGCGCGCGCCTGCGGGCCTGAGGAGACCGACCATGGGGATAAAGCCACGCATCGAGACCGGGTTCGAGCGGCTGCTGTTCCGCTCGCGCTGGCTCATGGCGCCCTTCTACCTGGGCCTGGTGGTGGCGCTGTTCATGCTGCTGGTCGTGTTCGTGCGCGACCTCATCTACTACGTGCCCCAGGCCTTCGGGGGCATGAGCTCCAACGACGCCATTCTGGCGGTCCTGACGCTGGTGGACCTGTCGCTGGCCGGCAATCTGCTGCTGATCGTGATGTTCTCGGGCTACGAGAACTTCGTCTCCAAGCTGGACCTGGACGGCGAGACCGACCGGCCGCCGTGGATGGGCACGGTCGATTTCTCCGGCCTGAAGATGAAACTGATCGCCTCGATCGTCGCGATCTCGGGCATCCAGCTGCTTAAGACCTTCATGAACTTCACCGAGCCGGGCGAGACGGTGGACCAGGTCGAGGCCCTGTGGGGCGTGATCATCCACCTGGCCTTCGTGGCGTCGGGCGTGCTCCTGGCGCTGATGGATTGGCTGGCGGGCAAGACGGACAAGCACTAACCCGGCCTCCACCCTTCGTGGCCGCCTCGCGCTGGCGCGTGGGCGGCATCGGGTCTACATCGCGACCATCCCTTTCAGTTCCTGCGTCAGGACCTTCGCTCCCACATGCGCGACATCCAGCATTTCATCGACGGCGCCCGGTTTGCCGGCGCTTCCAGCCGTTTCAGCGACGTCTTCGATCCCAACACCGGCCAGGTCCAGGCCCGGGTCCAGCTGGCGACCGAGAGCGAGGTCGATCGCGCGGTCCAGGCCGCCCAGAACGCCTTCGAGGGCTGGTCCTCGACCAATCCCCAGCGCCGCGCCCGGGTGATGTTCGAGTTCAAGCGCCTGGTCGAGGCGAACATGGACGAGCTGGCCGAGCTGCTCAGCTCCGAGCACGGCAAGGTCATCGCCGACTCCAAGGGCGACATCCAGCGGGGGCTCGAGGTCATCGAGTTCGCCTGCGGCATCCCGCATGCGCTCAAGGGCGAATACACCTGGGGCGCCGGTCCGGGCATCGACGTCTATTCGATGCGCCAGCCCCTGGGCGTTGTCGCGGGCATCACCCCGTTCAACTTCCCGGCCATGATCCCGATGTGGATGTTCGGCATGGCTATCGCGGTGGGCAACACCTTCATCCTGAAGCCCAGCGAGCGCGATCCGTCCGTCCCCGTGCGTCTGGCCGAGCTGATGATGGAGGCGGGGGCGCCGGCGGGCGTGCTGAACGTCGTGCACGGCGACAAGGCGGCGGTCGACGCCATCCTGACCCATCCGCAGGTCCACGCCGTCAGCTTCGTCGGCTCGTCCGACATCGCCCACTATGTCTATCAGCTGGGCGCCGCGAACGGGAAACGGGTCCAGGCCATGGGCGGGGCCAAGAACCACGGCATCGTCCTGCCCGACGCCGACATGGATCAGGTCATCAAGGACCTGGCCGGCGCCGCCTATGGCTCGGCCGGCGAACGCTGCATGGCCCTGCCGGTCGTCGTGCCGGTCGGCAAACAGACGGCGGACACGCTGCGCGAGCGGATGGTCGCCGAGATCGACACGCTGCGGGTCGGCGTCTCCACCGACGCTGGCGCCCACTACGGCCCCGTCGTCACCGCCCAGCACAAGGCCCGGGTCGAGGGCTGGATCGCCAAGGGCGTCGAGGAAGGCGCCGAACTTGTCGTCGACGGCCGCGGCTTTAGCCTGCAGGGCCACGAGAACGGCTATTTCGTCGGCCCGTCGCTGTTCGACCACGTCAAGCCGACGATGGAGTCCTACCGCCAGGAGATCTTCGGCCCGGTGCTGCAGATCGTCCGCGCCGAGAGCTTCGAGGAGGCGCTAAGCCTTCCCTCGCAGCACCAGTACGGCAACGGGGTGGCGATCTTCACCCAGAACGGCCGCGCGGCGCGCGACTTCGCCGCCCGCGTCAATGTCGGCATGGTCGGCATCAATGTGCCGATCCCGGTGCCGGTCGCCTACCACACCTTCGGCGGCTGGAAGCGCTCGGCCTTCGGCGACATCAACCAGCACGGCATGGAAGGCCTGCGGTTCTGGACCAAGACCAAGACCGTCACCGCCCGCTGGCCGGACTCGGCGCTTGAGCACGCCGATTCCAGCTTCGTCATCCCGACCATGCGGTGACGACCGCCGCCGCCGCCACCCCTGACGCCCGGCTGCCGCTGATCGCGGCCGTCGGCTGTTATGGGCTGTGGGGGTTCATGCCCCTGGTGTTCATGGCCCAGGCGGGGGTGGGGTTCGAGGCGCCAGAGATCCTGGCCCACCGGGCGGTGTGGTCGGTGCTGTTCGCCGGCCTGCTGGTCTGGTGGGCTGGGCAGTCGAAACAGGTGCGCCAGGTCCTGGGTCAGCCGCGCCTGCTGGGCTGGCTGGCCGTCTCCAGCCTTCTGATCGGGCTGAACTGGGGGCTCTACGTCTGGGCCACGACCCACCATGCGACGCTGGAGGCCAGCCTCGGCTATTACATCAACCCCCTGCTCAACATGGTGGTGGGGCTCTGGCTGTTCCGCGAGCGGATCGCGCGGCTGGGCTGGATCGCGATCGGCCTGGCGGCCATCGGGGTGGCGATCCAGGCGGCGGCGCTGGGCCGCCCGCCGTGGATTTCGCTCATGCTGGCCTTCAGCTTTTGCGCCTATGGGGTGATCCGCAAGCGCGCGCCGGTGGACGCCCAGGCCGGGCTGTTCGTCGAGTGCCTGTTGCTCATGCCCTTCGGCCTGATCTTCGTCGGCTGGCTGACGATGCAGGGGCAGGGGGTGGCCTTCGACGATCCGGTCCATCTGGCCTGGGCCATCGCCAATGGGCCGGCGACGGTCCTGCCGCTGGCCCTGTTCGCCTGGGCGGCGCGGCGGATGCCGCTGTCGACCCTGGGTTTCATCCAGTTCCTGGCGCCGACGCTGCAGTTCGCGGTCGGGGTCTGGGCCGGCGAACACTTCACCGCGCTGAGGGGCGTGTCGTTCGGCTTCATCTGGGCCGGGGCGGCGGTGTTCGTGCTGGCGGCGGTCCTCAATGCCCGCGCCGCCCGCCGGGCCCTGAAGGAGGCGGCGGCTCAAGAGGCCCTGGCCTGTACCGCCCGCGCCGACGGAGCCTGAAGAGACCGTGGCCTTCACCGAGGACGAGGTCGAACGCTACGCGCGCCACCTGGTGCTGTCCGAGGTCGGCGGCCCCGGCCAGCAGAAGCTCAAGGCCGCCCGCGTCCTGATCGTCGGCATGGGCGGCGTCGGCGGTCCGGCGGCGCTTTATCTGGCCGCGGCCGGAGTCGGGACGCTGGGCCTGGTCGACGACGACGCGGTCGCCCTGTCCAACCTCCAGCGGCAGGTCCAGTTCACCACCGCCGACATCGGCCGCAGCAAGGTCGAGGCGACCGCCGAGCGCCTCGCGGCAATCAACCCGCACCTGGCCGTCGAGCCGTTCGAGACGCGCCTGACCGCCGACAACGCCGCCGGGATCATCGAAGGCTTCGACATCGTCCTGGACGGCACGGACGATTTCGCCACCCGCCTGACGGTCAACGCCGCCTGCGTCGCGCTGGGCCGCCCCCTCGTCTCCGCTGCGCTGGGCCGCTGGACCGGCCAGGTCGGCGTCTTCACCGTCCGCCCCTGCTACCAGTGCCTGGTGCCCGAGATCCCGCCCGACGCCGAAACTTGCGCGCGCGTCGGCGTGATCGGGGCGCTGGCGGGGCTTATAGGCTCGATGGCGGCGCTGGAGACGATCAAGCTGGTCACAGGCGCGGGGGAGGCGCTGAAGGGGCGTCTGCTGATCTATGATGGGCTGGCTGGAACGAGCCGCATCGTGCGGGTGGCGGCGGACCCAGGCTGTCCGACCTGCGGCGGCGCATAGGTGTCTCCTCCCCGTCGCTGCTGAGCGATGTGGAGGGAGACCGCCGAAGGCGGTGGAGGGGCTCTTCGCTCAGTCGAGAGCGAGCGCCGAAAGGAACCCCTTCGTCACGGCGCTGAAGACGCGCCGCGCCACCTCCCCATCGCTGCGCGATAGGGAGGAGACAGTGCCACGACGAACTAGTCGAGCCGTCGCATCAACTTGAGCATCGAGTGAAATAGCGCCGTGCCTGCGGCGAAAACGGCAAAGCCGAAAAGGCACCAGCCGGGACTGCCGTGACTGGTAACGCCCGGAAGAAACTCGAGACCAAAGGCGAGAAGGCAACCGCTTGCGCCGATCATTCCGACGGCTCGGCCAAAGGAGAAGATGGCGGTCGACCCTCGAAATGCGCGGACTCGAAGTTTCAACTTGGACTCAGGATCGTCGAGATCGGGAGCCGACATGTCTCGTCCTCCTCGCGCCTACCCCGGTATCACCCGATCAGGCGGCCGATGGCCGTTCTGATAGGTCATGATGTTCAGGATCACCCGGTCGCCCATGTCCTGACGCGCCTCCAGGGTGGCGGAGCCCAGGTGGGGCAGGAGGACCACGTTCGGGTGGCCCAGCAGGCCCGGATGGATCGCGGGCTCGTTCTCGAACACGTCCAGCCCCACGCCCGCCAGCCGTCGTGCCGCCACCGCCTCGGCCAGCGCCGCCTCGTCGATCAGTTCGCCGCGCGCGGTGTTGATCAGGATGACGTGGGGCTGGAGGCGCGCCAGGCGCTGGGCCGACAGCAGGTGGTGGGTCTCCTTCGTCGCCGGACAGTTCAGCGAGATCAGGTCCATCCGCGACAGCATCTGGTCCAGGTCTTCCCAGTAGGTGGCGCCCAGCTCCTCCTCGATCCTCGGGCTGACGGGTTTTCGGTTGTGATAGTGGACCTGCATCCCGAACGCCCGGGCCCGGCGGGCCAGGGCCTGGCCGATGCGGCCCATGCCGACCATGCCCAGCCGCTTGCCCCACAGCTTGCGCCCGCACATCCAGGTCGGCGTCCAGCCCTCGAACCGCCCTTCGGCCACCACCCGGGCGCCCTCGACGATCCGGCGGCTGACGGCCAGGATCAGGGCCATGCACAGATCGGCGGTGTCTTCGGTCAGGACGCCGGGCGTATTGGTGACGATGATTCCGCGCGCGGCGGCGGCCGCCACGTCGATATGGTCCACCCCCGCGCCGAAGTTGGCGATCAGCTTCAGCTGGTCGCCGGCCGCCGCGATCAGGTCGGCGTCGATCCGGTCGGTGATGGTCGGGGCCAGGACGTCGGCCCGCCTGACCGCCGCCTCCAGCGCCGCCCGGTCCATCGGACGGTCCGTCAGGTTCAACTCGGCGTCGAACAGCTCGCGCATTCGCGTCTCGACCGCGTCGGGCAGGCGTCTGGTTAGCACGACCTTAAGCTTGCGGGAGGACATACGGGCTTTCGGCTTCCAGACGACGCGAAACGACGCCCATGGTCTCTAGCAAAGCGCTCACCCGCCTGAAACGGGGCGCCTTGGCGCTCCTGGCCCTGCCGCTGCTGGTCGCCGCCGATGCACCCGCCCGCATGCCCGACGGCCGCCCGACCCCGTCCGGCCAGCCGGTGCCCCGCTGGCTGAGCCTGAAATCCGACGAGGTCCGCGCGCGGTACGGCCCCGGCCTCGACTACCGCATCCTGTGGGAATACCGCGCGGCCGGCTTGCCCGTGCAGGTGATCGCCGAGACCCGCGAATGGCGAAAGATCTGCGACCCCGAGGGCGCCGTGGCCTGGGTTCACCGCTCGGTGGTCTCCAGCCGTCGCAGCGTTTTCAACGCCTCGCCGCGCGAGGTCGCCATTCGCACCGGGCGCGATGACGATGCGACGGTGCGGGCCAGGCTGCAGCCTCGCTCGACCATCGCGCTCGACGAATGCGAGGACGGCTGGTGCCGGGTGCGGGCCCGCAAGCTGACCGGCTGGGTCCCCGCCCGCGGCCTGTTCGGCGTTGCCGACACCGCACAGTGCGACGCCTCGCGCCCCGCGGGCCCCGTACGCTCACGCTAGTTGAGCCGCCTCACGTCGTCGTGTACCCCCGGCGCCACAGACACGGTCCCCATGCGTTAAGGACCGACGATACCCGCTGCGGAGCGCGCGCCTTGACGATCTCGAAATACCCTTCGTCCTTCGACAAGGAGGCTCTGCTGGCCTCCGGTCGCGGCGAGTTGTTCGGCTCCGGCAACGCCCAGCTGCCGGCCCCGCCGATGCTGATGTTCGACCGGATCACCCAGATCAACGGCGACGGCGGCGCCCATGGCAAGGGCTACGTCGAGGCCGAGCTCGATATCCATCCCGACCTCTGGTTCTTCCAGTGCCACTTCATCAACGACCCGGTGATGCCAGGCTGCCTGGGCCTGGACGCCATGTGGCAGCTGGTCGGCTTCTACCTGGGCTGGATCGGCGGGCCGGGACGCGGCCGGGCCCTTGGCGTCGGCGACGTGAAGTTCACCGGCCAGGTGACGCCCGACATCAAGAAGGTGGTCTACAAGATCGACCTGAAGCGGGTGATCAACCGCAAGCTTGTCATGGGCATCGCCGACGGGGTGCTGGAGGCCGACGGAAATCCCATCTACGCCTGCAACGACATGCGCGTGGGCCTGTTCGGCGGGGCCGACGCGCCCGAGCCGGTCGGCGGCTGAGAACAGAACGGAGTGAGCATGCGCAGGGTCGTCGTCACCGGTCTCGGGATCGTCTCCTCCATCGGCACCGGCCAGGATGAGGTCACCGCCTCGCTGCGGGACGCCCGGTCGGGCGTGAAGGCCGCGCCCGACCACATCGCCCACGGCTTCCGATCGCAGGTCTGGGCCCCGCCGGCGCTGGGCGCCACGGCCGAGGACTGGGCCCCGCTGGTCGACCGCCGCGCCGCCCGCTTCCTGGCCAACGGCACCGCCTGGGGCCACATCGCCTTCGAGGAAGCGCTGAAGGATTCCGGCCTGACGCCCGAGGAGATCAAGGACGACCGCATCGGCGTGATCGTCGGCGAGGGCGGTCCCTCGACCCAGGTCATCCTCCAGGCGGCCGAGACCACCAAGGAGAAGGGCTCGCCCAAGCGGATCGGGCCGTTCGCCGTGCCCAAGGCGATGGCGTCCGGCCCCTCGGCCGTGCTGGCCACCTGGTTCCAGATCAGGGGCATCAACT
Organism: Pseudomonadota bacterium; assembly: GCA_023386645.1. Taxonomy (GTDB): domain Bacteria; phylum Pseudomonadota; class Alphaproteobacteria; order Caulobacterales; family Caulobacteraceae; genus Brevundimonas. Next base: position 43,701 of record JAEWJI010000059.1, read on the forward strand.
ATTCGATCTCCTCGGCCTGCGCGACCAGCGCCCACTGCATCGGGGCGGCGGCGGAACAAATCGCCTGGGGCAAGCAGGACGTGGTCTTCGCCGGCGGTGTCGAGGACATCGACTGGTCCATGTCGAACATGTTCGACGCCATGGGCGCCATGTCGTCGAACTTCAACGACACGCCTGAGAAGGCCAGCCGGGCCTACGACAAGGACCGCGACGGCTTCGTGATCGCGGGCGGCGCCGGGATCGTGGTGCTGGAGGAGTACGAGCGGGCGGTGGCGCGCGGCGCGACCATCTACGCCGAGGTCACCGGCTACGGCGCCAACTCCGACGGCTACGACATGGTGGCGCCTTCGGGCGAGGGCGCCGAGCGGTGCATGAAGATCGCGCTTCAGATGGCCGGCAATCCGCGCATCGACTACCTGAACCCGCACGGCACCTCGACGCCTGTTGGCGATTCCAAGGAAATGGGCGCGGTTCGGAACGTTTTTGGCGACGACATGCCGATGATCTCGTCGACCAAGTCCTTGACGGGCCACAGCCTGGGCGCGGCGGGCGTGCAGGAGGCGATCTATTGCCTCTTGATGATGAAGAACGACTTCGCCGCCGAGAGCGCCCACATCGAAACCCTCGACCCCGAGTTCGAGGGAATGCCGATCCTGCGGCAGCGCCATGACGGGCCCCTGACCCACGTCATGTCCAACTCGTTTGGGTTCGGCGGCACCAACGGCACGCTGATCCTCAGCAAGATCTGATCGACCAAGGAGAGCCTGCAATGGCCGCCGAATCCAGCTGGAACATGCCCGCGGGCGAACTCATGAAGGGCAAGAAGGGCCTGATCATGGGGGTGGCGAACGCCAACTCCATCGCCTGGGGCATCGCCTCACAGCTGGCCGCCCAGGGGGCTGAACTGGCCTTCACCTATCTCGGCGAGGGGCTGGAGCGGCGGGTGCGGCCGCTGGCCGAGAGCGTGGGCGCCAAGCTGCTGATCCAGGCCGACGTCACCGACGACGCGAGCATGGACGCCGCCTTCGCCGAGCTCGAGCGCGAGTTCGGCACGATCGACTTCGTCGTCCACTCCGTCGCCTTCGCCAACAAGGACGAGCTGAAGGGCTCGTTCGTCGAGAACACCTCGCGCGACAGCTTCCTGCTGGCCATGAACATCTCGGCCTTCAGCTTCGTGGACGTGGCCAGGCGGGCGTCGAAGCTGATGCCGAAGGGCGGCTCCCTGGTGACCATGACCTATCTGGGGTCCGAGCGCGCCATCCCGAACTACAACACCATGGGCGTGGCCAAGGCGGCGCTGGAGGCCGCGACCCGCTACATCGCCCGCGACCTGGGGCCCAAGGGCATTCGGGTGAACGCCATCTCCGCCGGCGCCATGCGCACCCTGTCGCTGGCCGGCATCTCGGGCGGCAGGGGCATGCTCTCCAAGGGCCGCGACATGTCGGCGATGAAGGAAGACACTTCGATGGAAGGCGTGGCCGGCTGCGCTCTGTGGCTGTGCTCCGACCTCGGCCTGTCGACCACCGGCGAGGTGATCCACGTCGACGCCGGTTTCCATATGATGGGCATGGCGGCCGACGAAGAGGGCTGAGGCTCGCCGCGTCTAGTTCAGGCTGGGCGGCTGCGGGCCCGACCCCCGCGCCACCCGGCGGTACGGATAGCGGTCACGGATGTTGGGTCCGAAAAACTGGCCCTTTGAGAAGGCCGCGCGGAAGCGTTCGACCAGCTCCGCCGGCACGTCCTCGTATTCGTAGACATCGCCCGAGGTGAAGACGATTGTCAGCCGACGTTCCGGCTCGTCATAGCTGAAGCGGCGGATGACGCTGGAGGGCATCCCCCAGGAACGCACCTCGGCCACGCGCGGTTCGCCATTCATCGGCGCTGGCTCCGAGAGGAAGCGTTAGGGCGCCTGGATCGAGGGGCGGTGCGCATCGGGCCATCCGGATGGAACGGTCCATCTCGGGCCCCAAACGGCGGCGGGCCAACTGACGCGTTCTGACGAGGCGCTCCCGGCGTCGGGCTAAGAGAAGGCCGCGCTAAGCTGGTGAAGGCAATCGTCAACCGCCGCTTCAGCGCATCATCGCTGAAGCGGCGGACGAACGAGGAGGGCATGGGCCGTCGTCAGTCCCTCAGCGAGGCCGGTACCTGCCCGCCGTTCTCGGCCAGTTTCTTCCACACGGCCTTGGACAGGGCGATGTTCTGCTCGGCCGAGCCATGCTCGCCCGCGTGGACGCCCAGCTCCTCAGCCAGCTCCTTGCGGGCGGCGAGGCTGGAATCGAGGTCGAGCAGCTTCAGCAGGTCGACGATCGAGGTGCGCCAGTTGCCGCCGCCGCCCTTCTCCTCGGCCATTTCGACCAGGATAGCCTCCACGTCGACCGGTTGGGCGGGCGCCGCCTGCGTCGGAGCCGGCGTCGGGGAAGCGGGGGCCGGGCGCGGCGCCTGGGGCGCCTGCGTCTTCGGCTTGCGGCCGGTGATCTTGTTCCAGATGGAGGAGAAGAGGCTCAAGGGTTCGCTCCTGAAGGTTCAGGACCATCGAACGCCCGGTCGACGCCGCAGGTTCAGTCAGGCTCGCGCTCGCCGACCTCGACCGGCCGCACGACCAGGATCCAGCCAGCGTCCAGGTGCAGGTCCGGCACGGCGTCCCGGGTGAAGGGCAGATACCAGGTGGCGCCGCCCTCGGCCGGGGCGATCTCCAGCATGTCGGACGCCCCGAAGTTCTGCACCGACTTGACCCTACCGAGCACCACACCGTCCGGATCGCGCGCCTCGACCCCGATCAGATCGGTCAGATAGACCTCGTCCTCGTCCTCGGGCGGCGGCAGGCGGTCGCGGGGCACGTGGAGCTTCAGGCCGCGCATGGCATCGGCCTGTTCCTTGGTGGCGATCTCCCTGGCCCGTCCGACGACGCCGTTCTTGTCGGGCCGGGCCGAGGTCAGGGTCAGGCCGACCGAGCCGTCCGCGCGCAGCAGGGGACCGTAGGCCATCAGCGCCATCGGGTCGGCGGTATAGGCCGTGACCCGCACCTCGCCGCGCACGCCAAAGCCGCCGGCCACCTGGGCCACGAGGATGAGCTTGTTCTGGGTCATCGGGGCCGGATAGCAGAAAGGGCGGCGCCGAACGACGCCGCCCTTTCCATGTTCAGCGATCCTGACGGATCAGCCTTCGCTCTTCTCTTCGCTGGCGTCGGCGGCCGGAGCCTCCTCGGCGGCGGCTTCTTCGGCCGGAGCTTCAGCGGCCGGAGCCTCTTCAGCAGCCGGGGCTTCCTCGGCGGCCGGGGCGTTCTTGGCGGCCTCGGCGGCGGCGGCCGCTTCTTCCTTGGCGCGGGCGGCGGCTTCGGCGGCCTCGATCTTGGCGGCGGCCTCGGCCTCGGCGCGGTCGGCCACCCGCAGGGCGCGCTCGGCGGCGCGTTCCTGGGCCTTCTTGCCCGGCTCGCCCTTCTTCAGGTTCTGGCCTTGGGTCCACTTGACCTTGCCGGCCAGGGCTTCGTCCTGGCTCTGGCTGATGAAGCGGGCGACGCGGTCGGTCGGCTGGGCGCCCTTGCCCAGCCATTCGGCGATGCGGTCGGCCTTCAAGGCGACGCGCGGCTTTTCGCCGTCCTTGGGTAGCATCGGGTTGTAGCTGCCGACCTTCTCGATGAACTTGCCGTCGCGCGGGGCGTGCGAGTCGGCGACGACGATGTGGTAGTAGGGGCGCTTCTTGGCGCCGCCGCGGGCCAGACGAATCTTCAGCATTTCAGTCTCTTTCCTTGGAGATCAGTTCTTCTTGGGAGGGAAGCCGGGAAGGCCGGGCAGGCCTCCCGGCGGGGTCAGACCGCCGCCCAGCCCGGCGAGCCGGTCCTGGAGGGCTTTCATTTCTTCGGGCGAAGGCTCGGCCATCTTGCCGCCGCCCAGGGCCTGGAGCCGCTTCAGGTCGGGGCCGCCGCCGAGGCCGGGCATGCCTGGCATGCCGCCGCCGCCCATGCCGCCGAGCATGGCCGCCATCTGCTGCATCTTCTTGGGGCCGCCGCGCGACAGCGACTTGACCATGTCGGCCATCTGCCGGTGCTGTTTCAGCAGGCGATTGATGTCCTGGACCTCGACCCCAGCGCCGGCCGCGATGCGCTTCTTGCGACTGGCGTTCAGCAGATCGGGCTTCTTGCGCTCGGCCTTGGTCATCGAACTGATGATGGCTTCCTGGCGGGCGATCATCCGGTCGTCGACGCCGGTCTCGGCCATCTGGGCCTTCATCTTGGCCACCCCGGGCAGCATGCCCATGATGCCCTGCAGACCGCCCATCCGCTTCATCTGCTGGAGCTGGCCCATCAGGTCGTCCAGGTCAAACTGGCCCTTGGCCAGCTTCCGGGCCATCTTCTCGGCCTTGGCCTGGTCCAGTTCCTGGCTGGCCTTCTCGACCAGGGCGACGATGTCCCCCTGGCCCAGGATCCGGCCGGCGACGCGGCGGGCGTCGAACACGTCCAGCGCGTCGACCTTCTCGCCGGCGCCCAGGTATTTGATCGGCAGGCCGGTGACCGCCCGCATCGACAGCATGGCCCCGCCCCGCCCGTCGCCGTCGGCGCGGGTCAAAACCAGGCCGGTCAGCGGCAGGCGCTCGTGGAAGGCCTTGGCGGTGCGCACCGCGTCCTGACCCGTCAGGCTGTCGGCGACCAGCAAGGTCTCGACCGGGTTAGAGACCGAGGCGACCTCGGCCACCTCGTTCATCAGGCCCTCGTCGAGGGTGATGCGGCCGGCGGTGTCGAGGATCAGGACGTCGAAACCCTGGAGCCTGGCCGACTGCAGGGCCCGGCGGGTGATCTGGACCGGGCTCTCGCCCTGCACGATCGGCAGGGTCGCGACATCGATCTGCTGGCCTAGCGTGGCCAGCTGCTCCATGGCCGCCGGACGCCGCGTGTCCAGCGAGGCCATCATGACCTTCTTCTTGTCGAACTGGCTGAGGCGGCGCGCCAGCTTGGCCGAGGTCGTCGTCTTGCCCGAACCCTGCAGGCCGGCCATCAGAATGACGGCGGGCGGGGCGGCGTTCAGATTGAGCGGGACCGGCTCCTCGCCGCCCAGCATCTCGACCAGACCGTCATAGACGATCTTTATCACCTGGTCGGCCGGCTTGACCGAGCGGATCACCTCCTCGCCCGTGGCGCGCTCGGTGGCGAAGGCGATGAAGTCCTTGACGACGGGCAGGGCGACGTCGGCCTCGAGCAGGGCCACGCGCACCTCGCGCATCGCCTCGGCCACGTCCTTCTCGGACAGGGCGCCGCGGCCGGTGATCCGGTCGAAGACGCCTGTCAGCCGCTCGTTCAGAGCCTCGAACATTCACTACCTCTCGGGCGACACAGGCGGACGAGGCGGCTCCATACGACAACGACCCCTGGCGACGATCACGTCGGCAGGGGGTTCTCGCCAGGCTCGTCCATCACCGATGGGGTCGTCCTGGTGGAGACGCGAGGTTCACTTGCGTCGGAAGCGGCGGCTTATGCTCGAAAAGCACGGCCAAGACAAGGCGGCCGCACCGAGCGGGGTTCTCACATGCCGCGCGATGGATCGTCTGCGGGGGTGTGGGGGTCGTCGCGGCGGGTCTGCTTCATGGTGCGGAACTTGGTCCAGGCCAGACGAGGCCCAGAAGGATCGGCCCGCCGATGATGACGAGACCCCAGGGTGCGGCTTCGGACATGGTTGTCTCCTTGTGCTCTGTCCTGAAACGAGCCGTCCCCCGGTTTGGCTCCCCTCCGCGCAAGAAGAAGGGCCCGGCGGATCGCTCCACCGGGCCCCGATTTCAACGCGTCGCGCCCTTCCCTAGTTGACCGGGAAGCCCCGCACGCGCAGCAGGGCGGCCACGTCCGGGTCGCGACCGCGGAAGCGGCGATAGGCCTCGGCCCGATCGGTCGAGTTGCCTTCCGCCAGGATGATCTCCTTGTAGCGGCGGCCGATGTCCGGATTGAACACGTCGCCCGATTCTTCGAAGTAAGCCCAGGTGTCGGCGTCCATCACTTCCGACCACAGGTAGGAGTAGTAGCCGGCCGAGTAGGCGTCGGACGTGAACAGGTGATTGAACTGCGGCAGGCGGTGCCGCATCACGATCTCCTTGGGCATGCCGTAGCGCGCCAGGCTTTCGCGTTCGAACTTGTCGATGTCGGTCGGCGGCGTGGCCTGGGTGTGCAGGTCCATGTCGACCAGGGCCGACGACAGGTAGCTGACCGTGGCGTAGCCCTGGTTGAAGGTGGCGGCGGCCTCGACCTTCCGGACCAGTTCCTGCGGCATCGGCTGGCCGGTCTCGACGTGCTTCAGGAAGCCCTCGATGATCGGCCGCGACAGGACCCAGTGCTCGTGCACCTGCGAGGGGTACTCGACATAGTCACGCGGCGTGCCCGCCAGCGACGGATAGGTCACCTGCGACGACAGCGAATGCAGGGCGTGGCCGAACTCGTGGAACAGGGTCTCGGCGTCGTCCAGCGAGATCAGCAGCGGCGCGCCGCCCTCTGCCTTGATGAAGTTGTTGTTGTTCGACGCCAGCACGTTCTTGACGCCGTCGTAGGTCGAGTACGACCGGTAAGTCGTCGCCCAGGCGCCCGACCGCTTGCCCGAGCGGGCGAAGTCGTCGGAGTAGAACAGGCCGACATGCGAACCGTCCGCCTTGTTGCGGACCTCGAACACCTCGACGTCGGGATGGAAAACCGGCACCGAACCGTCGGTGATCTTGTGGAAGGTGAAGCCGTACAGGCGCTCGGCCATGTAGAAAGCGCCGCGCTTGACGTTGTTCAGTTCGAGGTACTGTTTCAGCTCGTTCTGATCGAGGTCGTACTTCGCCTTGCGGACCTTCTCGGCGTAATAGAGGTAGTCCCACGGCTCGATGTCGTGGCCGGCGATGGCGCGCATGTCGGCGACTTCCTCGGCCACCCGCGCCTTGGCCGGCGCCCAGACCCGCTCCATCAGCCCCATCGCCGCTTCCGGCGTCTTGGCCATGGTGTCCTGCATCCGCCATTCGGCGTGGTTGGTGAAGCCCAGCAGGCGGGCCCGCTCATGACGCAGGCGGACGATCTCGGCGATCGTCGCATTGGTGTCGTTGGCGTCGCCGTTGTCGCCGCGATTGACGAACTTGCGCCACACCGCTTCGCGCATCGCCCGGTCGTCGCCGAAGCTCAGGAACGGATCGACACTGGAGCGGGTGTTGACGATGGCCCAGCCCGTCAGGTTGCGCGCCCGGGCCGCGGCGGCCGCGGCGGCCTTGTCGGAGTCCGGCAGACCAGCCACGCCGGCCTCGTTCGGGATGTGCGTCCAGGTCTTCTCGTCTTCCACGACCTTCTGGCCAAAGCTTGTGAAGGCGTTGGCTAGCGCGGTGTTGATCCGGCCGAGCTCGGCCTTCTGGGCGGCATTGAGTGCCGCACCGTTGCGCACGAAGCTGTCGCGTGAACGCTCGGCCAGGCGGGTCTGTTCGGCGTTCAGCCCGGCGGCGCGGGCGTTGTCGGCCACGGCCTTGATGCGCGCGAACAGCCGCTCGTTGAAGGTCACCTCGTCGCCGGCGGCCGACAGGATCGGCGACACCTCGCGCTGCACCGCCTGGTAGTCGGCCGACCCGATGTTGGAGGTCATCACGCCGAAGAGCGACAGGGCGCGGTTCAGCGGCTCGCCGGCCATCTGCATGGCGACCAGGGTGTTGGCGAAGGTGGCCGGCTCGGGATTGTCGGCGATGGCGGTGTATTCCGCGCGGCGCAGCTCGATGCCTTCCAGGATGGCGGCCTTCAGCTTGTCGGCCGTGACCTTGTCCCACGGCGGCACGCCTTCGAATGGGCCGGTCCATTCCTGAAGCAGTTCGGCCCGGGGCGTCTGGACCGGCAGGACCGCGCGGGCGATGCGCGCGTCCTCGGCCAGGCCCGAGGCCGAGGCCCCGCCGGCGCCCGGCGCGCCGTCAACGCCTGTGGTCGAACAGGCGGTCAGCGCCATCAGGCTTCCGCCCGCCAGGAAGAAATGTCGTCTGTGCATGAGAGCTCCCGCAGCGATCTGGTTCGCGTGTGTGTGTTCCCCTGAGGACCAGTTACGCCCTCTTGGACATGAGTGTCACATGAACCCGCTGTAATGGACGGGCAAGGCGGGTGCGTCTAAAGCGCCCGCCATGGCCATCGGCGTATTCGATTCCGGCGTGGGCGGGCTGACCGTCCATCGCGAACTGACCCAGCGGTTTCCCGATCGCGATTTCATCTATCTCGCCGACCAGGCCAATGCCCCCTACGGCGGCCGCGAGGGCGAGGAGATCGTCGACCTGACCCGCGCCGGCTGCGAACGGCTGTTCGAGGCTGGGGCCAGCCTGATCGTCCTGGCCTGCAACACCGCCTCGGCCATCGCGCTCCGTCGGCTGCAGCAGACCTGGGCGCCCGAGGCCCGGCGCCGGCATGGCCGGCCGCTGAACGTCCTGGGCATCATCGTGCCGACGATCGAGGCGGCCACGGGCCTGCCCTGGACCTACGAGGCCAGCCGCGCGGGAGACAAGGTCGAGGCGATCGAGATCACCGGGGTCTTCTGCACCGCCGCCACCGCCCAGAGCCGGGTCTACGAGATCGAGATCGACAAGCGCCGCGAGGACCTGGCGGTCTTTTCCGAACCCTGTCCTGGTCTCGCCGGCCTGATCGAGCTGGGCGCCACGACCGAGGAGCTGAAGGTGGTGGTCGAGGAGCATGTCGACGCGCTCCGCCGCAAGATCGGCCGCCATCCGGACAAGGCCATCCTGGGCTGCACTCACTATGAGATCGTCGCCGACCTGTTCGCCGAGGCGCTCCCGGCGGGCACGCCCCTGATCCACCAGCCGACCGCCGTCTGCGAGGCGCTGGAGCGCTATTTCGTGAGGCACCCCGAATACGCGCTGGGCGACAGCGGCCGCCGCACCTTCCTGACCACGGGCACGCCCGGCCCGCAGTCAGAGCGAGTCTCCCGGTTCTGGGGCGCGCCGCTCACTTTCGAAGCGGCTTGACGCGGGGGCGGGTTCGTCGCCGAGTGCGGCGGGATGGAGGATCGCCCATGAAGGCCCTGCTCGCCGCCGCCGCCACACTCGCGCTCGGGCTCCTCGCGACGCCGGCCTCAGCCGAGGTGGTCAGCCGCACCGAGGACGGTTTCATCCTGCGCTATCGGATGTCGCTGGACACCACGCCGCAAGACATCATCGGCGCCATGAGCAGGGTTGGCGAATGGTGGGACAGCGACCACACCTACAGCGGCGACGCCGGCAATATCTCGGTGGACCTGACGCCCGGCGGGTGCTGGTGCGAGGCGATGCCGGACGCCGAACCCTTCCGTCACGGCACGACGCGCGAGGTCGCCGCAGGTCATCTGCTGTTCGACGCGCCCTTCGGCCCGCTGAACGGCAAGGCTACGAAAGCCGATCTACGCGTGGAATGGCCGGCCGCCAGCCGCGGCCATGAGATCACCTGGACCATGACGATCGAGGGGCCGGGCCTTGGCGCCCTGGCCGGTCCAGTCGACGGCGTCATGGGCGCGGGCTTCGGGCGCTTCGTCCGTTTTCTCGACACGGGAGAGCCGAGCGCCGGAGCCAGTGCGTCGGACGGCGAATGACGGGCAGTCGTTCAGCGGACGCGGCCGACGCGCTGCGCGCGTTCGGCCTGACCTATCCGGCAACCTCCCTGAAAAGTCCTTGGCCCGGCCACGCGGACCTGGCCGTGCGCGACAAGACCTTCGCCTACCTGAGTACAGGCGATCAGCCGTTCAGCCTGTCGTGCAAACTGCCGTTCAGCGGAGTCGAGGCGCTGGAACTAGAGTTCACATCACCGACCGGCTACGGCCTGGGTCGCAGCGGCTGGGTTACCGCCGCCTGGCCGGAGAATTATGACGACCCGCTGGCGCTGTTTCGCGCCTGGATTGACGAGAGTTATCGAGCGCAGGCGCCCAAGCGTCTGATCGCTCAGGCGCCTCGCTTCGAGGCTTAGCCGGCCAGCGCCGTCTCGGAGGCGACGATGCGGCTGGCGGCGTGGACCACCGCGCCGATGCGCAGCGCGGTCTGCACCTGCGAGGCGCTGGCGCCGTGCTTGCGCAGTTCGTTCTCGTGGGCGTCCAGGCAGGCGCCGCAGCCGTTGATCGCCGACACCGCCGTCGACCACAGCTCGAAGTCGATCTTGTCGACTCCCGGATTGCCCAGGACGTTCATCCGCAGGCGCGCCGGCAGGGTCGTGTACTCCTGGTTCTTCATCAGATGCAGCGACCGGTAGTAGATGTTGTTCATGCCCATGATGGCGGCGGCCGACTTGGCGGCGTTGCGGGCTTCCTCGGACAGGAACGGCGCGGCCGCCGCCTCGATGGCCTTGACCACCGGCGCGACGCCGATCGCATGGGCCGAGGCCAGGAAGCAGCCCCACTTCTGCTGATCGCTCAGCACCGTTTCGTTCGAGAGCGAGGACAGGTTCAGCGAGATGTCCTTGCCATAGGCCGGGATCAGGTCGCGCAGGGCGTCCAGGGACATTCTTGGTCTCCTTCGGAGGGGCTGCCGCTCGCGCCTTGGGCGCTCGCTGCTTGAGCCCGGAGTATAGAAAAGAAAAGGCGGCGGCGCCGAAACGCCGCCGCCCTCGATGATCGGACCTGCCGGTCGCCTTTAGGCGGCCAGGGTCTCGCCGCCCACCGGACGGTTACAGGCGCACAGCTCGTCGGTCTGCAGGGCGTCGACGACCCGCAGGGTGTCTTCCGGCGCGCGGCCGACGTTCAGGTTGGTGACGTAGACGTGCTGGATGACGTTGTGCGGATCGACCACGAAGGTGGCGCGCAGGGCGACGCCTTCTTCCTCGTCCATCACGCCCAGCGCGCGGGCCAGCTTGCCGCCGTTGTCCGCGAACTGCCAGATCGGCAGCTTGTTCAGGTCGGCGTGGTCACGACGCCAGGCCAGCTTGGTGAACTCGTTGTCGGTCGAGCCGCCCAGAACCACGGTGTCGCGGTCCTCGAAATCCTTGCCCAGCTTGGCGAAGGCGGCGATCTCGGTCGGGCAGACGAAGGTGAAGTCCTTCGGATAGAAGAAGATGACCTTCCACTTGCCGGGGAAGCTCTCATTGGTGACCGGCTCGAAGGCCGAGACGCCGTTTTCCTCATGGGCGTTGAAGCCGGGCTTCACGCCGATGATCTTGAAGTCAGGCAGTTTTTGACCGACGCCGAGCATCGCTTTCTCCGTTCGATGGATGGTGGATCGAGGCGGGCTGGGAACAGCGCCGCCCGGTGATGCTGCAAATGCGCTGCTGCGAGTGCGAAGTCAAATCGATCATTTCGCACCTGCAAATAAACTCCGTCTATGATGCGGAAACCGCTCAGCTATAATCCTGGTTGTTGCAGGCCAGAGACTTTATCGATTTTCCTTTGCTCCCAACCTCGGCCTAGCCTTCGCAATCAGCGGTACGGAGGAGAGAGTCATGGACGGAGAGAACACGGGCAGCCCGCTCAGCGACCCGAGCAAGAAGCCTGCGGCCCTGCGAGCGCTGTTGGGTCGGACCAACCGCGACTGGTGGCCTAACCACCTCTCGGTCGACATCCTGCATCAGCAGGGCAAGACCGGCGACCCGATGGGCGACGGCTTTGACTATGCCGAGGCCTTCCAGAAGCTCGACTATCAGGCGGTCAAGCGCGACCTCCACGCCCTGATGACCGACAGCCAGCCCTGGTGGCCGGCGGACTACGGCCACTACGGGCCCTTCTTCATCCGGATGGCCTGGCACTCGGCCGGCACCTATCGCACCGGCGACGGGCGCGGCGGCGCGGGCTCGGGCCAGCAGCGCTTCGCCCCGCTGAATTCCTGGCCGGACAACGCGAACCTGGACAAGGCGCGGCGCCTGCTCTGGCCGATCAAGCAGAAGTACGGCGCGAACCTGTCGTGGGCCGATCTGATGATCCTGGCCGGCAATGTCGCGATCGAGAGCATGGGCGGACCGGTGTTCGGCTTCGGCGGCGGCCGGGCCGACGTCTGGGAGCCGGAGAAGGACGTCTACTGGGGCACAGAAGAGTTCTGGGTCGGGCAGGAGGGCAACGAGACCCGCATCCAGCCTGACAAGGAGATGGCGCTCGAGGAACCCCTGGCCGCCATCCAGATGGGCCTCATCTACGTGAACCCCGAAGGTCCGGGCGGCCATCCCGACGCCCTGCAGTCGGCCCGTGACATCCGCGAGACCTTCGCTCGCATGGGTATGAACGATGAGGAGACCTGCGCCCTCACGGTCGGCGGCCATACCTTCGGCAAGGCCCACGGCGCCGGCGACGCCAAGAAGATCGGCGCCGAACCGGAGGGCGCCGACATCGCCCAGCAGGGCCTCGGCTGGCAGTCGGGTCATGAAAGCGGGATCGCCGAACATACCATCACCTCCGGGATCGAGGGTGCCTGGACGCCCACGCCGATCACCTGGGACATGACCTACTTCGACATGCTGCTGGACCACGAGTACGAGCTGGTCCGCTCCCCTGCGGGGGCCAAGCAGTGGCAGCCGGTCGGCAATCCGGCCGAGACCCTGGCGCCGGACGCCCACATCCCCGGCAAGCGGGTGCCGACGATGATGACCACCGCCGACATGGCGATGAAGGTCGATCCGAAATACCGCGCCGTGATGGAGAGGTTCCGAGCCGACCCGGCGTATTTCGCCGACGCCTTCGCCCGGGCCTGGTTCAAACTGACCCACCGCGACATGGGGCCCAAGGTCCGCTACCTCGGACCCGAGGTCCCGGCCGAGGACCTGATCTGGCAGGATCCGATCCCCGACCAGCAGGGCCCGGTCATCGACGCCGACGACATCGCCGCGCTGAAGGAGCAGATCGCGGCCTCCAGCCTGACTGTGGCTGAGCTGGTCAGGACGGCATGGGCGGCGGCGGCGACCTATCGCGGCTCGGATCACCGAGGCGGCGCCAACGGCGGCCGCATCCGACTGGAGCCGCAGCGGTCCTGGGAGGTCAACGAGCCCCAGAAACTGGCCCGCGTCCTGGAGGTCTATCAGGCGATCAAGGACGACTTCGACGGCGAGAAGATCGTGTCGATCGCGGACCTGGTCGTACTCGGCGGTTCCGTCGGGATCGAGAAGGCCGCGCGCGCCGCCGGCCGGGAGATCACCGTCCCCTTCACTCCGGGCCGCACCGACGCCGGCCAGGACCAGACCGACGTCGAGGGCTTCAAGGTGCTGGAGCCCCGGGCCGACGGCTTCCGCAACTACCTGCAGGTGCGGTTCAACGTGCCGACGGAGGAGCTGCTGGTCGACCGCGCCCAACTGATGGGCCTGTCGGCCCCGCAGATGACGGTCCTGGTCGGCGGGCTTCGGGTCCTGGGCGCGAACCACGGCGACAGCCCGCATGGGGTCCTGACCGACCGCAAGGGCCAGCTGACCAACGACTTCTTCGTCAACCTGCTGGACATGGGCACGGCCTGGAAGGAAGTCGACGACCGGGGCGACGAGGTCTTCGTCGGAACCTGCCGCCGGACCGATGAAGAGAAATGGACCGCGACCCGCACCGATCTGGTGTTCGGCTCCAACTCGCAGCTGCGGGCCCTTTCGGAGGTCTACGCCTCCGCCGACGCCGGCGAGAAGTTCGTCAAGGACTTCGTCGCCGCCTGGGTTCAGGTGATGGAGAGCGACCGCTACGACCTGAAGCGCACCCGGCTGAAGGCCAAGGAGGCCGGCTTCGCCTGAGGCCCGCCCATGTCCCCCGCTCGCTCGGGCGGGGGAGATGGCGCCGTCTCTTCTCTTCCCTTCGCCGCGAGGGAGCGCCTATGTCCGGGCCCATGCTCCCGACCCTGCGCCAGCTCCAGTATCTCAAGCTCCTGGCCGAGCACCGCTCCTTCTCGCGCGCGGCGGAGGCGGCCCACGTCAGCCAGCCCGCCCTGTCCGCCGGGGTGCAGGAGCTGGAGAAGATCCTCGGCGGTCCTGTGGTCGAGCGCACCCGCGGCGCCATCCAGCTGACGCCCATCGGGGCCGAGGCGGTGAAGCGCGCCGAGGATGTCCTGTCCCGGGCCGAAGACCTGGTCGAAGCGGCGCGCAACGCCGGCCGGCCCCTGTCGGGACGGCTGAGGCTGGGCGTCATTCCGACGGTCGCGCCCTTCCTGCTCCCACGATCCCTGCCTGGGTTGAAGGCGCGCTATCCCGGGTTGAAGCTGTTCATCCGCGAGGATTTGACGCCTCGACTCATCACGGGGCTCAAGGCGGGCCAGCTCGACTGCGCCGTGATCGCCCTGCCGTACCAGGCGACGGGGATCGCTCACGCCCGTATCGGCGACGACGAAATCCTGGCCGTGGCGCCGTCCGATCACCCCCTGGCGGGCGACACTCCAATCCGGCCTGGAGAACTGAAAGCCGACGACCTGATCCTGCTCGAGGACGGCCACTGTCTGCGCGATCAGGCCCTGGCGGCCGTGGATATCGAGGCGCCGCGCGGCGAAGACGTGTTCGCCGCCACCAGTCTGCACACCTTGGTCCAGATGGTGTCCTCGGGCCTGGGCGTTAGTTTCCTGCCCCAGATGGCGGTCAGCGCCGGCCTAGCCGACGCGCCCGGCGTTGTCGTCCGCCCGTTCGCCGCCGAGGCTCCGCGTCGGGAGATCGTGGTCGCCTGGCGCTCCGGCTCCAGCCGCGAGGCGGACGCCCGGCTGCTGGCCGAGGCCCTGCGCCTGGACTGAAGCTCCAGCTTCGCCGTTCAGGCGGCGTTCAGCACGGCCACGCTTGAAACGCCCGAACGTTGTTTTCAGGATATCCCATGAAGCCCCTCGCCGCCGCCGCCTCCGCCGCCCTCCTGCTCGCCGCCTGCGCGCCGGTGATCTCAGGCAGCGAACCCGTCTTCCTGCCGCGGGCCCTGGCCGACGCCGCCCGGGTCGGGACCATCACTCTGTCGACTGGCTGGGTCAGGACCGAGGACGATTTCGGCGACACCTTCGTCGAGGAGGTTCGCGAAGAGCTGTCCCGTTGCGCCACCGGCTCCCACGCGCTCGACCTACGCCTGCATGTCGACGAAGTCCGGCGTGCGGGCCGGGTGCAAACCGTGCTGACCGGGGAGGGGATGCACTCTGTCGCGGCCGTGGCCGAGTTCGTCGAGCCGGCGACTGGCGAGGTGGTCGGGCGCTTTCCGCTGGAGGTCGGAACCCAGGCGGGCGGCCGCGTGGCGGGCCTGCTCGGCGACCGCCAGATGATGGTGTCAGAGGAGTTCGGCCGCGCTCTCTGTCTCGAAGCTTTCGGCCGCAATCCGCGCGGCCCGTCGATCACCCGCGCGACACGGGGGTGATCGACGGATCGCCGGCGCGAGAAGGCTGGATCAGCCCTCGTCGGCGGGGGATTCGGCCTTGCCGGTTTCGGGCACGACCACGCCCTTGGGCGCGCGGGCGGTCTGGCGCTCGGCGATCCGGGCCGACTTGCCGCGACGGTCGCGCAGATAATAGAGCTTGGCGCGACGCACGACGCCGCGACGCTTGACCTCGATGCTCTCGATGTTCGGCGACAGGATCGGGAACTTGCGCTCCACGCCCTCGCCGAAGGAGATCTTGCGGACGGTGAAGGTCTCGTTCACGCCCCCGCCGTCACGGGCGATGCAGACGCCTTCAAAGGCCTGAACGCGCTCGCGCTCGCCTTCCTTGATCTTGACCATGACGCGCAGGGTGTCGCCGGGCTGGAAGTCCGGGATCTCGCGGTTGGCGAGCAGGCGGGCCTTTTCTTCGGCAGCGAGCTGCTGAACGATATTCATCTTCATTCTCCTCGGGCTTTTTCGCCCTTTAGCTGTGAGTTGGCGGAATAGGCGGCCCAGAGATCCGGGCGCCGCTCCCGCGTGGTCGTCTCCCGCTGCTCCTGGCGCCAGCGCGCGACCTTTTTATGGTCGCCCGACAGCAGAACCTCGGGAATATCCAGCCCCTCGAACGTCCGCGGTCGCGTGTACTGCGGATGCTCCAGAAGGCCGTCCTCGAAGCTCTCCGAACTCAGGCTCTCGGCCTGGCCCAGCACCCCGGGGATCAGTCGTACGCACGCCTCGATCGCGACCATCGCCGCCGCCTCGCCGCCGGCGAGGACCGCGTCTCCGACCGAGACCTC
>JAEWJI010000025.1 GCA_023386645.1 Pseudomonadota bacterium
GGCCGCGAGCGCGCACGCGCCCGCGCCCGCCGGCGCGGCGCAGGTGCTCAAAGGCCCGGACGGCCACTTCTGGGCGGAGGCGACCATCGAGGGTCGCGCGGTGCGGGTGCTGGTCGACACCGGCGCCAGCGTCGTGGCCTTGACCCCCTCCGACGCCGCCCGCCTAGGCGTCCGCCCCGAGCCTCACGACTTCACCCGACCGGTCAGCACGGCCTCTGGCCGCGCCATGGCCGCGCCGGTGACCCTTCAAGCCGTCTCCATCGGCGCCGCCCGCATCGACAATGTCGAGGCCCTGGTCGTCGAGGCGGGGCTCGAACAGTCGCTGCTCGGCATGAGCTATCTCGGCCGCCTGTCGCGGTTCGAGGCCAGCCCGACCGCCCTGCTGCTGCGGCCCTAGAAAGCCTTGACGACCACCGCGAGCCCGGCGACCAGCAAGTAGAGCGCGAACGCCTTGCGCAGCGCCCGCTTGTCCAGCCGGTGCGCCAGCCGGGCCCCATAGGGCGCGACCAGGGTGGTCAGCAGCCCCATGACCACGGCCGCCGGCAGGTTGACGTAGCCCGCCGACAGGGGCGGCCGTCCCGCCGCGCCCCAGCCGAACACCACGAACCCTGTCATGGCCGCCGACCCGATAGCCACGCCGAACCCCGAGGCGGTGGCCACCGCCTGGTGGATCGGCCGCCCGCACAGGGTCAGCAGCATGCCGCCGAAGCTGCCGCCCCCGATGCCCATCATCGCCGACAGCAGGCCGATGACCCCGCCCGTGCCCCGCCGGCCCCAGCCCGTGGGAAGATCGCGCCTCAGGGTGAACCGCTCGGGCATCACGCCCATCTGAGCCGCGATCAGGGTCAGGCAGACGCCATAGACCACCGCCAGCCCCTCCATGGAGGTGAAGCCCGCGACGCCGGCGCCGACCAGGGCTCCCGCGCCTACCCAGGGCGTCCATGTCCGCAGCACCGCCTCGTCCACCGCTCCATGCGCCCTGTGCGCGCCGAGCGACCGCCAGGAGGTGGCGACGATGGTCAGGAGCGACGTGCCGATCGCCGTGTGCAGATTGCCCTCGCCCCCCAGGCCGAGCACCTCGAAGGCGTAGAACAGGGCCGGCACGATGACCGTGCCGCCGCCCACCCCGAACAGGCCCGCGATCAACCCGCCGATCAGTCCGGCGCCCAGCACCGCCAAGCCCAGGATCACGAGGTCGACCGGCTCGACCCCCACCTCAGGCGGCCAGGGCGTCGCGACGGGCCTCGGCCTCGCGAACCGCCTCGACGGCGCGATCCACGACCTCCAGACCCGCTCCCGGCTTCACGCCCTCGACCGTGAGGATGCGGCGGAACCCCCGCGCTCCTGGCCGGCCGTGCATGACACCCAGCATGTGCCGGGTCATGGCAGCCAGGTGCACCCCCTGCTCGAGCCGCGCGGCCATGTAGGGTCGGTAGCGTTCAATGGCCTCGAAGGCGTCCACGTGCGCCGCCGGTTCGCCGAACAGCCTCCGGTCGGCCTCGCCCAGGATCGCCGGCTCGTGATAGGCCGCCCGACCCAGCATGACGCCGTCCAGCCGCACGCCGTCGGCGTCGTCCAGGTGCTCCAGGGCGGCGTCCAGCGACGGGATCCCGCCGTTGATGATGACCGTCAGCTCCGGCCGCTCGCGCTTCAGCCGTCGCACGAGGCTGTAGTCCAGCGGAGGAATGTCCCGGTTCTCCTTGGGCGACAGGCCCTGCAGCCAGGCCTTGCGCGCATGGACGATGAAGGTCCTCACCCCAACAGCGGCGCAGGCGTCGACCGTGGCGAACAGGCTGACCTCGGGGTCCTGGTCGTCCACCCCGATGCGGCATTTGACCGTCGCCGGCACGGACACCGCCTCGCGGATCGCCGCCATACACTCGGCCACCAGTTCCGGTTCGCGCATCAGGCACGCGCCGAACCGGCCTGACTGCACCCGATCCGACGGGCAGCCGACGTTCAGGTTGATCTCATCGTATCCGAACCGCTCGCCGACCCCCGCGGCCGCGGCGAGCTGGCCGGGGTCCGACCCGCCCAGCTGCAGCGCCACCGGGTGTTCGACCGCATCGAACCCCAGCAGCCGCTCCACATCGCCATGCAGGACCGCCGGCGCCGTCACCATCTCGGTGTAGAGCAGGGCCCTGCGCGTCAGGGCGCGGTGGAAGGCCCGGCAGTGCCGGTCGGTCCAGTCCATCATCGGGGCCACCGACAGGCGGTGGGCGGGGGCGGGCGTCATGGGCGCTCGATAAAGAAAAAGCAGCTTGGCGGGAACATCACCGGCCCGTGATCGGTTTCTGCCCGAGGGGCGTGCCCGCAATCACGCCGAATGGGAGATATCCGAATGACCAAGATGCTTCTCGCCGGCGCGGCCTGCGCCCTTCTGCTCGCCGCCTGCAACGAGCAGGCTAACGAAGGCGTCGACGTCGGCGACAAGGCCCAGGACATGGCCGCCGCTCCGGTCGGCCAGGTCTCCGCCGCGACCATGGGCTCCAACCTCGTCTCCGCCTTCGTTCCGAACGCGGCCATGAGCGACATGTACGAGATTCAGGCCGCCGACATCGCCCTAGCCAAGTCGCAGAACGCCCAGGTCAAGGAACTGGCGACCATGATCAAGGCGGACCATACCGCCTCGTCCGAGAAGATGAAGTCGCTGGTCCCGACCGCCGCGCCGGGCGTCGCCCTGCCGACCGAACTCGACCAGCGCCGCAAGGGCCTGATCGACAACCTGAACTCGGCCACCCCGGCGCAGTTCGACATGGTCTATGTCGACCAGCAGATCGCCGCCCACCAGGAAGCCCTGACCCTGCTGCGCGGCTTCGCCGACAACACTGAGGCCCCGCAGCTGGCCGAACACGCCCGGATGACCATCCCCAAGATCGAAGCCCACCTGCAGAAGGCCCAGCAGATCAAGGCGTCGATGGGCTGAGCCGAATCACGGCCTGAAGACGACCGAGGGCCCGGACACGCCGTCCGGGCCCTTTCTCTTGCTCCGCCCTGGGATCGTCACGCGGCCAATGTTTGCGCGTCCTCGGCTTCGCGAGCCAACGGCAAGAAGACGCGAACCGTCGTGCCCAGGCCTTCCTGGCTCTCGATTTCGATGCGACCGCCCATGGCCTGGGTGAGGCGATGGGAGATGGTGAGCCCGAGGCCAGCGCCGCCGACGCGGCGGGTGGAAGAGTCGTCCGCTTGCGTGAAAGGCTTCAGGAGGCTTCCGATCATATCGGGGCTTATCCCCACGCCCGTATCCTCCACCACAAAGACCAACCCGTCCGCCGCCGGGGCGACACGGAGCCGAATGGAGCCCGCCGGCGTGAACGTCACCGCGTTGGAGGTCAGACAACGCAGCACCTTCTGGATGTGTTCGGCGTCTCCCAGCCACCGGCCCGGCGCTCGGGGGTCCGCCACCACCCTTAGCCGCTTGGCTGAAGCCGCCGGCCGGATTTCTTCAACCAGGTTGGCGATCAAAACGCCGGGCTCGAACGGCGCGCTTGCCATCTCGGGGGCCTCCCGCTCAAGGCGAACCACGTCCAGCAACTGTTCGATCAGGCCCGCCAGCGTCTGGCCTGACTCCTTCAGGACCTGCAAGCGTAGGCGCTGCACCTCGCTGAGGTCGCCCATGGCCAGCACCTCGGCCATGCCCAGAACGCCGTTCAGGGGCGTGCGCAGTTCATGGCTGACGTTGGACAGGAAGCGAGACTTGGCCACGTTCGCCGCCTCGGCCCGCTCGAGGGCCTGACCCAGCGCCTTTTCGCTGGCCGACAGTCGACGCACGTTCGCGGCGATCCGGCGCCATAGCAGCGCGGCGGCGATCCCCAGAACCAGCATCAGGGCCAGCAGCAGCGGCCCGGCGCTGACCAGAATGCTCCGGCCCGGTCGTGCGGGCGTCCAACTGAGATAGCCCGCCGCCTCTCCCGAAAGCGTCCGGATCGGAACCGAGGCGGAGCCGGGCGCCGGGGTCAGGGCGGCGTCCTTCAGGGCCAGGTCCGCTTCAACCGAGTCCACCAGGGCGGCGAGCGGCTTGGCTGAGACCACGATCGGATCCTGCGGCAGACGCGACAGGCTTGTGTCTTCCGGCACGACGGTCGAGGCGGCGACGAGGTAGAGCGCGCCGTCCGCCGCGACAATCGCGTTGGCCGTTGCAACGCCTTCGAAGGCGACGGCGGCCGCCGGGCGGGCTGCGGCCCGACGCCGAACCTGTTCGACAAGAGGTCGCACCGCCGCGACCAGGGCCCGCTCATTGTCGGGGCTGACGACTTCGCTGTCCCGCGATGCCTGAACCAGCCGACCGCCCGGAGCGTAGGTCAGGGTCACCGCGTGATCCATATAGTCGGCGTAATAGTCGCCGAAGTTGATCTGGGTCCATTCGAGGTCCGGTTCGGGTCCGCTGAAGGCGGTCACGGCCTCGTTCCAGATGGCGGCGGAGGTGATATCCTCCACCAAGGCGTCGAGCATCCGTTCCTGGCGACGCTCCACCAGTCGCTCCTCCCGCCGGACCTCGTCGGCGTCGATCGCACGGCCGACGAAGGCCAGGATCAGAGCCACGCCTAGGCAAACCACGGCCAACACGGCGGCGGCCGCCGCCTTCATGCGCGGCATCTCTCCGGTGACGGCGATCGGGCCCAGCTTCACCACTGAACCGATAAGCCGCATCGCGCTAAGGGGACGTGACCGCGTGAGGTTAATCCGCAAAAACCTCTTGCGAACCATGCCTTAATCTAAAACGCGCGAAGTCTTGGTTCCTATCGGGAACCGTCTCATGCCGCCCATACCGCTTCGTCTTTTCGTCTCCTGCCTGGCCTTGTGCCCGGGGCTTGCCCTGGCCCAGGACGCCGAGGGCGCCGGGCCCTCCTGGACCATCGAGGGGACGATCGGAACAGTCTCTGATTATCGGTTCAGGGGCCTGTCCCTTTCCGGCGGCGATCCGGCGGTTCAGGGCGGCCTGACGGCGTCCCATGCTTCCGGCTTCTACGGCGACGCCTGGGTTTCCTCGATCGAGGAATACGGTCTGGACGCCGACGGCGATGGGGCGAAGATCGAGCTCACCCTTACCGCCGGGTGGGCGAGTTCGGCGGCCGGGTTCGACTTCGACGTGGCTGTCTCGACCTATCAGTATCCCGACGGCTCGGACGTGAACGCCTTCGAGATCCCGGTCCAGGCGAGCCGATCAATCGGCCCCGCGACCTGGACCGTGGGCGCGGCCTGGGCCCCGGAGCAGTCGGCTCTGGATGACGAGGACAATCGCTACGTCTGGGCCGGACTCGACTATGCTCCCGAGGCTTGGCCGATAAGCCTGTCCGCCTCGGTCGGCCATGAGGACGGAGCCTGGGCCCCCGGCGGCAAGACCGACTGGAGGGCGGGGGCCTTCCTTCCGGTCGGCCCCGTCACCGCCGGCGCCGAATGGATTGACACCGATGTGGACGACGGCGAGCTGGTCCTGAGCCTGTTCGCGGCCTTTTAGGGAGCGCCGCCCTTCTTCGCGGGAACGGCTTGGCGCGTCGGCGATTCCGCTCCGTGAGGAAAGGAGAGCCATCATGAGCGACGACAAGTCCAAGTCCGGCGGCCAGGACCGCACCCGCATCAGCCTGTCGGAGGACTACGAGGTCCGCGACTGGGCCGCCAAGTTCGGCGTCACGCCCGAACAGCTGCGCGAGGCCGTGGGCCAGGTGGGCGACCAGGCCGATGAGGTGGAGCGGCATCTGAAGGGTCGCTGATGCGCGCGCTCACCATGCTGGTGGTCGCGCTGGTCGCCGTCCTGGTCAGCGTAGCGGTCTGGTACGCGACCGGCGGTCATTTCATCTTTTTCTTCCTGCCTCTGCTGTTCGGCCTGCCGCTGCTCGGCCGACGGCGCGGCTGAGGAGGTTCTCATGGACATGGAAGCCCAGGTCATGGAGGCGATGCGCGAGGAGCTTCGGCGTCAGGCCGAGCTCGGCGAGGTCACCACGTCGGAGGTTGAGAACGGTCTGAGGGTCGAGGGCGTGGTCGATCTGGAAGCTCTGGCCATGGCCGTGGTCGGCGCGGTGGCCGGCGGGCCCTGAGGTCGCGCGCTTCCCCGCTGGACCCGCGCGTCCGGCGGTCGCATTAGAGGGACCCATCGCGGAGGTCCCCTTTTGTCCCTGTCCTTCCCCACCCCCTCGCCCGACGACTGGCGCGCCTTGGCCGAGAAGGCGCTGAAGGACCGTCCGCTGGAGAGCCTGGTGCGGATGGACGCCGACGGGCTGGTGGTGCGGCCGCTGTACGCGGCGGCCACCGGGGTGGAGCCGGTCTTCGCCCCGCGCCCGTCCGACGCCGACGGCCGCGCCTGGGACCCGCGCGGTCTGATCGAGGGCGACGAACCCGCTGCGGTCAACACGGCCGTGCTGGCCGACCTGCGAGGCGGGGCCGCCTCCGTTCTGCTGAGGGGCGCGGTCCTGGAAGACAGCGAGCCGCTTGGGCGCGCGCTTGACGGCGTGGCGCTGGAGATGGCGGCCGTGGGACTGGACGCCGGGTTCGCGGGGCCGGAGGCCGCCAACGCCCTGGCGGTCGCGGCCAAGGGCTCGCCGCGCGCGCGACTGATGTTCCATCTGGACCCCGTCTCAGCCTTCGCCGAGGCCGGCGCCGCCCCCCGCACCCTGGCTGATCATCTGGAGCTCGCGGCCAACACGGCCGCGCGCCATGCGGACGCCTATCCGGAGGCGACCCTGTTCCTGGCCTCGGGCCGGGTGGTGCACGAGGCCGGCGGCTCCATCGCCCAGGAGCTGGCCTTCACCGCCGCGTCGGCCGTCGCCCTGACGCGGGCGGCGGTCGCCGCAGGGCTCGATGTCGAACGGGCGCTCCAGGGCACGGTGCTCTGCCTCGCGGTCGATCAGGAATACCTCGACGGCCTGGCCAAGGTCCGGGCGCTACGCCTGATCTGGCGCTCGATCTGCGGCGCCTTCGGAGTCGAGACGCCGGCGGTGATCGAGGCCCGGTCCTCGCGCCGGATGCTGTCGGTCCGCGATCCCTGGCCGAACCTGCTCAGGCTCACCGCCGCCGGATTCGCCGGCGCCGTGGGCGGCGCAGACGCCATCGTGCTCGATGGCTTCACCCGCGTGCAAGGGGTGCCGGACGCCTTCGCGCGCCGCCAGGCCCGCAACACCCAGCTGGTCCTGATGGAGGAAGCCGCCCTCGGCCGCGTGGACGATCCCGCCGCCGGCAGCTGGCATCTCGACCACCGCACGCGGGATCTGGCCCAGGCCGCCTGGGCCGAGTTTCAGATGATCGAGGCCGAGGGCGGCGTGATCGAGGCCCTGCGCGGTGACCTGATCCAGCCCCGTGTCGAACGTGCTCGGTCCGCCCTCGAGGCCGCGCTGGAACGCGGCGAGCGCCAGATCGTGGGCGTCACCCGGTTCGTCGATCCCGAACCCCGACTGGCCACCGCCGAGCCCGCGCCCGCCTCCCCGCCCTCCGCCGACTGGACCGGCGACGTCTGCACGCCTTTGAAGCCCATCCACCTGTCGACGCCCTTCGAGACCCGGGAGGCCAGCCGATGAGCTTCCCCGACTTCACCAAGGTCTCGCTCGACACGTCCCCGACCGGCCGCGGCCTAGTCCGCGCGTCCTGGACCACACCCGAGGGGATCGAGGTCGCGCCCGCCTATGACGCCGCCGCACTCGACGGCCTGGATTTCGTCCACGGCCTGCCCGGTATCGCGCCCTATGTCCGGGGCCCCTACCCCACCATGTATGCGTCCAACCCCTGGACCGTCCGCCAGTACGCCGGCTTCTCGACCGCCGAGGCGTCGAACGCCTTCTATCGCCGCAACCTGGCGGCCGGTCAGAAGGGGCTCAGCATCGCCTTCGACCTGGCCACCCACCGGGGCTACGATTCCGATCATTCGCGCGTCGCCGGCGATGTCGGCATGGCGGGGGTGGCGATCGACTCCATCCTGGACATGCGGACCCTGTTCGACGGCATCCCGCTGGACCAGATGTCCGTCTCGATGACCATGAACGGCGCGGTCCTGCCGATCCTGGCCCTCTACGTCGTCGCCGCCGAGGAGCAGGGCGTCGAGCACAAGGCCCTGACCGGGACCATCCAGAACGACATCCTCAAGGAGTTCATGGTCCGCAACACCTACATCTATCCGCCGGCGCCCAGCATGCGGATCGTGTCGGACATCTTCGCCTGGACCGCCCAGGAGACCCCGCGCTTCAACTCCATCTCCATCTCCGGCTACCACATGCAGGAGGCCGGAGCCTCGGCCGACCTGGAGTTGGCCTACACCCTGGCCGACGGGCTGGAATACATCCGCGCCGGCGTCGAATCCGGCCTGGACGTCGACCGCTTCGCGCCGCGCCTCAGCTTCTTCTGGGCCATCGGCATGAACTATTTCATGGAGGTGGCCAAGCTGCGCGCGGGTCGCCTCCTGTGGGCCGAGGAGGTCCAGAAGCGGTTCTCGCCCAAGGACCCTCGATCCCTGTCCCTGCGCGCCCATTGCCAGACCTCCGGCTGGTCGCTGGCGGCCCAGGACGTGTTCAACAACGTGTCGCGCACCATGGTCGAGGCCATGGCGGCGGCCGGCGGCCAGACGCAGTCGCTGCACACCAACTCACTGGACGAGGCCCTGGCCCTCCCCACCGACTTCTCCGCCCGGATCGCGCGCAACACCCAGCTGCTGCTCCAGCACGAGACCGGCATGACCGGCGTCATCGATCCCTGGGGCGGCAGCTGGTACGTCGAGCGTCTGACCCACGAACTGGCCGAGCGGGCGCGCGCCCACATGGCCGAGGTCGAGGCCCTGGGCGGCATGGCTCGCGCGATCGAGGCCGGGGTCCCCAAGCTGCGCATCGAGGAAGCCGCCGCCCGCACCCAGGCGCGGATCGACACCGGCCAGCAGACCGTGGTCGGCGTCAACCGCTACCTGTCCGACATGGCCGACGACATCCCGGTGCTCAAGGTCGACAACGCCGAGGTCCGCGCCCGCCAGATCGAAAAACTGCAACGGCTCCGCGCCGAGCGCGACGAGCCGGCGACCCAGGCTGCGCTCGAGGCCCTGACCAACGGCGCGCGCGGAAACGCCAACCTGCTGGAACTGTCGGTCCAGGCCGCGCGCGCCCACGCCACCGTCGGCGAAATCTCCGACGCCCTGGAGGCGGCCTTCGGCCGTCACGTCGCTTCGGTGAAGACCGTATCCGGCGTATATGCCCGCGAGGCCGGAGCAGACCCCAGGGTCACCCGCGCCCGCGACATGGTCGCCGCCTTCATCGAGAACGACGGCGGTCCGCCCCGCATCCTGATCGCCAAGCTGGGCCAGGACGGTCACGACCGAGGCCAGAAGGTCATCGCCACCGCCTACGGAGACCTGGGCCTCGACGCCACGGCCGGCGCCCTGTTCCAGACGCCCGAGGAGGCGGCCCGCGAGGCGGTCGAGAAGGGCGTCCACGCCGTCGGCGCGTCGTCCCTCGCAGCCGGTCACCTGACCCTTGCCCCCCAGCTGATCGCCGAGCTCAAGAAGCTGGGCCGCGAGGACATCATGGTCGTGGTCGGCGGCGTCATCCCGCCCGCCGACGTCCAGCCGCTGCTCGACGCCGGCGTCGCCGCCGTCTACCCGCCCGGCTCCGTCATCGCCGACACCGCGATCGACCTCATCGACAAGCTCAACCAGCGGCTGGGCTACGCGCAGAGGACGTAGGACCTCGTGTGGATTCAAGGGTTGAGAGGAGGATCGCTCCCGGCGAAGAAGCGATCATGTTGCTGTCGCAACCCCGCACCGGTTAAAGCGTAACCTTACGAGGCGGCCCGGCAGAGGTCGCC
Source organism: Pseudomonadota bacterium (assembly GCA_023386645.1). GTDB lineage: Bacteria > Pseudomonadota > Alphaproteobacteria > Caulobacterales > Caulobacteraceae > Brevundimonas. Next base: position 9,772 of record JAEWJI010000025.1, read on the forward strand.
CATCTGGGAACAAGGGAAGCGCTTCATGGCTAGCGTAGCATTGGTTACGGGCGGCACCCGCGGCATCGGCAAGGCGATCGTCCAGCGGCTCAAGGAAGACGGGATGGAAGTCGCCGCCGGCTACTCCGGCAATGCCGAGGCGGCGGAGGCGACCGCGCGCGAGCTGGGCGTCATGGTGGTCAAGGGCAATGTCGGCTCGTTCGAGGACTGCCAGCGCGCCGTGGCCGAGGTCGAGGGTCGGCTGGGTCCGATCGACGTACTGATCAACAACGCGGGGATCACTCGGGACGGCTTCTTCCACAAGATGAGCGCCGACCAGTGGTCGGACGTCATCCGGGTGAACATGGACAGCGTCTTCAACATGACGCGCCAGGTAATCAACGGCATGCGTGATCGGGGTTTCGGCCGGATCGTCAACATCTCCTCAATCAACGGCCAGAAGGGCCAGATCGGCCAGACCAACTACTCCGCCGCCAAGGCAGGGATGATCGGCTTCACCAAGGCCCTGGCGCTGGAGAACGCGCGCAAGGGCGTGACCGTCAACTGCATCGCGCCCGGCTACATCGACACCGAGATGGTGGGGGCCATGGACCAGAAGGTGCTGGACTCGATCATCGCCCAGATCCCCGTCGGCCGACTGGGCAAGGGCGAGGAGATCGCTGACATGGTGTCCTGGCTAGCAGGGGAACGTGCCGGATATGTCACGGGCTGCACCCTGTCGCTGAACGGCGGCCAGTACCTGGTCGGCTAGGTCTGCGACCTGCCTAAAATCCGCCGTGCGGGGTAGGCACGACAGGAACATGGTTTTCAGGCGTGACGGCACGGGGACGATGATGTCCGCGCCGGCCCTGACGGCGTTCGCCGTCGTGGCCGCGGCCACGCTCATGTCGGTTACGGACGCCGACGCCCAGGTTCGGGGCAACGCCCAGGCCGAGCAGAGCCGGACGCTGAGGGACCAGGGCCCCGCCTTCAATCTCCTGCCGCCGGGCCGGTATGAGTCCGAGAGCGGCGAGGCCTTTTTCGTCGGCCGGTCGGGCGACACCCCGCTTTTCCGCTTCGAGCGCCGTCAGGAAACTTGGCTGCTGCGGCCGTCGCCCGCGCCGCGGGGGGACACCATCTACAGGAACGACGCCGGGGCTCAGATCCTGCGGGTCACGCCGTCAGGCTCGATCACCCTGTTCACCACCCGGGCGCCCGCCGGCTCCCCAGCATCCATGACCGGGCCGGCGCCCGATCTGGCGCCGCCCAGGCTGGGGCCGGTGCAGCTGTTCAACCTGATCGCCCGCTCCAGCAGCCAGATCAGCCGGGCCCTCGGGCGCCTGGTCTATATCGAGGTGGACACCGGGTCGGACTCCGAGGCGCTGAGCGTGGAGGCCCTGATCATCACCACCGAGGCGGTGGTGCGGATGGCGCGTTCGCCCACGACCCGGGGCCAGCTGGAGCGCCTGCGCAGCATCAGCATCAGCGAGGGCCCGCGCCCGCAGGTCACCTATGTGCGGGGCGAGCTCAGGATCGCGGTCAATCCAGCGATCTCCGGCGGACGGCCCTCGTCCGCCCGGGTGATCCAGGCCGTCGCCTCGGCGGACTGACGCTCAGCCCCGAAAGGCGTCCTTGGCGGCGCGAACCTCGGCGAAGGCCTCGGCGGTCGCCGCCCTCAGGAAGGGGTTGAAGGCCCGCTCGACCGACAGGGTCGTCGGTACGGTCGGCTCTCCGCGCTCGCGCTGTTCGAAGACGTCCCGGGCGTGGGCGGCGGTCTCGGGGCGGTCGTCCAGGCTGAGCATGAAGCGCGCGTTGCCGGCCGTGTATTCGTGGGCGCCGTACAGGACCGTGCCGTCCGGCCAGGCGGCGATCCGACGCAGGCTCCGCCACATCTGCTCCGGCGTGCCTTCGAACAGGCGGCCGCAGCCCAGGGTGAACAGGGTGTCCCCGGTGAAGGCGATGGCGTCGACCGGTGCCCGATAGACGATGTGGCCGAGGGTGTGGCCGGGCGTTTCGATCACCTCGAAGCGGGCTTCCCCGAGTTCGACCGTGTCGCCTTCCTTGAGCACCTGGTCCAGCGGGGCGACCCGCAGGACCTCCTCCGGGCCCAGGATGCGGCAGCCGGTCTCGGCCTGCAGCCGGACATTCCCCTGGGTATGATCCGGGTGCCAATGGGTGTTGAGGATCAGGTCCAGCCGGTCCCAGCCCAGTCGCGCCATCTCCTGAAGGATGCGGTCCGCATCGGGCGTATCCACGGCGGCGGTGCGGCCCGTGGCCTCGTCGCGGATCAGGAAACCGTAGTTGTCGGCGAGACAGGGGAAGAGGTGAACCGAAAGGGTCATCGCGCTATCCTAGCAGGATGCGGCGCAGCATCGAGGACCTCCGCACCTTCTATGGCGAGCCGGCCGGCGCGCTGGCGCGACGGCTGCTGGCCGCGCGGCTGGAAGATGCCTGGGGCGAGGCCAACGGCTGTGACATCCTGGGTCTGGGCTACGCCACCCCGTGGCTCGACGCCTTCGTCGGAGCCCGGCGCGTGGTAGCGGCCATGCCCTCGGGGCAGGGGGTTGAGCTCTGGCCGACGGTCGGGAAGAATCGGACCCTGCTGGTCGATGATCGTCGCCTGCCGTTCCAGGCGGGGGCCTTCGACCGGGTTCTGTTGGTCCATGCCCTGGAAGAGGCGGACGACGCGACCGCCCTGCTGACCGAGGCGGTCCGGGCCATGGCTCCGGCCGGTCGGATCATCCTGGCGGCGGCCGCGCGGGGAGGCATGTGGGCCCGGGCCGAGACGACTCCCTTCGGGCACGGCCGGCCGTTCACGCGCGGCCAGCTGGAGCGGTTGGTGCGGTCGGTGGGGCTGGAGCCCACGGCCTGGTCCCAGACCCTCTACACCCCTCCGTGGGGGCCGCTGCTGGGCTGGGCCGACGGGATCGAGCAGGTGGCCCGGCGGATTGCCCCGGGGACCGCCGGCCTGATCCTGCTGGAGGCCACGCGGCAGGCCTACGCCCGCATCCGGCCCAGCGGGGCGACCGAGCGGGTGGTCGAGCCCGCGCTTCAGCCCCAAGCCGCGACGCGCCAGGGACCGGCCGGTCTGGGCGCCGCGCGCGAACGCCCCTAAAGCGGCCGCATGCACCGCCTGATCCTGATGCGCCACGCCGAAGCGGAACTCGCCGCGCCCGGCTCCGGCGACCGTGAGCGCACCCTGAGCCCCCGCGGCCAGGCCGAGGCGGCGGCCATGGCCCGGATGCTGGTGGAGAACCGCCTGCGCCCGGATGTCGCCCTGGTGTCGTCGGCGGTGCGCACGCGCCAGACCTGGGAGAAGATCGAGGAGGCGATCGGCGACGCCGAGGTGCGCATCCTGCCCGAACTCTATAACGCCAGCGCCGACACCCTGCGCCGCTACGTCGAGGACGCGGAAGAGGAGGCTGGCTGCCTGCTGGTGATGGCGCACAATCCGGGCGTCCATCAGCTGGCCGTCGATCTGCTGAATGAATGCGCGGCCTCGCCTGCCGTTCTGGATCGGCTGTCTTCGGGCTTTCCGACGGCGGCGGCGGCTGTGTTCGAGGTGGATCAGGCCGGCCGCTGCGCCTACGACGGCTTCCTGATTCCGCGCGGGGCCGAGGCGTGAACCGGGACGGCGTCGCCTACAAGATCCTGGGCGAAGAGGCCTGGCGCGCCGCCCTGGACGCCGGCGTGTTTCGCGGCTCCGAGGTGGATCAGCGCGACGGCTACATCCACCTGTCGACCGGGGCGCAACTGGCGGAAACGGCGGCCCGGCATTACGCCGGTCAGGCGGCGCTCCGCCTGCTGACGGTGGATCTGGGTCGGTTGGGCGACAGCGTGGTCTGGGAGCCGTCGCGGGGCGGACAGCTCTTTCCCCACATCCACGGCGACCTGCCGGTCGGGGCGGTGATCGAGGATCGGGCGCTGGCGGTGTCCGAGGACGGTGCGATGTCGATCGGTCCGGTGGCGGCCTCGGCATGAGCGTGGCGAACCTGGGGGCGGCCCTGCTGCGCCGGCTCGATCCCGAGACCGCGCACGGCCTGGCCCTGAAGGCGGCGGGACTGCATCCGGGACGGAAGCGGTCGGACGACCCAATCCTCCAGACCCATATCGGGCAATTGGTTCTGCCCAATCCGGTGGGGCTGGCGGCGGGGCTGGACAAGAACGCGGAAGCGCTGGGCGGCCTGTCCCGGATGGGGTTCGGCTTCCTGGAATGCGGCTCGGTGACGCCTTTGCCCCAGCCCGGCAATCCGCGTCCCCGCCTGTTTCGCCTCAACGAGGACCGGGCGGTGATCAACCGCATGGGTTTCAACAACGCCGGGCTCGAGGCCTTCGCGCGACGACTGGAGCGGCGTCCCTCGGGCGTGGTCCTCGGAGCCAATCTGGGCGCTAACAAGGACGCGGAGGACCGGGCGGCCGACTATGTGACCGGCCTGACGCGGCTGGCCGGGCTGGCGGACTATTTCACGATCAACATCTCCTCGCCGAACACGCCGGGTTTGCGGGCGCTTCAGGACGCCGAGGCGCTGGAGGAGCTGCTGTCGCGGGTGGCCAAAGCGCGGCCGAAGGACGCGCCGGTGCTGCTGAAGATCGCGCCGGACCTGGAGCCAGAGGCCGTCGCCGAGATCGTCGAGGCCGTGCTGGCTCATGGGCTCGACGGCCTGATCGTGTCGAACACCACGCTGGACCGCCCCCCCGACCTGAGGTCGCCGCACGCCGGGAAGACCGGCGGCCTGTCGGGCGCCCCCCTGAAATTCAGAGCCATGGCGGCGCTGAAGGCCGCGGCCCAGGCCTCGGCGGGACGACTGCCCTTGATCGCGGCGGGCGGGATCGACAGCGGTGAAGAGGCCTACGCCCGAATTCGCGCCGGAGCCTGCGCCGTTCAGATCTATTCGGCCCTGGTCTACGAGGGCCCCGGGCTGGTCGAGCGGATCAAGCGAGACCTCGCAGGTCTGCTGAAGGCGAACGGCTTCACCAGCCTTATGTCGGCCGTCGGTCGCCCGCATTGACCAAGCGTTAGCCCAGCCGTGGCATTGAGAGGGTCGAGCGGTGCGTCTGGCCGCTTGGGGAATCCGATGCCGCAAGCGTATCTCGACCGACGGAGCAACTGGGCGATCGCCGCGCGTCAGCGCAGGAGCGCGCTTGTCCAGCGGACGGGCGTCGGGGTCGCCAGCGCACTCGTGGTCGCGCCCCTGCTGGGTTGGAACGTCAGCCTGACATGGCTTGTCGGCTATGTGCTGATCCAGCTGATCGAGGCTTGGACGTTCGAGCCGATCACCCGACAGGGCCGGGAGGACATGGGGCGGTGGCGCAGCCTTCTGGGCTGCTCGATCCTGTTCGCCAACACGGCCTTCTACGGCAGTCTGTCGATCCCCCTGTGGCTGAACGGCGGGCCGACCGGCGGTGTCTGCGCCGCCATCATGCTGACGGCCGCCGCCGTCTATTCGATGGTCAACGCGCCGCGCTCTGCGATCGTCCTGACCTGCACGATGATCCCCCACGCCGCCTATCTGGCGCTGATCCCATTTTTCCTGAACCGCTGGGGAGCGGATCACGCCTATGTCGTGGCGGCTGGCGCATCGGCCGTGGTCTTCATGACCTTCTGCCTGCACACCTGGCAGCGAATGAACAATGGCATGGTCGCCGAGACCCGGGCCCGTCTCCAGGCCGAGCGCGAGCGGGCCGAGGCGGAACGGGTTGCGGCCAACCGCAGCGGCTTCCTGGCCGCCGTAGCCCACGACCTGCGCACGCCGATCGGCGCCATCCTGACCGGCGCGGCTGAACTGGAGAAAGGCGACGCCCAGGCGCGTTCGACCGCAGCCCTGATCACGGACGCGGGCCTGATGATGAAGGCCCTGCTCGACGACCTGCTGGACCACTCCAAGCTGGACGCCGGACGTATGACCGTCGAGGCCGTCCCGTTCGATCCCCGCGCCCTGCTGGCCCAGACCCTGCGGCTGTGGCAGGGCCCGGCCGACGCCAAGGGCCTCAAGCTGCGGATCGAGGGCTCGCGCGCCCTGCCGCAGGCCCTGGTCGGCGACCCGATGCGCCTGCGGCAGGTGCTGAACAACCTGATCTCCAACGCCATGAAGTTCACCCAGGACGGGGCGATCACCGTGCGCCTGCGCTCCTGGCCGGACGAGACGGGTCGCCAGGCGCTCCTGATCGAGGTGTCGGACACCGGGCCGGGCATGACGCCTGAGCAGATGACCCGCCTGTTCACCCCATTCGACCAGCTGGAGGACGGCGTCAGCGCGCGGCACGGCGGCAGCGGCCTCGGGCTGGCCATCAGCCGTCACCTCGCCCAGCTGATGGGCGGGCGTCTGCTGGCTCGGAGCCGCCCTGGAGAGGGCGCGGCCTTCACCCTGTCCCTGACCCTGCCGCGCGCCGAGGCGGCGGCGCCCTTGGGCCGCGGGGTCTCCGACGAGGATCGCGGAGCCATCGCCCGGGCGCTGAGCTCGGCTCCGGTGCGGCGCGAACCGCTTCCGGTCGCCCCGCAACCGGCCGCTTCCGAGCTGGAGGAGACGATCGGCGAGGTGTTCGCCTCGGAGACCTCCGAGCGGATCGAATCGACGCCCGAGCTCGCCCAGGTGGAAGCAGCGGCGGACGACACGGACGAGGGCCGGCCGCTGCGGGTGCTTGTGGTCGACGACCACGCCATCAACCGCCGCGCCATCGAGCTGATCCTGACGCCACTCGGCTGCGAGACGACCGCGGCGGCGGACGGGCTGGAGGCGCTGGCGATCGCCCAGGCCACGGCCTTCGACGTCATCTTCATGGACGTCCGGATGCCGGAGCTCGATGGGCGCGAGACCACGCGCCGGCTGCGGGCCGGCGGCGGGCCCAACGCCGACGCGCCGGTGATCGCCGTGACGGCCGACAGCCAGCCCGAGGACATCGCGGCCTGCATGGCCGCCGGCATGACCTATTTCGTCTCCAAGCCGCTGACGCCGCCGGCGCTGCTGGGAGCGCTGTCGCACGTGCTTTCGGGCGGCTCCGAGGATGGAGAGGCCGCGGAGAGCGCCGCCGCCTGACCCAGAACCGCGTCGACCAGGGCCGCGTCGAAATCCGGCCGTCTGAGCGCGCATTCCCATACCTCCAGCACCCGCCAGCCCGAGGCCTGGAGGTCGCGGCGGTTGCGGTCGTCACGCTCGCGGTTGCGCTGGATCTTGGCGATCCAGTAGGCGGCGTTGGCCTTGGGCTGGCGCGAGCCGCGCGGACAGTCGTGGCCGTGCCAGAAGCAGCCGTGCACGAAGACCGCCAGCCTGCGCCCCTTCATCACCAGATCGGGCCGGCCGGGCAGCCCCGAGCCGCCCAGCCGGTAGCCGACCCCCGCCGCGCGCAGCACACGCCGGACCCGAAGCTCCGGCGAGGTGTCGCGCCCCTTCACCCGGCGCATGACGGCGCTGCGCTGCTCCGGGGTGAAGAGGTCGGTGGTCAAGGTTGGCGCCTCGCGCTCAAGAAGCGCGCGATCGCGTCGCGCGATAGCGCCCTTATAGCTGCCCCAGCAGGTGTTCGGCCGAGGAGACCTTGAACTCGCCGCCCTGTTCGATGTTGAGCTGCTCGATCACCCCGTCGCGAACCAGGGCCGAATAGCGCTGCGAGCGCTCGCCCATGCCGAAACCCTTGGCGTCCATCGAAAGGCCCATGGCGCGGGTGAAGTCGCCGTTGCCGTCGGCCAGCATCAGGATGTCCTCGCCCTCAACACCCGCCTCGCGGCCCCAGGCGCCCATGACGAAGGCGTCGTTGACCGAGACGCAGGCGACGGTGTCGACGCCCTTCTCGCGAAGCGTGGGCAGGTTGTCGATGTAGCCAGGCAGGTGGCGGGCCGAGCAAGTTGGGGTGAAGGCGCCCGGCACGGCGAACAGGGCAACGGTCTTGCCGTTGAAGACCTCTTCGGTGCTGGTGGGACGCGGGCCTTCGGCCGTGGCCTTGAGCAGGTTGGCGGACGGGATGCGATCGCCGACGGCGAGGGTCATGGGGCTCTCCGGTGTCTGGGCCCGCCCGGCGGGCGGCTGTCGGTCACATAGGCGCGAGCGGAGCGCGAGCCAATGCCGAAGGCGGCCGCCAAGGCTTGCGCCCGGTCGGCCCGCACCCGATCATGGAGCCATGCACGCGTTCCAGTCTCTGGTCGGCCGCCTGTTGGTGGCCATGCCCGGCATCGGCGATCCGCGCTTCGAGCATGCCGTCATCCTGATCTGCGCGCATGGACCGGACCATGCGATGGGCCTGAGGCTGGATCGGCCCGCGCCAGGCGTCGATTTGCAGGCGGTGCTCGAGAAGCTGGAAATCGAGGGCGTCGTGGGCGGCGCCGGCCGGCCGGTGCTGATGGGCGGACCGGTCGAGCGGGAGCGCGGCTTCGTCCTGCACACCGACGACTGGGCCAGCAGCGACGCGACCCTGCCGTTCGGCGAGGGACTGGCCATGACCGGCACGCGCGAGGCCCTGCTGGCCATGACCGATCCGGTGCGAGGTCCGCGCCAGGCAGTGCTTCTGCTGGGCTACGCCGGTTGGGGCGACGGGCAGCTCGAGGACGAACTGGCGGAGAACGTCTGGCTGACCGCCGAGCCCGACCTGGACCTGATCTTCGACCAGGACCACGCGACCAAATGGACCCGCGCCCTCGCCGGCCTGGGGGTCGAGGCTGGGCGGCTGTCCAGCCAGGCGGGGCGGGCGTAGGGACTTACTTCGGCCGAGGGGATAGGGCGCACGCCGCCAGTTGCTGCATGTCCAGCACGAACCGGTAGCGGACGTCGGACCGCTCCATCCGCTCATAGGCCTCGTTGATGCGTTCCGGGGCGATCAGTTCGATATCGCAGGCGATGCCGTGCTGGCCGCAGAAGTCGAGCATCTCCTGGGTCTCGAGGATCCCGCCGATCAGGGAGCCCGCCACGCTGCGACGTCGGGCCAGCAGGCCCATGGCGTGTACAGGCAGCCCCTCGGTGGTCAGCCCGAGCATGACCATGGTCCCGTCCTTGGCGAGCAGCCCGACATGGTCCGAGATCTGATGGGTGGCCGACACGGTGTTGATGATCAGGTCGAAGCTCTCGGCTGCGGCCTTCATGGCCGTCTTGTCGGAATTGATCAGGAAACCGGCCGCCCCCATTCGGCGGGCGTCGGCCTTCTTGCGGTCGGAGGTCGACAGCACCGTCACCTCGGCGCCCATGGCCGCCGCCAGCTTCACGGCCATGTGCCCGAGGCCGCCCAGGCCGACCACCAGCACCCTTGATCCCGCGCCGACCTTCCAGTGGCGCAGCGGCGAATAGGTGGTGATGCCTGCGCACAGCAGCGGTGCGGCCGCATCCAGCGGCAGGCTGTCGGGTATCCGCAACACATAGTTCTGGTCCACCACGATGGCGGTCGAATAGCCGCCTTGGGTGATCGTCTGCCCGACCTCGGCGCCCTTCGGATCGCGCGAGCCGTAGGTCTGGGTCATGCCGGGGACGCAGTACTGCTCCTCGCCCTCCCGGCACGGTCCGCACTGGCGGCAGCTGTCGACCATACACCCCACACCGACGCGGTCGCCGACCTTGAACCGGCTGACGCCCGCGCCGACCGCCGTCACCACGCCCGCGATCTCGTGGCCCGGCACGATCGGATATGGCGTCCGGCCGAAGTCGTTCTTCACGATGTGCAGGTCGGAATGGCAGACGCCAGCATATTGGATCTCGATCGCCACGTCGTCAGGCCCCGGATCGCGCCGGTCGAAGCTCCAGGGCGTCAGGGGCTTATCAGAGGCGGTCGCGGCGAAGGCGCGCGTGGCGATGGGCATGAGAAGTCCGGGGCTGAGCGGGCGGCGCCCTCATCTAGGCCGACGCGTCGAGGCTTCAAGCCTGGATAGAGCCTCTCAGACGAACCGCCGGCTCGCCACCGCCATCATCGCCGCGCCCGCCAGGACTAGGCCCAGCAAGATCAGGGTCCATTCCGACGTCGTCGGCACCGCGGGCGGTGGGCACAGGTCCGCCTCTATGCTGTTCAGAACGTCGCCTGCGCAGTCGGCGGTCGTCAGGTCGCCGCGCGTGTCGGTCCCCGCGCCGCCGTTAAGGGCGTCCGCTCCGGGACCACCTACGAGAGTGTCGTCGCCCCCCGCGCCGGTCAGGGTGTCGGCCGACGACCCGCCCCTGATCGTATAGGCGACGCCCGGCGCATCGAAGCCCTGCCACCAGATGCTCAATCCGGGCGCAACCGTCTGCGGCCCCGCAGCGCTGACGTCCACCGTCACGGGCGTCGTGAATTGCGAGAAATCGATCGTATCGGCTCCGCCCCCCGATTGGATGATGATGCTGCCCGTCACCCCATCCGCGAAGATGAATGTTTCCGGCCCAACGGTGCCGATCACAGCTGATCCGTTGCTGTTGCCTGAGCACTCGACCGTGTTGCCGCCCACATAGACGCACGCCGCCAGGGCGGATGGCGCAAGCGCCAGTCCGGTCAGGAACACAACGACTGAGATAAGCCAGCGAAACATGAACCGAAGACCCCCTCACCAGCGATCACCTTATACGCCGGCCTCTGGCGTCCGGAAGCCCTCTCACCGTTTCAGTCGCGCGATAACCGCCTGCGCGGCCGCGGGATTTCGCACCTTCGCCCCAGCAATGAAGTAAGCGAACACCCGGCCGCGCTCGGCCCACGCCTTCATCCGGGCGGCCGCCGCGTCGAGTTCGGCGTCGGTCATGCCATTGGGCTCGTCCTCGCGGCTGGACATCAGCCGCGCATAGGTGAAGTCCGCCGTCGGATGGTCGATGCACGGCCAATTCGGCTCCTCGTCGTCCTCGCCATAGACGATGGCCACGCCGTGTTTCGCCGCGAGATCATAGAAGGCCTGGGTCTCGAAGCTGGGGTTCCTGACCTCCAGCGCGTGCCGTAGCTGCACCCCGTCGCGTTCCTTCGGCAGCAGCTTCAGAAAGCCCTCGAAATCCTCCGGCTCGAACTTCTTCGTGCCCATGAATTGCCAGTTGATTGGCCCCAATTTCTCGCCCAGCGCCGTCAGCCCCTGGCCCAGGAACCGGTCCATGCTCTCGCCCATTTCGCTGAGAACCTTGCGGTTGGTGCAATAGCGGCTGGCCTTGACCGAAAAGACGAAGCCCTCGGGCGTCTCGTCCCGCCACTTCATCCAGCTGTCGGGCTTGAAGGTCGAATAGTAGGTGCCGTTGATCTCGATCGAGGTCAGGGCGCGGCTGGCGAACTCCAGCTCCCGCTTCTGCGCCAGACCGGCAGGATAAAAAGCCCCGCGCCACGGCTCATAGGTCCAGCCGCCAACGCCGACATGGATGGGATAGGTCATGGGTCGCTCCGCTGGCCAGCCCCTGCTCCCTAGTCGCTGGCGCGGCGGCGGTGAAGCCTGCCGACGCCGCGAACCCTCGGCGTCTAGGACGAGTGTATCCCTCCCGACCAGACAGTGTTACGTAAACGTTAACGGGGGGATGTCATGCGCACACTGGTCGTCACACTTTTCCTATGGCTGGGACTGACTTGCGCCGCGCAGGCCCAGCCCGTCGGCTGGTCGGACACCCAGCCGATCTACATCGCCAGCCAGGCGGACGCCCTTCCGGCGGGCTATCAGCTCAGGATCGAGCTGGACACCGCGGCGCTTATCGCGACCGGCGATCTACAGGCGGACGGAGGCGACCTGCGGTTCGGCGCAACGCCCTCCGGCGCTACGTTCCTGGACTATTTCATCGCCAGCGGGATCAACACGGCCACGACGGTGGTCTTCGTGCGCACCCCTGCGGTCCCGGCCAACAGCCTGGGCATGATCTACATGTTCTACGGAAACCCGGCCGCAGCCGACGCCTCGACCGCGACCACCTTCGACTATGTCTCGCTGGCGGAGAACACCACGCTCGGCCAGGGACCGCGCGGGGCTCCCAGCGGTTCGACCAACAGCCAGAGGGGCCATCGCTTCATCCCGACCGAAGACCTGCTGGTCACCGACCTTGGCGGCAATGTGCCGACCGCCAGCACCCGGCCGATCACCCTGTTCGACTTCGATACCCAGACGATCCTTCGCCAGGAGAGCGTGGCCCTGCCGAGCGGCGCCTACGCCTACGCTCCCATCGACCCCATCCTGCTTGAAGCGGGCGAAACCTATCTGCTGACGGTGTTCAACGCCGCGGGACAGGACGACTATTGGTTCGGGTCGACGCCGGTCCCTGTCGCCGAGTTTGGCTATCAGGACATGCGGTACTGCAACGGCTGTAGCGCCAATACCTTCCCGACGAGCGTGCTCGGCGGGCTTTACTATGGCCTTCCGGACTTCGTCTTTCGGACGCGGGTTCAGCTGGCCAGTCCACCGACATACAGTTTTGCACCGCCAGCGGTGCCTCTTGGTCGCGACCTGATCATGTCCATGACGCTGGGTCTTCTGCTGGTCGGCGCGGGCATGGCGATCCGCCGTCGGTGGACGGCCGACACTCAGTAGGCGAAGTCCCGATAGATGCGGCTCACATCGCCCTGCCAGTCGCCGTGATACAGCTCCAGCAGCCGGTCCGCCGGGGTCATTCCGCTGTCAGCGATGTCTTCGAGCTCCGATAGGTAGCCGCGCTCGTCCACCATCCCGCCCGAGAACCGCGCGCGGTTCTTGAGCCCCTGGCGGGCGATGGCGACCAGGTCGACGGCGACGTCCCGCACCGTGCGCCCCGCGACCTCGGCCTTCAGCCCCAGGCGCGTGACGTCGCAGCGCAGGCGCTCGTGGTCGGCGATTTCCCAATCCTTGCAGAGGTCCCAGGCGGCGGCCAGCGACGGCGCGTCGTAAAGCACGCCCGCCCACAGGGCCGGCAGGGCGCAGATCCGGCTCCACGGCCCGCCGTCCGCGCCGCGCATCTCCAGGTACGATTTCAGCCGCACCTCGGGGAAGAGGGTCGTCAGGTGGTCGTTCCAGTCCTTGATCGTCGGCCGCTCGCCCGGCAGGGCCGGCAGCCGGCCGTCCAGGAAGTCGCGGAAAGACTGGCCGGACGCATCGACGTACCGGCCTTCGCGCTTGGCGAAATACATCGGGGTGTCGAGCGCATAGTCGGCATAGCGCTCGAACCCGAACCCGTCCTCGAAGACGAAGCCTAGCATTCCGGTGCGATCCGGATCGGTGTCTGTCCAGACGTTGGCGCGGGCCGAGAGGAAGCCGTTGGGCCTGCCCTCGGTGAAGGGCGAACAGGCGAACAGGGCCGTGGCGATCGGCTGGAGCGCCAGCGAGGTGCGGAACTTCGCCACCATGTCGGCTTCGCTGTCGAAGTCGAGGTTGGCCTGGATGGTGCAGGTGCGCAGCATCATATCGAGGCCCAGCGACCCGACCTTGGGCATATAGGCGCGCATGATGTCGTAGCGGCCCTTGGGCATGACCGGCACGTCCTCGCGCCGCCACAGCGGATCGAAGCCGGCGCCCAGGAAGCCGAGGTTCAGCTCGTCAGCCACCATCTTCACCTCCATGAGGTGCTGGCCGGTCTCTGAACAGATGTCGTGGATGTCCTTCAGCGGCGCGCCCGACAGCTCGAACTGCCCTCCGGGCTCCAGGCTGATGGAGGCGGTAGAACCCTCGCTGTTCCTGCGTTCCAAGGCGATGACGTGGCCGCCCTCTTCGACCGGCGCCCAACCGAACCGTTGAAGTCCCTCCAGCATGGCGCGGATGCCGCTGTCCCCCTCATAGGCCGGGCGGCGCAGGGTCGACTTGTCGAAGCCGAACTTCTCGTGCTCGGCGCCGATCCGCCATTCGGACGCGGGCTTGATGCCTTTCGACATCGCGCCGATCAGATCGTCTCGGCTCAGCGGTTCCTGATCGGCCATTCGGCATCCCCTGTTGTCGCGGCTAGATGGGCGACGGAACCGCAACGCTCAAGAGGCTGTTCGGCGCCGCCGCTAACGTTCCCAGTCGCCGACGGCCGCCTGCCACAGGGTCAGGGCGACCGTCGCGGCGGTGTCGGCCCGGAGCACGCGCGGGCCCAGCGACACCGCGGTCGTGAAGGCCATCGCCCGCAGTCGGTCCCGTTCCTCGGGCGTGAAGCCGCCCTCGGGGCCGATCAGGATGGCCCAAGGCCCCTCCCCCGCCGCGCGCACCGTTGGAATGGCCGGCGGCCCGCCGGTCTCGTCGCAGAAGAGGATGCGGCGCGAAACGTCCCACTCGTCCAGAAGCGGCCCAAGCTTCACCGGCGCGTCGATCTCGGGCACGTCCATGCGGCCGGTCTGTTCGGCGCTCTCCTCGGCGATGGCGTCCAGCCGGTCCAACCTCAGGTGCTGCGGCTGGGTGCGGGCGGTGGTCACCAGCCGGATGCGCGCGGCGCCCAGTTCGGTCGCCTTCTCGACCGCGAACTCCAGCGCTGACTTCTTCACCGTGGCGATCAGCAGGTGCACGTCCGGCGGGGAGACCTGTTCGCGCACCCGCGCCTCGGCGCGAAGCACCACGCCCTTCTTCAGGACCTCGGCCACCACCGCGCGCCACTCGCCGTCACGGCCGTTGAAGACCAGCAGCGAATCACCAGCCTTCAGGCGCATCACCTGCGTGAGGTAGCGGGACTGGTCCAGCGTCGGGGCGATCGGCGCGCCGTCGGCCAGGTCGGATCGAACATGAAGCCGGATCATGAACCCTCCATAGCGTCCGCGGCCACGCCTGTCGCCGCAATGGCCAAGGTTGTGCGTTAAGGACGATTTTCGCCCTTAGGTAGCGGCGGGTTAAGGTTCAGGTAAGGACTATCCCGCGAGAGTCGACGCGTCGGGCTAGTTGAGAGGTCGTAATGGCGCAGGTCGCCTATGCCATCATCCGCGCCGACGACTGTTGGCGCATTCTGTCAGGCCGACGCCGAATCGGCCGTTTCGCCACCTGCACCGAGGCGGCCACCGCCGCCGTCAATCTGGCCAAGGAAGCCGCCTTGTCCGATCACGCCGCCGAGGTCCTGATCCAGGACGCGGCCGGCCAGCTGTGGCCCGTCGCCCAGTTCGATCCCGCGTCGGCGTGCGCGGGCGCCCAACCCGCGCCTTGGGACGAGGCCGACGCGGCTACAGCGTTCTTGCGATCAGCAGCTTCATGATCTCGTTCGTGCCGCCATAGATGCGCTGGACGCGGGCGTCCTTGTACAGCTGGGCGATCGGATATTCGTTCATGTAGCCATAGCCGCCGAAGAGCTGGAGCATCTCGTCGATGGTCTCGCCCTGGATGTCGGTGACCCAGTATTTGGCCATCGAGGCGGTCGCCGCGTCGAGTTCTCCCTTCAGATGGCGCTCGATGCAGTGGTCTACGAACACCTTGGCGACCGTCAGCTTGGTCTTGACCTCCGCCAGCTTGAACTGGGTGTTCTGGAAGTCGATCACCCGTTTGCCGAACGCCTTGCGCTCCTTGACGTAGGCGAGCGTCGCCTCCAGCCCGCGCTCGGCGGCGGCCACCCCCTGGACGGCGATGTTCAACCGCTCCTGCGGCAGCTGCTGCATCAGCTGGATGAACCCGGCCCCCTCCTGGCCACCGATGATGTTCTCGCCCGGGACCTTCACGTCGTTGAAGAACAGCTCGGACGTGTCGTTGGCCTCCATGCCGATCTTGTGCAGGTTCCGGCCGCGCTCGAAGCCTTGCGCGCCGTCCGTTTCCACCACGATCAGAGAGGTGCCCTTGGCGCCCTCCGCCGGATCGGTCTTGGCCACCACGATGATGAAGTTGGCCAACTGGCCGTTGGTGATGAACGTCTTGGAGCCGTTGACCACATACTGGTCGCCCTGCCTGATGGCGGTGGTCTTCACCCCCTGCAGGTCCGACCCTGCGCCCGGCTCGGTCATGGCGATGGCGCCGACCAGTTCGCCGGACTGAAGCCGGGGCAGCCAGCGCGCCTTCTGCTCCTCGTTACCGTAGTGCCAGATGTAGGGCATCACGATCGCGTTGTGCAGCGAGATGCCGAAGTGGTCCGCGCCCTTCCAGCCCAACTGGCGCATCAGCACCACCTCGTGCCGGTAGTCGCCGCCGAAGCCGCCGTCGGCCTCGGGCATCGACAGGCCCAGCAGCCCCGCTTCCCCCGCATCGTTCCAAAGCTGGCGCGGCACCGATGAGTCGGCGATCCACCGCGCCATCCTGGACAGCGGCGCATGCTCATCGATCCACTTGGCGACGCTGTCGGAGAAGAGGGTGATCTCCTCTTCCCGCATGAAGACCGGATCGGGGGCGTTGAGGACGTTCATGGGGAGGCTCCGCATTACTGATCCCTCTCCCGTCGGGAGAGGGCTTGAGCGCACGATCGCGCCAGCGATCGTCCTTGCGCGAAAGGGTGAGGGGTTACGGCGCGAAACGTCCAGCACCGGACGCCCTCACCCTCCCACCGCTTCACGGCAGGCCCCTCCCTCTCCCCTCGGGAGAGGGGTCTCTGGCTAGTCAGAACGCCTCCGCCGGCACGCTCATCAGCACGTCAGACCCGGTCTTCAGCTTCTTCAGGTGCGCGTCGGCGTCCGGCAGCATTCGCTCCACGAAGTACCGGCCCGTGGCGATCTTGTTGGCGTAGAAGGGGTCGTCCGATCCGCCGTCGATCGCCTTTTGGGCCGCGATCGCCATTTGGGCCCAGACATAGGCCATGGCGGTCAGGCCGAAGACGTTCAGATAGTCGGTCGAGGCCGCGCCCGCGTTGTCCGGGTTCTGCATGCCGTTCTGCATCAGCCACATGGTGGCCTCCTGCAGTTTCTTCTTGGCGTCGGCCAGGCCATCGACGAAGGGCTTGATCGTCTCGCCCGCCCCGCCGTGTTCGCTGACGAAGGCGTCGATCTCGCCGAACCAGGTCATGATCGCCCGGCCGCCGTTGGCCGGCAGCTTGCGGCCTACCAGGTCCAGCGCCTGGATGCCGTTGGTCCCCTCGTAGATCATGGTGATCCGCGCATCGCGCAGATACTGCGAGGCGGGGAAGTGCTCGGTGTAGCCTGAGCCCCCGTGCACCTGCATGGCCAGAGACGCGGCGTGGAAGCCCTTGTCGGTCAGATAGGCCTTCAGCACGGGCGTCAGCAGACCCATGTAATCCTTGGCCTTGGTCGCGACCGCCTCATCCTCGGACCGCTCGAGATCAGAGTGCAGCGCGGTCCACAGGATGAAGGCCTGGCCGCCTTCGACGATGGCCTTGGCCTCCAGCAGCATCCGTCGCACGTCCGGGTGGACGATGATCGGATCAGCGGGACCGTCAGGGTTCTTCGGCCCAGTCAGCGATCGGCCCTGCAGCCGGTCCTTCGCGAACTCCACCGCCGCCTGATAGGCCGCCGTGCCGATAGCCAGACCCTGCAGGCCAGTGCCCAGGCGCGCCTCGTTCATGACCACGAACATGTTGTTCATGCCCCGGCCTTCTTCGCCGATCAGCCAGCCCTTGGCCTTCTCATAGGCCATCACGCAGGTGGCGTTGCCGTGGATGCCCATCTTCTCTTCCAGGCCCGCGCACTCCACCCCGTTGCGCTCGCCCAGCGACCCGTCCTCGTTGACCAGGAACTTGGGCACCAGGAACAAGCTCAGCCCCTTGATGCCCGGAACCGCGCCTTCGACACGGGCCAGCACCGTGTGGATGATGTTCTCGGCGAAGTCATGCTCGCCGGCAGAGATCCAGATCTTCTGGCCGGTGATCGAATAGGAGCCGTCGCCGTTCGGGACCGCCTTGGTCCGCACCATGCCCAGGTCCGTGCCGCACTGGGGCTCGGTCAGGTTCATGGTCCCGGTCCATTCGCCGGTCGTCATCTTGGGCAGATACTTGGCCTTTAGCTCATCGGAGGCGTTGGCATGGATGCCCGCCCAGGCGCCCGCCGTTAGGCCCGGATACATCGAAAACGCCGCCGAGGCGCCCGCCGTGAACTGGCCGACCGCCGAGCCGATCACCGAGGGCATGCCCTGACCGCCATAGGCGGGATCCATCATCAGGGACGGCCAGCCGGCCTCGACCATCTGGTGATAGGCTTCCTTCCACCCCTTGGGCGTGGTCACCACCGACCCCTCGATGCGGCAACCTTCCTTGTCGCCGGGGTTGTTGATCGGCGCGATCACCTCGTCGGCGAACCGGCCCGCCTCCTCCAGCACCTGGGCGACCAGATCGGATGATACGTCCTGGAAGCCGGGCTGGTTGGTGTAACGGTCGATGTCCAGGACCTCGTTGATGATGAAGGTCAGGTCCCGCACGGGCGCCTTGTAGGCCATGGATCAGGCTCTCGCTTTGAAGGGCTGGTTGTGGTCGGCGTTTAGGCGAGCCTTCATCAGGCTCGCGTATTCCTCGGCGCCGGGCAGGAGGTCGGGGCGGTGCTCCGCCAGCTTCTCCTCCATCCAGCGGCAGGCCTCCTCGGCCGTCTCGATGGCGCCTTCGATGTCCTCGAGCTGCTGCTTCAGAGCCGCGATCTGGGCTTTGTGCTGGCGCAGAGCCACCGCCATCTGGTGGGCGTTGTGATCCTTGCGGTCATAGAGATCCAGCATTGACTGGATTTCCTGCAACGAGAAGCCGATGCGGCGGCCGCGCAGGATCAGCTTCAGCCGCGCCCGGTCGCGCGCGTCATAGACCCGCGTCTGGCCTTTGCGCGCGGGGGTCAGCAGGCCCTTGTCCTCGTAGAACCGCAGCGCCCGCGCCGTCGCCCCGAACTCACGGCACAGCTGGCGGATCGAATAGGTGCGGAAATCGTCGGCGTTCGCCATACCCCAATGCATAGCCCAATCTTGACGCGAACGTAAAGGGAAGGATCGGCATGTCGAATTGGCGCCGCTTGACTCCGCCCCCTCGCTGATCGCTGATCTCGGTCCTCGCTCAGGAGATCGCGCCATGGCCTACATCACCGGCTTCCTCACCCCCGTGAAGATCGCGGACAAGGATCGCTACATCGAGTCCGCCCGCAAGTCCTGGCCTCTGTTCCGGAAGTACGGCTGCCTCGAACAGGTCGAGACCTGGGGCGAAGACATCCCTCCCGGCAAGGTCACCGGCTTCGACCTGGCGGTGAAGCTCGAGGAGGGCGAGGCCGTGGTCTTCTCCTGGCTGCGCT
Organism: Pseudomonadota bacterium; assembly: GCA_023386645.1. GTDB lineage: Bacteria > Pseudomonadota > Alphaproteobacteria > Caulobacterales > Caulobacteraceae > Brevundimonas. Next base: position 28,699 of record JAEWJI010000025.1, read on the forward strand.
GGCCCGACCGCGCCACCGCCGACAAGTGCTGGGAGTCCATGCAGAACGACCCGGCCTTCGCCGACATGGACATGCCCTTTGACGGCAAGCGCATGATGTGGGGCGGCTTCGCCCCGGTCTTCGAGAGCTGATCCCACGCTCGATCCGACGCCGGGGCCGCGCTCGGCCTCGCAAGCGGGTGCCGGCCCACGCTTTAGCCGCTACGCCTGTAGCAATTGCGGCGTGTTCGGGGCGGCGCCTAAGCACGAATTCACGTGTCACGTCGCTACGCTTGTAGCACTCCTGTGACCGGCGAGGCCGTGTGGGCTTCGCTCTCAGAACCTGAGGAGATGACGATGAAACACGCCCTCGCCGGCGCGCTGGCGCTCGCCTGCGCCCTGACCGCCTCCCCTGTCAAGGCAGTCGCAGCCCCGGCCCCCCAGGCTCGTGTGGCCTACGGAGACCTGCGGATGGACACCGCTCGCGGCCAGCGGCTGCTGGTGCAGCGCGTGCTCGCTGCGGCGCGGGGATATTGTCGGCTGCACGCCGATGTGGTCACGCCCGCGCACCGGCGGAACAATCCCCGCTACTGCGTCGACAGCATTCGCGTTCAGCTGGTGGACGCCATGCCCGATACTGTCCGCACCGCCTGGACCCGAGGCTGGGCCAGGGTCGAACGACAGTCCTGACCTCGGACCTGGAGCGTCAGCTGTCCAGGAAGCTCCGCAGCTTCCGCGACCGGCTCGGGTGCTTCAGCTTACGCAGCGCCTTGGCCTCGATCTGGCGGATGCGTTCGCGCGTCACCGAGAACTGCTGGCCGACCTCTTCCAGGGTGTGGTCGGTGTTCATGCCGATGCCGAAGCGCATGCGCAGCACCCGCTCCTCGCGCGGCGTCAGCGAAGCCAGCACGCGGGTGGTGGTCTCGCGCAGGTTCGACTGGATGGCGGCGTCGATCGGCAGGACGGCGTTCTTGTCCTCGATGAAGTCGCCGAGGTGGCTGTCTTCCTCGTCGCCGATGGGCGTTTCGAGGCTGATCGGCTCCTTGGCGATCTTCAGGACCTTGCGCACCTTCTCCAGGGGCATGGCCAGCTTTTCGGCCAGCTCTTCCGGAGTCGGCTCGCGGCCGATCTCGTGCAGCATCTGACGGCTGGTGCGGACGATCTTGTTGATCGTCTCGATCATGTGCACCGGGATGCGGATGGTCCGCGCCTGGTCGGCGATCGAGCGGGTGATGGCCTGACGGATCCACCAGGTGGCGTAGGTCGAGAACTTGTAGCCGCGGCGGTACTCGAACTTGTCGACCGCCTTCATCAGGCCGATGTTGCCCTCCTGGATCAGGTCCAGGAACTGCAGGCCGCGGTTGGTGTACTTCTTGGCGATGGAGATCACGAGGCGCAGGTTGGCCTCGACCATTTCCTTCTTGGCCTGACGGGCCTCGCGCTCGCCCTTCTGGACGGTCTGGACGATGCGGCGATAGTCGTCGATCGGCAGGCCGGCCTCGGTGGCCACGG
>JAEWJI010000064.1 GCA_023386645.1 Pseudomonadota bacterium
GCGCATCCCGGTTCAGGAACCAGGACGTGCCGATCAGACCGATCAAAGCTGCGCCGAACAACGCCGCAACCGGCATTCCCAGGCGCTTCATTCCTTGGGCCATCGTCAATGACATATCCGGATCTGATTAAACCGAACTCGGGTCAAGCGTAACGGTCTTTTTGATTAACGGTTGGGTTGGTCAAGGCAGGTGCCGCGCCGGTAAGCCTGTGCCAACCCACACAACTTGAAGGGTTTTCTTGACGCTTTCAAGGCCGACATGGCGCCCTGCGGGCAGTTCGGTGGCATAATCCCCGCGTCATTGACGCACCGCGAAGAATTCGCCTAATAATCCAGATAATGCCGGCGTTCGGCCGTTCCCTCCATCAGGTTTTATTTCCATGAACAAGGTTTATCCCGACGCCAAATCGGCACTCGATGGCGTTCTCAAGGACGGCATGATGATCATGTCGGGCGGCTTCGGCCTCTGCGGTATCGCCGAAACCCTGTCGGATGCGATCCGTGACTCCGGCGTCAAGAATCTGACGGTGGTTTCCAACAATGCCGGCGTCGACGGCATCGGCCTGAGCCGCCTGTTGGAGACCCGGCAGATCAGGAAAATGATCTCGTCCTATGTCGGCGAAAACAAGCTGTTCGCGCAGCAATACCTCGCCGGCGAGCTGGAACTGGAATTCAATCCGCAGGGCACGCTGGCCGAGCGCATCCGCGCCGGAGGCGCCGGTATCCCGGCCTTCTACACCAAGACCGGCGTCGGCACGCTGATCGCCGAAGGCAAGGAAGTGAAGGAATTCGATGGCGAGAAGTACATCATGGAGCGCGGCCTGTTCGCCGATCTCGCGATCGTGCACGCCTGGAAGGGCGATACCGCCGGTAACCTGATCTACCGCAAGACCGCGCGCAACTTCAACCCGATGATGGCGACGGCCGCGAAGATCACCGTGGCCGAGGTCGAGCATCTGGTTCCGGCCGGCGAACTCGATCCCGACCACATCCATACGCCCGGCATTTTCGTCAAACGCATCATCGAAGTGGGCACGGCTAAGAAGCGCATCGAGTTCCGCAATACCCGCCCGCGCCCTGCCGCTTGAGCGCACGCCAAGGAGAAACGATATGGCCTGGACCCGTGAACAGATGGCCGCGCGCGCCGCGAAGGAATTGCGTGACGGCTACTACGTCAATCTCGGCATCGGCATTCCGACGCTGGTCTCGAACTACATCCCCGAGGGGATGAGCGTGCAGCTGCAGTCGGAGAACGGCATGCTCGGCATGGGCCCGTTTCCCTACGAGGGCGACGAGGACCCCGACCTCATCAACGCCGGCAAGCAGACGATCACCGAGCTGCCGACGACGAGCTTCTTCTCATCCGCCGATTCCTTCGGGATGATCCGCGGCGGGCATATCGACCTGTCCATCCTCGGTGCCATGCAGGTGGCGCGCAATGGCGACCTCGCCAACTGGATGATCCCCGGCAAGATGGTGAAGGGCATGGGCGGCGCCATGGACCTCGTCGCCGGCGTCAAGAAGGTCGTCGTGGTGATGGAGCACGTCGCCAGGAACAAGGACGGCACGGAATCGCCGAAGCTGCTCGACGCCTGCGACCTGCCGCTCACCGGCGCAGGCGTGGTCGACATGGTGATCACCGATCTCGGCGTGTTCACCATCGACGAGAACGGCGGGGGGCTGACCCTGATCGAGCTCGCGGAAGGTGTGACGCTCGACGAGATCCGGGCGAAGACGCAAGCCCAGTTCGCCACTGCCCTCTGAGCGAGGCGACGCCATGCCGCTGCTCGACGCCTCCCGGTCACGGCTCCTCGTCATCGACATGCAGGCGCGGCTGATGCCGGCCATCGCGCAGGGCGAGGCGGTCCTGCGCAACGTCGACCGGCTCATGCAGGCGGCGGCGATGCTCGAGATCCCCGCCCTGCTGACCGAGCAGAGCCCGGCCAAGCTCGGCGAGACCGTGCCGGCGCTGGCAGGGCGCGGCCCCGTCGTCGCCAAGACCAGCTTCGACTGCTGCGGCAAGCCTGATTTCCTGAACGCGGTTTCGGCAGATGAGGACCTGATCGTCTGCGGTTGCGAGGCGCATGTCTGCGTCGGACAGACCGTGCTCTCCCTGCTCGGCCTGAAGCGCCGCGTCGTTGTGGTGGCCGATGCGGTCGGCTCGCGCGCGCCCGAGAGCCGGCGCATCGCGCTGGAGCGGATGGCGCGCGACGGCGCGGAGATCGTCACCACCGAGATGGTGGTGTTCGAGTGGCTGCGCAGCGCCGATCACCCCCGCTTCCGCGAGGTCTCGCGGCTGATCCGCTGAGCTTCCAGCGGCGCGGCGGGCCCGCTATCATCCGCGCCATGAGCCAAGCCCTGCCTTCCGCCGCCGTCCTCGGCGCGCGTGCCTTCGCCGCGCTCGAAGGCCTCAACCGCTTCAGCGACGAGCCGGGCCGGCTGACCCGGCTCTATCTCTCCCCGGCGCATCGCCAGGCGGCGGAGTGGACCAAGGGCGCGATGGAGGTCGTCGGGCTCAGCGCCCACATCGACGCGGTCGGCTCGGTGCAGGGGCGGCGTGAGGGGGCGGAGCCCGGGCTGCCCAGCGTGATGATCGCCTCCCACATCGACACGGTGCGGGATGGCGGGCGCTTCGACGGCAATCTCGGCGTGATCGCCGGCATCCTCGTCGCCGGGGCGCTGCGCGATGCCGGGATCACGCTGCCCTTCGCGCTCGAGGTCGTGGCCTTCGGCGACGAGGAGAATGTGCGCTTCCCCACCTCGTTCTCGTCGTCGCGCGCGCTGGCGGGAGGGTACGAGCCCGGTTGGCTCGACGCGCGCGATGCCGACGGCATCACGCTGCGCGACGCGCTCCGCGAATTCGGCTGCGATCCGGACGCGATCGCCCGGCTGGCGCGCCCCCCCGGCA
>JAEWJI010000002.1 GCA_023386645.1 Pseudomonadota bacterium
TCTAACCCCGTGCCCGTGGAAGCGCCTTCACGCGGAGCGTCACGCGAAGCCGAAACGGTATTTCCATTTCCAACCTCCGGGCTCCGCGCCCGGCGCTCCGCACGCCTCCCGCTCAACCTCGGCCCCCCGGCCAGAGGACGATGACGCGCGTCTCGTCGCACCCCCATGTCGGAACGGCCCGGCCTCTGGTCCTTCCCAGTCGCACCTGATAATCACTGTCAGAAACGCGCCGTTGCTCGGCGCCTGCCAATCGCCGTCGAAGGCCCCATGTCCAGAACCGTCAAACTCAGCGAGGCCCGACCGGGCGATCGCGGCGTCATCAGCCATGTGGGCGACCATGGTCGGAGCGGCATCGACGCCGTCGAGGTGGAACGCCGGCTGCTTGAGCTCGGCCTCGTCGAAGGCGCGGCCATAGAGGTGCTCCACGAGGGGTTGTTCGGCCGGAACCCGATGGCCGTGAAGGTCGACGACATGCGCGTCGCCCTGCGCCGGCACGAGGCGGAGATACTCACCGTCGAACTGGCCGACGGACTGGGGGAGGCCGCCTGATGGACATGGCCGTGCGTCCCCTACGGATCGCCCTCGTCGGCAATCCGAACTCCGGCAAGACCGCCCTGTTCAACGCCTTGACCGGCGCCCACCAGAAGGTGGCCAACTACGCCGGCGTCACCGTCGAGCGGAAGGAGGGCCTGGTGCGCGGCGCCTCGGGCCGGTCGCTCAGCGTGCTGGACCTTCCCGGCACCTATTCGCTGCGGGCCCGCAGCCCCGACGAGGAGGTCACCCGCGACGTGGTCCTGGGCCGCTTCCATGGCGAGGCGGCGCCCGACGCCATCATCGCGGTCGCGGATTCGACCAATCTCAGGCTGGTCCTGCGGCTGATCCTCGAGCTGAAGCAGACCGGGCGGCCCATGGTGCTGGCCCTCAACATGTTCGACATCGCCGAGCGCCAGGGCCTGCGCATCGACCTGGAGCGGCTGTCGGGCGAATTGGGCGGCGTGCCGATCGTCACCACCACGGCCACCCGCAAGCGGGGGATCAGCGACCTGATCGCCGCCGTCGAGGCGCTCGACCTCGGCTGGCGGCCAGAGCCCGAGGGCGACTGGCACGCGCTCGACGCGTCGGAGGTCCGCGCCGCTCACCGCGAGGCCGAACGGATCATGAGGGCCTGCGTCCGCCCGCCCGAGCGCCCCGACACCCTCACGGGGCGGATCGACTCCGTCCTGCTGCATCCGGTCGCTGGCCTGATGATCCTGCTGGGCCTGCTGTTCGTCATGTTCCAGGCGGTGTTCACCTGGGCGACCCCGGCCATGGACGGCATCGAGGCGGCGCTGGCCGCCTTCGGCGGCTTCACCGCCGGCTTCATTCCTGACAGCGGCCCGGTCTGGCCCTTGGTCTCCAGCTTGATTGTCGACGGTCTGATCGCCGGCGTCGGCAGCGTGCTCGTGTTCCTGCCGCAGATCCTGATCCTCTTCGCCTTCATCATCCTGCTGGAGGACTTCGGCTACATGGCCCGGGCGGCCTTCCTGATGGACCGGATCATGGGCGGCGCCGGCCTGCACGGGCGCGCCTTCATCCCGCTGCTCTCGTCCTTCGCCTGCGCCATCCCCGGCATCATGTCGACGCGGGTGATCGACAGCCGCCGCGACCGGCTGACCACCATCATGGTCGCGCCGCTGATGACCTGTTCGGCCCGTATCCCCGTGTACACCCTGATCATCGCGGCCTTCATTCCGCAGCAGACCGTCTGGGGCTTCGTCAGCCTGCAAGGGCTGGTGATGTTCGGCCTCTACGCCTCCGGGATCGTCTCGGCGCTCGTCGTATCCTTCGTGATCCGGCGCGTGTTCTGGAGAGGCTCCGTCGAGCCCTTCATGATGGAGCTGCCTGCCTACAAGCTGCCCGGTCTGCGATCGGTCCTGATCAACCTCTGGCTCCGGGCCAGGATCTTCATCAATCGCGCCGGCCGGATCATCCTGCCGTTGATGATCCTGGTCTGGGCCGCCTCGACCTTCCCCTATCCGCCGGAGGGCGCCACCGGTCCCGCCATCGACTACAGCCTGGCTGGCATCATCGGGCATGCATTGGAGCCCGTCTTCGCTCCCATCGGGTTCAACTGGCAAATGGTCATCGCCCTGGTGCCCGGCATGGCCGCGCGAGAGGTGGCGGTGGCCGCCCTGGGCTCCGTCTACGCCGTCGCCGACGCCGAGACGGCGGTAGGGACCTTGGCCTCGACGCTGGCGGGCTCCTGGTCCCTGGCCACGGGCCTGGCCTTCCTCGCCTGGTACGTCTTCGCTCCCCAGTGCATGCCGACCCTCGGCGTCGTGAAGCGCGAGACCAACAGCTGGAAGTGGATGTGGATCATGGTCGCCTACATGTTCGGCCTGGCCTACCTCGGCGCCTTCGTCGTCTACCGGATCGCGCTTGCGCTTGGCGGAGGCGCGGTGGGCGGCTAGGCCGGGCAGGTGCCCGATTTCGCCTCATCCACGACGATCCTCGCCCTTCTGATGGGCGGTCTTGGCCTAGTCATCGGCAGCTTCCTCGCCGCCGTCAGCGTCCGGCTGCCCCTGGACGAGGATGTGGTGGCGCGACCCTCGCGTTGCCGATCGTGTGAAACCCCGCTGAAGCCCTGGCACATGGTCCCTGTGCTCAGCTGGCTGGTCTTGCGCGGCCGATGCGGCCACTGCGGCTCAGGGGTCCACTGGCGCTATCCGGCCATTGAGCTCGCCTCGGCCGGGCTAGGGGCCTGGGCGGCGATCCACGGCGGCGGCTGGCTGATGATCGGCGCGACCGCGTTGCTCGGCTGGCAGCTGCTGCTGATCGCCCTCGTCGACGGCGAGCATTTCTGGCTGCCGGACATCCTGACCTGGCCGCTGGCCGTCACCGGCTTGATCGCCAACGGCCTGCTGCTCCGCGCCGCGCCTGTTCACCAGTTGGCGGGCGTGCTCATCGGCTTCGTCATCCTGTGGGGCCTGGCGCGGCTCTACCGCTGGCTCCGGGGACGCGACGGCTTGGGCGGCGGCGACCCCATCCTGTTCGCGGCCTGCGGGGCGTGGGTCGGCTGGATGGGCCTGCCCAGCGTGCTCCTCTGGGCCTGCGCCGTCGGCCTCAGCCTCGTCCTGGCCATGTTGCTGGTCCGCCGTCGGGTCAGTGGAACCGACCGGGTGCCGTTCGGCGTCTTCCTGGCCGTGGGCTGCTGGCTGACGTGGCTGTACGGTCCGCTAGGCGTCTAGCGGCCGGTGACCAGCCGCACAACCATGTGGGCCGTGGTGTCCAGGATCGCCTCGTCCGGCGTCTCGCCGCGACGCAGCAGGTCGAACCCGCCCGCCACGCTCTCGACCAGGGCCGCGACTTCGTAGGAGGCCAGTCGGGGATCGAGCCGGGAGGGATGGTAGCCCGTGGCGTGGGCCTGGGCGATGCGCCGCTCGAACATCAGGTGGATTCGCCGCAGACGCCGCACCCGCGCCTCGACGAAGGCCGGTTCGCCCATGTCGGCGAGCATGTGCTCGACCCGCAGGACCGGCCCATGCGACCGCCACAGCGCCCGCACCGCCTCGACATAGGCCCGGGCGATGGCGAAGGCCTGGTCGCCCGACCAGTCGGCGTCCAGCCGGGCGGCCAGCGGCTGGAACGGCTCGGCCGCCGCCTGGCACAGGGCCAGCACCGCCTCGTCCACCGTCTTGAAGTAGGTGTAAAAGTTCGAGGGCGACGCCCCGGCCTCGGCCGCGATATCGGCCGGCCGGATGGCTCCGAAATGCCGCGTCTCCAGCAGGCGGGCAGTGGCGTCCAGCAGGGACTGCCGGGTCCGCCCCCCGCGAGCCCCGATTCTGTGTCCCAGCTGGTTGAGCGTCGTCGCCATGGCTTCGGGAGATGGTGCCGGTTGCAGGATTCGAACCCGCGACCTTCGGTTTACAAAACCGCTGCTCTACCAACTGAGCTAAACCGGCCTGGAGGCCCGCTTATGCTGGCGCGCCGGGCCTGGAGCAAGCAGATTGCTGCCCATGCCGCCCCTGAGTCCCACCGTCGCCCCGGTTCTGCTGCTCGTCCTGTCGAACGTCTTCATGACCTTCGCCTGGTACGGCCACCTGAAGTTCGGCTCGAAGCCGCTCTGGATCGTGGTGATCGTCTCCTGGGGGATCGCCTTCTTCGAATACTGCCTCGCGGTGCCGGCCAATCGGATCGGCCATCAGGTCTATTCGGCCGCCGAGCTTAAGACGATGCAGGAGGTGATCACCTTGCTGGTCTTCGCCGTCTTCTCGGTGACGGTGCTGGGCGAGAAGCTGACGATGAACCACGCCGTTGGCTTCGCGCTGATCGCCGGCGGGGCCTGGTTCATCTTCCGGGGACCCCTCTAATCCAGGGCGGAAGCGATCCGGTTGGCAAGCGCCTTTAGCGTCTCGGCGTCCGCCATCGGCGCATGGCCGTGACCCTTCAGCTCCCGTCCGGCCCAGCGGGGCACGATGTGGAAGTGCAGGTGAAAGACCGTCTGCCCTCCCGCCTCGCCGTTGAACTGCAGGATCGAGAACCCGTCGGGCTGGAGCGCCTTCACCACTGCCCGCGCCGTCCGCTGCGTCGCCGCCGTGAGTTGCGCCAGGGCGTCGGGCTCGATCTCCAGGAGGTTCCGGGCCCGGGAGGACTTGGAGATCACCAGCACATGGCCTTCCGACTGGGGAAACACGTCCATGAAGGCGAGCACGTGCTCGTCCTCCCAGACCTTCACCGAAGGAATGTCCCCCCTCAGGATCTTGGCGAAGATATTGTCGGGATCGTAGGCGCCGGTCAGGCTCATGCGCGTCTCGAAAGGTTCGGCCGCTCCGGATGCGGCGGGGCTCGCCCGAGCCCATATCACCAACCCTGGGGCCGATGACAGATGACGCGCGGCCGGCCGAGGTCTAGAGCGAGCCGATGAATACAGACACTTCCGGACTGTCGATGCTGGGCGCGCAGACGCAAGCGCCGACCTCGCCCGAGACCGCCCGTCTTGAGCGGGTTCCGAACCCTCATCCCGACGCCCTCTACCTGGCCCGCTTCACCGCGCCGGAGTTCACCTCGCTCTGTCCGGTGACCGGCCAGCCGGACTTCGCCCATCTGGTCATCGACTACGCGCCAGGCCCCTGGCTGGTCGAGAGCAAAAGCCTGAAGCTCTACCTGACCAGCTTCCGCAATCATGGGGCCTTCCATGAGGATTGCACGGTCGCGATCGGCCTGAAGCTGGCCGAGCTGCTCGAGCCTCGCTGGCTGAGGATCGGGGGCTACTGGTATCCGCGCGGCGGCATCCCCATCGACGTATTCTGGCAGACCGGCCCGGCGCCTGAGGGGCTATGGCTGCCCGACCAGGGCGTGCCGCCCTATCGCGGCCGGGGCTGACCCCGATCACATGACCGAGCCGCGTCGCCTGCCGCTGGAGGCCTGGGGACGTCGGTTGCTGGCCGATGCGCAAGCCTGGGCCGACGCCGGCACCCGCTGGCGGGCCTGGGCCTTCGAGTTCCTGATGTTCGGGCTGAAGCAGGGCTGGGCCTGCCTGTTCGGCGGCCTGATGCTCGTGCTGCTGGTCGGCACCCATCTGCTGTGGCCGGACCAGGCGCCGGTCGCCCGCTACGACTTCCTGGTAATCGGCGCGGTGCTGATCCAGGCGGGCATGCTGCTGTTTCGCCTGGAGAGCTGGGAGGAGGCCAGGGTCATCCTGATCTTCCACATCGTCGGCACGGTGATGGAGCTGTTCAAGACGGCCCAGGGCTCATGGCTCTATCCGGAGCCGAGCCTGCTGCGTATCGGCGAGGTGCCTCTGTTCTCGGGCTTCATGTATGCGGCGGTCGGCAGCTACATCGCCCGCATCTGGCGGATCTTCGACATCCGCTTCCGCCACTACCCGCCGCTGTGGACGACCTGGCTGCTGGCGGCGGCGATCTATGTGAATTTCTTCGCGCACCACTGGCTGCCGGATGTGCGGCTTGCCCTGTTTGCGGCGACGGCGCTGCTCTGGGGGCGAGGCTGGTTCTATTTCACCCCGGATCGGATCCGGCGGAAGATGCCTTTCCTGCTCGGCTTCCTCCTGGTTGCGCTCTTCATCTGGTTCGCGGAAAACCTCGGCACGTTCGCGAGGGCCTGGGTCTATCCGGACCAGGAAGGCGGATGGACGCCGGTTTCCATCGCCAAGCTCGGCAGCTGGTACCTGCTGATGCTGATCAGCGTCGTGCTCGTCTCGCTGGTCCATCGCCCGCAGGCGGAACCGGTCAGGGCAGGCGGCTGACCTTGCCCCGCAAATCCGGTCGGGGGCGCTCCAGCAGCGGCTCCGTCGCCGTGCCGATGTGGATGAATCCCGCCACCTTCTCGTTGGCCGCCAGGCCGAAGAGCGCCAGAGCGTCGGCGTCGTAGCTGTACCAGTCGGTGATCCAGCTGGACGCGAAGCCTAGCGCGCCGGCCGCGTGTTCCAGGTTCATGCAGACGGCGCCGGCCGACAGTTCCTGCTCCCATACCGGCACCTTGGGGTTCTCGACGGCGGCGGAGACGACCAGAACCGTGACCGGCGCGGCGGTCAGTTTGGCCAGCACCGCCTGGGCCTTCGACGGCCGCCCCTGCCGCTCCGCCACAACGGCCAATCGCTCGGCGAACTCGGCGCGGGTGCGGGGGCCCAGCACCACGAAGCGCCATGGAAACAGCTTGCCGTGATCCGGTGTGCGGGCGCCGAGGGCCAGGATCTGCTCCAGTTCCGCTTCGCTCGGGCCTGGGGCCGTCAGCGCCTGCGCCGGCGCCGAACGGCGGGTCGCGAGCCGCCGCAACAACTCTTCGGAACGGGTGGGGAAGGGGAGGGTCTGCGAGAGGTCGCTCATCCTTCCCAGCTAGTCGCGCCGCGCGCCGTCCGCCATAGGCGAGGGATGAAGGACTTCGACCGCTACGACGACCCGCCCTCTCCGTCCTGGGACGACGGGGAAGGTCGGCCGCCCGCATGGTCCGACGCCGGTCCGGAGCTGGTCGCGGAGAATCCGTGGATGACCCTGACGGTGCACGATGCGGTCGCGCCGACCGGGACGTCGGCCCGATACATGGTGCTGCATCCGGCGAATCTCGCGGTCGGCGTCCTGCCGATCCACGAGGACGGCACGGTCGTCCTGGTCGGTCAGCAACGCTTCGCGCTGAAGAACTACTCCTGGGAGATGCCGGAAGGGGGCGCACCCTTCGACGAGGCTCCGCTTGAGGGCGTCAAGCGCGAGCTCGCGGAAGAGGCGGGGCTTGTCGCCGCGCACTGGGAGCCTGCGCTCAAGCTGGAGCTTTCCAACTCGATCACCGATGAGCGGGCCATGACCTGGATCGCATGGGACCTAAGCGCGACCGAGACCGCCCCGGATGAGACGGAGGTCATCGCGGTGCGCCGCGTGCCGTTTCGCGACCTGCTGGCCGAGATCGAGCGCGGCGCGGTGCGTGACGTCATGACCGTGGCGACCGCCTACAAGGCCTACCATATGGCTCGCGAGGGCGAGTTGCCCGCCGCCCTGGCGCGGGCGATGCTCGGATGAAGGAGAGGCCCATGGCGACCAGCGCCCATCTTTCGGTGGTCCCGGCCGAGCCGGACCTATGGCGGGACCTGCGGGCCTCCGCCGAGGCCGCCGCGCGCGAGGAGCCGCGCCTGGCGTCCCTGATGAACGCCGCCATCCTGTCGCACGCCGATCTGGCCGGCGCGCTCAGCTTCCAGATCGCCCGCAGGCTGGGCGACCAGGAGCTCCAGGCCATGAGCGTCCGCGAGGTCTGCGCCCAGACCTTCGCCGATCAGCCGGAGCTGGTCTCCGCCGCACAGGCTGACCTGCAAGCGGTGCGGGAGCGGGATCCCGCCATCCGGTCGCTGCTGCAGCCCTTCCTCTACTTCAAGGGGTTTCAGGCCATTCAGGCCCACAGGGTCTCGCACTGGCTATGGGCCCAGGGGCGCGAAACCCTAGCCTTCCATTTCCAGAGCCGGATGTCGGAGCTGTTCCAGGTGGACATTCACCCGGCGGCCCGGATGGGCTCGGGCCTGTTTTTCGACCACGGCACGGGCATCGTCATCGGCGAGACGGCGGTTGTGGGTGACGAGGTCTCGATGCTGCATGCCGTGACCCTGGGCGGTACCGGGGCCGAGCGGGGCGACCGGCATCCGAAGATCGGGCGTGGCGTGCTTCTGGGCGCGGGGGCCAAGGTGCTCGGCAACATCACCATCGGCGACTACGCCAAGGTGGCGTCCGGCTCGGTGGTGCTCAAACCGGTGCCGAAGGGATGCACCGTCGCGGGCGTACCGGCGAGGCTGGTCAACTGCCCCACCGGCGACGCCCCGGCGCGGACGATGGACCATACGCTGGCCGACATCGTCCACGACTTCGTCATCTAGGCTTTCATTGAGGAGGCGGGGCCTCTAGGGTCCGCCGCTTCCCGCCGCCCATTCATGCCGAGGCCGAGACCATGACCGAACAAGACATGAAGCGCATCGAGACGCACCTGAAGCGCACCTTCAACACCGGCGGCATCATCGTGAAGCCGCGCGGCAAGGTGAGCGATTCCGCCGAGGTCTACGTCGGCGACGAGTTCATCGGCGTCGTCTTCCAGGATGAGGACGAGGACGGCTCGTTCATGTTCGAGATGGCCATCCTGGCCGAGGACCTCCCCGCCGCCTGATTCAGGCGAGCATTGGATGCAGAAACGCCGGGCGAGTGATCGCCCGGCGTTTCGCGTTTCAGGACCCGGAAGCGATCAGCGCTTGCCGAAGATGAAGTCGCCCAGCCGGGCCCCCCAACTCTTCTTGACCGGGCTGGCTGCGGCGTCGGGCTTGGCAGCCGGCGTGACCGGTGCGCTGGAAAGCGCCGCCGGGGCTGTCGCGGCAGTCGCGGCTGTCGTGGGCGCGATGGGCTTGATCGTTTTCGGAGCTGACGACTTCGTGCTGGCCTTAGGCGCGGAAGCCTTGGCGGCCGGAGTCCGGGTGGTCGCGGACTTCGGCGCTGCGGCCTCGGGACCAGTCGCCTTCACGGCGGCCGGCTTGCGAGCCGCCGCGGCGCGCGGCTTGGCCCCCGTCACCGGATTGGCGGTCGGGGCGCCGGCTCCGGGAGCCGCCGTCGAGACCGGGGCGGCCGGTTTCGCCGTTCGCTTGGGAGCCGCCATTGACTTCGCCGCCGCCGGCGCCTTCACGGCGCTCGACTTCGGCGCGGCTTTCGGCTTGGAAGCAGCGGTCGATGCGGACTTCGACGACGACGGTGACTTGGCCATGGACTCCCCGACCCCTCGGTTGAATGCGGCGAACGCCTGTTCGGCGCAGCTTATGTCGATTCGCGACCATAACGGCGTTTAGCGAATGTCAGAGTCCGCCTATCAGATTATCGCCCGGGGCGCCCGCGCCGCCGCCGAGGCCGCCGCCGCCGCCATCGACGCCGATCCCCTGCTGGAAGGCGCGACCTATTCGATCCTTGAGGAGGACGAGGATCGGGAACTGTGGCGCATCGACGCCTTCCCGACCTCCGACGATGAGGCCGAGGCGCTGAAGGCGCGTCTCGCCGAGCATCCCGACGTGGAGGTCACGGTCGAGGTGCTGGCCGACGCCGACTGGCTGGCCATGTCCCTGTCCGGCCTGCCGCCGGTCGAGGCGGGTCGCTTTTTCGTCTACGGCGCCCACGACCAGGGCAAGGTGCCCGAAGGGCGGGTGACCCTGAAGATCGACGCCGGCGCGGCCTTCGGCACCGGACACCACGGGACCACGGTGGGCTGTCTTGAGGCCTTCGACGAACTCCTGAAGACCGAGCGCTTCGACAAGGTGCTGGACGTGGGCTGCGGCACCGGCGTGCTGGCGATCGCGGCGGCCAAGACCGGCTCGCACATCGCGGTCGGGACCGACATCGACGAGCCGTCAGCACGGATCGCCAACGAGAACGCCGAGATCAACAGGGCGCGGTGCGAGTTCTACTTCGCCGATGGCCTGAGCGACCCGCGCATCGCCCGCCATCTGCCCTACGACCTGGTGTTCGCGAATATCCTGGCGGCGCCGCTGGTGGAGCTGGCCCCCGCGATCGCCGATTCGCTCAGGGAGGGCGGGGTCGTCATCCTGTCCGGCCTGCTGCGCACCCAGGAGGAACGGGTGCTGGACGCCTATCGCTCGCGAGGCCTGACCCTCGAGCGGACCATCCACCACGACGCCTGGAGCTGTCTGGTCCTGAGGCGAGTGAGTTAACGGCGGAACCCTCAATCAGGCGTGGCCGTTGCTGCCGCGACGCTTCTGGAGGAGCCCGCCTTGACCTACGACCCCAATCTGGACCCGCGCCCCATCCCGCCGGTCGAACCGGTGGTGACCGAGACGGTCATCGTGCGCCGCGAATCCTCGAACACCGGCTGGTGGCTGGCCGGCGGACTGGCTGCGGCGGTGATCCTGGTGGTCCTGTGGCTGCTGGCCACCGGCAATCGGGACGACGAGGTCGATGCCCAGGTCGCGCTGGCCGAAGCGCAGGCGGCCCAGGCGGACGCCCAGATCGCACAGGCCCAGGCCGCCGCCGACCGCGCGGTGGTGCAGGGTCAGCTGGCCGGGGCCAGCACCGGGATCGCCATCGCGCGCGCCGACGCCGAACGGGCTCAGGCCGAGGCGGCTCGCATCGCCAGCGAGGCGCGCCTGGCCGAGGCCCGCGCGGCGGCCGCCCCTCCGCCGACCGTCGTCGTCACCACTCCTTCGCCGCAGCCTGCGACGCCCCCGCGTGGAACCGCCACCATCACGACCACCACCCCGCAACCCTGAGCCGGCTCTAGGCGAGGCGCGGTCGGGGGCTTAAGTCCCCCTCATGCGCCAGACCTTCGATGAAAAGACCGATCCATCCTTCGGGGCCCGACACCTGCCGTTGCTCCGAGCCCGCATGGCCGAGCAGGGCCTGGACGGCTTCCTGGTCCCGCACGAGGACGAGCATCAGAACGAATACCTGCCGGAGGCCAACGAGCGTTTGGCTTGGTTGACCGGCTTCAGCGGCTCGGCCGGAGCCGCCGTGGTGTTGAAGGACCGGGCCGCCGTGTTCGCCGATGGCCGTTACACGGTCCAGGTGCGGGCCCAGGTCGATCCCAAGCAGTTTGAAATCCTGCCGTTGGAGAAGGGTGTACAGGCCTACTTGGCGGAGGCCGCCCGGGACGCCGTGATCGGCTACGATCCTCGGCTGCACAGCCCGGACTCGCTTGGCGCCTTGAGAAAGGCGGCGGTCGGCGTCGGAGCGACGCTGAAGCCGGTGGACGTCAATCCGCTGGACCTCGCATGGGGCGACAGCCGCCCGTCTCAGCCCATGGCCCAGGTGGTCCCGCATGAGGACCGCTATTCCGGCGAGAACCACGCATCGAAGCGCGCCCGCATCGGTGAGGCGATCCGTAAGGCCGGCGCGGATGTTGCGCTGCTGACCGCCCCGGCCTCCATCGCCTGGCTGTTCAACATCCGGGGTGGGGACGTGATCCGCACGCCCCTGCCGTTGGCCCAGGCCCTGGTGTCCGCCGACGGCTTGGCCCGCCTGTTCATCGACCGGCGCAAAGTGACGAACGAGCTCCCGGCCTGGCTGAGCGACAGCGTCGAGCTCGCCGCGCCGGACGCCCTGCCTCACGCTCTGGACGCTCTGAAGGGCAAGGCGGTGCTGGTCGATCCGGGCCAGTCCTCGGCCTGGTATTTCGACCGGCTGGAGGCGGCGGGCGCGACGGTGGTCCGGGGTATGGACCCTTGCACCCTGCCGCGCGCGGCCAAGAACCCGATCGAGATCGAGGGCAGCCGCCAGGCTCATATCCGCGACGGCGCCGCGCTCGCCAGATTTCTGCATTGGGTGGACACCGTCGCGCAGGACACCTTGCCCGACGAGCGCGAGGTGGTGGAGGCGCTTGAGCGGTTCCGTGAGGAGACTGGCGCCCTGAAGGACCTCAGCTTCGACACCATCGCCGGGGCCGGCCCGAACGGGGCGCTTCCCCACTACAAGCCCGTCACCCGCACCATCCGGCGGATGGAGAGGGGCTCCCTGCTGCTGGTCGATGGCGGCGGCCAGTACCTCGATGGCACCACTGATGTGACCCGCACGGTCGCGGTCGGCGAGCCCTCGGCTGATCAACGCCGCATGTTCACCCTGGTCCTGAAGGCTCACATCGCCATGGCGGTCGTGCGCTTCCCGGAGGGCACGACAGGGCACCAGCTCGACGCCATCGCCCGCCTGCCGATGTGGATGCAGGGGCTGGACTATGACCACGGCACGGGCCACGGCGTCGGCAGCTATCTGGGCGTGCACGAAGGACCGCAGCGGATCTCCAAGGCGGTCAACAGCCAGCCGCTCCTGACCGGGATGATCCTCTCGAACGAGCCCGGCTACTATCGAGAGGGCCACTGGGGCATCCGCATCGAGACGCTCCAGGTCGTCACCGCGCCAGAGCCCATCGCCGGCGGCGAGCGGCTGATGCACGGGTTCGAGCAGCTGACCTTCGCGCCGCTGGATCAGCGCCTGATCGACGTGTCTTTGCTGACCGAGGCGGAACGCGCCTACGTCGACGCCTATCACGCCGAGACCCTGGCCAAGGTCGGTCCGCTGCTGGATGGCGAGGTCAGGACCTGGCTCGGGCAGGCCTGCGGCCCCCTCAGGTAAGGGTTCAGCCGCCGATCAGGGTCAGCCACTCGTCCTCGGTGAGCACCTGGACGCCGTGCTTCTGGGCGTCGGCCAGTTTCGACCCGGCTCCGGGCCCAGCGACGAGGTAGTCGGTCTTCCTGGAGACCGAACCGGACACCTTGGCGCCCAGACTCTCGGCCCGCGCCTTGGCCTCATCGCGGGTGAAGCGCTCCAGGGCGCCGGTGAAGACAACGGTCTTGCCCGAGACCGCGCTGTCGGCGGCCGGGCGCTCGGCGTCCTCGATCAGGGTCAGTTCGGCCACGAGCGCGTCGACCACCGTGCGATTATGCGGCTCGTGGAAGAACTGGGCGATGGCCCGAGCCGCGACGGGTCCGACGCCGGAGACGCCCGCGATCTCGCCCAGGGTTGGGGAGGGGCCTTCGCGGCGGGCGATCTCGGCTAGCCGAACGATAGCTGGCCAATCCGGCGCCAAATCGGCCAGGGCGCGGCGGGCTGGCGCTGCGACGCCTGGGAAGGCCAGCGCCAGCTTCTGATCGACGGGCGCCTCCGGCCAGGGATCGTCGGCGGGCGGCTGGGCGGCCGCGAGAACCGAGAGCGTGCGCGACGAGACGCCGTGACCTTCGGCCAAGCGGGTCCAGTCGGCGGATGGAATGCCCGACGAGGCCTCGATGGCTGCAGCGTGGAAGGCGGTCCAGGAGCCGAAGTGGCGGGCCAGCAGGAGAGACGTCTGCTCGCCGATCTCGCGGATGCCGAGCGCGAAGATCAGGCGGTCCAGGGCGATGGTCCGGCGCGCGTCGATGCCGGCGACCAGGTTTCGCACGCTGGTCTCGCCATAGCCTTCCTCGGCGCGCAGCGTGGCCAGCTTCTCCTCGTCGCGAGCCAGGCGGAAAATGTCGGCGGGTTCGTGCAGCCAGCCCCGCTCGTGAAAGGCGATCAGCTGCTTCTCGCCAAGGCCCTCGATGTCGAAGGCGCGGCGGCCGACGAAATGTTTCAGCCGCTCGACCAACTGGGCGTCGCAAACCAGGCCGCCGGTGCAGCGGCGGCGTACCTCGTCCCCCTCGCGCACGGCCTCCGAGCCGCAGACGGGGCAGGTGGTGGGGAAGATGTATGGGGCCGCGTCGGCGGGCCGCCGCTCGGGCACGACGCCGAGGATCTGGGGGATCACGTCGCCAGCGCGCTGGAGGATGACGGTGTCGCCGATGCGCACATCCTTGCGGGCGATCTCGTCCTCGTTGTGAAGGGTGGCGTTGCGGACCACGACCCCACCCACGGTGACGGGCCGCAGACGCGCCACGGGGGTCAGGGAGCCGGTCCGGCCGACCTGGATGTCGATGTCCTCCAGCACCGTCTGGGCCTGCTGGGCCGGGAACTTGTGCGCGATGGCCCAGCGGGGGACGCGGGACACGAAGCCCAGCCGTTCTTGCCAGTTCAGCCGATCGACCTTGTAGACCACGCCATCGATGTCATAGCCGAGGGCGGCGCGATCGGCTTCCAGGGCCCGGTAAAGGGCTTCCAGCGCTTCCGCGCCTTCGACCCGTTGGGACCGAGGATTGACCTGGAAGCCCCAGCTCGCCAGCGCTTCCAGGGCTTTCGCCTGGGTATCCGCGAAGGGCGAGGAGGTCTCGCCCCAGGCGTAGGCGAAGAACCTCAGCGGCCGCTGGGCGGTGATCGACGGGTCCTTCTGGCGCAGGGAGCCGGCGGCGAAGTTTCGAGGGTTGGCGTAGGTCCGGCTCCCGGCCGCCTCGGCCGCCGCGTTGAAGGCGGCGAAAGCGTCGTTGGCGACGTAGACCTCGCCTCGGACCTCGATGCTGGACGGCCAGCCTGAGCCGGACAGGCGATGGGGGATGTCGGCGATGGTGCGCAGGTTGGCGGTTACGTCCTCGCCGGTCCGGCCATCGCCCCGCGTAGCGCCTTGGACCAGGACGCCGTTCTCGTACCGCAGGGAGGCGCTTAGGCCGTCGATCTTGGGTTCGGCGACGAAGGCGAGGGGCTCGTCCGCCGGCAGCTTCAGGAAGCGCCTCACGCGATCGACGAAGGCGGTGACGTCGGCCGCGTCGAAGGCGTTGTCGAGCGACAGCATGGGCGCGCCGTGGCGCACCGGGGCGAACTGGCTGGAGACAGGGGCCCCGACCCGCAGGGAAGGGGAGTCGGGACGGATCAGCTCTGGGAAGCGGGCCTCGATGGCGCCGTTGCGGACCTTGAGGGCGTCGTACTCGGCGTCGGAGAGGGGGGAGTCTTCGGACCCGTAGTAGCGGTCGTCGGCCTCGGCCATGGCGGTGGCCAGGCGTTCCAGCTCGGCCTTGGCCTGATCGGGCGTGAGGGATTCGACGGGCGTCTCGGACATGGTTTCGGTTTAGACCGGCCATGACAGGAAGTTAAACTGACCCGGCTCGTTCCCGACGCTAAGCGTGGGCGTATCACAGGAGGCTGCATGATCCCGTCCCTCAAGCCCGCCCTCGTCCTGCTGCTTGGCGGGGCCGTGCTCGCGGGCTGCGCCCTGATGGATCGGCCCGCGGCGATCGAACCGGCGGCGCCGGCGCCCGTCGCCAGCGTCAGCTACGACCAGCTGATGGCGGACCTGCGCATTCTGTCGGCGGACGACATGGAGGGGCGGGACACCGGAGCGCCGGGGGGCGAGCGGGCGCGGGCCTATATCGTCTCGCGGCTGGAGGCGCTGGGCGTGGCCGCGCCGCCGATGGGCCGACTGCAGCCCTTCTCAGCCCAGGGCCGGTCGCCGGAGGGACCCAAGACCTTCAATGGAATCAACATCCTGGGGCTGATCCCCGGGACGCGGGCGACCGACCGGTACATCGTCGTCAGCGCCCACTATGACCATGTCGGTGTCCGCGACGGGCAGATCTACAACGGGGCCGACGACAACGCCTCGGGCGTGGCGACCACGCTGGAGCTGATTCGCCGGCTGAAGGAGAACCCGCCGGAGCACAGCGTCATCCTCGCCTTCTTCGACGCCGAGGAGCGAGGGCTGCTGGGGGCAAAGCACTTCGTGGAGGCGCCGCCCGTGCCGCTGAGCTCCATCGCCATGAACCTGAACCTGGACATGACGGCGCGGGCCCAGACCGACAACCGGCTGTGGGTCACCGGCACCTATCAGCACCCGCAGTTCCGGCCCTTGCTTGAGGCCATTCCGGCGAACGGCGCGATCTCGCTCGCCTTCGGTAAGGACACGCCGCAGGACGAGGGGGCGAACAACTGGGTCGAGGCGTCGGACCACGCGGCCTTCCATCGAGCCCAGGTGCCGTTCCTGTACCTCGGGGTCGATTACCATCCGGATTATCACCGGCCCGGCGACGACTTCGACAAGATCGACCCGGCGGTGTTCGCCTCCTCGACCGAGCTGGCCATCGCCGCCTTCCAGGCCCTGGACCGGAGCCTGAGCCGGTGAGCATCTTCGGCGATATGAAGCCAGAGAAGCCAAAGCCTCGCGATGCCCTGCTCGTATTTGGCATAATTGGCGTCGGGGTAGTCATCGGACTCATCGGTCGCCTTTTGGGCTACTGAATGTCTCGCTGGCTGCTCCTGTTTTCGGCTCTGCTATGTGTGGCAGGGTGCGACTGGTCTCCGTCTCCAGCAGGCGCAGGTTCAGGACTGAGCAGGGAAACCCCGGCCGAACCGGCTGCGGCCGCCTTCAGCCACGCCCAGACCCAGGACCTCTCCGGCTACTATGTGCCGGTCGAGCCCGTGCGGTTCGGGCGGTTCGAGCTGGACCATCTGTTCGTGGGCCAGGGGCAGGAGTTCCAGGCCTGGGACGATGGTGGGCGGACAGCGACCTTCGCGCCGGTGATGATCGAGCTGAACGACACCACCAGCCCCCGCACCCCCAACGAGATGGGCGGGGAGGGCTACGAGGTCTCGCCGCGCGTGTTGCCGAGCCGCTATCTGGTGACCGACGACCGGGTGGTGTTCGAGGGCGATGGCGCCGGTCTGGGCCGGGTACGGTTCGAGGGGCGGGTGGACGGCGCCGCCCTGGCCACCGCTAGGCGCAACCTTGGCGGCGGGGAGGCGCCGGTGCTGACCGGGCGGCTGACCGTCGGCGGCCGAACCGAGACCGTCAGCCTGAGGTGGTACGGCGGGGACTGACCGAAGGCCGCCCCGCCGCAGGTTCCGGCCTAGGCCACGGTCGCCTTGACGATCTTGCCGGGTGCACGCGGCGGTTCGCCCTTGGGCAGGGCGTCGACGTGTTCCATGCCTTCGATCACCTGGCCCCAGACGGTGTACTGGTTGTCCAGGAAGCGGGCGTCGTCGAAGCAGATGAAGAACTGGCTGTTGGCGCTGTCGGGGTTCGAGGTGCGGGCCATGGAGCAGACGCCGCGCACGTGCGGCTCCTTGGAGAACTCCGCCTTCAGGTTCGGCTTGGACGAGCCGGAGGTGCCGGTGCCGGTCGGGTCGCCGCCCTGGGCCATGAAGCCGGGGATGACGCGGTGGAAGACCACGCCGTCGTAGAAGCCTTCGGAGGCCAGCTCTGCGATGCGCGCCACATGGCCGGGGGCCAGGTCGGGGCGCAGCTTGATGACCACGTCGCCCGTGCCGGCGCCGGTGTCGAGGGTGAAGGTCAGGGTCTCGGCCATGAGGGGCTCCTTGATCGATCGAAGGCGGGACATAGCCGCTGAGGCCGCGCGCCGCTATGTGGGAAGCGATGAGTCAGGACGAAAAGCCGCCGGAACGCCGTCGCATGGTGCGTCCGCCCTCGGGCGGGACCGCAGCCGGGCGCGGCATCGGCCAGAAGATGAAGACGGCCGACACCAAGTCGATGTCGAGCCAGCAGTGGATCAAGCGCCAGCTGGCCGATCCCTGGTCGGAGCGGGCGCGGGCCGAGGGCTGGCGCAGCCGGGCGGCCTTCAAGTTGATCGAGATCGACGACCGGTTCCGGCTGATCAAGCGGGGCTCTCGGGTCATCGACCTGGGGGCGGCTCCGGGCGGCTGGATCCAGGTGGCGCTGGACCGGGGGGCGGCGGCCGTGGCGGGGGTCGACCTGCTGATGATCGAGCCGATCCCGGGCGCCACCCTGATCCAGGCCGACTTCACCGAGCCGGGAGTGGACCAGCAGCTGATCGACGCCATCGGCGGGCCGCCGGACCTGGTGCTGTCGGACATGGCCCATAACACCGTCGGCCATCGGCAGACCGACCACCTGAAGATCATCGCCTTGATCGAGATCGCGGCCGATTTCGCCATCCGCACGCTGAAGCCCGGCGGCGCCTTCGTCAGTAAGAACTTCCAGGGCGGGGACGCCGGCGGGGTCCTGACCGACCTTCGTCAGCACTTCGAGACCGTCAAATATGTCAAGCCGAGCTCCAGCCGGAAGGACAGCGCCGAGGTGTTCCTGGTGGCGCTGAACAAGCGCTAAGGGCGACGCGGGCGACGGCCGGTCGCACTGTTCGGCAAAAAGCGAGTGCAAACAGTGCAAACAGTGCAAGAGGCGACGGCGATTTGGGGTGGGGTCAGCGGGGCGAGGCGGGCGTCGGGCGTTCACGCCAGGCAGCCTAGCACCGGTTCAGGAGGGTGATCGCCGATGACCGGATTCGCCGCTCAGCGGCCCGCAATGTCGGGAATCCGAGCAGAGACCTGAACAACGAAAAAATATCTTCGCGGGGGCTCAGACCGTGGCGGCGGTGGTCGCGCGGGCGGCGCGGCGGGCCTCGATGCGGGTCCAGATGCGGTCGTGCAGGGTGAAGAAGGCGGTCTGGACCAGGGGCTCGATGGTGCCGATGGCGAGCGCCAGGCCGAGGTCGCGGGTCAGGGCGTATGCGACCAGGACCGCCACGGTGAAGTGCATCACCCCATAGGTGACGGTCTTCAGCGCGATCTGCTTCAGGTCAGTGGGCAGGGCGTGGCTGTGGCCGTGGTGATGATGGCTGTGCCGGTGGACGCGCTTCTGCTCGTCCATGTCCATGGCCGAGAGGCGGGCGGTGACGGCCTCGGCGGTCTCTTCCGCCGGCGACAGGCGGCCGCGGCGTTCGATCCGGTGCCAGACGCGGTCGTGAATCGAGTAGGCGACGGTCTGGAAGAAGGGCTCCACGATCCCGACGGCGAGCGCGATGCGCCAGTCGCGGCTGATGGCGAAGGCGACCAGGATGGCCACCACAAGGTGCATGACGCCGTAGCTGGCGACCTTGAGCGCCAGGCTGCGGGCTGTGTCGAGGATGAGCTTGACCATGCGGCCCTAGAATTGGGTCCCACGCGCAACGGCGCAAGACGAATGTTCACTCTGGCTTGATAGGCCGCGAGCGGGCCTTGCGGTTCCGTCGCGCCCGCCGCTATACGCGGCCCGCAAAACGGAGGCTCCTCATGGAGATTCGCGAAGGGCTCACCTTCGACGATGTTTTGCTTGAACCCGGTCCTTCCGAGATCCTGCCCGCCCAGGCGGACGTCTCGACCCGGCTGACCCGCGACATCCGCCTGAACATCCCGCTGCTGTCGTCCGCCATGGACACGGTGACCGAAAGCCGGCTGGCCATCGCCATGGCCCAGGCCGGGGGGCTGGGCGTCATCCACCGCAACATGACGCCCGACGAGCAGGCCGAGCAGGTGCGGCAGGTGAAGCGCTACGAGAGCGGCATGGTGATCAATCCGGTCACCATCCATCCGCACACCACTCTGGGCGAGGTCCGGGCCATCGTGGCCCAGCGTGGTTTCTCCGGCTTTCCGGTCGTGGAGCCGGGGACGGGTCGGCTGGTCGGGATGCTGACCAACCGCGACATGCGGTTCGACACCGATCCGAGCATTCCGGCGGAGCGGCTGATGACCCGCGGCGAGCTCCATACGGTGCGCGAGGGGGCGGGGCGCGAAGAGGCCCTGGCCGTGCTGCGCGAGCGCAAGATCGAGCGCGTGATCGTGGTGGACGAGGACTATCGGGCCGTCGGCCTGATCACCACCAAGGACATCGAGAAGGCCCAGGCGCATCCGAACGCGGCCAAGGACGAGCAGGGCCGCCTGCTGGTCGGCGCCGCCTCGACGGTCGGCGACAGCGGCTACGAGCGGTCCATGGCGCTGGCCGACGCCGGCGTGGACGTGGTGGTGATCGACACCGCCCACGGCCATTCGATCCAGGTGGCGCAGGCGGTCGAACGGGTGAAGCGGGAGTCCAACCGGCTGCAGGTCGTGGCTGGCAATGTGGCGACCTATGAGGCGGCGAGGGCCCTGATCGACGCGGGCGCGGACGCGGTGAAGGTCGGCATCGGGCCGGGCAGCATCTGCACCACCCGGATGGTGGCGGGCGTGGGCGTGCCGCAGCTGACCGCCGTGCTGGAAGCGGCGCGGGCGGCCCGGGACACCGGCGTGCCGGTGATCGCAGACGGCGGCATCAAATACTCCGGCGACCTGGCCAAGGCGATCGCGGCCGGCGCCTCGGTGGCCATGATGGGCTCGATGTTCGCCGGCACGGACGAAAGCCCCGGCGAGGTGTTCCTGTACCAGGGCCGATCCTACAAATCGTATCGCGGCATGGGGTCGGTGGGCGCCATGGGCGCGGGTTCGGCGGATCGCTACTTCCAGAAGGAGGTCGACACCCAGAAGCTGGTGCCCGAGGGGATCGAGGGCCAGACCCCCTACAAGGGGCCGATCTCGCCGGTGATCCACCAGCTGGTCGGGGGCCTGAGGGCCGCCATGGGATATGTGGGGGCGCCGACCATTCCGGAGCTTCAGGCGCGGGCGCGGTTCGTGCGCATCACTGGAGCGGGCCTGCGCGAGAGCCATGTCCACGACGTGATGATCACGCGCGAGGCGCCGAACTATCGGCAGGGATGAGAAGGGGAGGATAAGTCATGGAGATGACGACCGAGCTGGCCATACTGACCGCCGTGCTGGTGCTGGCCCTGGCCCAGATCGGGGCGGCGGGCATGGCGCGCACGGCCGAGCTGGGCGCGAAGTGGAACGCCGGACCGCGCGACGGCGAGGCGCCGCCGCCGGGGAAGCTGGCTGGGCGGCTGATGCGGGCGCAGTCGAACCTGTTCGAGACCCTGCCTCTGTTCGTCGGGGCGGTGCTGATCGCGGCGGTGGCCGGTGAGCACGGGACGCCGCTCAGCCTGTGGGGCGCCTGGCTCTATCTGATCGGCCGGCTGGTCTATCTGCCCCTGTACGCGCTCGGCGTGCCCTATCTGCGGTCGCTGGTGTGGCTCGCCGCCACGGCGGGACTGGTGATGGTCATCGCCGCGCCTTTCGCCTGATCGGAGCCCCGTGACCCCCGCCGCCCGCCTCGCCGCCGCCGCCTCCGTGCTGGACTCCATCGCCCAGGGCCGCCAGCCGGCCGAGGCGGTGCTGAAGGCCTGGGGGCAGGCCAACCGCTATGCGGGATCCAAGGACCGGCGGGCGATCGCGGACCGGGTCTACAAGGTGTTGCGGGCGCGCGGGCGGCTGGCCTGGGCCATGGGCGGGCGCGAGGACGGGCGGGCCCTGGTCATCGGCTCGCTGAGCCTGATCGACGGCCTGTCGCTGGACGAGATCGAGGCGCTGCATTCCGGCGAGGGGTATGGGCCCCGGCCCCTGTCGAAACAGGAGCGGGCGCGGATCACGGCCGGCGAGAGCGACTTGCCAGGCTGGCTGCAGGCGGGCCTGCCGGAGTTCGTGGTCGAGGATCTGCGCGCAACCCACGGAGATCGCTGGGTTGATGAGGCGCGGGCCCTGATGCAGCCGCGCGCGCCGATCGACCTGCGGGTCAACACCGCCAGGGCCTCGGTCGAGACGGTCGAGGCGGAACTGCGCGAGGCGGGGCTGGCGCCCGAGCGGACCCCCTGGTCGCCGGTCGGCCTGCGCCTGCCATCCGAGCCCCCGCCGAACGTCCAGGCGCTGGACGCCTTCAGGGACGGACGGATCGAGATCCAGGACGAGGGCAGCCAGGTGGTCTGCGCTCTGGCCGGCGCGGCGCCGGGCATGACCGTCGTGGACTATTGCGCCGGCGGCGGGGGCAAGACCCTGGGCCTGGGCGCGGCGATACAGGGTCAGGGTCGCCTGGTCGCGTCCGACGTCGTGCAGAAGCGGCTGGACAACATCCGGCCGCGGCTGGCGCGGGCGGGGCTGGAGGCCGAGTTGCGGCTGATCGGTCAGAACGGCGGGGGGGTGGAGGACCTGAACGGCCGGGCCGACCTGGTCTTCGTCGACGCGCCGTGCAGCGGTGCGGGCACCTGGCGGCGACGGCCCGAGGACGCCTGGCGGCTGACGGCCGAGGAGGTCGAGCGGCTGCATGGGCTGCAGGTGCGGATCCTGGACCAGGCGGCGCGGCTGGTGCGGCCGGGAGGCCGGCTGGCCTATGTGACCTGTTCGGTCCTGAGCCGCGAGAACGAGGACAGCGTCGACGCCTTCGAGGCGGTCAACCCCGAGTTCCGGCCGGTCGTGGTCGAAGGGCCCGGGGGGGCCAGCGCGCGCCTTCGCCTGTCGCCCGCCGCCACCAACACCGACGGCTTCTATTTCGCGCTCTACGAGAGGACCCCATGAGCGAGCACGAGAAGGTCCTGATCGTCGATTTCGGCAGCCAGGTCACCCAGCTGATCGCGCGCCGGCTGCGCGAGGCGAACGTCTATTGCGAGATCGTTCCGTACGATAAGGCCGAAACCTACGTCGACGCCTTCGCTCCTCAGGCGATCATCCTGTCGGGCGGGCCGTCCAGCGTGACGGAGGCGGACAGTCCGCGCATCGGGCGCAAGCTGTTCGACCTGGGCCTGCCGATGCTGGCCATCTGCTATGGGCAGCAGCTGCTGTGCGATGTGCTGGGCGGCAAGGTCGAGGGCGGCCATCACCGCGAGTTCGGCCGAGCGGAGATCGTCATCACCGAGGACAGCCCCCTGTTCGCCGGCATCGGCACCATCGATCATCGCGAGCCGGTGTGGATGAGCCACGGCGACCGGGTCGCGGCCATCCCCGAGGGCTTCAAGGTGATCGCCACCTCCGCCGGGGCGCCGTTCGCCGCCATCGCCGACGAGACCCGGCGGATCTATGCGGTGCAGTTTCACCCGGAGGTTCACCACACGCCGAGAGGCGCTGAAATCTATCGCAACTTCCTGTTTGGCGTGGCCGGGCTGAAGGGCGACTGGACCATGGCCGCCTACCGCGACGAGAAGATCGCCCAGATCCGCCAGCAGGTCGGATCGGCGAAGGTGATCTGCGGCCTGTCGGGCGGGGTCGACAGTTCGGTGGCGGCGGTCCTGATCCACGAGGCGATCGGGGACCAGCTGACCTGCGTGTTCGTCGACACCGGCCTGCTGCGGAAAGGGGAGGCCGAGCAGGTGACGACCCTTTTCCGCGAGCACTACAACATTCCGCTGGTGCATGTTGATGCGTCGGCGGAATTCCTGGGCGCGCTGGCGGGCGTCAGCGATCCGGAGACCAAGCGCAAGACCATCGGCCGCATCTTCATCGAGGTGTTCGATCGCGAGGCGGCGAAGATCGAGGGCGCCGAGTTCCTGGCCCAGGGCACCCTCTATCCCGACGTGATCGAAAGCGTGTCGGCCTCGGGCGGGCCGTCGGCGGTGATCAAGAGCCACCACAACGTCGGCGGCCTTCCCGACTACATGAAGCTGAAGCTGGTCGAGCCGCTCAGGGAGCTGTTCAAGGACGAGGTGCGGACGCTGGGCCGGGAGCTGGGCCTGACCGACGCCTTCGTGGGCCGCCACCCCTTCCCGGGACCGGGACTGGCCATCCGCATCCCGGGCGAGATCACGCCCGAGGCTGTCGCGACGCTTCAGGAAGCCGACGCCATCTATTTGGAAGAAATCAGGAAGGCCGGTCTTTACGACCAGATCTGGCAGGCCTTCGCCGTGCTCCTGCCGGTGCGGACCGTCGGCGTGATGGGCGACGCCCGGACCTACGAGAAGGTGCTGGCGCTCCGGGCCGTGACCTCGACCGACGGCATGACGGCGGACTTCTTCGAGTTTCCCTGGGACATGCTGGGCCGCACCGCGACCCGGATCGTCAACGAGGTGCGCGGCGTGAATCGTGTCGTCTACGACGTGACGTCCAAGCCGCCGGGCACGATCGAGTGGGAATGACCGCGTGAGCCGACCGCCGCAGACCCCGCCCCTCGAGCCCAAGCGGGCGCGACGGCCGCGTCGCAAGACCGTGGACCAGCAGCCCGCCGCGCCAGGGCTGGCGACTGCCGCGCCCGAGGCCGCGCTTCCCGCCAGGAAGAAGCCGATCTGGACGCACCTCTATTTCCAGGTGCTGGTCGCCATCGGCCTCGGCGCCCTGATCGGCCATGTCTGGCCGACGTTCGGGGAGGGGCTGAA
This sequence comes from Pseudomonadota bacterium, assembly GCA_023386645.1. Classification (GTDB taxonomy): domain Bacteria; phylum Pseudomonadota; class Alphaproteobacteria; order Caulobacterales; family Caulobacteraceae; genus Brevundimonas. Next base: position 23,801 of record JAEWJI010000002.1, read on the forward strand.
GCCGCTCGGAGACGCCTTCATCCGCCTGGTGAAGATGATCATCGCCCCGGTGATCTTCCTGACCGTGGCCACCGGCATCGCCCACCTGAGGGACATCGGCCGGGTCGGGCGCGTGGCGGCCAAGGCCTTCGCCTATTTCCTGACCTTCTCGACCCTGGCCCTGATCATCGGCCTGATCGTGGCGAATGTCGTGCGGCCGGGCGCGGGCATGGGGGTGGATCCGGCGACGCTGGATCAGGGCGCGGTCAGCGGCTACGTCGCGCGCGCCCACGACACCTCGATCGTCGGGTTCCTGATGAACATCATCCCCGAGACGGTCGTTGGCGCCTTCTCGGGCGGGGACATCCTGCAGGTCCTGTTCTTCTCTATCCTGTTCGGCGTGGCCCTGGCCATCGTGGGCGACCGGGCCCAGCCGGTGCTGACCGTGCTGGAGAGCCTGTCGGAGGCGATGTTCAAACTGGTCGCCATCCTGATGAAGGCCGCGCCGATCGGGGCGTTCGGGGCCTTCGCCTTCACCATCGGCCGATACGGCATCGAGTCTATCATCAACCTGGCCGCCCTGGTGGCCACCTTCTACGTGACGTCGGCTCTGTTCGTGGTCGTGGTGCTCGGGCTGGTTGCGCGGTTCAACGGCTTCTCGGTCTTCAAACTGATCCGCTATCTAAAGGAAGAACTGCTGCTGGTGCTCGGCACGTCGTCGTCCGAGGCGGCGCTGCCCAGTCTGATGGAGAAGATGGAGCGGGCCGGCTGTGACAAGCCCGTGGTCGGGCTGGTCGTGCCCACCGGCTATTCGTTCAATCTGGACGGCACGAACATCTACATGACCCTGGCGGCCCTGTTCATCGCCCAGGCCTGCGGGGTCGAGCTGAGCCTGGGCGAACAGGCGCTGCTGCTGGGCGTGGCGATGCTGAGCTCCAAGGGCGCGGCCGGGGTGACGGGCGCGGGGTTCATCACCCTGGCGGCCACGCTCGCGGTCGTGCCCTCGGTTCCGGTGGCCGGGATGGCCCTGATCCTGGGCGTCGACCGGTTCATGAGCGAATGCCGGGCGCTGACCAACTTCATCGGCAATGCGGTCGCGACGATCGTCGTGGCGCGGTGGGAAAAGGCGCTCGACCGCGACGCGCTGAACGTGGCGCTGGCGGGGCCGTCGGCTCCGGTGGCCGTGGGCGCGACCGAGGCCGACAGCGACTAGGCGTCAGCGGCCGTCGGCGGCGCGCTCGAGCTCGGCGATGTTCAGCCGCTTCATCTGAAGCATGGCTTCCATGGCGCGCCTGGCCCGGGCCGGATCGGGGTCGGAAATGAGTTTCGGCAGGATGCGCGGCACGATCTGCCAGGATAGGCCCCAGCGGTCCTTGACCCATCCGCACTGTTCGGCCTCCGGAACCGCCGACAGGGCTTCGGTCAGGCGGTCGATCTCCTCCTGCCTGTCGCACATGACCTGGATGGAGAAGGCTTCGCTGAGCCTGAAGTGCGGCCCCCCATTCAGGCCGACGTAGCGCTGTCCGGCGAGGACGAAATCGACCGTGAGAACCTGGCCCGCCGGCCCGGACGGCGTATCGGCGGGGGTGCGGAACACATCCAGGATCCGGGAATCGGGAATGAGAGAGATGTAGAACTCGGCCGCAGCCTCGGCGTCCTTCTCATACCAGATGCAGCCAATGATCTTGTCCTGCGGCATGCTTGGGCTCCTTCATGGCCGAGCGACCCTACGGATCGCATTTCCAAGGACGAGCGAAATGCGTCCGCGCCGACAGGCCGTCGAACAATATTTGCGAAAAGCGGAGTTCGGTCGCATCCATCAATCAGGTCGGTGACGACCAGGGGATGAAGGCGAGGGCAGGGGCCCGGCGTCGCAGAGGGGTTCAAGACGATGGAAGACCTGTTCCGAAGCTACTGGTGGCTGCTGTTCCCGATGGCCTGGTTCGTGTTCGGGGGCTTTTCCAGTTTCCTGAACTACCGGCGGCAGAAGGAGACGCTGAAGCTGATCCGGGCCTATGCCGAGCGGGGAGAGCCGCCGCCCGAAGGCCTGCTGAAGGTGCTGGACCAGCCGGTCGATGACAGCCGGGACTACGGGCCTGGACGCTCGGGCGGTCGGGACGGGCACTGGTTCTCGTTCGTCTTCTTCGGGATCGCTGCGGTCGGGTTCGCCTATGGCGCCTACACCGACATGTATGGGGCGGGACCCGCGTTGGTGATCGTCACCTTCGTCCTGGCCGGCCTGTCGGCGGCGTCTCTGGTCTCCGCCCTGCGGCAGGGGCGGCGGCGCGGGGACTGATGGCCGCGAAGGAGCGGGGGAATGATGGGGGAGAGCGACGCCGAACTGGTCCGCCAGGCGCGGGCCGGGTCGGACGCCGCCTTCGCGCGCCTGGTCAGCCGGTATCAGGCGCCGCTGCGCGCCTTCCTGCGCCGTGTGCTTTCCGGCGGTTGGGCGGAAGCCGACGACGTTGCGCAGGAAACCCTTCTGGCGGCGTGGTCGACACTCGGGAGGCTGAACGATCCCGCCGGCTTCCGGAGCTGGCTGCTGGGTATCGGCTGGCGGCGCGCTCAGGACCGGCTGCGCGCGCGGCTGAGAAGCGCGGGGCGCGAGGCGGCCTGGATGGAGGATCAGGAAGCGGCGGCAGGCGTGCGACCCGAGGAGCGGATCGCGCTGGAGCAGGCGATGGCGGAGCTGGCGCCCGACCAGAGGGCCTGCGTCGCCCTGTGCCTGGCGGACGGCTGGTCGCACGGCGAGGCGGCGGAGGCCTTGGGCCTGCCGCTGGGCACGGTGAAGTCCCATGTGCAGCGCGGTCGCGTGCGCCTGTTGCGGGCGTTGGGAGGGGCCGATGACTGAAAGAGAACCCGAGGCGGTGTTGAAGGCCTTCCTGGCCGCCGGTCGCCCGCCCGTTCGAGACTATCTGTTCGAGACGGCGGTGGCCGAGCGGATCGCCCGGCGCAGGGCATGGGGGACGGTAACGGCCCTGGCGCCATGGGTCGTCGCCGCCATGGCGGTGCTGTGGGCCCTGCAGCCGTGGCCCGAAGCCCTGGCGGTCGAGGCGGGAGGGGTTCTGACCGCCGCTGGAGCCGTCGTGGGCGTGGCCGTCGCCGCGCTGCTGGCGGCCCGGCTCACGATGCGGGCCGTCAGAGCGGTCTGAGCACCGCCCGGACCCCGAAGTGGTCGGACGGGTATTCGCCGTTGACCGGCTGGTCTCCCAGCAGGCGCGCTTCGGCGGGCGTGAAGGCGGCGCTTTGCGCGAAGATGTGGTCGATGACGCGCTCCGGGTGGCCCTTGGCGGGGTTCAGGGTGGTGGCGACCGCGCCGCGCGGCAGGGCGCTGGTGAAGCGCGGGCCGGTCAGCCAGGCCAGACCCCCGTCCTCCTGGACCGCGTTAAAGTCGCCCATGACGATCAGCGGCGTCCCGTCGGCGGGGAGCCAGTCCGCGAGGTCGGCGATCTGGCGAGCCCGGACGGCTTGGGCGTCCTGCTGCCAGGCCAGATGGGTGTTGACGATGTCGAGCGGTCGACCGCCGTGGGAAACCCGGACACGAAGCGCGGTGCGGAAGTCGTCCAGCGGCTCCAGCTTCTTCCAGTCGCTTTCGAGGATCGGCAGGCGGCTGAGGATCGCATTGCCGTAGCGGCGGAGCGCGCCTTCGGGGTCGGTGGAGCAGAAGCGAACTTCGTATCCGCCCAGGGTCTCGGCGAGCGAACGCGCCTGGTTCGGCAGATCGACCGCGGCGTCCTCCAGAACCTCCTGCAGGGCGATGACGTCGGCGTCGGCGGCGCGCACGGCCTCGACGAGCAGGGGCTGGCGCGCGGCCCAGTCGCCCATGTTGTGCCAGATGTTGAAGGTGACCACGGTCAGGGCGGGTTCGCCGGGGCCCGCGCGCGTGGTCGCGCAGGCCGACAGGCCGGAAGCGAGGGCGCCGGCGCCGAGGCCTGACAGCAGGGTGCGGCGGTCGATCATGGGAGCTCCTGCATGGCGGCGGAAACCTCTAGTCCGTCTTACAAAGATTTCACCTTGGATTTCGCATCCGCCGGGATGCGTCGCTCCCTCTTGTTATCAGAAGGTCGGCGCATCAGGCTCCGTCCGGCATCAGAGGGGATACCCATGGAAGACTTCATCCCGATCTTCGCGATCTTCGCGGTCTTCGGCACCATCACGGCCATCATCGTCGGCCCCACCTATCTGAAGTCGCGCGAGCGGCGCGAGGTGCAGGAGACGGTGCGGCGCGCCATCGACAAGGGCCAGGCCCTGCCGTCCGAGGTCATCGACGCCATGACCAAGGACACGATGAAGAACCTGCCGTCGCGCAGCCGCGATCTGCGGCGGGGCGTGATCTGGCTCGCCACCGGCATCGGCATCGCGGCCTTCGGCATCGTCAACGATTCCTCGTGGCAGTCCGACGGCTGGAACGGCCCGAACTTCGGCGGCGGCCTGCTGGGCATCGCCTGCATCCCGATCACCATCGGCCTGGCCTTCATCGTCCTGAGCTTCTTCAACAAGAACAAGGACTGACGCCGACGATCGTCGGGGGATCCGACCATGGCCGTTAGCCTGATGAATCTGCACGATGTGGAGCTCGCCGCCCTCGCGGCGGCGGGCGGACGCAGGGAGTTCGGCGAACTTGTTCGCCGGCACGGCTCCTCCGTCAGGGCCCTGCTGCGACGGATGGGAGCCGACCCGGCCCTGGCCGACGACGTGGCCCAGGACGCCTTTCTGCAGGCGTTCGAGAAATGCGCGGAATTCCGGGGGGAGGGCACCTTCGCCGCCTGGGTCCGGCGGATCGCGGCGCGGCTCTATCTGAAGCGTCGCTCCAAGGAAGCCCGCTATGTCGCCGAGGTCGAGCCCGAGGAGGAGACACCCGCCGTCGACACTCCGGGCCGGGTCGATCTGGACGAGGCGTTGAAGTCCCTGTCTGAACCGGAACGGCTATGCGTTTCTCTTTGTCATGGCGCCGGCCTGTCCCACCCGGAAATCGCGGCCGCCATGAATCTGCCGCTTGGAACGGTGAAGTCTCATGTCAAACGTGGTCTGGATAAGCTCCGCGCCCGGCTTCAGCCGGGGCCTGAGCGGTCGGGAGGGCTGGCTCATGTCGGCTGACGAGTTCGATCCGCATATCGAACGTCTGTTCGCCCAGACGCCGTCCATGCCCGACGCCCCGCTGTTCGCCGCCGAGGTCGAGCGCAAGCTGGCGGCGGGCTCGCGGATCCGCACCCTGGCCCTGACCCTGGCGGGCGTGGTCGGTGGCGCGATCGCGGTGCGGGAGACGGTCGGCCTGAACCTCCATCTTGGTCCGCGCGAGGCGGAGGGCGGGTTCGCCTTCAACGACGGCGTGGCGGCGGCGAGCGCCAGCGCGCAGTCGGCGGTGCAGTCGGGCCTGGACCAGCTGGGGCTCGACCAGGTCGCTCTGGGTTCGCTGGGCGGGATGCAGCTGTTCTGGATCTCGGCGGGCGCGCTGATCGCCCTGCTGGCGGCCGGCGCGGTGAAACTGTCGCAGGAAGGCTAGGCGGCGTCCGTCCCGCCGTTTTCCTGACGAAGTCGAGACCTACTGCTCGAAAAAGCCGGCATAGCTTCGGCTCCTCGCGTTGCGGGTGCGCCGTCCAGCCTCTAGGGTCCGGCCGGTTTGAATTTCAGGCTGCAGTCCGAGAGCTGGGGGCGACGTTTCGTGGTTGATGTCTTCGATGAGGTCGAGGAGGAGCTGCGCTCCGCCAAGTACAAGCGCCTCGCTCGCACCTGGCTTCCGGTTCTCGCCGGCCTGCTCGCCGTCGCGCTGGTCGCGGCCCTGGCCTGGTGGGGCTGGCAGACGCTGGAGACCAACAAAGCCGGCAAGGCCTCGGTGGCCTATGACCGGGGGCTGGAGCAGCTTCAGGCCGGGAACGCCGCCGGCGCCGACGCGGCCTTCGCCGAGGCCGCCAAGGAAGGCAACGGCGCGTATAAGGCCCTTGCCCTGATGCAGCAGGCCGGCATCGCCGCTAACGCCAACCGCGGCAGCGACGCGGTCGCCCTGTTCGACCAGGCGGCCAAGGCCAGCCGCGATCCGATCCTCAAGGACGCGGCGGCGCTGAAGGCGGCGTATCTGGTGATGGACACGGGCTCGGCTGAGGATGTCGAAGGCCGGCTGGAGCCGCTGGCCGCCGAGGGCCGGCCCTTGCGCCCGTTCGCCCAGGAGGCCTTGGCGCTCGCCAAGCTCCAGCACAACAAGGCGGCCGAGGCGCGCGCCATCTTCGTTCAGCTGACGTTGGGCCAGGGCGTGCCGGATCCGCTGCGCCAACGCGCGCAGCTGGGCATCCAGGCCATCGACAACGGCGTCGCCGCCGCCGTACCGCAGATTCTGCGCGCGCCCGCGGCCCCGGCCCCGGCCGCGCCGATCACCAGCCAGCTGTCCGCGCGACCGCCGGCAACGAATCAGGCCCCGGCGGCCGCCCCGGCCCCCGTGCCCGCGCAGTAAGGTCCCGGTTCAAGAGATGGTCATGACCCGCACGATCAAGATCGCCGCCGTCTGCGGCCTGGCCCTCGCCGTCGGCGCCTGCGGCACGGTGCGTCGCGCCCTGCCTTTCGGGCTTGGCGACCGGGACGAACCCCAGGCCACGGCCACCGAGGGGCAGCGCGTTTCGGTGCTGGAGTTCGAGCAGCAGTTGGCCCCCTCGGCGGCGCTGAGCGGCCGCGACTTCTTCCTGCCCGGACCCGTGGCCGCGACCGCTTGGCCGGCGCCGGGCGGCAACGCCGAGAACAACGCCGAGCACGTGATCGCCGCGCCGGAGTTCACCCTCGCCTGGCGACGCAACATCGGCGCCGGATCGGCCCGTAACCGCCAGGTGATGTCGCCCGTCGTGGCGGCCGACAACCGCGTCTTCGTCATGGACGGCGAAGCCACGGTCTCGGCGGTGGACGCCGGTTCTGGCGCGATCCTGTGGAAGGCGGATGTTCGTCCCGAGCAGCGGGAACGCGGCGGCTTCGGGGGCGGTCTGGCGGTGGGCGGCGGCAGGCTGTTCGTCGCGTCCGGCTATCGCACCATGTCGGCGCTCGATCCGGCCACCGGCGCGGTGATCTGGAGCCAGCAGGTCGACGCGCCGATCCATGGCGCGCCGACGGTTTCCGGCGGCCGTGTCTATGTGGTCGATGTCGACAACCAGATGATCGCGTTCGACGCCAGCACCGGCGAACAGGCATGGTCCTATCGCGGGATCACCGAGCCGGCGCGGATCATGCGGGCCTCGAGCCCCGCGGTGACCGGAGACACGGTGATCGCGCCCTTCGCCTCGGGCGAAGTGACCGCGATTCGCGCCGCGAACGGCCAAGTGCTGTGGAACCAGGTGCTGTCGCGCACCAGCCGCACCAGCGCCCTGTCGGAAATCCGCGACATCGCGGGCCGGCCGGTGATCTCGCGCGGTTATGTCTACGCCGTCAGCCACTCCGGCGTGCTTCAGTCCATGGATGTCCGCTCGGGCGAGCCGCGATGGACCCTGCCGGTCGCCGGGGTCAACGCGCCGCTTCCGGTGGGCGACGTGGTCTATGTGGTCTCCAAGAACGGCGAGTTGACGGTCATCAACCGCGACACCGGCCAGGTCTACTGGACGCGTGACCTGAACGAAGGCCGTGTGCGCCAGGAAGGCGGCTTCCTGGGCTTCTTCGACCGCACGGTGCGGCCGGAATGGTCCGGTCCGATCCTGGCGTCCAACCGGCTGGTGCTGGTCAACTCCGACGGCGAGGCGGTGGCCTTCGATCCCAAGACTGGGGCCATCCAGTCGACCGTTCGGCTAGGTTCGCCCGCCTACATCGCCCCGGCCGCCTACAACGGCGCGCTCTACATCCTCACGGACGGAGGCGATCTGGTCAGCCTGCGCTGACCAACGCCCGATTTCTGCGTTAGAAGGCCGACATGGCTCTGAAGGTCGCCATCGTCGGCCGCCCCAATGTGGGCAAGTCGACCCTGTTCAACCGACTGGTCGGCAAGCGCCTGGCCTTGGTCGACGATCGCCCGGGCGTGACCCGGGACCGCCGCTATGCCGACGGCTCCATCGGCGACATGGACCTGACGCTGATCGACACGGCCGGCTACGAGGACGTCACCGACGAGAGCCTCGAGGCCCGCATGCGTGAGCAGACCGAGGCCGCGATCGATGACGCCGAGCTGATCCTGTTCATGATGGACGCCCGCGAGGGGGTGACGTCGCTCGATCGCATCTTCGCCGACCGGCTCAGGAAGGTGCACAAGCCCGTCATCCTGCTGGCCAACAAGTCCGAGAGCCGCGAGAGCGGCGGCGGCGTGGGCGAGGCCCATGCGCTGGGCTTCGGCGAGCCCGTGCCTCTGTCGGCCGAGCACGGCGAGGGGATGGCGGACCTCTACCAGGCCATCGTCACGGCCTCCGCCGACATCTTCATCGAAGAGGTCGAGGAAACCGACAAGCCGATCCGCATCGCGGTGATCGGCCGTCCGAACGCAGGCAAGTCGACCCTCGTCAACCGCCTGCTGGGCGAGGACCGGCTGCTGACGGGGCCGGAAGCGGGGATCACGCGGGATTCGATCTCCGTGGACTGGGAATACGAAGGCCGTCCGATCCGGTTCGTCGACACGGCCGGGATGCGGCGCAAGGCCCGGGTGCAGGAGAAGCTGGAGAAGCTGTCGGTCGCCGACACCATCCGGGCCATCACCTTCGCCGAGGTGGTCATTCTGATGATGGACAAGGACCACGCCTTCGACATCCAGGACCTGCAGCTCGCAGACCTGGTCGAGCGGGAGGGTCGGGCGCTGATCTATGTGGCGTCCAAGTGGGACCTGGAGGAGGAGCCCCAGGCGCGGCTGGCGGAACTGAGCCGGCTGGCCGAGGAGAAGCTGCCGCAGTTGCGTGGGACGCCGTTCGTGGCCCTGTCGGCCCATTCCGGACGAGGGATGGAACGGCTGATGCCGGCGGTGCTCAAGGCCTATGAGACCTGGTCGGTCAAGGTGAAGACCAAGGACTTGAACGACTGGCTGGCCATGGCGACCCAGCGGCACCCGCCGCCGGCCGTGGACGGCAAGCGGATCAAGCCGAAATACATGGCCCAGACCAAGGCCCGGCCCCCGACCTTCGTGCTGTTCGCCAGCCGGGCGTCGGCCATGCCGGACCACTACAAACGCTATCTGATCAACTCGATCCGCGAGAGCTTCGACCTGCCGGGGACGCCGATCCGGCTGACGGTCAAGTCTGGATCGGCCAACCCCTACGCCGAGGGCGGGGCCAAGTCGGGTCCAGAGCGGTTCAAGGGCGCGGCGAAGACCGCTCCGCGCCGCGTCCAGAAGGCCGAGAAGGCCGAAGAGCGGCTGTCGAACCTGCCCGGCAAGGCGCTGGAGCAGAAGGCGCGCGCGGGCGTGAAGCCCAAGGTGAAGCCGCTGGGCGGGCTGAAGGCCAGCGCCTCAAAGAAGGCGGGGCAGGGGGTTGTGTTGGGCAAGGGCGCGCGCGGCGGGGCGCGGCAGGTGTCTCGTTCGGGTCGGGTTCGCACGGGCCAGAAGACCGGTCCGCGGCGCTAAGGACCATTTCCCGGTCTCGAACGTTTCCCGACGGGAGACCTCATGACCAACCCGCTGATCACCAAGCTCGAGCGTCGCGACGCGCTGTCCGTCGAGGAACGCGCGGCGCTCGAGCATGTGCTGGAATCGCCTCGCACCGCGCCGGCGGGAACGCATCTGCTGCGCCAAGGCGACCGTCCCGAGAAGAGCACCCTCCTGCTTTCCGGCTTCGCGGCCCGATACGTCATCCTGGCGGACGGGGGCCGGCAGTACACGCAGATCAGTCTGCCGGGCGATTTCGTCGACCTGCACAGCTTCCTCATGAAGCAGATGGACCACGGGGTCGTGACGCTCACCGACTGCGTGGTGGCGAGCGCGGACCCCGGCGCGTTGAGGGCGCTGACCGACCGCCATCCTCATCTGGCGCGGCTGCTGTGGTTGGAGACGGTGATTGACGGCGGCATTCACCGCCAGTGGATCACGGCGCTTGGCCGAAGGGACGCCCTCGGCCGCCTTGCCCTGATCATCTGCGAGACCTTCAAGCGGCTGGAGCACGCGGGCCAGGCGGAGAACTTGACCTTCGCCCTGCCGATCACCCAGGTGGACCTGGCGGACGTGATCGGCCTGTCGCCGGTGCATGTGAACCGGACGCTGATGGCGCTCAGGGCCATGCGGGCTCTGGAATGGAAGGGCGACCGCTGCACCATCCTGGACTGGGAACGGCTGTCGGCGCTCGCGGAGTTCGATCCGACCTATCTGAGGCTGCACCGCGAGCCAGTCTGAGTTGGTCTCAGACCAGGGCCGCGGCCGAAGGTCCCTCGCGCCAGTCCTTGAAGCGCACCGAGAGCGGCGGGATCAGGTCGCCGCGCGCCAGTTCGACGATCAGGGGGGCGATGGCCGAGGGCGGTTCCAGGGCCATCGGATCCTCGCCCGGGAAGGCCTGGGCGCGCAGCTGGGTGCGAAGACGGCCGGGGTCGACGACGGCGACCCGGATCGGGGTGCTCTCGATCTCGTCGGCCCAGGTCTTCATCAGGGCTTCCGCCCCGGCCTTGGTCGCGGCGTAGGCGCCCCAGAAGGCTCGCGGGCTAGCGGCGACGCTGGTGGTCAGGTGCACCACCCGCCCGGCGGAGGAGGCCCGCAGCAGGGGCTCGAGCGAGCGGATCAGGCGGTAGACACCGGTGAAGTTCACCTTCTCGATCTTGGCGAACTCGCGCGGTTCCGAATGGGCGACGGGGGTCAGGCCTGACGGGCCCATGGTGGCGGCGGCCTGGACCCAGACGTCCAGTCGTCCGAAGCGTTCGTAGATAGCGCCGCCCAAGCGGTCGATGGCGCCGCCATCGACGATGTCGAACGGGATCAGGGTTGCGTGACGGCCCGTGGTCGCGAATACGGCGTCGTCGAGTTCCTCCAGGCCGCCCTGGGTGCGGGCCGCGGCGATGACGTGGGCGCCGGCCCTGGCCATGGCCAGGGCGCTCTCGTAGCCGATGCCGCGAGAGGCCCCCACGACGAGGGCGATGCGGTCCTGGAGCGAGAGGTCGGTCATGCGGGGCTGATAGCCCGCGCCCGCGGCCGCGCCTAGGCCGCTTCGTCGGTCAGTGTCCCGGCTTGGGTTGCCACAGGCTGAAGCTGAACCCCTGGTCGTCGCAGACGACGGCGGATAGGCCGGTGGCGCTTTCGGACGGCACGGACGCCTTGCCGCCGAGTTCGCTGACGCGGGCGCAGGCGGCGGCGATGTCGTCCACGCGGAAGTAGAGGTTCGGCTGGTCCTTTGCCCGTTCGACCTTCACGAAGCCGAACGGCGGATTGCTGCCTGCCACATGGGCGTAGGTGGGCTTGGAGGCGTCGCCGTCAAAGGTCCAGCCGAACAGGCCGCCGTAGAAGGCGCGGGCCTTGGCGAGGTCGACGGTGTCTAGGGTGAAATAGCCGAGCTGGATCATTCCAGCCTAAGCGCTCACCAGCAGCGAAAGTTGCCGCGTCGCCAGATCGCGCCCGCCTTCCTCGATCTCGCGGTCGAGCAGTCGGGTAGGATAGTCGCCGGTGAAATAGTGGTCCGTGAACTGGGGTGAGTTCGGGTCACGCGCGCCGACGCCCATCGCGCCATAGAGGCCGTCGACCGACAGGAAGCCGAGGGTGTCGACCTCCAGGTGGGCGCGCATCTCTTCCAGCGACTTGTTGGCGGCGATCAGCTGGTCCCGCTCGGGCATGTCGATGCCGTAGAAGTCGGGATAGAGGATCGGCGGGCTGGCCGAGCGCAGGTGGACTTCCTTCGCGCCCGCCGCGCGGACGGCCCGGACCAGCTTCACCGAGGTGGTGCCGCGCACGATCGAGTCGTCGATCAGCACGACACGCTTGCCCTCCAGCACCGCACGATTGGGGCTATGCTTCATGCGCACACCCTTCTGACGGGCGCCCTGGCTGGGCTGGATGAAGGTGCGACCCAGATAGTGGCTGCGGATGATGCCCATTTCGTAGGGAATGCCGCTCTCCTGGGCATAGCCCAGGGCGGCCGGCACGCCGGAATCGGGGACCGGCACGACCACGTCGGCCTCGACCGCGTGCTCGCGGGCCAGGCCGCGGCCCATCGCCTTGCGCACCTCATAGACCGAACGGCCATCGACCATGCTGTCGGGACGGGCGAAGTAGACGTATTCGAACAGGCAGGGCCGAGCTGCGCGGGCCGGGAAAGGCTTGATGGAACGCAGGCCTTCCTTGTCGATGACGACCACCTCGCCGTGCTCGACATCGCGCTCGAAGGTCGCGCCGATGGTGTCGAGCGCGCAGGTCTCCGAGGCCAGGACCCAGGCGTCGCCGAGCCGGCCCAGCACCAGGGGACGGATGCCCAGGGGATCGCGCGCGCCGATCATCTTGGAGCGGGTCTGGCAGACCAGGGCGTAGCCGCCCTCGATGCGGCTGATGGCGTCGATGAAGCGGTCGACGATCTTGGCCTTACGGCTGCGGGCGATCAGATGGAGGATGACCTCGGAATCGGAGGTCGACTGGAAGATCGCGCCCTCGCCGACCAGCTGGGCGTGCAGGAACTTGAAGTTGGTCAGGTTGCCGTTGTGGGCGATGGCGATGCCGCCCTGGTCCAGGTCGGCGAACATCGGCTGGATGTTGCGCAGGAAGCTGCCGCCGGCGGTGGAGTAGCGGGTGTGGCCCACGGCGGCGGAGCCCGGCATGCGGGTGGACAGGTCGGCGCCGCCGAAGCCTTCACCGACCAGGCCCATGTGGCGCTCGGTATGGAAGCGGGCGGCGTGGACGCTGGCGATGCCGCAGGCTTCCTGGCCCCGGTGCTGGAGCGCGTGCAGGCCGAGCGCGACGATGGACGAGGCGTCGGCGTCGTTCGCGCCCCAGACGCCGCAGACGCCGCACTCCAGGCGGGGCCGGTCGTCGTCGACGTCGCGGAAGTGCTCGCGGTGCACCACGGGAGCGGCGATCTGGTGGTCGAGGCGGGTCATCGCTGGCTCCGGAACCGGGCGAACATCTATGTCTCGGGGGCCGGCGACCTAGCGCCCGATTGGGGCGGGGGCGTGGCTCCGTCGTCGGAGAAGCCCCGGCGGACGGACGAATCGACGACGGGCGCGACCGCATCCATGCCCCGGCCGATGCCTGGCAGAACGATCTGGATCGCGCGGGCGGCTCCGGCGGTCAGGGGGCGCAGCACCGCCTCCGACAGCCAGCGGGGCGTGCGTTCGCCCGGCATAGCGGCGACGATGACCAGGTGAACCGCGCCAAGCAGGACCAGCGCCCGGCCGGCGCCGACGAAGACGCCGATGAATCGATCGATGCCGCCGAGCCGCGGATGGGCCTGGGCCTTCTTGGACAGGATCGAGCCGAAGATGCGGATGCCGAAATAGACGATCAGGAAGCTGGCGATCGCCGCCAGGATGGCGCCGACCCAGTCCGGATCGACCAGGCCCCGGCCGATCGGCGCGGTCAGGGGCAGGGCGATCAGGGCAATGAAGGCGGCCAGCACGAAGCTGAGCAGGGTGATGACCTCGCGCGCGCCCCCACGCACCCAGCCGGCGGCGGCCGAGGCAAGGATGACGATGATGGCGAGGACATCGAAGCCGGTCACGTCGATCTTCTTTCTTGCGCCGCCAACACGGAGCCTCCCGCTTGGCCTGGACTAATACCTGTTCTGCGAGATTCGTTCGACGGCCTCGGCCAGGCGCGTGACCGGGGCGATGGACACGCCACCGCCCTTGACCGTCAGCGGCGGAGTCAGGGCCTGGTCGAAGCCCAGCTTCTGGGCCTCGCGCAGGCGAGCCTCGGCCCGGCCGACGGCGCGGACCTCGCCGGAGAGGCTGATCTCGCCGAAGACTATGCAGCCCTGGGGCAGGGGGGTGTCAGTGACCGACGAAATCAGCGCCGCCGCCGCCGCCAGGTCCGCCGCCGGTTCGTTGATGCGAAGGCCCCCCGCGACGTTCAGATAGACGTCCTGGTTGCCGAAGCCGACGCCGCAGCGCGCCTCCAGCACCGCAAGAACCATCGCCAGCCGCCCTGTATCCCAGCCGATCACCGCCCGACGCGGCGTGCCGTAGGCCGAAGGGGCGACCAGGGCCTGGACCTCGACCAGCACGGGGCGGGACCCTTCGATTCCGGCGAACACCGCGGCGCCGGGCGCGCGCTCGGTGCTGTCGCCGAGGAACAGGGCCGACGGGTTGGCGACCTCGCGCAGGCCCGTGTCGCCCATCTCGAACACCCCGATCTCGTCGGTGGCGCCGAAGCGGTTCTTGCCGGCGCGCAGGATGCGGAAAGGGTAGCCGCGCTCGCCCTCGAAGCTAAGCACCGCATCGACCATGTGCTCGACCACGCGGGGTCCGGCGATCTGGCCGTCCTTGGTGACGTGGCCGACAAGGACGACGGCGACGCCCTGGCTCTTGGCCAGGCGCACCAGTTCCCCGGCGCAGGCCCGGACCTGGGTGACCGAGCCTGGGCCCGCCTCGTGGGCGTCGGACCACAGGGTCTGGATCGAATCGATGATGACGATGTCGAACCGCTCGCGCTTCAGGGTGCCGAGGATGTCGCGAAGGGCGGTGGCGCTGGCCAGGTTCACGGGGGCGGCGGCCAGCCCCATCCGCTTGGCGCGGGCCCGGATCTGCTCGACCGCCTCTTCGCCCGAGATGTAGGCGACCGAGGCGCCCTGCATCGCCGCCTTGGCGGTGACCTCGAGCAGCAGGGTGGACTTGCCGACGCCGGGGTCGCCGCCCAGCAGGACGGCGGAGCCGGGGACCACGCCTCCGCCGCAGACCCGGTCAAACTCAGCCACGCCGGTCAGGATGCGGGGCGGCTCGGGGGTGTCGGACTGAAGGGTCTCGAACCGGACGCCGCGCGCGCGGCTGGTCGCGGCCGGCTTCAGCGCGCCGGGCGGGGCCGAGCGGCTCTCCTCGACGATGGAATTCCACTGGCCGCAGGCCCCGCACTGGCCCGACCACTTGCCGTGGACGGCGCCGCAGGATTGGCAGACATAGATCGCGGTATCCCGAGCCATCCCGCTGGCTTACAGGAGTCCGCGGCGGCCGGGCAGAGGGCCGCCGGATCGTGCGTCCAATAATGCCGTGCGTGCGCCGTGGGGAGGGTGGAGCAGGGGACGCCAGGGGGGAGACATGGATCGATTTGAGTATGTGATCGCCCTCATGGCGATCATCACCGGCCTCGGCCTCTCGGATGCCGGGCTCAGCCTGCATCGGCTGATGAAGCGGCGATCGCGGGTGCGCTGGGACTGGCTGCCGCTGGCGGTCGCGGCCTATCTGTCATTTTCGCTGATCCGCCTTTGGTACCAGTTGTGGACGACGCGTGACGCCCCTGGCGTCACGGACCTGCTGTTCTTCATCACCCTTGTGGCGGAGACCTTCCTGTTGTTCCTCGCGGTGGCGGCCGCGCTCCCGGACGAGGACGATTTCGACGGTGGGACGATCGATCTGCGAGACTTCTATGTCCGCCATCAGCGCTACATCTGGACCCTGTTTACGACGTTCACCGTGGCCTGGACGCTTCATGCGATCTACTTCGGCCTAACCGGTAACGCGTCGGCCGCCCGTTTGGGTGTCGTCGCTCTCGTGGTGCTTATCCCGCTCGTGATCGGCGGGTTGCTCGCGGTTCTGAGGGGTAGGCGCTGGCACGTCGCGGGCGTCTGCCTGCTGTTGGTGCATGAGGCCGCCTGGATGGTTTGGGCCGGCCTCTAGCCCCCGTAGCACCGCGACACCCGACCACCAATCGAGGTCAGCAGTTCGTAGGAAATGGTGTGCGCGGCCGCGGCGGCGTCGTCCACCGGACGGTTGGGACCGAACAACTCGACATGATCGCCGACGGCCAAGTCTGCGCCGCTGACATCGACGGCCATAACGTCCATGGACACACGGCCGACGATGGAGCGAAGGGCCCCGGCGGCCCAGACCTGGCCATCGGGGCTGGTGGAGCGGAGGACGCCGTCGGCGTAGCCAGCGCCGCAGGTGGCGATGCGACGTGGTGCGGTCGCAACGTAGCCGCGCGAGTAGCCGACGCTCGCTCCCGCACGCAGGTCGCGGACCTGAAGCACCTCGGCGGTCAGGGTGGCTACGGCCCGAAGGCGAGGGTCGGGACGCCCCTCCGGCCCGCCGCCATACAGGCAGATGCCGGGCCGCACCGCGTCGAAGCCGAAATCGGGACCGAGGAAGCATCCCCCGGAGTTGGCGAACGACTTGAGAGCATTGGGGTAACGGGTGGAGACGGCGGCGAAGGCGTCGCGCTGCCGCCGGTTCATCGGCTCGGTCGGATCGTCGGCACAGGCCAGGTGACTGAGCAGCAGCTTGAGGCCGTGGAAGGGATCCGGCGCCTGGTCGGCCTGGAAGCCGAGGCGGTTCATCCCCGTATCGATCTGTAGGCCGCAGGGGCCGCCACCGGCGGACAGCCACTCCGCCATCTGAGCCTCGGTGTTCAGGATCGGCCGGAGCGCCGCCTGGCGCAGCCTTCCGGCCGTGCCTCTCAGACAGCCGTCCAAGACGTAGATCGTCGGCTCCGGACCTAGGGCCTCACGCAGCGTCTCGCCCTCGCCGCAGCGTGCCACGAAGAATGTGCGCGCGCCCTCGCCCAACAGCCGTCGCGCGATGGGCACGGCGCCTAGGCCATAGGCGTTGGCCTTGACGACCGGATGCACCGGGCGGCCGGATACGGCCTCCAGGGCATGGAAGTTGTGCGCGACGGCGGAGAGGTCGACGGTCAGCCGGGCCGGGGAGGGCATGGTCTGCTCTAGCTTGACCGAAGCCTCAGCGCGAGGGGTCTCAGTCGTAGCCGCGATTGTCGTAGCGGCCGTCGCGCGCCAGGTTGCCGAACTTGGTCGTGTCGGAATCGAAGGACAGTTTCACGATGCCGATCGGGCCGTGGCGCTGCTTGCCGATGACGACCTCGGCGACGTTGCGCAGCCGGTCCATGTCCTCCTGCCACTGCAGGTGTTCGGGGGTGCCTTCGGTCGGCTCGGCCCGTTCCTTGTAGTAGCTCTCGCGGTACACGAACATGACGGCGTCGGCGTCCTGTTCGATCGAGCCGGATTCGCGCAGGTCCGACAGCTGGGGCCGCTTGTCCTCGCGGTTCTCGACCTGGCGCGAGAGCTGCGACAGGGCGATGATCGGAACGTTCAGCTCCTTGGCCAGGGCCTTGAGACCGCCGGTGATCTCCGACACCTCCTGGACGCGGTTCTTGTTGCCGTTGTTGTCGCCGGTGGTGATGAGCTGGAGGTAGTCGACGACGATCAGGTCCAAACCCTGCTCAGCGCGCTTCAGGCGGCGGGCCCGGGCGGCGAGCTTGGAGATGGCCAGGCCGCCGGTGGCGTCGATGTAGAGGGGGCTCTCGCCGATCTCGATGGCGGCGTCGCGCACCTTGCCGAAGTCCGAGGCGTCGATCTCGCCCTTGCGGAGGCGGTCGGAGGACACGCCGGACGCGTCCGCGAGGATCCGCATGGCGAGCTGTTCGGCGCTCATTTCCAGCGAGAAGAAGGCGACCACGCCGCCGGACACCGTCTTGCGGCCTTCGGGTGTAGGCTCCCAGCGATAGTTCCGGGCCACGTTGAAGGCGATGTTGGTGGCCAGGGCCGTTTTCCCCATCGAGGGACGGCCCGCAAGGATCAGCAGGTCGGATGGGTAGAGGCCGCCCAACTTCTGGTCGAGGTCGTCCAGATGGGTGGCCAGGCCGGCGAGCTTGCCGTCCCGCTGGTAGGCTTCGCCCGCCATTTCGACCGCGCCGGCCAGGGCCGTGGAGAAGCTGACGAAGCCGGAGGAGGGGGCGCCGGACTCCGCCAGGGAGTAGAGGGTCAGCTCCGCCTGTTCGATCTGGTCGAGCGCGGCGATCTCCGGGTCGGGCGCGGCCTTGATGACGTCTCCGCCAATCCGGATCAGGTCGCGGCGCAGGGCCAGGTCGTAGACCAGGCGCGCGTAGTCCGGGGCGTTGGCGGCGGGCGGGGCGCGGTCGACCAGGTCGGCGAGGTAGCGCAGACCGCCGAACTCCTGGAACGCAGGGTCCTGCTTGAACCGCTCCATCAGGATGGTGGGCTCGGCCAGGAGCCCCTGACGGATATGGTTCTCGATCGCGTCGAACAGGCGCTGGTGGAACGGCTCGTAGAAGTGGGCGCCGCGCAACCGGTCGCTCAGCCGCTCGAAGACGGCGTTGTCGAACATCAGGGCGCCCAGCAGCGCCTGCTCCGCCTCCAGGTTATGGGGCAGCGAGGGGATCGGCACGGCGTCGGAGCCGCTGAAGGGGATGGGGGCGAAGGCGTTCATCGGTTAACGCATAGCCCTGACACGTCCCTACGACACGAGCGGACGCAGGGGTTCATGTGAATCGATTTCGTCGGCTTGGGGACGATCCCGGAAAGCTCAATCCCGTCAGTCGAAGGAGGCTTCAGGCGCAGGGATAGCGGTCGGCCATCCAGAGGCGGAACCCATCTGGGACGCTCATGCGCGCACGACGGGGCTGGGGAATGGCGTTCAGGAAGGCCAGAACCTGGCGGGGATTAAGCTCGATCCGTTCCGGAGGACAGGCCGCTGGCGCGCGGCCAGCGGCTCGCGCGGCCCTGATTTCGGCGCCGACGGCTCGGAAGGCGGCGTTCGTCTCGTTGACGATCCGGCGCGTGCTAGGCCGCAGCATGGCGGTCGGATTCAGGGGGATGCGGTTGGCCTCCGCGACGAAGGCGTCGAGCGTCCGCGCCGGCTGGGCGCCCGCCGGAGCCGCGGCAAGACAGAGGACGGCCAGAAATCCAGCGGCGATCCTGTTGATCATGGTGTTGTCCCTTCCCGAACCCGATGATGGGGGGCGAACCGTGGCGTCAGAAAGGCGAAGGGCGCGCCTTTGAGGACGCGCCCACGACATCACTAGCCGTCGCGGATCACCAGCTGTAGCTCAGCCTCGCGTAGAGGAAGCGACCATTGAAGCCGTACGGCGAGTAGCTGGGGAAGCCCACCGAGCCCGTCGATCCGTTGACGGCCGTGGGGGTGAAGTTGGGATACTCATCCGTCAGGTTGTTGACCCCGATCGCCGCCGTGACCCCCATCGGGAACTCGTAGCGCCCCTCCAGGTCGATCAGGGTGTCGTAGCCGGTCGAATAGTCGAGGGTCGCCGAGTTGTTGGCGATCAGGACGCTGTCGTAATAGGTCGCCTTGGCCGTGACGCCGAACCCGCCCAGGGTCCAGTCGACGCTGCCCAAGATCTTCGTCTCCGGTGTACCTTCCTCGAACGACAGCAGGTTAGCTCGATCGAACAGGAAGCCCGGGGAGGTGGCCAGGGTCCCTCCCGGAACCGCCGGGTTCAGGATGGTTGGCTGCGCCGGGGTCGAGGTGACCTCCGTCTGGTTATAGTTGGCGGCCACGGTGAAGTCGAAGCGGCCGGCGGCGTCCGTGTCCCAGCGATAGCGACCCACCACATCCAGGCCGCCCGTGGTGGTGTCGACACCGTTCAGGAAGAACCGGGCGGCGCTGATGCCGTAGTTGGCGGTGAGGAAGGCGTTGATGGCCGCCGCCTGCGCCGCCGACTGGCCAGCGCGGGAACCCGTTCCCCCCAGGTTCTCGGAGTAGACGATCCGGTCGTTTATCTCGATGTGATAGGCGTCGACCGTCAGTTCGAAGCCGCCCCCGCGCAGCACGAAGCCGGCCGAGACGTTCGTCGAAGTCTCGGGTTCCAGCGGCTGGGCGCCGAGCGCGACGGCGATCGGGGCGTTGACGCGGAAGGTGCCGGCCTCGATCAGGCTGACGCCGGCGCTTGTCGCCGTCAGGTTGGTCGAGGTGTAGCTGAAGAACTGCTGCTGCAGGGCCGGGGCCTTGAAGCCGGTCGACAGGGCGCCGCGGATGGCCACGGCGTCGCTGAAGTCGAAACGTGCCGACATCTTGCCGGTCAGGGTGTCGCCGAAGTCGGAATAATCCTCGTAACGGGCCGCGACCCCCAGGGTGAACTGTTCCGTGAAGCGGCCTTCTAGGTCGATGAAGGCCCCCCAGTTGTGGCGGTCGACGTCCACCTCGTTGGCAGGCTGGAATCCGGGGAAGCCCTGGGATCCCAGCGCCGCGGACAGCGGGCCGCGGTTGTAGGACGTCGGTTCACCGGCTCTGACCTCGAAGCTCTCGCGCCGGAATTCCGCGCCGATGGCGAGGTTCAGTGGCTCGTAGAGGCCGACCTCCAGCTGACGCACGCCGTCCAGGCCGATGGTCAGCTGGTCGTACCCCAGGCCGCCGGCGTCGAACTCCGTCTGGGAGGCAGCGCCGTAGGAGGCGTTCAAGGAGTTCAGCACCTCGTAGTCCAGTTCGTTGCGCCCATACCCGACCGAGAAATCCCAGTCGAAGCCGGCCGCCGCGCCGCGCATGCCGCCATACAGGTTAAGGTCTCCGATCGAGGCGGCGATAATCGGGGTGAAGCCGTTGGGGTAGATGGTCGGGACGTTTCGCGCATCGTTGAACGGGCGATGGGTGGCCGCCGCTTCGGAGTAGCGGTCCTGATAGCCGCCGAAGCTGTAGAGCTCCCAGCCGTTGCCGAGCGGAATTCCGGCGTTGTACCACGCGGCCGCGGCCTCGGTTTCCGGGTCGCCGAAGCGGCCGAGCACCGTGGTCGAGCTTCCGCCGTTGACCGAGCCCGGAGCGCCGAAGTCGGAGCGGTTTGTCGGGTCGCGGCGCTGGACCTCGCCCGAGAGGGTCAGGAACCCTTCTTCCCCGAGCGGCAGGCCGATCCAGCCGTTGATCGAGACCTGCTGGCCGTCCGTCTCGCTGCGGGAACCGCGAGCCGTGTCGAACTCGGTGTCATAACGGCCGACCGTCGCGGTGAGGTTGCCGCCGCTGCGCGCCTCGCGCAGGCGCAGGTTGATGACCCCGGCGATGGCGTCGGAACCGTACTGGGCCGAGGCGCCGTCGCGCAGGACCTCGACCGAGCCGAGGGCCGAGGTCGGCACGGTGTTCAGGTCGAAGGCCGTCGAGCCCCGTCCGATGTTGCCGTTGACGTTGACCAGGGCGGCGATGTGGCCCCGCACGCCGTTGATCAGAACCAGGGCCTGGTCGGGCGCGAGACCTCGAAGGGTGGCGGGACGGACGTGGTCGGACCCGTCAGTGATCGCCGGGCGGGGAAAGCTGATCGACGGAGCTGCGGCGGCGAGGCCTTGAGCCAGTTCGGTGCCAGCCCCCGCGCGGGTCAGGACCTCATTGTTGATCACATCCACCGGAGCGACGGTGTCGAGCCGGGTGCGGCCCGCGACGCGCGTGCCGGTGACGATGACCTCGTCGAGCCGGTCTTCGTCCTGAGGATCGCTGTTCTGGGCGTACGCAGCGGAGGCGAAGGAGAGGGCGGCGGCCGATGCGGCCACCAGCAGGGCGGAACGCCCTGCACGAGTGCGAGCGAGCTTAAGCATCGTGGGTCCTTGTCCTGATGACGCGGCGGCGGATCCGGCGAGGGGGAAGCCTCGACGATCGACCGTCCTTATTGTTGGAAGACAAGGAGCGACGGGGTCTGTCCGACCGGTGCAGCTCACAGAGGCTCGTCACCATTCGCCGCTCCAACCCGTGATCCGTTCGAGGAGCAGGGTGTAACCATATTGGATAGCGACGTTTTTTCGTCAAGCGGGCGATTGACGGAAAAAAAGGCGGTGCGCGGCCCCCGCCCCCCCCCCCCGTGTGGGTGTGTTTTTAGCCGAAA
>JAEWJI010000014.1 GCA_023386645.1 Pseudomonadota bacterium
ACGAAGACGGCGAAATCCCGCCAATGCAGCTCAACGATCTGGCGATCTGTTGGCCACTGATGTTTCTAAGAGGTTCGATAGCGCCAAGATCCGGAGATCAGGACGAACTGAAGAACCATCCATAGAAAGGAGGTGATCCAGCCGCAGGTTCCCCTACGGCTACCTTGTTACGACTTCACCCCAGTCGCTGACCCTACCGTGGTCGGCTGCCTCCCTTGCGGGTTAGCGCACCGCCTTCAGGTAAAACCAACTCCCATGGTGTGACGGGCGGTGTGTACAAGGCCCGGGAACGTATTCACCGTGGCATGCTGATCCACGATTACTAGCGATTCCAACTTCATGGGCTCGAGTTGCAGAGCCCAATCCGAACTGAGACGGCTTTTTGAGATTTGCGAAGGGTCGCCCCTTAGCATCCCATTGTCACCGCCATTGTAGCACGTGTGTAGCCCAGCCCGTAAGGGCCATGAGGACTTGACGTCATCCCCACCTTCCTCGCGGCTTATCACCGGCAGTCTCCTTAGAGTGCTCAACTAAATGGTAGCAACTAAGGACGGGGGTTGCGCTCGTTGCGGGACTTAACCCAACATCTCACGACACGAGCTGACGACAGCCATGCAGCACCTGTGCTCCAGGCTCCGAAGAGAAGGCTCCATCTCTGGTGCCGGTCCTGGACATGTCAAGGGCTGGTAAGGTTCTGCGCGTTGCGTCGAATTAAACCACATGCTCCACCGCTTGTGCGGGCCCCCGTCAATTCCTTTGAGTTTTAATCTTGCGACCGTACTCCCCAGGCGGATTGCTTAATGCGTTAGCTGCGTCACCGAGGAGTAAACCCCCCGACAACTAGCAATCATCGTTTACGGCGTGGACTACCAGGGTATCTAATCCTGTTTGCTCCCCACGCTTTCGCGCCTCAGCGTCAGTAATGAGCCAGTATGTCGCCTTCGCCACTGGTGTTCTTCCGAATATCTACGAATTTCACCTCTACACTCGGAGTTCCACATACCTCTCTCACACTCAAGACACCCAGTATCAAAGGCAGTTCCGAGGTTGAGCCTCGGGATTTCACCCCTGACTTAAATGTCCGCCTACGCGCCCTTTACGCCCAGTAATTCCGAGCAACGCTAGCCCCCTTCGTATTACCGCGGCTGCTGGCACGAAGTTAGCCGGGGCTTCTTCTCCGGGTACCGTCATTATCGTCCCCGGTGAAAGAATTTTACAATCCTAAGACCTTCATCATTCACGCGGCATGGCTGCGTCAGGCTTTCGCCCATTGCGCAAGATTCCCCACTGCTGCCTCCCGTAGGAGTTTGGGCCGTGTCTCAGTCCCAATGTGGCTGGTCATCCTCTCAGACCAGCTACTGATCGTAGCCTTGGTGAGCCATTACCTCACCAACTAGCTAATCAGACGCGGGCCGCTCTAAAGGCGATAAATCTTTCCCCCGAAGGGCACATTCGGTATTAGCTCAAGTTTCCCTGAGTTATTCCGAACCTAAAGGCACGTTCCCACGTGTTACTCACCCGTCCGCCACTAGCTCCGAAGAGCTCGTTCGACTTGCATGTGTTAGGCCTGCCGCCAGCGTTCGCTCTGAGCCAGGATCAAACTCTCAGGTTGAGTTGACTTCTGACCTAAGCATGACAGTCCGAAGACCGTCTGGCATTAGTTCTACGTATTCTTGACGAGATCCCACGTTCGCCGATCCGAAGATCGACTACATGGTATGTCTTTTCAAAAAGACCGCAGATGTCAGTGTCGTCGATGGTTCCGAAGAACCGTCGCTAGAGCACCGCCGCCTGCGTTTCTCTTTCCAGATCAACAATGTCAAAGACCCGGAACCGGAAGACCGGCCCCACCGTTTAGCGCCCGGTTTCGGCGGAGGCGGCGATTTAGTCGCCTCGGTTTTCCGTGTCAAGCGGTTCTTTCGGAGAAGAACCTCTTTTCGACGGCCCCGCCCGGAAGCGAGGGAGGCGGGTGTTTACCGCCTCATTTTCCTGCGTCAAGTCGTTCTTTTTAGAAAAGAACTTCTTGTTTCAGGACCGCCCCGGAGGGCGGCGGAGGCGGCTCTCTAAAGAAGCCGTTTCTCCGTGTCAACCGGGCTTTTCAGCCATTTCGCGGAGGGAAGATCGACACCTTCCAGACCGCGAAAAACCGCCGAGTGAAGCCGGAGGGGCTTCCCTCTGTGTTCGTTCCCGACGATTCGATTGGAGCGCGGAACCTAGTCCGATCACCTTCCGAAATCAAGAGGCTTTCGCCACTTTCTTCCGGTGGAGCCTGGCGACGTTTCCGTCTCCGTGGCCCCGGTGGCCGGCCCGTTTCCGAGCGAGGCGGCGATATACGGAGCGGCCTTTCCGGCCGCAAGCCGATTCCGCGCGATTTTCGAACTTTCTCGCGGACCGCCGCTACCCCGCCCCGGTCAGCCTTGAGCGATATAGGTTTTCAGGCTTTCGGCTTCCTGGGTCGCCTCCGCGATCTGGCGCTTGACCACGTCCCCGATGGAGATGACCCCGACCAGCCGCGCCTCTCGCAGCACCGGAAGGTGACGGATTCGCCGGTCGGTCATTCGGCTCATGAGGATGGCCACGGTCTCCTGCGGCTCGGCGAACACCACCTGGGAGGTCATGTAGACCGAAACCGGGCGATCCAACGCACCGGCGCCCGAGGCGGCGAGCGCCCGGACCACGTCACGTTCCGAGAAGACGCCCACCACCCGGTCGCCGTCGCAGACGATCAGGGCGCCGACGCGCAGCCGCTCCAGCTCGGCGCAGGCCTGGCCCACGGTCGTCTCCGGCGGGACCGAATAGACCGCGTCACCCTTTTCTTTGAGAATCTCGGCGACCAGCATGGGCGGCTCCACGGCTTTCGGCGCGGCCGCGGGCGGGCCGCCCTTGGATAGGAGGATCGCCGAGATCGGGCGGCGAATCAAACCTCGCCGGAATCAACTCTCGGGGACTCAAGGGCTGGCCGGCCGAACGCCCGCGCGGCCAGGCCGATGGACGCCAGCCCGATCACGAAACCGAAGGCGTGCGCTTCCCAGGCGATGCGGCCGCCCTGTGCGCCCGGCGCGAAGCCGATCAGGCCGACCAGGGCGTTGACCCCCATCCACGCCAGGCTGGTCGAGATCACCCTGCGATCGGTCATCGGCAAGATCCGTCCGGGCTCGTCCATCAATCGGGTCGCCGCGCCGATCAGTCCGAACACCGCTCCTGACGCGCCGACGAGCAGGTCATCGGAGCCCCAATGCAGCAATCCGTAACCCAAGGCCGCGATCACGCCCGACACAATATATATGGCGAGAAAACCCACGCTCCCCCTGACGCCCGACAAAAGGCGCGCGACCGGCGCCCCGAAAGCCAGGGCCCCGACCGCGTTCATCAGGACATGGGCCCAGCCGCTATGCAGGAGCATGGAGGTGAACAGGCCTGCGAACTCGCCGTGTTGCAGGTCGATCGGCCGGAAGGCGAAAGCCAGCCCCTGGTCTGGCAGCCGCACCTGCAGCAGGTAGAGGAGCGGCATCGACAGCGCGACCAGGACGGCCAGCGCCGGCGCCCTCAGGATCGGCTCGTGCGCCGGCGCGGGGCTGGTGATCTGCGCGGGCGGAGTGTCGTGCGGGGGCTGCATCGGGCGCAATTGCGTGCCCCGGAGTCCGATCGCAAGCCGTTGTTAATGACCATGACCCAGTTTGGCACGCGGGACGGTTTCCGCGCCGTCAACCGTGTTTGGATGGGAGCGTCAGATGATCCGGGTCAGTTTGGGCCTCGCGGCCGGCCTTCTCATCCTGCCTGCGCTGCCGGCGATGGCCCAATCCACGGGATCGGGCGGCCAGTTCTATTCAGGCTATGGCGGGGCCCGCTACGCCACCGCCCGGCCCCAGACCGGTTCGACGCGTGACACCAACGGCAACCGGCTGATCGTCGATGGGCTGATCCAGCCCGGGGCGTCGTCCTACTCCAGCGCGTCCGGTGGGGCCTCTGCAGCCTACAGCGGCGTGGGCGCCCGGGGCTCGACCAACATCGGCGGCTCCACCGCCATCGGCAACAGCCTGAACGTCGTGGTCCAGGGCAATCGGAACACGGTCATCGTTAACTCCAGCCAGGTGAACAACGGCGACGTCAACGCCGGAACCGCCCTGAACGGAACCCTGAGGCTTCCATGATTTCCGTCCTGCGCAGCACGGCTGTACGAACCGCCGTCGGCGCCCTCGCCGCGTCCGGCCTGCTCGCGGGCTGCGTGTCGACCAGTGCGGGGCCGAACGGTCTCTACGCGGCGCCGATCGGAAATGCTCCGGTCACCGCCAATCCGACCCCCTATTCTACGGCCCTGTATTGCCTGGCGGACTACGCACGGCGCTACAACCTGCCATCGCCGCGCATGGCTGTCGGGCGGATCAGCGACTACACAGGCACGGTCGCGCCGGACGGCGGGCGCCAGATCACCGGCGGCGCCTCCCTGATGGCGATGAGCGCGCTCGCCAAGGCCGGGGCCAACATCGTCGAGCGGTTCGACACCTCGGTGCCGGAGCTCGAGCTCCGCTACGCCAACAACCGGCTGATCGGCGATCCGTCACCTCCCGGCGCCGGCGACAACGAGGACGACGTCCAATACCGCCGCATCCTGGCCGGTCAGGTGCCGGGATCCGACTTCTACATCATCGGCGGCATCACCGAGGCGAACGCCAACATCCGTTCGGGCGGCTTCGACGCCGGCGGCGGCGAGGTGAACTCCACCGCCCCCTTCTCGGCCGCCCTGCAGGGCCGGACCTATGTGATGAACATCGCGATGGACCTGCGGGTGGTCCAGACCACGACTATGCAGGTGGTGGACGTCATTTCCTATCAGAAGCAGATCGTCGGCCGTGAAGTCTCCGCCGGCATCTTCGATATTTTCCAGGGCAACGTCTACGACCTGTCGGCCGGCGTGGGCGCGATGGAGCCGGTCCAGCTGGGCGTGCGCGCCATGATCGAGCGCGCGATGGTCGAGTTCATGGCCAACCTCTACGGCGCGCCGGGCCCGCAAATCTGCCTGGACATGGCCAACGAGCCGCTGCGCGACACCTATGGGCCCACCGGCGGCTTCTATCCCGCCTATCCAACCACGGATCAGAACAATGGCCAGACCCGCGCTGACCCGTCTCGCTGGCACGATCGCCGCGATGGCGACGTGCGCCGCAGCCGCTACTGAGGCCGCGGCCCAGGACGATTCGATCGTCCTGAACAACCAGCTCCAGCTCGGCGACGTGATCGCCGGCCAGACCCTGAACGTCGTGGACGCCCAGGACGAGGTGGCCGCCAGCACTTCGGCCCAAGGGGTCGGCCTGACCGGCGCGGTGCGGAACGGCTCGCTCACGGTGACCTCGACCCAGGAGGTCAGGGGCTCGGTCTCCGCGGAGACCACCGTGACCCTCGGCGGAGACACCGACGGGCCAGTGAACGCCGTCAGCCAGGCCAACGGGACCTATCTGGGCGCCAGCGCCTATGACGCCGACATGCGGGTCGCGTCGGACCAGACCTATTCCGGCGACGCCGTCGAGGCCCGGATGACGGTCGGCGACGGCGAGGCCCGGCTGCTCGGCGGCGCCTCCGTTGGCGCATCGGCCATCGCCAACACCACCGCGCTCTACACCGAGAACGGCTTCGTCAGCGGCGACACGAACCAGTCCTCGGACGCAGGCCTCAGGGCCCTGCTCAACGCCGCGAGCCAGTACATCCCGGCCGAGGCGGACTTCTCGACCCAGGCTGTGGCGAACGCCTTCGCCTCGAACGGGGTCGCTTCCGGCCAGGAGCTGAACGTCAGCCAGTCCTCGGCCGGCGACATCGTGGAGGCCGACACCGTCGCCACCTCCGGCAACGCCTGGGATCTGGTCGGCCGCGCCAATGCCGCGGCGAACCAGGCGCAGATCGGCAACCAGGGCGGATCCCTCGTGCTGGCGACGGATCAGTCGAACGCCTCCGCCGTGCGCTCCAGCGCCTATGTCTCCAGCTACGACTTCGGCGAAGGCGTGGCCCATGCCCAGGGCGTCGGCAACGCCGTCTCGGCGGGCAACAACGACATCTTCGTCCAGATCGACAACGCGCAGTTCAACTCGGGCGGCGTGGAGGTGACGGCGACCTTCGCCGGCGCGAACGGCTACGACACCTACGTCAGCGCCGAGGCGGCGGGGAACACCGTCACCGGCTACGGCTGCTCGGACTGCGAGGGCTACCTTCGGGCCGACAACGTCCAGATCAACGAGGGTGCGGTCTCGGCCGTCGCCACCGCGACCATCGCCGGCTCGGGCCGGCTTACGGCCTCCAGCGCCCACGCGGTCGGCAACAGCGCAACCTTCTACGTCTCGCGGCCCAACTCCGGCGACTAGGTCGCCCAGTTCGGCGACCAAGGCGTCCTTCCTCAGGGAAATCCATCGGCTGAATAAAGAAAGGGCCCCGCCGGGAGGTGACGGGGCCCTTAAAGGCGTCAGGATCGCTGGCGTTTCGCCAACGTCCGCAAGCTATCGGGCGTCGCCTGACAGCCGGCTGAACGCCGGGTTCAGAACACCCGGCCGCCGACGCCGCCGTCCAGGGTGATGCTGGCCCCGGAGACGATCGATCCCTCGGCGTACTGGACTTCCTCGCGATAGGCGGTGAACACCTCCTCGCGGATGATGGTCAGGACCTTCACCCCGGCGCCGTAGCGCCGCAGCAGGGATCGCTCGTTGCAGTCGCGTTCGGGCGTCTGCGGCCGGCACTGGATAATTCCGCCGCGTCCGTGCCAGAGAGCCTCGCCCTTGCGGCAGGCCAAGGTCTCGCCGCCGTCGAAGCTGATGTCGCCAAGGAAGTCGGCGATCGTCACCTGCAGCCAGGTCCCGGCGATGCAGCGATAGAGCTCGCCCTCGTAGTCGCCATAGACGTCCCGGTCGGGGCGCACCTGGGCCGCCGGGTGCGGGATGTTGCGGTCGTCGATGCAGACGGCCTGGATGACGACCCGCTTCTCGAACCGGCGCACCTCCTCGTAGGGAATGCGCACGACCTGGGCCACGGCCGCGGCCTCGACGTTCAGGCCCTGAATGACGGTCGGGTAGGGCTGGTCGACGGTGACATAGGCCGAGCCGCCGCCGCCCCGCATCATATAGCCGCCGCCAGCGCGGGCGCGGACCGCATTGGCGTTCGCGTTCGCATTGGCGTTCGCGTTGACGTTGACGTTCAGATTGAAGTTGCCCCCTCCCCCACAGCACGGCGGGGGCGGCGGCTGCTCGCAGCAGGGCGGCGGCGGAGGCGGAGGCGGCGGGGGAGGCGGAGGCTCGCAGCAGGGGGGCGGCGGCGGTTCGCATACCGGCCCGCACTGAGCGGCCGCTTCACCGGCGAACAGGCTCAGGGCGAAGAAGCCCGCCACCGCCGGAAGCCATGTCGTGATCCGCAACCGCATCGGCCGGGCTCCTGAAATCAGACCTGCGGCGACCGACACAGGTCGCCTGATCGCCCATCTGGCCGCAAAAGCCTTGCGTTTCCGTTGCCGGCCCAGGCCTTGCGCCACGCGGCGCGGAGCCGGCCCCATGTTTCATCCTGACACGCAGTTCCTGATCGACCTCTGGCGCGGCCTGGCCCACGCACCGGGCGTGCGCGGCGGCGTGCCGGATCGGGCCGATTTCCAGCCCGAGGCGCTCCGCGGCCGCCTCGCCAGGACGCTCCTTGCCGAAGGCGTCGGCGAGGCGGCCGTCGTGCGGCTAGCCGGCGAGGAGATCCAGGCGTTGCATGGCGCGGTCAGCCTGGCCGGCCGGCGCCTAGCCAGCCTCTGGCGGGCCGAATCCCGGCCCTTGGCCCTTTCCGCGACGGCTCAGGCGGTGCGGGAAGGTCGTCCGGTCGTGGTCGTCGCCCTGGCCGGAGGGCCGGATGAGACGCTGGAGGTGGCCGTGGCGCCCCTTCGCGGATCGAAGGGCGCCATCGATCGCCTGCTGGTCCTCTATTCCCGAGCGGGCGTCTTTCCGGCCGGCTCAGCCGAACAGGGCCTTGTCGCCCGCGTCTCCGTCGGAGTCGGCAAGCCCGGCCGACCCTCGCTCAGCCTGGCGGCGGGTCACGGCCGCGTCGCCTGAGCCGCGCCTCAGGCGGGGGAAAGGTCAGAGGCGTACCGCTTCCAGTTCTGGACGTAATGCTCAGCCGACATGGCCAAGGCCGCGACCTGGCCTTCGTCCAGGGTCCGGACGACCTTCCCGGGCTGGCCCACGACCAGGCTGCCGTCCGGGATCACCTTGCCTTCGGTGATCAGGCAGTTGGCGCCGATCAGGCAGTTCCGGCCGATCCGCGCGCCGTTCAGGACCACCGAGCCGATGCCGATCAGGCTGTTGTCGCCGATCTCGCAGCCGTGGAGCATGACCTTGTGGCCCACGGTGACGTTCCGGCCGATGGTCAGGGGCGTGCCCACATCGGTATGCAGGACGCTGAGGTCCTGGACGTTCGAGTTCTCGCCGATGACGATGGGATCATTGTCGCCCCGCAGCACCGCGCCGAACCAGACGCTGGCGCCAGGATGCAGGATGACATTGCCGATCACGCTGGCGGTCGGGGCGATCCAGTATTCGCCGTCCGCCGGCAGCCGGGGCGACTGGTCCCCCAGTGCATAGACTGTCATCGATCCCTCACGTCTTCTTGCACAAACAGCCGCTTTAACGACCGGTAAACCACGGTAGCATCACCCTGTTGATGCGATTCGAACGCCGGTTCCGGCCTCGGATCGGTAGCCGGACCAAGCCCGGTTCGGCCAGTGTGACGGGGATGCGCGTGGCGCCTTCCGCTCGGCGGTATGATCCGCTGGACGTTCGGCCTCCGGCAAGGGGGCCCTCCCCCGAGCCCGGTGCGCCCTCCGCCGCCCTGGCCCCGCTCCTCCCCTTCGTTCGAGGCGATGCTCTTCCGGCATCGCCTTTTTTCATGCCCGCGGGCCGGCATCGCCGGACGGCGGGTCCTTTCACCGAGAGGCGTCCATGACCAAGCGTTCCGCCCTGAAGCGCCAGACCCGCGAGATGAGCCGGGAGTTCGGCGTGCTGGATTCGGCCCAGTTCATCGAGGACGCCAAGGTCAGGAGCCTTCCGCGCCACGCGGGATGGTCGCCCCACCCTTCGAACGACGACCGCGACCAGGCCTATCTCAAGACGCTCAAGCCCAAGTCGGACGGCCAGGCCGAGTTGATGGCCGCCATCGACCACGCCAACCTGGTCGTGGCCCTGGGGCCGGCGGGCACCGGTAAGACCTATCTGGCCGTGGCCAAGGCGGTCGAGGCCCTGGAGGCGGGCCGGGTCGGACGGATCGTGCTCAGCCGCCCGGCGGTCGAGGCCGGTGAATCGATCGGCTTCCTGCCTGGCGACATGGAGGACAAGCTCGCCCCCTATCTGCGCCCCCTCTACGACGCCCTGTCGGACAGGCTGTCGATGAAGCGGGTCAAGGCGCTGATGGCCGAGGGCCTGATCGAGATCGCCCCGATCGGCTACATGCGGGGTCGGACGCTGAACAACGCCTTCATCGTCGTCGACGAGGCCCAGAACTGCACCTATGTGCAGCTGAAGATGCTGCTGACCCGGCTGGGCTGGCACTCGACCATGGTGGTCACCGGAGATCCCCACCAGTCGGATCTTCTGCCCGGCGTCTCCGGCCTGTCGGACATCTCGGAGCGGCTCGAGGCGGTGCCGGAAATCGCGGTGGTGCGACTGGCCGAACGGGACATCGTGCGTCACCCCCTGGTCGCCAGCATGATCGGGGTGCTGTGACGCCTAGCTGACCTCCTTCAGGATCGCGGTCGGGGTGGTCGCGGGACCGGGCGTCTCGGAGGCGGCTGGTCTGGCGCCCATGCGGTCGACCAGGGCGAAGACGAAGGGGTTGAGCGAGATCGACAGCAGGGAGGCGGCCAGGATCAGGTCGTGGGTCTCGCGGCTCATGGCGCCCAGGCTGACGCACAGGGCGGCCAGGATGAAGGAGAACTCGCCCACCTGGGCCAGGCTGGCGGCGACCGTGAGACTGGTGGCGCGATCCAGCTTGAAGGCGGCGGTGATGGCCAGGGCGGCGATCGACTTGCCGACGATGACGATGCCGAGCACCCCCAGGATGGTCAGCGGCTCGCGGACCAGGATCATGGGATCGAACAGCATCCCCACCGAGACGAAGAACAGCACGGCGAAGGCGTCGCGCAGCGGCAGGGAGCGTTCCGCGGCGTTGTGGCCGAGCGGCGAACTGTTGAGCACCAGCCCCGCCAGGAAGGCGCCGAGCGCGAAGGAGTGGAACATCGCATAGGCGATCCATGCGATGCCGAGCGCGATGGCGAGCACGCCCAAGGTGAACAGCTCCCTCGATCGCGTATGGGCGATGCGCACCAGGAGCCACGGCAGGACCCGGGGCCCGACCACCAGCATGGCGCCCACGAAGACCGCCACCTTGGCCAGGGTCCACCCGATGGAACGAGCCAGATCGGCGCCCGACAGCACCTCTCCGGACTGGATGATCAGCAGCGGCAGCATGACCAGGGCCACGACGATCACCAGATCCTCGACGATCAGCCAGCCGACGGCGATCCGCCCCACCTCGGCCTTGACCTGTCGCCGCTCCTCGAGCGCCCGAAGCAGCACGACGGTGGAGGCCACCGACAGCGAGAAGCCCATCAGCACCGCCTCGACATCGCCCATGCCGAGCAGACGCCCGAGGCCCCAGCCCAGAACCGTCGCCGCCCCGATCTGCACCAGGGCGCCGGGCAGGGCGATCTTGCGGACCCGCATCAGGTCGCCGGGCGAGAAGTGGAGCCCGACGCCGAACATCAGCAGGATGACGCCGATCTCGGCCAGCTGAGGCGCCAGTTCGGTGTCGGCGACGAACCCGCCCGTGTGCGGCCCCACCACGATGCCAGCGACCAGATACCCCACCAGCGGCGACAGCTTCAGCCGGTTCGCCGCCATTCCCAGCAGGAACGCGAGGACGAAGCCGCCCACCAGGGTGAGAATCAGGCTGTCGGCATGGGGCATCGGCGCTCCTGGATGCGGGCGTTTCCTTGGGAAAGGCGGAGCTCGCTAGCTGGGACCTTTGGGGCCAAATGGCAACCGCTGTTGTGGCCGCAGGGACGGGCCGGGGCGAACGGCCTTTCGCCCCGAGGCTGGAGGCGCGACGGCCGCGCGAAGCTCGGCCTCCGGGTCGGCCCCGAGGGTGATGACGGTTCTGGTAGGAGACGGAGCATATGTGGGCCGAAAAGGGCCGATCACGGGTCGCGAAGGGCGGCTCTCGCTCGTCTGCGGCGCTCGGCGCGGTTGAGCGGGCGGGGCGGTGGATTGGAGTGCGGAGATTGTGACTCCAACTTCTCCAATGCGGGGGCCCGGGCCTGGTCGAGGGCGGCGAGGAGGTCGTCGAGGTCGGCGTTGTCGGCCTGAGCGGCCCGGGCCGCGCGGGTGATCGACTCCGCGACATCGTAGACCTCGCGCATGTGGCTGAAGGTATCGCTGCGCTTTTCGGCGGCGCGGTTCAGGGCCGAGCGGGCCAGCATGTCGTGGACCCGCATCCAGCGGAGCGCCTCGGACGAGCGGCCCTGGTCGACCGCCCGTTCGATCCGGCGGCGGACCTTGTCGAGCAGCGCCTCGTCGGAGGCGAGCGGGGCGTCGAGGTCGAGCGGCTCCTCCATTGGGATGGCGCGCGGCTGGTCGCGCTTGAGCCAGCCGCCCTTACGGGCGCGGTCGTAGAAGGTGGAGGAGCTGAGGCCGTAGATCTCGCAGACCTCCTCGCCGGTGTGGCCGGCCAGGTAGAGGTCCCGGGCGGCGGTTCAGACATCAGGCGCGGAGTGCAGGTCGGTCATTCGACCGCTCTGGCACGGCGATGCGTCAGAAACGGTCGTAGGATGGGCTGCGACTATCCTCCCCATGCAATGGGGAGGGGGACCGCGAAGCGGTGGAGGGGGCGGGACACGCTCAGCGCCTAACGTGAGACCTGACCCAGCGGTCGTCGGCCACAGGCGGCCCCTCCACCGCGCTTCGCGCGGTCCCCCCTCCCCAGCCAAGGGCTGGGGAGGACAGGAGTGTCAGGCCGCTAGCGCTATGCGCCTACAGCCCGAGGGTCGGGCTGTTCAGGTCGAGGTCGCTGGCCGGGATGACGACCAGGTCAGGGTGACTCTCGCGCAGGGCGTCGACGAACATCGAGGCCTGGCCGACCACGACGACATAGGCGTCCTCGGAGCTGACGCCTTGCGCGGCCGCCCGCAAGGTCTCGGGTGTGGTGGCGCGGACCCGATCCGGGTAGGCCTGCATCTCGGTGAGCGGCAGGCCCAGCACCACGGCGTCGGCCAGGAAGCCGCCCAGGCCGCCGGTGGTCTCAAGCGCCCGGGTGAAGCCGCCGGTGACGAAGGTCTCGCGGTTGTCGACCTCCTCGGCCGGAACGGGCTCCGTGCGCAGGCGATCGAACTCGGCCAGAACCAGGCCCACGACCTCGGCCGCGCTCTCGTTCTTGGTCTGGGTCGAGGCGGTCAGCAGCCCCGGCTCGACCCGAGCGCCGAGCGACGTATAGGCGCCGTAGCTGAGGCCCCGCTTGGCGCGGATCTCCTGGAACAGGTGACCGTTCTGGCCGCCGCCCATGATCGCGCTGGCCACGGCCATCGGATACCAGTCGTCGGACGAACGCAGCGGCGCGCGCACCGCCGCCGCCACCGCCGCCTGACCCGCGCCCGGCAGGTCGACCACGACGACGCGCGGCGGCTGCGCCTCGCCGGCCCTGACCCCGATCCGGGGCGCCGCGTTGGCCTTCTGGCCCCAGCCTCCGAGGGTGCGTTCGGCGAAGGCGAAGCCTTCCTCGGCGCTCATTCCGCCGGTGATGATCAGGGTCGACTGCTCGGATCGCCAGCCCGTGCGGTGCTGGTCCATCACCGCCTGTCGCGTGATCCGCGCCAGCGACTCGGGCGTGCCGGTGACGGGGGCTCCATAGGCCGCCCCGCCATAGGCGACCCGGGCCAGCACCGCGTCGGCCAGCGGCCCCGGCTGGCTGAGGCTGACCCGAAGAGCGTTGCCGACCCGGGTCCTGGACCGCTGCAGCTCCTCTTCGGCGAAGGTCGGCGCCAGGACGACATCCGAGAAGATCGCGCCCGCGGCTTCGGCTGAGGCTGTGGGCGCCGACAGGAAGATGGTGGTGGCGTCGGGTCCCGCGCCGCCGCCCAGATTGGCGCCCAGGGCCTCGAGCGCCGAGGCGATCTCCGGCGCGGTGCGGCCGCCGGCGCCCTGAGTTGCCAGGCTGGCGGTCAGGGAGGACAGGCCCGGCAGGTCCGCCGGATCCGACGCCGCTCCGCCCGGGATCACCAGCTGGGCGTTCATGATCGGCAGGTCGGTGGACTTGGCGACGATCACCCGCATACCGTTCGACAACCTGCGCTCGGCGATCTGGGGCGTCGCCATCGGACGGGGCTCTCCCAGGGCAGGCGGGGCCTGACGCTGGCCTTCGGGCAGCAGTTCGTTCGGCGGGAGGACGGCCGGGGGGACGGTCAGGAAGGTCGGCATGGGGGCGGGATTGCGCCAGCCGTCCTCCGCCACGCCCTCCGGCCGCTGGCTCTCGTCGAGATAGCGGACTGAGACCCGGGCGTTCTCGTCCAGATAGGTCCGAGCGACGCGCTGGACGTCGGCGGCGGTGACGCGACGGATGGCCTCGAGCCGCCGGTCGGGGGCATTCGGGTCATGCTCGGCGACGATCGCCTGGCCCAACATGAAGGCGCGGCCGGACGCCGTCTCGCGCTGACGCAGGTCCGAGGCGAGCAGTTCGGTCTGGGCCTCGGCCAATTCAGCCGCGGTGACCGGCTCGGAGCGCATGCGCTCAAGCTCGGCGTTCACGGCCGCCTCGACGTCCTCGATGGCCTTGCCCTGGGCGACGATGGCTTGGACCGTGATCGTGCCGTCCTCCTCCATCGCGTTCACGCCGATGTTGGCGCTGGACGCCAGCTGGGTGCGGTAGACGAGCGCCTGATACAGACGGCTCGACTGACCGCGCGACAGGATGGCCTCCATCACCTCCAGCGCCGCCGCGTCGGGATGGGACGCCTCGACGCCGGGGAAGATGGCGGCCACGGCCGGCAGGGGCACGTTGGGGGCGTAGCCGACGACCTGGCGCGGCCGGGTGCGTCGCTCCGACACCGGGCGCTCCAGCACCGGTACCGGCCGTTCCGGATTGGCAATGCCCGCGAAATAGTGATCCACCCAGCGGTTCAGCTGGGCCTGGTCGAAGGCGCCTGACACGATCAGGGTCGCGGTCGCGGGCCGGTAGTAGGCCTCGTGGAAGGCGCGGGCGTCCTCGATGCGAGCACTGTCCAGCTCCTCAATGGAGCCGATCACGCTGCGGCGATAGATCGACTGGTCGAAGGCGTTGTCGCCGATGACGAACCGGCCCAGCCGGCCGTAGGGGGGCGCATAGACCCGCTGGCGCAGCTCCTCCTTCACGATCGAGCGCTCGGCGTCGAACACCGCCTGGTCGACCACCGGCCGGGCCATGCGCTCGGCGTGGGTCCACAACATGGTCTCCAGATACTGGGGCGGGACCGTCTCGTAGTAGTTGGTCATGTCCTGGCTGGTGGACGCGTTGCGGCTGCCGCCCGCGTTCTCGACCATGGTCGAGATATGGCCGTAGGGCAGGTTGACCGTCTTGCGGCTCAGGATGTGCTCGAACAGGTGGGCGAAGCCGGACCGGCCCTGGGGGTCGTCCTTGCCGCCGACGTCGTACCAGACCTGGACCGTCACCGTGCCGGCGGTCGGGTCGGGCATGGCGTAGACGTCCAGCCCGTTGGCCAGTTCGCGATGCGTGAATTCCAGCGGCGGCGGCGTGATGTCGGGCGCGCCTTGCGCCTGAGCGCTCAGGGGGGCGGCGAGCGCGAGGGCGAGAAGGGAGGCGCCAGTCAGGGCGTTGCGCGGCATGGTATCACTCGACGAAGGCTGAGAGGGCGGTGGCGGACCCTAGGCCCGCCGCGCCGCCGCCTCATAGTTACGACCGCGTAATGGATGCGCCGCGCGACGCCTGGCTCGGGAACCCGGCGCCGATCCGCCCGATTTAATCAGAGCCGGCTGACGCCGGGGGGTTCGGCCTGGTCTGAGCGCCCTGTCGCCGGCGCTCGCCCCGCCGTCGAGTCCCGGCGGCGGGGTTTCTCCTTCCTCCCCTTGCATGGATTGCGCGCCGGCCTACATTGCGCCTGTAGTTATGCTAACTTTGAGCATAACCGTTCAGGAGGCGGCCTTGGCCTATGGAGACGAGCGACTGACGGCCGAGACCGCCGGGGTCTGGGACCGCGTGCGCCATCACGTCACGCCGCTGGAATGGCCCGAAAAGGCCCGCCTGATCGACGAGATTAATGCGCTGAAGCGCGAGCGCGACGCGGTCATCCTGGCCCACAACTACATGACGCCCGACATCTTCCACGGCGTCGGCGACTACGTCGGCGACAGCCTGGGCCTGGCCCGGGAAGCCGCCCGGTCGGACGCCAAGGTCATCGTCCAGGCGGGCGTGCATTTCATGGCCGAGACCTCCAAGGTGCTCAGCCCCGAAAAGACGGTGCTGATCCCCGATCCCTTGGCCGGATGCTCGCTGGCGTCATCGATCACGGGGGCGGACGTGCGCCTGATCAAAGCGCGCTACCCGGGCCTGCCCGTCGTCACCTATGTGAACACCACCGCCGACGTGAAGGCCGAGACGGACATCTGCTGCACATCCGCCAACGCCGTGCAGGTGGTCGAGTGGGCGGCCCGCGAATGGGGCGTCGACCGCGTCATCCTGATCCCCGACGAATACCTGGCCCGCAACGTCGCCGCTCAGACCGACATCGGCATCGTCGCCTGGCAAGGGCGTTGCGAGGTGCACGAGCGGTTCACCGCCGCCGACATCGCCGAGATGCGCGCCGCCTATCCCGGCGCCGAGATCCTTGCCCACCCCGAATGCCCGGAAGAGGTGCTCGAAGCCGCCGACTTCGCCGGCTCCACCGCCGCCATGACCGACTATGTCGAGGCGCGCAGGCCCCGGCAGGTGGTGCTGATCACCGAATGCTCCATGGCCTCGAACATCAAGGGCGAGGCGCCGGAGGTGGACTTCATCGGTCCATGCAACATGTGCCCGCACATGAAGCGCATCACCCTGGAGAAGATCCGCGACAGCCTGCGCGACATGGCCTTCGAGGTCATGGTTCCGGACGACATCGCCGGGCGGGCGCGCCTGGCGGTCCAGCGCATGGTCGACCTGCCCCCGCCCGCGATCCCGGCCCGTTACGACCTCGTGCGGGCGCGGGGCCATCGGCCGGCGGTGGAGCTGATCTGATGCGGCTGCGGCGGATGGCTGCGCCGGCCTTGCGCGACGCGGGCACGGGGGCCAGTTCGACCTCATGACGGACACCCCCTCCTCGCCCCCGGTCGATCCGACGCTAGGCCGCCCTCGCGGTCCGTGGGACCCCGCGCCCGGGACGGCGACCATCCAGCCGGAAGCCCCGCCCGCCGACCCGGCCGCGCCCGCGCTGGACAAGGGCCAGCACCCGGCCGTGGCCCTGATCTCCACCCTGCTGCTCGCCGGCTTCGTCTGGTGGCTGTCGGGCAGCTGGATCGTCGCCGTCGCCCTGGTGTTCGGCCTGTTCGTGCACGAATACGGGCACGTGCTGGCGATGAACCGCTACGGCATGGGCCCGGCCAAGATCTACATCATCCCCTTCCTGGGCGGCTTGGCGCGCGGCCAGCGGATGCCATCCAGCGAATGGCACGGCGTGCTGGTGTCCCTGGCCGGACCGGCGTTCGGATTGCTCGCCGCCCTGCCCTTCTTCGCCCTGTTCTACGCGACGGGCGAGACGCGCTGGCTGGGCGGCGTCCTGGCCATCGCCTTCATCAACCTGATCAACTTGGCGCCCGCCCCGCCGCTGGACGGCGCCAAGGCCCTGGGGCCGGTGCTGGCCCGCATCCATCCGGTGCTGGAATGGCTGGCGCTGCTCGCGGTCGGCGGCCTGGCGGTCGCCTGGGGGATCTGGAACGGGAGCTTCATCTTCGCGGTCT
Organism: Pseudomonadota bacterium; assembly: GCA_023386645.1. Classification (GTDB taxonomy): domain Bacteria; phylum Pseudomonadota; class Alphaproteobacteria; order Caulobacterales; family Caulobacteraceae; genus Brevundimonas. The sequence goes on from JAEWJI010000014.1 coordinate 16,977, forward strand.
TCCTGGGCCTGTCGCTGTTCGCTCACCTGCGGCGCGGCCGCTGGCGACCGGAAGGGCGGGCGCTGACCTGGCGCGAGGCGGGTCTGAGCTTCGGCCTGTTCCTGCTCACCGCCCTGGCTTGCGCGGCGGTGGGCGTGCTCGGCATCCTGCCGGTGGCGGACGGATCGCTGGACGCCAGTGTTGCCCAGGGCGGACGCATGCTCGGCATCGGCCGGTGAGCCATCGCCATGACGGCCCGCTGATCATAGGCGGCGGCCTGGCGGGGCTGTCCGCCGCCCTGGCCGCCGGGCCTCGGCCGGTGCTGCTGGTCACGCCCGCGCCCCTGATGCAGGCCGCGTCTTCCGCCTGGGCGCAGGGCGGCCTGGCCGCCGCCCTCGCGCCCGGAGACACGGCCGCCCTGCACGCGGCCGACACCTTGGCTGCCGGCGCCGGCCTGTCGGAGCGTTCGGCCGTCGAAAGCCTGACCGTCGAGGGGGTCGCGACGGCCCAGTGGCTGGCGGACCTCGGCGCTCCGTTCGACCGCACCGCTGACGGCGGCTTTCGCCTCGGCCGCGAGGCCGCCCACTCGGTTCCCCGGGTCGCCCGGGTGGGCGGCGACGGGGCCGGCCGCGCGATCCTGGCCGCCCTGATCGCCGCGGTCCGCGCCAGTCCGCACGTCACCGTCTGGGAGGACGCCCGCCTTGTCGGCCTGATGCAGGACGGGTCGGGGCGCGTGGGCGGGGCCGTGCTGGCGCGCGGCGACCGCCGGATGGAGGTGCGGGCGCCGGCCGTGGTCCTGGCCACCGGCGGAATCGGCGGGCTCTACGCCGTGACGACCAATCCATCGGCGCTGAGGGGCGAGGGCCTCGGGCTGGCGGCCCTGGCCGGGGCGGAGATCCTGGATCCCGAGTTCGTACAGTTTCACCCTACGGCGGTGGATATCGGCGCCGACCCGGCTCCGCTGGCGACCGAGGCCCTGCGCGGCGAAGGCGCCCGTCTCGTCGACGCCTCCGGCGCCTTCCTGATGGGCCAGGCGGCCGACGCCGATCTCGCGCCCCGCGACCAGGTCGCCCGGGTCGTGCATCAGGCCATCCGGTCCGGCCGAGGGGCCTTCCTGGACGCGCGCGCGGCCGTCGGCGAGGCATTCCCCGACGCGTTTCCCGCCGTGTTCGCGGCCTGCCTGAAGGCCGGCGTCGACCCGCGCGAGCAGCCCATACCGGTCGCCCCGGCGGCCCACTACCACATGGGCGGCGTCGCGGCCGACCCCGACGGGCGCACCAGCCTGAGCGGCCTGTTCGCTGTCGGAGAATGCGCCGCTGCGGGCGTGCACGGCGCGAACCGCCTGGCCTCCAACTCGCTACTGGAAGCCGCCGCCTTCGGGCGTCGCACCGGCCGTACGGCGGCGGAAAGTTCCACAGGGCGCGCCCGCATGCGCGTCAGTGTCATGGGCGGAGAGACGCCGGATCCGGTGCTGACCACGCTCCGCGCCGCCATGACCGCCCACGCGGGCGTCGTGCGCGAGGCCGAAGGACTGGAGCGGCTTCTGCTCATGATCGACCGGGCCCTGGCCGCCCATCCGGGCGCGCCCGCCCTGGTGGCCGCGCGCCTGATCGCCCAGGGGGCCCTGGAACGGCGGGAGAGCCGGGGCGGCCACTTCCGATCCGACTTCCCTTCCGCCGGGCCGGTCGCGCGCCACACCCGCATGAGCCTGCCCACCGCCGCCCTCCTCGCGGCGGAATAGGCGTTTGCTTGCATCGGAAAAGCCCCACGCCATGATCCGCCAACTTCCCGACATCCTGATCGAGCCCGTGGTGCGAATGGCCCTGGCCGAGGACCTGGGCCGCGCGGGCGACATCACGGCCCAGGCCTGCATTCCCTCGGACGCGCGTCTGCGGGCGGTCTTCGCGGCCCGGAAGCCCGGAGTGCTGGCGGGGGTGGATTGTGTCCGGCTCGCGCTGCGGGCGATGGACCCCGCCGGCTCGATCGACCTGAAGGCTCGCGACGGAGACGCCGTATCCGCAGGCCAGACTGTGGTCGAGGTGGAGGCGAACGCCCGCGCCCTGCTGGCGGCGGAACGCACGGCATTGAACCTGCTGGGAAGGCTGTCCGGCATCGCCACCCTGACCCGCGCCTATGTGGACGCCGTGGAAGGGAAAGGGGCTCGCGTCGCCGACACCCGCAAAACGACGCCTGGCCTGCGCGCGCTGGAGAAACACGCCGTAGCTTGCGGCGGCGGGCTGAACCATCGCTTCGGACTGGACGACGCCATCCTGATCAAGGACAACCACGTGGCGGTCTGCGGCGGGGTCGCGCCCGCCATCCGCCGCGCCCGCGAACACGCCGGGCACCTGGTCAAGATCGAGGTCGAGGTCGACGGCCTGGAGCAGCTGGACGAAGCCCTGGCCGAAGGGCCCGACGTGATCATGCTGGACAATTTCGGCCTCGAGGACCTGCGCCTGGCCGTCGAGCGAGCCGCGCGGGCGCCGCGACGCCCCGTGCTGGAGGCCTCCGGCGGCGTGAACCTGGAGACCGTTCGGGGCATCGCGAAGACGGGCGTGGACATTATCTCCGTCGGGGCCCTGACCCACTCGGCGTCGGCGCTTGACGTGGGTCTCGACGCCCTTCCCTAGCTGAGCCGTTCGGAACGTCGCTCGGGCCCCGGGTGTTCTCTCCCCAGTCACAGACAAGGAGCGACGCAATGAGCAAGGCCCCCAGGATTCCAAAGGAACAGCGCGCGTTCGCCGGCGACAAGGCCGACCTCGACAGTCAATCCGTCGACCGCCGCGACATGCGCACCGACGTGCGCGACGGCCAGCCGGGCGACGCCGGGATCAACACCAAGGAACAGGGCCGGTTCGGCGACATCAAGCAGAACACGACCCACCAGGGCTACCAGCAGGATCGCTGATCATGTCGAACAACCAGCACAACCCGACCCCGGTGGATGAGAAGCGCTGGGGCGGCCCGGGCTCCAGCCATCAGAACGCCAGCCAGGAGCCGCCTCAGTTCGAGGATCCGCGCGAAGGCCCGACCAACCCGAGGAACAGCAAGGTCTCGGGCGGCGGCGGCGAACGCGACATCAAGCACAGCCACATCGACGAGCGGCGCTCGTCCAAGGGCGACCGCGACGCCTGAGGGTCAGGCGGTCGGAGCCGGGGCCAGGGCCGTGGACACCGGGGCGGCGGGAGCTTCCGCCGGCGCCCTGGGCGCCGCGACTGGTGCCGGGGCTTCGACCGGGGCCTCGGTCGCCTGCGGGGCGGCAGCGCCGGAGGCCAGCCGCTCCTGGGCCAGGACGAGGGTATAGGCCACGGCCTGTCCGGCCTGGCGCATCGGTTCGGTCGGATCGAGGCTCGCCACCATTACGCGGGCGTCCTCGGCAGGGGCCGAAGGCCGGGCGGCGTAGCTGAAGGCGGCGCTGGAGCCGTTGCGGCCGCCAAAGCGATAGAAGAGATGGCTTCCGACCTGCCCCACCCGGATCAGGGAATTGCGCCAGACCGGCGCAATGGCGGTGGTGTGGAAGTGGGTGGCGTTGCCGACGCCGGCGTAGACCGTGCCGCTGAGGGCCTTGGAAGCGATGTCCCGGGCCCGGTTCCAGGCCGCGCGATTGACGCCGCCGCGCATGGAGCCGTCGCAGGTGAAGCTGAACTGACAGCCCGTACGGCGCGCCGCGCCCTGGAATACGACGCCGCAGACGCTCTTGGGGAAGGCGGGGTGCCGCACCCGGTTCAGCACCACCTGGGCCACCGCGCGCATGCCGTCGGAACCCTCGCCCCGCGCTTCGTAATAGACGGCCTGGGTCAGGCATTCGAGGTCGCGAGAGGCGTCGAGCGCGTTCCCAAGATGAAACGGCCGGGCCGCATCGCCGACGAGGGACACGCGCCTGAGGCCCGCGTGGTCGGCCGGGCTGGCCCGCAGCTGCTCCAGTCGCGCGGTCAGCAGGGCGGCCTGTCGATCCCGCTGGGCCCCGCCGGCTACGGTGTAGGGATCATGTCGCCGGGCGATGGCCAGGGCGCTTTCGTCCAGCCCGCCGGCCGCGGCGGCCAGCGCCTCCTCGGTGAAGCCGGCTGCCGTCGCCCCCTGGATGCGCTCGGCCTGGACCCGCACCGTCGTCGCCTTGGCCGCCGCTCCGCCCAAATAGGCGCACCCGATCGCCAGACCGACCACGCCGCCGAACAGGGCCGCCGCGGTCGTCGGACGCAGGCGGGCGGCGGTCGGAGCGGGCGCACGTTCGGGCGCGCCAGGGGCGGGGGCGGAAGTCAAAGGCGTCGTCCTGTTCAGCAGGGCGGAAACGTCGCCCCCGGGTAGATCGCGCGGCGGGGCGACACATCGCCAGGCCCCTTCGCGGAGACCGTCAGTCGGCGAACGGGCCGAGCGACGGGAAGCGCCTTAATAAGCCTGTTCATGGCTCAAATGTGTTCGATTCGCAAGACGGCAAGGGCGTCGAGCAGATTCGCTGGATTTTCAGGCAATAATCCAAGGCGCTCAGGCATTCGTCGAACACAGCGGACAGTCGTTCGGGGCTTTGCTGAAGGCGTTATGCACAGAGAAGTTCGACTGATGCGGCGCGACTGATTGGCGATGGCGTCGGGACGAGAGGTTGCTTGAGGCGAGACCTGCGAGGACTGGCGCAGGAACCGCGCGGCTCTCGATCGCGTTGACGGCCAAGGTTCGTCACAGGAGCGCCCATGACCCGTCTCGTCCCGACGCCATCGCCAATCAGTCGCGCCGCATCAGTCGAACTTCTCTGTGCATAACGCCTTCAGCAAAGCCCCGAA
>JAEWJI010000017.1 GCA_023386645.1 Pseudomonadota bacterium
CGCTGCCCGCCGCGAGCAGAACGGGACGACGTTAAGAGCGTACTCTAACCCCGTGCCCGTGGAAGCGCCTTCACGCGGAGCGTCACGCGAAGCCGAAACGGTATTTCCATTTCCAACCTCCGGGCTCGCGCCCGGCGCTCCGCACGCCTCCCGCTCAACCTCGGCCCCCAGGCCAGAGGACGATGACGCGCGTCTCCCCATCACAGGATGGCCTGCCGTGATCGCGCCGACGAACCGCCCTGTTGGGGCGAATATATTGACCCGCGATTGGTTTCCGGCGCCGCCCGCACTACATCACGCGCCTCAGACACATACCCGCGCTCAGGCAGCGAGGCTCCACGAGCCGAGCGATGGCGCGTCCGAAGGACACAACAAGCATGGGATATTCCGTCGCCGTCGTGGGGGCCACCGGCAATGTTGGCCGGGAGATGCTGACCATCCTGGACGAGCTGAACTTTCCGGTCGACGAGATGCATGCGGTGGCGTCGCGCAAGTCGAAGGGGATCGAGGTCTCGTTCGGCGACCGGACCGTGACGTGTCAGGACCTGGAGACCTTCGACTTCTCAAAGGTGGACCTCGTCCTGATGTCGGCCGGCGGGGCCGTGTCGAAGGAATGGTCCGAGAAGATCGGCCGCATGGGTCCGATCGTGATCGACAACTCCTCGGCCTTCCGCATGGACCCGGACGTGCCGCTGATCGTGCCCGAGGTGAACCCGGATGCCATCAAGGACGCCACGAAGAAGAATATCGTCGCCAACCCCAACTGCTCGACCGCCCAGCTGGTCGTGGCGCTGAAGCCCCTGCATGATGCCGCGAAGATCAAGCGGGTGGTGGTCTCGACCTACCAGTCGGTCTCGGGCGCCGGGAAGGAGGGGATGGACGAGCTGTGGACCCAGACCAAGGCCATCTACGGCCTGGGCGACGCCTCGCCGAAGAAGTTCCCCAAGCAGATCGCCTTCAACGTCATCCCCTTCATCGGCGCCTTCCGCGATGACGGCTACACCGACGAGGAAGCCAAGATGTGGGCCGAGACCCACAAGATGCTGGACCCGTCGATCAGGCTGACCGTCACCTGCGTGCGGGTGCCGGTGTTCGTGGGCCACTCCGAGGCCGTGACCGTGGAGTTCGACCGCCCTATCGAGCCGGACGAGGCGCGCGCCATCCTGCGCGAGGCCCCGGGCGTCTCGGTGGTCGATAAGCAGGAGCACGACGGCTACGTCACCCCCGTCGACGCCGCCGGGGAGTTCGACGTCTATGTGTCGCGCATCCGCAAGGATCACTCCGTCGACAACGGGCTGAACTTCTGGGTCGTCTCGGACAATCTGCGCAAGGGCGCGGCGCTCAACGCCGTCCAGATCGCCCAGCTGCTGGACGAGACCGGCGTGATCCGGCCCCGCAGCGGCTATCGCTCGATCGCGGTCTGAGGCTCGCGCTTCCCCTGCCGGGTGTTCGGGGCGACGCAATTCGATGATAGGCGTTAATCTATCTGAATGCTGAAGCTGGAGCGCTCCCCCGCATGCGTCGCTTTCTGATCTGGTCGGCCCTGGCGGCGGTCATCGGCCTGGCGCTCGCCGGTGGCGGCTACTGGGCCTACTGGAACTTCTACGCCCGCTTCCAGCCGGTGACGATCAACCGCAACCAGGCCGAGATCCAGCGCCTGCTGGACGAAGCGTCCTGGGTGTCGGCCGGCGGCGGCGGCGAGCCGCTGTACATCGTCGGCTATCGCGACTCGGCCGCCACCCAGCGCTACGAGCGGGAGGAGGCGGAAAAGCTGCGCGCCGGCGGCGTGGAGGCGCGGATCATCCTGTTCGCCCGGGCCGATCGCGAGGGGCTGGTCCAGTCCACCGCAGCCGAACGGGCCACCATCGCCGAGCTGTGGCTGACCCGCGACTGGACCCTGTATCAGCGGTGGACCGCCACCCCGTCGCGCAGCTGGACCGCCGCGGGCATTCCGCCCGCCGACGGCAACCTGGCCCGGTCGGCGGTGGTGGACGCCAGCCGTCAGTTCACCAACCGCCTGGGCGTGCTGCTGAGGGACGCGGGCCTGGACGTCCGCTATCCGCTGATCCTGTGGCGCGATCGCGAGGGCTTCCTCAAGGCCTGCGCCTGCATCGATCCCCGCTCCTGGGTCTTCATCCGCGACGACCTTGGCGCGCCCGACAGCATCAGCCCGCCCTCGGTCGCCGCGCCCGGCTCGGCCCCGCCGCCGATGGCCTATCCCGGGGACGGCACGCCCGACGCCGCCGCGCAGGGCCAAGGCGGCCTGCCCTATCCGACCCTGCCGCCGATCCCGCCGGTCGACGGCCAGGCCCTGGCTCCCGCCGACCCGGCCGTCACCCCGGCCCCGGCAGCTCCGGGTCAGGCCGCCCAGCCCGCGCCGGCCCAGACCGCCCCTGCCACGCGGCCCCCGACGACGCGTCCGCCGCCTCGAGCGACCAAACAGGAAGACAGCACCTTCTTCTGACGCTCAGAGCGTGCGCCGGCAGATTTCGATCAATCGTTCGACATCCGCCTCGTCCTGATAGAGGCCGAAGCCGAAGCGCAGGGTGTCGTCACGGACGTCGGTGATGACGTTCGCCGCCTCCAACGCCGCCTTCCAAACGGCGGCCTGCCGATGCTGGAAGGCCAGGAACCGAGCGTGCTTGCCGTCGTGCTCCACAGGATTGATCAGCCGAGCGTCACCGAGACGACCGCAATCGCCGCGCCGCACGGCCCCTTGGAACAGCTCCATCAGTCGCCGCGCATGAAGGGCCACCGCCGATGTGTCCAGTCCTTGATCCGCCAGCATCCGCCGCACGCCGTTGAAGCGATAGAGGGCTGACACGTCGAACGTCGCGCCCCAGAACCGGCCCGCGTCCGCCAGATAGCCCACCCCGCCCGGCGGCCCTTGAAGGTCGCCGAACTCGGCGAACCAACCGGTGATCACCGGCCTGGGACAAAAGCTTGGAGGCGCATGCAGGAAACCCGCCCCTTCGCCCGACATGGCGTACTTGTAGCCGCCTGCGACATAGAACAACCGATCCCCAAGCCGCGACAGGTCGGTCGGCACGCCCATGAAGCCGTGATAGCCGTCCACGATCACCCACGGCCCGCCCGGATCGGCGAGGGCCGCCAGCTCGTCCAGTCGGTCGAAGACCTGGCCGGTCCGGTAGAAGACCTGGCTGACCAGGATCACCTCGAAATCGCCGCCGCGCGCGGCCTCCACGAACCGCTCGCCGAAGCTGTCGAAGGGCTCCAGCGGCACGCGGGTGATTTCCACCTGTCCCGCCTCCTCCCACCGCTGTCCCTGGCGACGGAAGGAATGGAACTCCCCTTCCGAAGTCAGCACCCGCGCCGGCCGGCGCTCGAGACCCGAGAAGATGCGGACGAGAAAGTCGTGGGTGTTGGAGGCGAACACCACGCTGGACGGATCGGGCAGGCCGAGCTCGGCCGCCACGTTGGCCCGTGCCTCGGGAATCACCTCACCGAACACCAGGTCCCACTTGCGGTCGGCGTGGCGGTTCGCCTCTTCCCAGGCCCGCATCTGGCCGTCGAACGACGCGTCGGGCCACAGGTGGTGGCTGTGCGCCGCGAAATGCAGCCTATCGGGATCAAGGGACAGGGCGCGGGAGAAGAGCGGCTTGAACGAGGGGGCCATGCCGCCTGACTAGCCCGCCGCGACCGCCGCCGCCAACTTCGGGCGGGGCCGGGTCATGGCCAGGATCGGCTTTTCGACCACGAGCCGGAAGGCGAACCCCGCCGCGAGCGCGGACCCGAGCAGCAGGGCGAAGGCGACGGCCACGGGCAGGTCCAGGCCCGAGGCCTTCAGGGCCAGGGCTCCCGCCGCCATCACGGGCATGTGGAGGAGATAGAGCGAGTAGGAGGAATCGCCCAGAACGGCCAGCGCCCCGGCGAACCGCAACCGCCCCTGACGTTCCATCTCCGCCAGGCCCAGGACGGCCAGGGCCGCGGAAAGGCCGAAGGCCCAGGTCAGGCCCACCGTCCGCTCTCCGACGCAGAGCAGGGCCCAGGCCACGGCGAATCCGATCAGTCCGCCCGCGGCGATCGCGCCGGGTAACGGGACCGCTCCCCTCCGGAACAGAAAGGCCGCCGCCATGCCCATGGCGAACAGCAGGTGGAAGCCGGAGAAGAGGAAGCCGACCGGCCACGGCGGGTCGGTGAAAGGAACGATCAGCGAAGCGCCCAGCCAGCCGACCAGAAGCAGGCCGCCGAGCCGAGGCCGCCACAGCGCCAGGCCGAACACGGCGTAGAACAGAACCTCATGCTGGAGGGTCCAGGCGACATCCAGCACCGGATGACGTTCCGTAGGGAACAGCGCCAGGCTAGCCGTGATGTAGGCCGCGCCCCGCTCATGCGGCTGGGCGAGGTCCGGAACCAGCCAAAGGAGGACTACCGCCAGGGGCGCGGCGACCAGCCAGTAGGCCGGATAGATGCGCAGAAACCGCTTCCAGGCGAAGCGCGCCGCTTCGCCCGCCAGGCCGCGCCGGCTCCAGTGAATGTGCGCCATCAGGAAGCCGGACAGGACGAAGAAGAAGTCCACCCCGGCCTCGCCGCCCCTGAACGGCGCCCAGATCTCGGTGGCCAGTCCCGGGAGGAAGCGCGGAAACACCACGCCGTTCAGATGGAACAGCACGACGGCCAGCGCCGCCAGCCCCCGCCCGGCCTGCAGAACCGAGATCTCCCCCCTCATGCGGTCAGGCTAGCCGACACGGGCGGCGCCGGAAAGCGAGCCTTTGTCCGTCCTTAGACCAGCGCGCCGTGGCAGTGCTTGAACTTGCGGCCCGAGCCGCAGGGGCACGGGGCGTTGCGGCCGGTGGTCTGCCAGTTGGGGGGCAGGGTCTCGACGGGCAGGCGCGAGCGGGCGTCGCCCTGGAGCATGCCTTCCGGCGCCTGGGCGGCCGGATTGGCCATCTCGTTCTCGCCTGTGCCGGGGTTCAGGTGGATTTCCTGGAACTCCGGCAGTTCGGGCGGCGGCTGGAAGCGGAACTCGACCGTCATCAGCCAGCGGGTGACGTTGTGGCGCAGTTCGTAGAGCAGGGTCTCGAACAGCGAGAAGGCTTCAGTCTTGTATTCGTTCAGCGGGTCCCGCTGGCCGTAGCCGCGCAGGCCGATGACCCCTCGCAGGTGGTCGAGGTGCACCAGGTGCTCGCGCCACTGCATGTCGATCATCTGGAGCAGGAACTGCTTCTCGAGGCCGCGCTGCTGGTCGGCGCCGATCATCTCCAGACGCTCGGCGGCGCGGGCCTCGGCGGCGGCGTTCAGCCGTTCCTCGATCTCCTCGTTGGAGACGCCCTCTTCGGCCGCCCAATCCTTGAGCGGCAGCTCCAGGCCCAGGGTCGAGCGGACCTTCTCGTCCAGCCCCTCGATGTCCCACTGCTCGGCGTAGGCCTTGGGCGGCATGTAGCGCTCGACCAGGTCGGAGATCACGTCCTGGCGGAATTCGCCGACCAGCTCCGACAGGTCCTCGGAGTCCATGAACTCCTGACGCTGCTCGAACACGGCCTTGCGCTGATCGTTCACGACGTCGTCGTACTTCAGCAGGTTCTTGCGGATGTCGTAGTTGCGCTGCTCCACCCGCTTCTGCGCGGTCTCGATGGCGCGGTTCAGCCAGGGGTGGGTGATCGCCTCGCCCTCGGCCACGCCGAACTGGCGCATGATGGCGTCGAGGCGATCGCCCGCGAAGATGCGCAGGAGGTCGTCCTCGCAGGACAGGTAGAATTTCGAGGTGCCCGGGTCGCCCTGACGACCGGTGCGGCCCCGCAGCTGGTTGTCGATCCGGCGGCTCTCGTGGCGCTCGGTGCCCAGAACGAACAGGCCGCCGGCGGCCAGCGAGATCTGCTTCTTCTCGTCGATCTCGCGCTTGAACTCGACCGCCTTAGCCGCCTCGTCCTCGGGCGTGACGGGGATGGCCAGGTTGCGCTGATCCTGGCGCCAGCGCTGGAGCCGCATCTCGAGGTTGCCGCCCAGCTGGATGTCGGTGCCCCGTCCGGCCATGTTGGTGGCGATGGTGACCGCGCCCGGCAGGCCGGCGTCAGCCACGATGAAGGCCTCCTGCTCGTGCTGGCGGGCGTTCAGCACATTGTGCGGAATGCCCCGACCCTCGACGTAGGTGATGTCGTAGGCGGCGTCGCCGACCTTCTGGGCCTCCTTCTCGCGCCCAGCATACTCGGCCTTCAGCGTCCGGCCCGTCTCGACCTTGTAGGCATAGGTGTTCAGCAGCTCCGACAGCTGCTCGGACTTCTCGATCGAGACGGTGCCGACCAGGATCGGCTGGCCGCGCACGTGGCACTCCGCGATCTGGGCGCAGATGGCCTGGTTTTTCTCGGCGGCGGTCCGATAGACCTCGTCGTCGTAGTCCTTGCGCTGGATCGGCCGGTGGGTCGGGACCTCCAGCACGTCCATCTTGTAGATGTCGTGGAACTCCTGGGCCTCGGTGGCGGCCGTGCCGGTCATGCCCGACAGCTTCTCGTAGAGGCGGAAGTAGTTCTGGATGGTGACCGAGGCCAGGGTCTGGTTCTCGGGCTGGATCTTGACGCCTTCCTTGGCCTCGATCGCCTGGTGCAGGCCCTCGGACAGGCGGCGTCCCTGCATCATCCGACCGGTGAATTCGTCGATCAGAATGATCTCGTCGGCCTTGATGATGTAGTCCTTGTCGCGCGTGTAGAGGGTGTTGGCGCGCAGGGCCTGGTTGACGTGGTGCACCAGGCTGATGTTGGCCGCGTCGTAGAGGCCGGTGGTGTCGGCCGCGAAATGCCCGCCGCGTTCCAGCATCTCCTCGATCCGCTCGGACCCAAGCTCGGTCAGCAGCGCCTGACGCTGCTTCTCGTCGAGGTCGTAGGTCTCCTTGTCCTGGATCAGCTCTTTCACCAGGCCGTCGACGATCTGGTAGAGCTCGGACCGGTCCTCGGTGGGGCCGGAGATGATCAGGGGCGTGCGCGCCTCGTCGATCAGGATGGAGTCCACCTCGTCGACGATGGCGAAGTGGTGCGGGCGCTGCACCATCTCGCGCCGGTCGTAGACCAGGTTGTCGCGCAGATAGTCGAAGCCGAATTCGTTGTTGGTGCCGTAGGTGATGTCGGCGTTGTAGGCCGCCTGGCGCTGGCCCTGGCTCAGGCCGTTGACGATCACCCCGACCTCCAGACCGAGGAAGCGATAGACCCGCCCCATCCACTCGGCGTCGCGCCGGGCCAGGTAGTCGTTGACGGTGATGACGTGCACGCCCTTGCCGAGCAGGGCGTTCAGATAGACCGGCGCCACCGCGACCAGGGTCTTGCCCTCGCCGGTGCGCATCTCTGCGATGCCGCCCTCGTTCAGGATCATGCCGCCGGCCAGCTGCACGTCGTACTGGCGCTGGCCCAGCACCCGCTTGGACGCCTCGCGGGCCACGGCGAAGGCCTCGTTCAGGATTTTGTCCAGGTTCTCGCCCGCCGCGATCCGGTCACGGAAGGCGTCGGTCATCATCCGAAGCTCGTCGTCGGACAGGGCGGCGAACTTGGCCTCCAGCGCGTTGATCTTCTGGACACGGGCCTGGAAGTCCTTGACCTTGCGGTCGTTGGACGAGCCGAACAGTTTTTTGGCGATCGCGAGCATGGGCGTTCCGGATAGGCGGGATCGAGCGCGTCAGGCTCGTCTTCAGTCCCGAGAGGCGGCGGCGTCGCGCCGGGGCGAAGGGATCGGGACGGGCGCGTCCCCGGCGCCGAAATACCGGCGTGCGCGAGGGTCGCGCATACGTTCGAAAACCCCTCGACTTGGGCGCAGGCGGGACTTAAGCACCGGCCCTATCCCTGTCAACGCGAGGGCCTTTTCCGGGAGACGCGGCGTGGACCCGCGGCCACAGCCGGATCTCCGGCGCGGAGGGCTTCCCGGTCGTTCGGAGACCCCCATGGGACGTGTGCTCGCCTCAACCCTGATCGCCCTGGCCCTGCTGGTGGGCGCCTGTTCGCGCGGTTCGGGCGACGAGCGCCCGCCGGAGCCCGGCGACCGGGCCGTCGCTCGAGTGCAGGACCAGACCATCTGGGCCTCCGACGTCAAGCGCGAGGCGGTGGCCCAGGGGCTGGTCGGCGAGGGCGAGCCGCTGGACGTCACCTCCGACCTGTTCCGCCGGGTGCTGGACGAAGTGATCGACCAGAAGCTGCTGGCCCGCGAGGCCGAACGGCGCGGGCTGGACAACTCCGCCCTGGCCCAGCGGCGTCTGGAGGCGACGCGCGAGCGAATCCTTGGCGACATGCTGGTGGAGAACGCCATCACCGGCGCCATCTCCGACCAGGCGGTCCAGACCCTCTATCAGGAGCAGCTTCGCCTGGCCCGCACGTCCGAGGAGATCCGGGTCCGGCTGATCCTGTCGCGCACCAAGGAGGAGGCGGACGCCGTCCTGGGCCTGCTCGGCCAGGGCGCAAGTTTCGAGGCCGTGGCCATGGAGCGGTCGATCGACGAACAGACCCGCTTCTCCGGCGGCGACTTGGGCTACTCGACTGTCGACGTGATGCCCCAGGCCTACGCCAACGCCCTCAGAGACCAGCCGGCCGGCTCCACCGTCGGGCCGTTCCAGACCGAGGGCGGCTGGGCCGTGCTGCGGGTCGAGGACCGCCGCCGCGAAAGCCCCCCGACCCTGGAGCAGGCGCGACCCCAGATCGTCCGCTACCTGTCCTATGAGGGGGTTCGGCAGCTGCTGGAACAGCTGCGCGGTCACGCCAAGGTGGACATCCTGCTGCCCGACGAGGGCGGCCGACGGCCCCAGGAGCCGGCCTCCGCCCCTTCGACCGCGCCCGCGCCCGCACCGGCCCCCGCGCCGGCCGCCCCGACTCCGGCGGTGAAGTCGTGAGCGGCTCGCGGTCTTCGGGTTCGGCGGGCGGCCGGCTGGAGCGCGCCATCGAGAAGGCGCTCGACCCCCTGGCCGGAGCGCTCGGCCGCGCGAGCAAGGGCGCGACCACGGCGCCGGGCAAGCCGGGCCTGGCCGTCTCGCCGCTGGCCGTGCCCTTCCCGGCCATCCCTGCCATCGCGGGCGTCGAGATCGCCACCGGCCGCGCCGGCTTCTACAAGCATGAGCGTGACGACCTGGTGGTGTTCCGCTTCGCCGAGGGCACGACCTGCGCCGGCGTCTTCACCCGCCACAAGGTCGGATCGGCCCCGGTCGACTGGTGCAAGCGCCACCTGGACGCCACGGAGGGAGGTCAGGATGTGCGCGCCCTGGTCGTCAACGCCGGCTGCGCCAACGCCTTCACCGGCAAGGCGGGCGCTGACGCCGCGCGCCGTACGGCCTCCGAGACTGCCAAACGCTTCGGCTGTCGCCAGCGGGACGTGATGCTGGCCTCGACCGGTGTGATCGGCGTGGTCCTGGACGACCGCAAGATCGCCGCCCGCCTGCCGGAGGTCGCCCAGCGCCTGAGCGCGGACGCCTGGGCCGAGGCCGCGCGCGGGATCATGACCACCGACACCTTCCCTAAGGGGTCCTACGCCGAGTGCGAGATCGACGGCGTTCCCGTCCGCATCGCCGGGATCGCCAAGGGCTCGGGCATGATCGCACCCGACATGGCGACCATGCTGGCCTTCATCGCCACCGACGCGGCCATCTCGCCGGCTGTGCTGCGCGCCCTCGTCGGCCTGCATGTGCGGACGACCTTCAACTCGGTGACGGTGGACGGCGACACCTCGACCAACGACACCTGCCTGATCTTCGCCACCGGCCAGTCCGGCGCCCCGCGCATCAGCCGCGTGGGTGATCGCCGGCTCAAGGACTTCTCGGTTGCGCTGGACAAGGTCATGCTCGACCTCGCGCACCAGCTCGTCCGCGACGGCGAGGGGGCGACCAAGTTCGTCCGGATCACGGTGGACGGCGCCGCCTCGCCCGCGTCGGCCCGCAGGCTCGCCAAGTCGATCGCCGACAGTCCGCTGGTCAAGACCGCCCTGGCCGGCGAGGACGCCAACTGGGGCCGGATCGTCATGGCGGTCGGCAAGACCGAGGAGGCGGTCGACCGCGACCGCCTGGCCATCCATTTCGGCCCGCACGAAGCCGCCGTCGACGGCGCTCCCTCGCCCACCTACGACGAGGCGAAGATGAGCGCCTATATGAAGAACGCCGAGATCGACATCACCGTGAACGTCGCGTCTGGCCGGGCGTCGGCCACCGTCTGGACCTGCGACCTGACCAAGGAATACGTCGCGATCAACGGGGATTACCGGAGCTAGGCATGGTCAAGCCGCCCGCCAAGCTGGAGCGACAGATGGCGGCGCGCGGCTGGACGCTTGAGCAGGTGGCGGACGCTATGGCCTCTGGCGCACGTCACTCTGCGCGCAACCGTGAGACAGGCGCCCCTGCGACGCGCTATATTCATCCTAACACAGGTCGGTCCGTCGTGATCGACGATGTCACCGGAGAGGTCATCCATGTCGGCGGCGACGGCTTCATCTACTGACCACGTCACCATTTTCGTCCGCCTGCTGGATGAAGGGACCGACGTCTGGCGTCCGGTGAAGGCTGTTCGGCTGTCGGAGGCGACGTTCAGGATCGAGGACGAGCAGGTTCCTGAAGACGAAATCTGGAATTTCCAGCCGGGCGAAATCGTCGTCGCCGAACATCGCGCCTCGGAGGACGGGGCGGAACTGATAGCGGTAGCGCGCGCGATCGACTTCGACGAGGCCTCGCAGACCCGGCGACGGGTCGCTTAGGCAGCCTCGACCACGCCCCCAACAACCGCCTGCTCCGCCTGCCTGAGGGCGCTGGCTCGCACCTTCTCGCTCTCGCTCTTCAGCTGCCCGCATGCCGCGAGGATATCCCGCCCGCGGGGGGTGCGGATGGGACTGGCGTAGCCGGCGCGGTTCAGGATGGCGGCGAAGGCCTCGATCGTCTTCCAGTCGGAACACTGGTAGTCCGTGCCCGGCCAGGGGTTGAAGGGGATCAGGTTCACCTTGGCGGGGATGCCCGCGATCAGCTTGACCAGGGCGCGGGCTTCGTCGGGGCTGTCGTTAACGCCCTTCAACATGACGTATTCGAACGTCACCCGTCGTGCGTTCGACAGGCCTGGATAGGCCCGGATCGCCGCCATCAGCTGGTCCAGCGGATATTTCTTGTTTAGCGGCACCAGGACGTTGCGGAGCGCATCGTTGGTGGCGTGCAGGCTGATGGCCAGCATGGCCGCGGTTTGGTCGCCGAGCGCCTGGAGTTGAGGCACCACGCCCGAGGTCGAGACCGTGATCCGGCGGCGCGACAGGGCGATGCCCTCGTTGTCGGAGATGATGTCGATGGCGCTGGCCACGTGGTCCAGATTGTAGAGCGGCTCGCCCATGCCCATGAACACGATGTTCGACAGGCGGCGGTCCTCCTTGGGAGAGGGCCATTCGCCCAGGTCGTCGCGCGCCACCTGAACCTGGGCCACGATCTCGGCCGTGGTCAGGTTGCGGACCAGCTTCTGGGTGCCGGTGTGGCAGAAGGTGCAGTTGAGGGTGCAGCCGACCTGGCTGGACACGCACAGGGCGCCAGCGCGGCCCACATCGGGGATGTAGACGGACTCGATCTCGATGCCCGGCGCGGTGCGGATCAGCCACTTGCGGGTGCCGTCCTTGGACACCTGGCGCTCGACGATCTCGGGCCGGGCCAGGGTGAAGGCCTCGGCCAGTTTCGCCCGCGTCTCCTTGCCCACGTCGCTCATCAGGCCGAAGTCGGTGACCCCGTAGTGGTGGATCCAGCGCCAAACCTGGCTGGCCCGCATCTTCGCCTTCTCCGGCGGGCAGATCCCGCCCTCGACCAGAGCCGCGCGCAGTTCGTCGCGCGTCATCCCGGCCAGGTTGGCCGGAGCGGTGGCGCGAGCGGGCGTGGCGCGGGTGAGGTCGAGCGTGAGGCTCAAGGGGGCGGCTCCAAGGGCGGGGAGCGGCCTATATAGCGGAGAATGCGGCATTTGTCGTGCAGGCGGACCGCGCGCCTTGGGGCCGCACCGGAACGCGCACTTGAGCGCGGGCACGCACCAGCCGATAGACTGCGGCCATGACCTCGACGCTAGACGCCTCGCCGGCGGACATGACCTACGCCCGCTATCTGGACCTCGACACCCTGCTGTCGGCCCAGAGCCCGCTCAGCGACCAGCACGACGAGATGCTGTTCGTCATCATCCACCAGACCAAGGAGTTGTGGCTCAAGCAGATCCTGCACGAGGTGGCGCTGGCCACCGCCCTGGTGGCCCAGGGCGACCTCGTCCCGGCCTACAAGAGCCTGGCGCGGGTCAGCCGCATCCAGTCGGTGATGACCCAGAGCTGGGACATCCTGGCCACCATGACTCCGGCCGACTACCTGCGCTTCCGTTCGGTCCTGGGGGCGAGCTCCGGCTTCCAGAGCGACCAGTTCCGGCAGCTGGAGGCCATGCTGGGGCTGAAGGACGCGCGGTTCCTCGCCTTCCAGCAGGACCGGCCGCAGGCGCACGCGGCGCTGAAGGCCGCCATCGAGGGCCGCAGCCTCTATGACGAGGCCCTGGCGCAGCTGGCCAGGGCCGGCCTGGCGGTGCCCGCCGAGGTCCTGAACCGCGACGTCAGCCAGCCCTATGTCGCGTCCGAGGGCGTGGAGGCGGCCTGGCTGGAGGTCTATCGCGACACCGAGCGATGGTGGCCCCTCTATCAGCTAGCGGAAAAACTGATGGACCTGGACGACGCCCTGCTAACCTGGCGGCACAAGCACGTGGTGACGGTGGAGCGGATCATCGGCCGGCGGCGCGGCACCGGCGGCACCGAGGGGGTCGGCTATCTGGTCTCGACCCTGGAGCGGCGTTGCTTCCCCGAACTGTGGTCCCTGCGCACCCGGCTGTGACCCTGCCTTGATCCTGACCGTTTGCGCCCTCAGGCTGGGACCGAACCCGGAGTTCCCATGCGCCTGATCCTGACCGCCGTCCTCCTGACCCTCGCCGCCCCCGCCCTGGCCCAGACCGCTCCGCAGGAGCCGGCCGCGGCCGCGACCCTGCCCGACGCCTTCGGCCCGGCCGTCGCCCCGGTCCAGCGGCCGCTGCCCCCCGCGCCCTCGGCCGCCCTCGCCCCCGCCGACCCTCAGGCGGGAGAGGCTGTCGTGCGCGAGGTGGTAGCCGAAGCCCAGGCCGGCGCCCTGACCTATGACCGCTTCACGCCCGACCTGGCAACCCGGGTGCGGGCCCAGGCGCCGCAGCTGGTTCCAATCCTGCAGGGCTTCGGAGCGCTTCAGACGGTCGAATACGGCGGCGAGCAGAACGGGGCGTCCATGTATCTGGCGGTGTTCGAGAACGCCGCCACCCAGTGGATCGTCGGCCGAAACGCCGAAGGCAAGGTCGCTCTCCTGCTATTCCGACCGGCCCCCGCCGAGTCTTCGGACGAATAGATTTCAATCGTCCAGGCGCGGCCGGCCCCGGCCGCTCTTGACGCCTGAGCGAACGGACTTGGCGACCAGCCGCCGCTCCTTCGACGCCTTGGTCGGGCGGGTGGCGACGCGCCGGACCGGAACCACCGAGGCCTTTTCGACAAGAGCCTGCAGCCGTTCGATGGCGTCGGCGCGGTTGCGCTCCTGGGTGCGGAATCGAGTGGCCGTGATGACGATCACCCCCTCCAGGGTCAGCCGGGCGCCGGCCAGCCGCATCAGGCGGGCGCGTACATCCTCTCTCAACGACGGCGAGTTGCGCGCGTCGAACCGCATCTGCACGGCCGTCGCCACCTTGTTGACGTTCTGTCCACCCGGCCCGCCGGCGCGATAGAAGCGGAACTCCAGCTCGTCTTCCGGGATCGCGGTCACGGCGTGGCCCTGCGGGCCCGCACGACGGCGGCGTCCAGCGCCTGGAGGAAGGCGGAGCGGTCCTTTGGTCCGAACGGCACAGGGCCGGAGGTGGTCAGGCCCATCGACCGGAGGTGCTCGCCCACCATACGTCCGGCCAGGGCCGAACCGATGCTGTCGGCGGTGAACAGCTGACCGTTGGGTTTCAGCGCCTGCCCCCCGGCCTTCAGCACCCGATCGGCCAGCGGGATGTCCGAGGTGATGACGATGTCGCCGGGCCCGGCCCGCTCGGCGATCCAGTCGTCGGCGACGTCGGGCCCCGCGTCGACCACCACCTGTTCGATGAAGGACGCCCGGGTGGTGTTGATCCAGCCGTTGGAGACCACGAACACCTTCAGCCCGCAGCGTTCGGCGACGCGATAGCATTCGTCCTTCACCGGGCAGGCGTCGGCGTCGATGAACAGGCGGGTGGGCATCGGTCTTTCGGGACTGGGGATTAGGGACTGGGGGAGAGATACGCGCTCATCGCCCAGGCGCCTAACGCTGAGCGCTGCGGCCCAGTCCCCAATCCCCCAAGTCCCTATATCCTACCGTCGATACGCCGGCGGCATGGCCCCTTCGCCGCCGTCGCGATAACGGTCGCGCAGCAGGTGTTGGCGGGTCTCCATCGGCTGGGCCCGGCCGTCGATGTAGACGGCTTCGGCCACCGTCAGGGGCTCCAGAGGGTCGCCGGACCAGATGACCACGTCGCCGGCGGCCCCGGGCGCCAGTTCGCCCGCCTGCCCCGCCATGCCGAAGATGCGGGCCGGATTGACCGTCAGGGCCGCGATGGCGCGGGCGAAGGGCAGGCCGTGCGAGACGGCGTTTCCGGCGTTGTACCGGGCCTCGCGGGCGCGGTGCACCGAACCCTCGTTGCCCTTGATGGCGATGACGACGCCGGCGGCGTCCAGCGCGGCGGCGTTCTCCATGCGCGCCGCCCGCGTCTCCAGATTGCCGGGCAGGTTGGAGATCGGGTTGAGCAGCACCGGAACCTCGGCCGCCGCGATCTGCGGCGCGACCAGCCAGCCTTCCTCGGCGCCGTCCAGGATCAGGTCGATGCCCTCCTCCTTGGCCAGGCGCAGGACGGCCAGGATATCGGCCGCGCGACGCACGGTGACGATCAGGGGCATGCGACCCTCGACCACCGGGATCAGGGCCTCCAGGTCGGCGCGGGACAGCGACAGGTCGCGCAGGGCCGCCCGGTCGTAGGCTGCGCGGTTGCGGACGTAGAGACGGACCTCGGCCAGAGTCTCCTTGAACTGGGTGAACTGGGCCCCACGGGCGCCGCCGGCGATGCCCGCCCCGGCCTCGCCGAAGGGCGCGACCATGGCCACGCGCGGCTTGACCAGGATGTCGGTCCCCTGGCCCAGATGAATGACCGCCGCCTGGCCCGCGAACAGACCGGGCGACTGGTAGCCGCCGTCGCCCACGCCGGCGAAGTCGCTATCGTCCTGGTGGTTGTGGCCGCTCGACCCACCGGGATGGTTGGGCACGACCACCGCCCGGGTGATGCCGCCCAGCCGGGCCACCGGCAGGGTGAAGGACCAGGGGTCGAGACCGTAGGACACGTCGAACGAGGCGCTGATGCTGTTGGCGCTGTTGGAGGCGTCGTTGGCCCCGCCGACGGACGAGATTTCGGTCAGGCCAAGCCCGGAATCGACCGCGATCAGGCCCGGGGTCACCGTCTTGCCGCGGGCATCGACGGTCTGAACGCCGGAGGGCGCGGGGCCGGTTCCGACCGAGGCGACCCGGCCGCCCCGGATCACCACCGTGCCGTTCTCGATCACCGAGGTCCCGGTCAGGACGCGGGCGCCGGTGATGGCCACGTCCTGGGCCAGGGCCGGGACGGCGATCGCGAGCGCGGCGACCGTTCCAAGGAGCAGGTTCGTGACACGCATCAGCGGGCTCCCTGGGGGACGTTGGCGGCCGACAGGCCATCGCCGGGCTGGCCCAGCTCATAGTCCGACACCGGCTGATAGGCCGGGTTCATGCGGTCGAAGGTCAGGGCGCCGTCGATGAAGACCTGGTCGGCGCGGGCGTAGACGCTCAGCGGATTGGCGCTCCAGATCACCACGTCGGCCCGCTTACCGGCCTCCAGCGAGCCGGTCTCGTCGGCGATGCCCATGGACCGCGCCGGGTTCAGGGTGAACCACATGATCGCCCGCTCCTCGGGGATGTTCATGCCGATGCGGCGACCGGCGGCGAGCGCGGCGGCGGCCTCCTGGTTCAGTCGCTGGGTCAGCTCGGCGTCGTCGGAGTGGATGACGGCGCAGCCGCCGCCGACGGCGTCGACCAGGGCGGCGTTGGCCTCGACCGCGTCCAGCGCCTCCATCTTGAAGCCCCACCAGCCGGTCCACATGTCGGCGCAGATGCCTTCACGCGCGAGCAGGGGCGCGACCTTGTAGGCCTCGATGGCGTGGTGGAAGGCGGTGATCTTGAAGCCGAATTCCTTCGACAGGTCGATCATCATGGCCATCTCGTCGGCCCGGTAGCAGTGGTTCTGCACCGAGATCGAGCCGTCCAGCACGCCGGCCAGGGTCTCGTTCTGGAGGTTACGGGTCGGCGGCGAGCCTTCCCCGGTCTCGCGCCACTTGTCCCACTTGTCGCGATAGTCCTGGGCCGCGATGAAGGCCGCCCGATAGCCCGCCATGTTGCCCATCCCGGTGGCCGGGGACTGATTGCGGTTGCCGTAGACGCGGCTGGGGTTCTCGCCGCAGGCCATCTTCACGCCGTAGGGGGCGCCGGGGAACTTCATCCCCTGCATGGTCACCGATGGCACGTTGCGCACGGTCACCGACCGGCCGCCGATCAGGTTGGCCGAGCCCGGCAGGATCTGGAGCGTGGTCACCCCGCCGGCGCGGGCGGTGTTGAAGCCCGGGTCCTGGGGCCACAGCGAATGTTCGGCCCAGACCTGGGCGGTATTCGGGCTGGTCGCCTCATTGCCGTCGCTCATCCCGGTCACCCCGGGGGACGGATAGACTCCCAGATGCGAGTGCGCGTCGATGACCCCGGGGGTCACGAACCGGCCGCGCGCATCGACCACCCGGTGCCCGCCCGGGACCGGGGTGGAGGCGTCCCCGATCGAGGCGATGCGGCCGTCGGTGACAATGACCACCCCATTCTCGATCCGGCGACCCGCCCCGTCGAACACCGTGCCGCCCACGATGGCCATGTTCTCGCTCGGCAGCGGACGATAGGTCGAGGGGAAGGGGTTGGGATTGGCCGAATAGTCGAGGCCGGCGGGCAGGGGCCCGGACGACTTTCTGGCGGCCTGCGGCTGTCCGGAGCCGGCTGATGGGCTCGATCCCGTGGTGGCGCAGGCCGTGACGGACAGGCAGCCGACGGCGAGAACGGCGAGGCTGGAGCCCCGCAGGCTGGGTTTGGTCATGCAGCTCCCCTGAACCGGATCGAGGCGGATAGAAGAGGGCTCTGGCCGCCGCGACAAGGCCGGATTCATTACAATCCGGTAAGACGGGTCAGGCGCCGGCGATGGGGTAGCCGATGAACCGCTTGGTCTTCTTCATCAGAGTGTGGGTGATGATCTTCTCGATCCCCAGATCCCGGGCCATCAGCCCTTCCGTAAGCGCGATCCAGGCCCGCATGTCGGCCGCCACCACCTTGATCAGATATTCGAACGGTCCGCTGACGTAGGAAGCCTCGACGATCTCCGGCGTCTCGCGGATGGCGCCCTCTATCCGCGCCAGGGTGGCGGGCGCCTGATCCCTCATCCACACCTCGGCGTAAAGGATCAGGTCGGCGTCGAGGGACCAGGGGTCCAGCCGCGCCCCATAGCCCTCGATGACCCCTGCCTCTTCCAGCCGTCGAACCCGCGCGAGACAGGCGCTAGGCGACAGGGCCGCCTGCTCGGCCAGCGCCTGATTGGTGATGCGGCCGTCCGCCTGGAGTCCGGCCAGGATCCGGCGGTCGATGCGGTCCAGGGTGATCGATGCGGTCATCGGGTCATCCTGCCGCAGAATCGTCGGTCGCCCTACCCGCCTTCCGTCACACCTTCGGTGGCGTTTTGCCTAGAGTCCTCGCATCGACACCGACACGTGGCGTCACTGGAGGTATGGGATGACCAAGAAGGACTATCTGGAAACCGGCGTCTTCGCCGCCCTGCTGATCCTCGGCCTGCCGATCGTGATCGCGCTGGCGACCGTCCTGGGGCGGTGACGGCGCGCCATCCAGCGCTCACATCGAGGGGCGGGCCGATCGGCCGCGCCCCTTTTTTCATGCGTCGAGGCCAGCCCTCAGCGCCTCGGCCGACAATCCGGCCACCGAAACGATCTTCATCCGCGACTGCCCGCCCCGCTCCAGCGCCACCGCGGACTTCGGGACGCCGAGCGTCCTCGCCAGAAGCGTCAGCAAGGCGGCGTTGGCCTCGCCGTCGACCGGCCGCGCGCGGATCCGGACCTTAAGGACCGGGCGGCCGTCCGCGTCGACATCCCAGCGGTCGATGCGATCGACGGAGGCGCCAGGCGTCAGGCGAACAGCGACACGCCCCATGGCAACCTAGCCGGCGAACCCGCCCGCCTCATACGGACACGCCCGCCATCCCGCCTAGCCCAGCGCCTTCATCAGCTCCGGCACGGCGGTCCTGTAGTCGGCGACCAGGCCATAGTCCGCGACCTGGAAGATCGGGGCGTCGGGGTCCTTGTTGATCGCGACGATCACCTTGGAGTCCTTCATCCCGGCCAGGTGCTGGATGGCCCCCGAGATGCCGATGGCGATGTAAAGCTGGGGTGCGACGACCTTGCCGGTCTGACCGACCTGGTAGTCGTTCGGCGCATAGCCCGCGTCCACGGCGGCGCGCGAGGCGCCAACGGCGGCGCCCAGCTTGTCGGCCAGGGGGTCCATGACGGCGTGGAACTCCTCGGCCGAGCCCAGGGCGCGACCGCCGGAGACCACGATCTTGGCCGCGCCCAGTTCGGGCCGGTCGGATTTCACCTTTTCTTCGGACACGAAGTCGGTCTTCGGGGCCGAGCCGCCCGCGACGCTCTCGACCGGCGCCGAGCCGCCCTCGCCGGCCGCCGCGAAGGCGGTGGGGCGCACGGTGATGACCTTCCGGGCGTCCGACGACTGGATCGTCTCCAGCGCGTTGCCAGCGTAGATCGGGCGCATGAAGGTGTCGGCCGAGACGACCTCGACGATGTCGGAGATGGGCGCGACGTCCAGCTTGGCGGCCAGGCGGGGGGCGAAATTCTTCCCGTCGGTGGTGGCCGGGGCCAGGATGGCGTCATACCCGTCGGCCAGCGGCAGGACGGTCGCCTCGACCGCCTCGGCCAAGGTCTGTCCCAGCTCGGCGCTCTCGGCCAGCAGCACCTTGCGCACGCCGGCGATCTTGCCGGCGGCGTCGGCGGCCCCTTGCGCGCCCTGGCCGACGACGAGCACGTCCACGTCGGAACCCAGGGCCTGGGCCGCCGTCACGGTCTTATGGGTGGTGTCGCGCAGGGCCGAACCGTCGTGATCGGCGATAACCAGAACAGCCATCAGAGCACCCCCGCGCCGCGCAGCGTATCGACAAGTTCCGCAGCCGATCCAACCTTGACCCCGGCCGCCCGCTTGGGCGGCTCAGTGACCTTCAGGACCTTCAGGCGGGGCGCGACGTCCACGCCGTAGTCGGCGACCGCCTTGATGGCGATCTCCTTCTTCTTGGCCTTCATGATGTTGGGCAGGGAGGCGTAGCGCGGCGTGTTCAGTCGCAGGTCGACCGTGATCACCGCCGGCAGCTGGACCGCCAGGGTCTGCAGACCGCCATCGACCTCACGCGTAACGGTGGCCTTGCCATCGGCGATCTGGACCTTGCCGGCGAAGGTCGCCTGGGGCCAGTCCAGCAGGGCGGCCAGCATCTGGCCCACCGCGTTGTTGTCTCCGTCGATCGACTGCTTGCCCATCAGGACCAGGTCGGGCTTCTCCTCGTCGACCACGGCCTTCAGCAGCTTGGCCACCGCAAGCGGCTCCAGATCGCTGTCGGACTGGATCAGCAGTCCCCGGTCGGCGCCCATGGCCAGGGCCGTGCGGATGGTCTCCTGGGCCTGGGTCACGCCGATGGACACAGCCACGATCTCGGACGCCGTGCCCGCCGCGTGATGCTCCTTGCCTTCCTTGAGACGGACCGCTTCCTCGACTGCGATCTCGTCGAAGGGGTTCATGCTCATCTTGACGTTGGCCAGATCGACGCCGGTCTGATCCGCCTTCACGCGGGCCTTGACGTTGTAGTCGATCACCCGTTTGACCGGGACGAGAACCTTCATGCGCCTGCTTCCATGGAAACGCCGGAATGTGCGGCGAGGGATTGGACGGGCCTAGGGGCCTTGTCAACGTAACGCGGGGTCAATGTCCCCGGCAGGAAAGCTGACCGATGAACCGTTTCCTGACCACGCGCCGGCTGGCTCTGCTGTTCGGCGTCGTGTTCGCCCTGGCCCTCGGCGGCGTGTTCATTCTTCAACGGTTCTGGATCGATCCGGGCGAGCGGTGCGAGTCCGAGGGCCGCTGGTACGACATCGAAAGCCGCACCTGCGCGACGCCGATCTACATCCCCGACATCACCGGACGACCCGCCGGCGTCACCCGGGCCGAGGCCTCCAACGCGAAGAACCGCGAACTGCTCGGCCTCGAAGCCCAGGTCGCGGCCCAGCGGCAGGCGCACGACGCCGCCATCGAGGCGGAACGGGCGGCCCAGAAGCGCTAGGCGAACTCCGCCTCCAGGTCCGCCAGACGGGCGGCCTGGTCTTCGGCGATCAGGGCGTTCAGCAGCGGATCGAGATCGCCTTCCAGGATCTGCGGCAGGCTGCGGAGGGTCAGGCCGATCCGGTGGTCGGTCACCCGGCCCTGCGGAAAGTTGTAGGTGCGGATGCGCTCGGACCGGTCGCCGGAGCCTACTTGGGATTTGCGGGCGTCTGACCTGGCGTTGTCCTTGGCTTGGCGCTGCATGTCGTAGAGGCGCACGCGCAGGTTCTTCATCGCCTTGTCGCGGTTCACGTGCTGGGACTTTTCCGAGGAGGTCACCACGATCCCGGTCGGCAGGTGGGTGATGCGAACGGCGGAGTCGGTTTTGTTGACGTGCTGGCCACCCGCGCCGGACGAGCGATAGGTGTCGATCCGGATGTCCTTGTCGTGGATCTCGATCTCGACGTCCTCGACCTCGGGCAGGACGGCGACGGTCGCGGCCGAGGTATGGATGCGGCCCTGCGCCTCCGTGGTCGGCACGCGCTGCACCCGGTGGACGCCGCTCTCGAACTTGAGCCGGCCGAAGACCCCGTCGCCGGTCACGGTGGCGATGATCTCCTTATAGCCCCCGGCCTCCCCCTCGGTGGCCGAGTCGACCTCGACCCTCCAACCCACGGATGAGGCGTACCGCGAATACATGCGGAACAGGTCGCCCGCGAACAGGGCCGCCTCGTCGCCGCCGGTGCCGGCGCGGACTTCCAGCACCGCCGAGGCGTTCTCGTCAGCGTCGCGGGGCGCCAGCAGCAGGGCCACGCTACGCTCCAGCTCCGGCAAACGCTCCTTCAGCGCCTGGACCTCCTCGGCCGCCATCTCGGCCATCTCCGGGTCCTCGGCCATGGCCTCAAGATCGGCCATCTCGGCGCGAGCTCGCGCGAGCCCCGTCACAGCATCGGCCACCGGCTTGAGCTCGGCATGCTCCTTCGACAGGCGCACGATCTCTTGGCCGTCGCTGGCCGCGCCCATCCGCGCCTCCACCTCGTGGAAGCGATCGAGAACCTGATCGAGACGGGCCTGAGGCAGTCGCAAGGCGGACGCATCCTGTGGGGAGAAGGGCGGGGAGCCTTAACCCGCGCGCACGGCCGATGTCACGACGCCCTTCCGCGAGCGGGAGCGGACGCCTAGCTTGACGGCGGGCGGCAACCTTTGAGGCGGCCGTCCATTGCCTTTCGCGCGGCCCTCCCCAGACGCCGCGCCACCGGGGGATCGATGGACACCTTCATGCTGTTCCTGCTGGTCGGGCTGTTGGCCCAGGCGGTCGATGGCGCGCTCGGCATGGCCTATGGCGTCATCTCCTCGTCGGTGCTCCTGGCCCTGGGCGTTCCCCCGGCCACGGCCTCGGCCAGCGTCCACGGGGCCGAGGTCTTCACCACGGCGGCCTCGGCCGGTTCGCACATCTGGCACAAGAACGTGGAGTGGCGGCTGTTGGTCCCGCTCGCCATCGCGGGGGTCATCGGCGGGGTGCTCGGCGCCTATGTCCTGTCGGGGATCGACGGCGACGTGATCAAGCCCTTCGTGGTCGCCTATCTGGCGCTGATGGGGCTCTACATCCTCTGGCGCGCGCGACATGACGTGAAGCCGAAGCGGATCCGACGCTGGACCGTGGCGCCGCTGGGCGCGGTCGGCGGCTTCTTCGACGCCATCGGCGGCGGCGGTTGGGGCCCCACCGTCTCCTCGACCCTAGTCGGCGCCGGAGCCGAGCCCAGGCGCGCCATCGGGACGGCCAATACGGCCGAGTTCTTCCTGACGGTCGCCATTTCCGCGACCTTCGTCTGGGCCCTGGTCACCGGCCACTGGCAGGATGCCGAAGCGCTTCAGAACCACGCCGCCGCCGTTGCCGGCCTGGTCGTCGGCGGTCTGCTGGCGGCTCCGTTCGCGGGCCTGATCACCAAGCGCGTGCCACGCCGAGCGATGACCTATGCGGTTGGCGGCCTTCTTCTCGTGCTTGCCGCCTTCCAGGGTCTTCAACTGGCGGGCGTGGTGGCCTGAGGCGCGGCAGGCCGGACGCGCTACCCGACGGCCGTCAACAGTTGATCCACAGGCTTTTCCCCGGCGGCGACCGCGCGGGCCGCGTCCAGTTCGGCGGCCTTGGTCTCCACGAGCGCGACGATGTGGTCGATCATCCCGTCGTTGGCCTGTTTGCCGGCGATCTTGCCGTTCAGATAGATCATCCCCGCGCCCTTGCCGCCGCCGGTGAAGCCGACGTCGGTATAGAGGGCCTCGCCCGGCCCGTTCACCACGCAGCCGATGATCGACAGGCTCATGGGGGTCGAGATGTGCGCCAGACGCTCCTCTAGCATTCCCACCGTCTCGATGACGTTGAAGCCCTGCCGAGCGCAGGACGGGCAGGCGATGATGTTCACCCCACGATGGCGCAGGCCCAGCGACTTCAGGATGTCGAAGCCGACCTTGATCTCCTCGACAGGATCGGCGGCCAGGGACACGCGGATGGTGTCGCCGATGCCGGACCACAGCAGCATGCCCAGGCCGATGGATGACTTGATGGTGCCGGTGCGAAGCGGCCCCGCCTCGGTCACGCCGAGGTGCAGGGGGCAATCAATCACCTCGGCCAACTGCTGGTAGGCGGCCACGGTGAGGAAGGGGTCCGAGGCCTTCACCGAAATCTTGAACTCGTGGAAGTCGTGGTCCTGAAGAATGCGGGCGTGGTTCAGGGCGGACTCGACCATGGCGTCGGGGCAGGGCTCGCCGTACTTCTCCAGCAGTTCCCGCTCCAGCGAGCCGGCGTTGACGCCGATCCGCATGGAACAGCCATGGTCCTTCGCAGCCTGCACCACTTCGCGAACCCGGTCGGGAGAGCCGATGTTGCCCGGATTGATGCGTAGGCAGGCAGCGCCAGCCTGGGCCGCCTCGACGCCGCGCCGGTAGTGGAAGTGAATGTCGGCGACCAGCGGCACACGGGCCTCGCGCGCGATCGTGCGGAAGGCCGCGGTCGACTCCTCATCCGGACAGGAAACGCGGACGATGTCCGCGCCGGCGTCTTCCAGCTGTCGGATCTGGTCGATGGTCGCGGCGGCGTCCGAGGTCGGCGTGTTGGTCATCGACTGGACGGTGATCGGCGCGTCGCCGCCCACGGGAACGGAGCCGACCATGATCTGGCGGCTCTTGCGCCGCTCGATGTGGCGCCAGGGGCGGATGTGGCCGAGATGGGAAGCTGGGTCGCTCATGCGCGCTCAAGATAGGGCGCCCGTCCGGTCGAAACCATGACGCTTTCAGCCCGCGAGCGCCGCCGTGACCACCTGACCTTGGATGGAGCCTGCTTGAGCCGCTGTCGCCTGGGCCGCCTGGGCCGCCGCGCGCTGGGCCGCCGCCGCCTGGGCCTGGGCCTGGACGGCCAGCTGATGCGCCATCGCCTGGGCGCGGCGGTTCAACTGGTCGAGGGGCGTCTCGACCGCCGGGAGCGACCCGCCATGCTCCCCGTTCAGATAGACGTCGAAGGCGGCGGGATCGGAGACGTCGACCGTGGCGGCCACGCCGATCGGCGCCCGCCAGGCCTCTCCGGCGGCCAGCTGGCGGGCGAAGAGGACGCGGCCGTCGCGCATGCGCACCACCAGGGCCGCGGCCTTTCGGGCCTGCAACACCACCTGGGAGGCGGTGGCCGAGGCCCCGTAAATGGCGCCGCGCGGATTGAAGGCCGCCTGAACCGGCGGCGCGTTGGTCCCCTGGTTGGCGGGCGCGGCCGGATCGTCGGGATCGACCCCGGTCAGCTGGGCCTCCAGCCCGGGGGTGACATAGAGGGCCGGAACGGTCTGGTCCGGCGGCGCGGGTTGGGGCGCGGTCAGACGCACGGTCGACTGGCCGGGCACGGAGCCCAGGCTCCAGCTCTCGGGCACCGAGGCGATGTCCGACGGATGCGGCGCGCGGATCAGGTTGACGCGCTGGAAGACGTTCCAGCCAACGACGGCGAGCGCCAGAACGACGACCGCGCCGACCACGCGGGGCGAATAGCGGCGCACCTCCTCGAAGGCCACGCCGACCGGCGGCTGCAGCGGGGGGGCGGTGTCCGGCGTCTCTCGACGGAAGCGCTCGACCGCCAGCTGTTCGTCAAGGCCCAGGGCGCTGGCGTAGGCCCGCACATAGCCGATGGCGAAGACCCGGCTAGGCAGGACCGAATGATCGTTTTGCTCCAGAGCGGTCAGGTAGCGCGCATGGACCCGGGTCGCGACCGAGAGCTCGGCCATGGACCGGCCAGAGGCCTCGCGCGCCTGGCGGAGGCCGTCGCCCAGAGTCGCCGCCTCGGTGATGGAGGGCACGGGGTCCTTCCAGTCCGGATGAGCCCGAAACTCGTCGGGGACATTCCCCGTATCCAGCGCCATGACGCCCGACCCCACGCTCGGCGTCGGAATGGCGAAGCCCATCCGCACCGTACTCGACCACGAACCGCCCGATACCATGTCGGGATGACGGTTCAGATCTCCCCCCGGAGACCCATTCTGCTGGTCTTGTGGATAACCCATGACGGTCCGACGATCAACGGTTGGTTAAGGCCGCTGCGCCCGCCCTGTGCCGCGACGGGACGCTTCAGATCGTGACGTTCAACTTCCGCGCCAAGCTCTCCATCTCGCCCCTGATCGAGGCGGAGGACGAGCCGAGAAGATTGGACAGACCACGCCGCGCCGCCGCGAGGTCGGTGGAGAGCACCATCCGCTTGACCGGACCGACGCCGGCGGCCGGGGCGGACAGTCGAGTGAAGCCCAGGACGATCAGGGCGAAGGCCTCCAGGGGACGCCCCGCCAATTCGCCGCATACCGACACCGGCGTGCCCGTATCGGCGCAGCGCTTCTGGATCTCGGCGAGCGCCCTGAGGGTCGGCGGCGACAGCGGATCGTAGCGGTCCGAGACGGCCGGATTGGTCCGGTCGGCCGCGTACATGTACTGGAACAGGTCGTTTGACCCCACCGACACGAAATCCGTCAGGGGCAGCAGCGCGTCCAGGTGGAAGAGCAGAGACGGGCATTCGATCATCGCCCCGACGCGGAGCAGGGCCGGCAGCGGCCGCCCGCGCCGTCGGGCCCAGGCGCATTCCACGTCCACCAGTTCGCGCGCGGCCCGGAACTCCTCGACCGTGGCGATCATCGGGAACATGACACGGAGTTCGCGCCCGGCCGCGGCCGCGAGCAAGGCCCGCAACTGCATCCTCAGCAGCGCCGGCCGGTCGAGGCCGAGGCGAATGGCGCGCCGTCCCAGCGCCGGATTCTCCTCGCGCTCATTGTCGAGGTAGGGCAGGACCTTGTCGCCGCCGATGTCCAGGGTTCGGAACGTCACCGGCCGGTCGCCAGCCGCGTCCAGCACCAGCTTATAGAGCGCCGTCTGGGCCGTCAGCTTCGGTAGCTCTTCCGACACCATGAACTGGAACTCGGTCCGGAACAGACCGATGCCCTCGGCGCCCGTGTCCCTGAGGGATTCCAGGTCGACCGCCAGGCCGGCG
The DNA here is from genome assembly GCA_023386645.1 of Pseudomonadota bacterium. Taxonomy (GTDB): domain Bacteria; phylum Pseudomonadota; class Alphaproteobacteria; order Caulobacterales; family Caulobacteraceae; genus Brevundimonas. The sequence continues at coordinate 25,926 of JAEWJI010000017.1, forward strand.
TTGGCCAGCAGCGTGATCCGGGTCCCGTCCAGGGTGACCGCCGGGGTGTCGCGCAACAGGGCGAATTCGGCCTGACGCTGGCTGCGCACGGCCATCCGGGACTGGATCGCCTCCAGCATGTCTGGGCGAGGGCGCAGGAAGGTTTCGCCGGCCTCGCCGTCGACGATGACGAGATCGCCTTCGCTGAGCCGGTCGCGCACCCCCATGAGCCGGCCGACGCACGGGATCTGCAGCGCGCGGGCGACGATGGCGGCGTGGCTCGCAGAGGAGCCCTCCTCCAGAAGCAGACCTCGGATCTTGCTGCGGGGATATTCCAGGAGGTCCGCCGGACCGAGATTTCGAGCGACCAGGATGGCGTCGTCTGGCAGGTCCCGTTCGCCGGGCTTGTCGCCGGCCAGCACTCGCAGCAGCCGGTTGGCGAGGTCCTCGAAGTCGTGCAACCGTTCGCGGATATAGGGGTCGCGCGCCTTGGCGAAGCGGGCGCGATGTTCGTTCCGGACCCGGTCGACCGCCGCCTCGGCGGTCAGGCCGCCCCGAACCGCCTCTTCCAGCGACCGGTTCCAGCCCCGGTCGTCGGCGAACATGCGATAGGTCTCGAGCACCTCGAACGAAGGCCCCGCCAGCTTGCCCTGGCCGCCCTCCAGCATGTGGTCGATATTGGCCTTGAGCGCCCTCAGCGCCTCGCGCAGCCGGATCTCCTCGACCTGCTGGTTCTCGGCCAGCAGCCGTTCGGGCGGCAGCGGCGCCTCGTGCAGAACGGCATGGCCATAGGCCAGCCCCTCGGCGAACCTCTGGCCCTTCAGCCGCTCGGGCCGGTGGGGCGCCAACTCGACGTCGCGGAGCTCTTCCTGCGCCAGCAGTTCTCCGGACGCCACGGTCTCGGCCAGGACCATGGCGATGGTCTGGATGTCCTCGACCTCGTCCTCGGAATAGCGGCGCTCGGCCTTGTTCTGGACGACCAGAACCCCGATGGCCCGGCCGCCGCGAAGCAGGGGCGCGCCCAGGAAGGCGTGGTAGGGGTCCTCGCCCGTCTCGGGTCGATACGAGAAGCTGGGATGGCTGGGCGCGTCCGACAGGCTGATCGGCTGGGCCGACCGCGCCACCTCGCCGACAAGGCCCTCGCCGGCCTTCAGGCGGGTGTTGTGAACGGCCGCGGGGTTGAGACCTTGGGTCGCGAACAGCTCGAGCTCGCCCGAGGCGCGCCGCAGATAGATCGAGCAGACCTCCGCCACCATCTCCTGGGCGATGGTGCGGACCACGGTGTCGAGCCGCTCCTGCGCCGGCCCTCCGCCGGCCATGGCCTCGCGAATCTGGCGCAGGAGGGCGCGGGGCCCCCTGGTCTGAAATCCGCCGATAGCCGCCATCAGGCCTCCCGTCCGCTCCGGCACAGATAGAGCGCGTGGGGATGGGGGGGAATAGGGGCTGTTTCGCGACCCCGGTTCGCCCAGAGGCCGAACCTAGTCGCGATCGGGCGCGCCGAGGGGGAAATAATGCCGGAACCGCCGGGCCTCATCGACGCATCGGGCGAAGGAGGGACGCGCCAGCAGCCGGGACCGATAGGCGATCAGGGCCCTGAACTGCTCGGGGATCCGATAGGTCCAGTCGGCGTAGAATAGCGAGGGCGCCGCCGCGCAGTCCGCCAGGGTGAAGGTGTCGCCGACCGCCCAGGTCCGGCTCTGCATCCGCACGTCCAGCCACGCATAGACGACGTCCAGCATCTGGCGCGCCTCCTCCACGCCGTGGGGGTCGCGCGCCTCGGCGGGACGCAGGGCGTCGAACACGAACTTTCCCTGGGGCGTCATGACGTAGTTGTCGAAGATCCGATCCAGCATCCTCACCTCGAGCGCCAGATCGGGATCGTCGGGGACCAGCTTGATCGGGCCCGGATGATGGACCTGGAGGTACTCCACGATGATCGAGGCCTCCATCACGACCCGCTCCCCGTCGCGGAGGATGGGGAACCGCTTGAGCGGCCACAGTTCGGCGAAGGTCTCGCCGACGCCGGCGTCCTCCAGCATGCGCAGGGAGAAAGGCACGTCGTTCTCGTAGAAGGCGATCAGGGCCTTCTGGCAGTAGGAAGAGAAGGGGTGGGCGAAGAGTTCGACGGTCATGCGAACGCCGCCGGTTCGCGGCCTTCGAGCACGGCGACGAGGTTATCGACGTGCCAGCCGGTCCCATGCTCGCGGCCCCTGACCGCCTCGATCCCGCCGCTGAAATAGGAGCCCTGCTCGGTGTGGAGCAGACGCGTGCGGTCGCCCTCCGGCCGCAGCTCGATGGTCTGAAGCGACACCGACAATTTGTCGTCGTTGTGGAACAGGTCGTAGACCAGCACGATCCGCTCGTTCTCGACGATGTCGTGATAGATCGCCTGGAAGTCGCTGATCAGCCCGCTCGGCCAGCGGGCGCGAAACCGCTCGGCGCCGCCCACCCGGAAATCGAGCGTCCGGTCCAACGTCTCGATCTCGGCCGGCGCTCTGAACCAAGCGGATTTGGCCTCGATGCTCACATAGGCGGCGAATACCCGGTCGGGGGGAGCGTTCACCGTCCGCTCGATGGTGAACATCGCATTGGTCACGGTCATCGGCTGTCCTTCTTCGCGTCGGCCGCCAGATAGGCGTCCAGCTGGTCGTACTGCTGCTCCCAGAAGCGTTTGCGGTCCGCGACCCAACGTTCGACCTGGGTGATCGCGCCGGGGTCCAGGGTGCAGGTGCGCACCCGGCCGAGCTTCCGGCTGCGCACGAGGCCCGCCTCCTCCAGCACCTTCAGGTGCTGGGTCACGGCGGACAGGGTCATGGGCAGGGGCTCGGCCAGTTCGCTGACCGTCGCGGGTCCCCGGCTCAGGCGCTCGACCATCAGCCGCCGCGCCGGCTCGGCCAGGGCGTGGAAGGCGCGATCGACGGGCTCTGTTCGATACTGAAGCATTGACTTAAGTATCACCACATGGAGCTACCGCCGTCAATCCGGAGGTGTGATGGGGCTAGACGGTCTCGAGGCCGTAGGCGGCGTGCAGCGCGCGCACGGCCAGTTCGGCGTAGGCAGCGTCGATCAGGACGCTGATCTTGATCTCGGAGGTCGATATCGCCTGGAACTTGATCCCCTTGTCGGCGAGCGCCCTGAACATGGTCTGGGCGACGCCGGCATGGCTGCGCATGCCGACCCCGACGACCGACACCTTGGCCACGTCCTCGTCGACGCGGATCTCCTCGAACCCCACCTCGGCCTTGGCCGCGCGCATCAGTTCGGCGGCCTTCTGGGCGTCGCGCCGGCCGGTGGTGAAGGTCAGGTTGACCGTACCCTCGGTGCGGGCCTGGCCCTGGACGATCATGTCGACGTTGACGTTGGCTTCCGCCAGCCGGGTGAACACGTCCGCCGGCGCCTCGGTGCGGTCCGACAGTCCCAACAGGGTGATCCGGGCCTCGTCACGGCTCATGGTCACGCCGGACACGATGCGTTTTTCCACGATCTCCTCCTCGTCGCAGATCAGGGTGCCGGCGACCGCCGGAAGATTTCCGTTCTCGTCGGGCTCGGTGAAGCTGGACAGCACCCGCACCGGCACGCGCCTGGCCATCGCCAGTTCGACCGAGCGGGTCTGGAGCACCTTGGCCCCGAGCGAGGCCATCTCGAGCATCTCCTCATAGGAGACCCTCTCCAGCCTGCGGGCCCGGCTCTCGATGCGAGGGTCGGTGGTGTAGACGCCATCCACGTCCGTGTAGATGTCGCACGGGCAGTCCAGGGCCGCCGCCACCGCCACCGCCGAGGTGTCCGATCCGCCACGGCCCAAGGTGGTGATCCGGCCCCCACGGGTGACGCCCTGGAACCCCGGCACGACCGCGATTTCGCCTCCGTCCAGCGCCGCGCCCAGCACCTCGCCCGGCACGTCCTCGATCCGGGCGCGGCCATGCGCCTCGTCCGTCAGGATCGGGATCTGCCAGCCCATCCAGGAGCGGGCGTTCAGCCCCATGTTCCGCAGGGTCAGGGCCAAAAGGCCGGAGGTGACCTGTTCGCCCGAGGCCACCACCACGTCGTATTCGTCGTCCGATGACGGCAGGCCCTCGGCCGCCGGACCCGCACCGTCCGTCCAGGCCACCAGCTCGTTGGTCTTGCCCGCCATGGCCGAGACAACCACCGCCACGCGCTTTCCGGCCCGCGCCTCGGCGGCCACGATCCGGGCGGCCCTTCGGATGCGCTCGAGATCGCCCATCGAGGTGCCGCCGAATTTCATCACCAGTCTGGAGGCGGGGCTGGCGGGGCGCGTCATCGTGGCGGGTCGCCTCCGGCTTGCGTGAAGGGCTCGCGCGGTTCATGCCCGGGCCATGTCCGCTTCTAGCGAGCCCACCCTTTCAAGCAATCCCCAAGGCGGGACTTCTGGCGAAGGCGCGCGCGGCGCCTCCATTGACCCGGCCGATGTCGCCCGCTTTTCCGCCCAGGCGGCCGACTGGTGGGACCCCAGGGGGCCGTTCGCGCCCCTGCACCGGTTCAACCCCGCCCGGCTCCGGCTGATCCGCGACCAGGCCGCCGCACGGTTTGGTCGGGATATTCGCGCGCGCGCCCCCTTCGAGGGCTTGCGCCTGCTCGACATCGGCTGCGGCGGCGGACTGATCGCGGAGCCCATGCGACGCCTCGGGTTCGAGGTCACCGCCATCGACGCCTCGTCCGAAGGGGTGGGCGCGGCCCGTGCCCATGCGGCCGAGATGGGGCTTGAGATCGATTACCGCGCCTCGACCGCCGAACAGTTGGCGGAGCAGGGGGCGGGGCCGTTCGATGTCGTCCTGGCGCTGGAGGTGGTCGAACACGTCGCCGACCCGGCCGCCTTCCTGGCGACCTGCGCCGCCCTGGTCGCGCCCGGCGGGATGCTGGCCGTGATGACCCTGAACCGGAACCTCAAGTCGCTGGCGCTGGGAAAGGTGGCAGCGGAATACATTTTGCGCTGGGTCCCCGCCGGCACCCACGACTGGCGCCAGTTCCTGAAGCCGGAGGAGGTCCGCGCGATGCTGGCGCCAACCGGACTTCAGGTCTCCGGGCCCTTCGGTCTCGCGCTCGACATCCGGTCGGGCCAGTGGAGCCCCTCGGCGGACGCGGACGTCAACTACACGATGATCGCCACCCGCGACTGACCGCGTCTTACCGAGAATTCATCCACCTTTCCGACTTGTAAGGCGACAAGCGTGGCCGTGAGGTGAGATAGGGCCGGCATCTCATCCATCCTGATAGGAGCCCTCCCCATGCGTCGCCTTCTCGTCCTCGCCGCCACGTCGTGCGCCCTCCTGACCTCGGCCTGCGTCACCGTCATCGACGCGGCCGACGACGACAACCACGTGAACTGGAAGGGCGCCAACGCCCAGCCGTTCGACACGGCCTACGCCGCCTGCCGCGCGTCCGAAGGCCGCGACCCGACCAGCCGCGGCTTCGCCAACTGCATGGCCGACAAAGGCTGGAGCCGCGACGATCGCTAGGTCTGAGCTATAGCGGCCGGACCATGTAACGTGCGTCCGACCCATAGCTGGCCAGCTTGTCCGCCATCCCCGGCGGGGTCTCGGCGGCGAACCCGAGCCGTTCCCAGACGGGGGCGGCGCGATTGACCGCCACCAAGGTCAGGGCTGGCCAGCCATCGGAGCGCGCCTGATCGACCAGCCGTTCGACGATCGGCCGGGCCTGACCCGCCCCCCGGGCCCAGGGGGCGAGCGCCAGGTCGTGCAGATAGAGGACGTCCGCCCCCGGAGGCAGCGCGTCCAGGCAGGTGTTCAGAAGCGGCGCCTCGTCCTTGCGATAGGGATAGGCGACCAGATAGCCCGCCACCGCTCCGTCGCCCGCGGCGAGAACGAAACAGCCACGCGGATAAAGCATCAGCCGGTTCTCGAAGCAGGCCCGGTCTTCCGGATGATCCGAAAAGGCCTCTCTCGCCACCTCGACCACCCCATCCAGATCGCCCGCGGCCATCGGCCGCCAGGTCAGGCGGGGCAGCGGCTGTTCAGCGGCGCCGATCGAAAGCTCCATTCCACGCTCCGCGCCTCTCCTTCAATCACCCCATCGATCCGGGCCGTGAGGCGGTCGCCATCGCGCTGATAGCGGATGTGATGCGGGAAATCGTTCTCAGGATTCGAGAAGATGACATGCGACGCCCCTGCCTCGGTCATCACGAATACGGTCGGCGGCATGCCTGAGGGCTGCGCTACATAGGCGAAACCTTGGGAAGTCGGACCGATGTGCGACACCTCGAACCCCGGCTCGCCCGATGGCGACACGACCAGAGCCCAGCCGACCATGAGACCGGCGCGGGGATCGCTCCAGGCTTCCGACGCTTCACGTCCGTTGGAGCAGTCCAGCCAGTAACCGCTCATCCATGACAGATCGGGCGCGGCCGGTGTCGTTGTCTGCAGGGCCAAGGCCGCGGCAAGCGTAGCGAACATTGCATCCTCCATTCAGCCCCCAGCGGCGAACAGGACTCTAGGCCAGGTGCGGCGCACCGGGCTTGTAGGATTGCGACGCGATGGCCCGCGCCAGCTCGACCTGCTCGCGCGCCCATTCGGTCGCGGTGCAGCCGGGGAAGCGGCGGAAGTCCCGCGCCAGCTGCGGCTGATCGAAATAGCCGGCCTCCAGTCCGGCTTCCAGCCAGGTCGGGGCCTCGTCACCCAGGACTCGATCGAACACCACCCGAAAACGAACGATCGACCGCAGCATGCGCGGCGAAACTCCGACGCGGTCGGCGAAGGCGCGTTGCAGGGTGCGGGCGGCTGCCGAATCGCGTGGCGGCGACAGGTCACCCGCCTCAATCGCCTCGATCTCCGAACGGACGGCAGGGTCGATGCGCCAGCCCACGCGATGACGTTCGTCGTCAAGCCACTCCAGCATCCGCCAGGCCTGCCCCTCGGGATCGCCGGGCGACGGCCGAAGCCCGCGAAGCCGGCCGACCACATCGATACGCCGGTCGGTCGCTCCAGCAAGGGGCGCGCCCAGCCAGTCGCGCGCGCCATCCGGATGGAATCGCACCGCCACCAGCTCGACTGGTCCAACCGGGCGGATCGCGATGGGCCGGGTCATCTGGCCCGCGAAGATGGCGCTCGGCTGCAGACGAAAGACCCCGTCCGGCCCGTCCTCCTCATAGGGTGAACCCAGGTCGAGGATCAACTCGGGACACCCGTCTGGCGCGATCCGCTGAACCACCGACGACGGGTTTGGGGCCGCGTAGGTCCAGGCCTTGCGCACCCAAGGTCTCAAGGGCTCGGGCGGCTCAAACTCGTGGTAGCGTTCCCCCTCCCCACGGCGGGTCAATTGACCTTGCCGGGGTCCGGCGGCGGGGGTGGCAGAGGGGCGCAGGGCACGCCATCCTCCTTGAGCTTCTTCACCTCCGCCGGCGTCGCCTCGCCGTAGATCTCGCGCTTCTCGGACCGGCCCTCGTGAATGTCGCGGGCCTCGCGGGCGAAGGCGTCGCCGACGTAGTCGAAGTTCTGTTCGACATGGCTGCGCACCTCGCGGGCGGCCTGCATCATCATCGACTGCATCCGGGCCATGTCGGGCGCGGCGGGCTGGCGTTTCGTGCCGGAAACGGCCGGGGCCATGATCTGTTTGCGCACCGCGCGCGAAGCGCAGACCGGGCATTCGACCAGGCCGCGCTCCGTCTGTTCGTCATAGGCGGACGAGGAGGCGAACCAGGCCTCGAAGCCGTGCTCCTGGTCGCAGGCGAGGGCGTAGCGGATCATGCGTCGGGCGGTGCGAATTCGCGGTCGTGGGTCAGGGCCGGGATCGAGCGTCGCGCCTTGGCGACGGCGTCCAGGTCGAGATCGGCGAAAAGCACGCCCGGCGCGTCATTGTCCAGTTTGGCGATCAGCTCGCCCCAGGGGCCGATTACGGTGGAACGGCCCCAGGTGCGCCGGCCATCCTCGTGCTCGCCGCCCTGGGCCGGAGCCAGGATGAAGGCGCCGGTCTCGATGGCCCGGGCCCGCAGCAGGACCTCCCAATGGGCCTGGCCGGTCGGAACGGTGAAGGCGGCGGGCACGGCGATCAGGCTCGCGCCCGCCTTGGCCAGCTGGCGGAACAGATGCGGGAAGCGCACGTCGTAGCAAACCGTCAGGCCCAACCGGCCCCAGGGCGTCTCTGCAACCGCCGCACGATCGCCCGGCCGGATGTTGCTGCTCTCCCGATAGCTCTCGCCGTTCTCCAGATCGACGTCGAAGACATGCAGCTTGTCGTAACGCGCGGTGATCCGGCCCCGATCGTCGATCAGCAAAGACCGGTTGGCCGCGCGGGGATCATCGCCCGCCCCCCAGCGCACGATGGCCGAACCAATGAGAATCCAGACCCCGAGCTCCGCCGCCAAGGCCCGAAGCCCCGCCACGGCCGGGTCGTCCGCCTCATCGACGATGGTGCTCGCCCGGCGGTCTCTTCTCTGCTCCAGCAGGTTCGTGCCCTCGGGCGTCAGGATCAGCCTGGCCCCGCCGGCCGCCGCCTCGCGGATCAGCGGCTCGACGTGCGCCAGCCCCGCGTCCGCCGTCGCCGGCGTACGGGTCTGGACCAGGGCGATCCTCAGGGTTTGGCCCATTCAGGCGGCCAGCAGGGGATCCAGCCCGCCGCGCCGGTCCAGCGCATGCAGGTCGTCGGACCCGCCGATATGCTTTCCGTCGATGAAGATCTGGGGGAAGGTCATCCGCCCGCCGGACTTCTGGACCATCTCGGCCTTCTTCTCGGGATCGTTGGAGGCGACGATCTCGGTATACTCGGCGCCCTTGCGGTCCAGCAGGCCCATGGCCGCGTGGCAATAGGGGCAGCCCGGCTTGGTGTAGATGACGATCTCGGCCATGGGATCTCCTGTCGACTAGCCGCTCTATGTAGGCAGGGTCCGCGGCGTACGCACCCTGGCCACGACCGCTAGGTCCACCGCCCGGGCGCCGGCCTCCAGCAGGGTCCGGGCGCAGGCCTCCGCGGTCGCGCCCGTGGTCAACACGTCGTCGATCAGAAGGATGCGGCGGCCCCGGACCTTCAGCTGTCCCGCCTCCGTCACGGCGAAGGCCTTCCTGACGTTCAGCCGCCGTCCGCGCGCCGATTGGCCGCCCTGGCTCTTCGTCCGCACGGCCCGGACCAGCGCGTCAGGCAGGTATTCGCGCCCTGCGGATTTCGCCAGCGGCCGGGCAATCTCGGCCGCCTGGTTGAACCGCCGCGCGAGCAGGCGCATCGGATGGAGCGGAACAGGCGCTACAGCATCCGCTTCGGTTACCAGATCGGCGGCCGAGCGCGCGATCCATCGGGCGAACAGGCCCGCCAGTGGCTGGTGGTCGCCGTGCTTGAACCGCAGCACCAGATCGCGCGACGCTTCGTCATACAGGCAGGCGGCGCGAGCGCGGGCGAAGGCGAACGGATGGCTCTGGCAGGGCGCGCAGCGGTCGGGCGCTAACGGTCCGCCCTCCATCTCGAAGGCCGAGCCGCAGCCGTCGCAAACCGGCGCCTCCAGAAACGCGATCCGGCTCCAGGCCTCGACGCCCAGGTCCGCCGCCCCGCCCGCGCCGGACATCGGCGGTGGCAATATGAGGTCGGCCGCGAACCGCCCGAAGGCTTTCAGGCGCGGCCCGACTTTCCAACGGCGTCCGGCCTCCCCATCCTGATCCGTCATGGCCGCCCCTCCCGCCCTCTTCGACCCCGTCCGACGCGCCGCCCGCCTCGCTCGCGCCTCCAGGAGGGTCGGCGAGGCCGACTTCCTCCACCTCCGCGTCGCCGAGGCCATGGTCGAGAGCCTGGACGCCATCCTGCGCGACTTCCCGAGGGCCGTCGACCTGTCGCCGCATCCCGGCGTCTTCGCGCGCGCCGTGGCGGAGACGCCGTCGGCAGCGCGCATCGGTCAGGTGGAGGCCCTGCCACAGTCCGCGCCGGCGAGATCGGCCCTGGCCGTCGTGGAGGGCTCGACGGACCTCATCGTCTCGATCCTGGGTCTTCACTGGGCCGACGACCTGCCGGGGGCCCTGGCGCAGATCCGGCGGGCGCTGAAGCCGGACGGGCTGTTCCTCGGCGCCCTGTTCGGCGCGGGAACGCTATCGGAGCTGCGCCAGGTCCTGACCGAGGCGGAGCTGGAGGTCACCGGCGGCGTCCAGGCGCGCGTATCGCCCTTCGCAGACGGATACGACGGCGCGGCCCTGCTCCAGCGGGCCGGTCTAGGCCTGCCCGTCGTGGATGTGGACCGCGTCGTTGTGCGGTATCCGGACATGTTCGCCCTGATCCGCGATCTGCGCGCCATGGGCGAGACCAGCGCCCTGGCGGGTCCAGTCCGTCCCCTGACGCGAGGGATCGTCGCCCGCGCCGCCCAGCTCTACGCGGAGCGTCATGGCGAACCGGACGGCCGCGTTCCCGCGACCTTCGAGATCATCCATCTGGCAGGCTGGGCCCCGCACGAGAGCCAGCAGAAACCTCTGCCGCGCGGCTCGGCTAAGATGCGGCTCGCCGACGCGCTCCATGTCCGGGAGCGGACAGGGGACGACTGATCAGAGGATGTATCGACTCAGATCGGCGTCCCGGGCTAGTTCGCCCACCTTCTCGCGGACCTTGTCGCCGTCGAACACCAGGGTCTGGCCGCTGAGGTCGGAGGCGCGGAAACTGGTGTCCTCAAGCACCCGCTCCAACACGGTCTGAAGCCGGCGCGCCCCGATGTTCTCGACCGCCGCATTGGCCGCGACCGCCGCGTCAGCCAGGGCGTCGATGCCGTCGGAGGTGAACTCGACCGTCACCTCCTCGGTCGCTAGCAGCGCCTGGTTCTGGCGGATAAGGCTGGCCTCCGGCTCGGTGAGGATGCGCACGAAGTCGTCGCGGGTCAGGGCCTTCAGCTCCACCCGGATCGGCAGCCGGCCCTGGAGCTCGGGCAGTAGGTCGCTTGGCTTGGCGACGTGGAAGGCGCCGGACGCGATGAACAGCACGTGGTCGGTCTTCACCGGCCCGTACTTGGTCGAGACGGTGGTGCCCTCGATCAGCGGCAGCAGATCGCGCTGCACCCCCTCGCGCGACACGTCGGCCCCGCCGCGATCCTGGCGGGCGGCGACCTTGTCGATCTCGTCGATGAAGACGATGCCCTCGTTCTCGGCCAGCGACAGGGCTTCGCGGGTCAGGCTGTCCTGGTCCAGCAGCTTGTCGCTCTCTTCGGCGACCAGGGGCGCGACGGCGTCCTTGACCGCCATCCGCACCGAACGGGTGCGGCCGCCGCCCATCTTGGCCATCAGGTCCGACAGGTTCAGCAGGCCGACGTTGCCGCCGCCGCCGATGTCTAGCCCCTGCAGAGGTGACGAGGTGTCGGCCAGCGACAACTCGACCTCCTTGTCGTCCAGCTCCCCAGCGCGCAGCTTCTTGCGAAAGCTGTCGCGGGTCGCGGGTTGGGAGCCCGGTCCCACCAGGGCGTCCAGGATCCGTTCTTCAGCCGCCGCCTCCGCCTTGGCGCGCACCCCGGCCCGGCGCTGTTCGCGCACCATGATCAGGGCGCTCTCGACCAGGTCGCGCATGATCTGGTCGACGTCGCGCCCGACATAGCCGACCTCCGTGAACTTGGTCGCCTCGACCTTCAGGAAGGGCGAGCCGGCCAGCCGCGCCAGCCGCCGCGCGATCTCGGTCTTGCCCACGCCCGTCGGCCCGATCATCAGGATGTTCTTCGGCGTCACCTCGTCGCGCAGGTCGTCCGGCACGCGCTTGCGCCGCCAGCGGTTGCGCAGGGCCACGGCCACGGCGCGCTTGGCGTCGTCCTGGCCGACGATGTAGCGGTCGAGTTCGGAGACGATTTCGCGGGGGGAGAGGTCGGTCATCCGGCCCAGATAGGGCCGCTCAGCCCCCGGCGGGAGAGGGTGCGGCGACGGGCGCGGGGATCAGCTGGGCCATGACCAGCCGCCAGCCGTCCGACCGCTTCTGCCACAGCCGCATGTAGTGACCGCGCCGGGACACACCCTCTCGCATCCAGGACGCAGGTCCATAGGTCCAGGCCATGTCGCCGCCTTCTGATGCGCCCCCGCCCTCGGTCGCGCCGAACTCGAAGGTCTCGGGCCAACCGTCCAGAGCCGTGGCGAACGCTTCCGCCCCCTCGGCCGGCGGCAGCGGCGCGACATACAGCCGCCCCTCCTCGGCCAGGACCGCCAGATGCGACGCCTTTTGGTTCGTGCGCGCGCCCGTGGCGAGCGCGGTCTCTGCCGCCCTCACCTCCTCGAAAGCTTCGGCCGCAGAGACCGCGCCCACCGCTGAGACAGGCAGCAGGCGCGGCTCGGTCTCCGGGCCGGGCTGGCCCTCCGGACTGGCGTTGGAGCCGCCGTCATAAACCCAGCGCCAAGTCGCATCCGCCTGACGCGTCCAGATCGTGAAATAATGGCCGTAGCCCTCCTGGTCCCGTCGGGCCGGGCCGGTGGTGAAGCCCATCTCGCCGGATCGAGCCACGCCGGCGAAGGTCGGCCACCATTTAATCAGCGGCTCGTTCGGCTGTCGGGTCTTCGGAGCGTCGGCGAACAACTGCTCGACCGTCCGGGCTTGGCCTTCAGCGATGATGATCCCATCCGGCCGACCCCATTTGCTGAAGCTGCCGGCCAGGCCCATGGCGGGGAAATCGGCCGCGAACGCCCGTTCAGCCGCCACGATCGGCGCGGCGCCGAGCTCCTGGGCGAAGGCAGGCGTGGCCGCCGTCAGGGCGGCGATGAAGGCAAGCAGGCGCATGGCGACAATCCTCCCGCCGCCATGGAGCGCCCTCAGGCCGCCTATGTCCACCCGCTGTCGAGCCGCGGGCCTCAGCCCAGGCTTTCGACCACCAGGTTGCCGTTGGTGTAGACGCAGATATCCGCGGCGATGGCCATCGCCTTGCGGGCGATGTCTTCCGCCGACAGATCAGTGTGGTCGATCAGGGCGCGCGCGGCGGCGAGCGCGAAGTTGCCCCCCGATCCCACGGCCGCGACCCCATGTTCCGGCTCCAGGACGTCCCCGACCCCGGTCACCGTGAAGATCGAGTTGCGGTCCGCGACCAGCAGCATGGCCTCCAGCCGGCGCAGATAGCGGTCGGTGCGCCAGTCCTTGGCCAGGTCGACGCAGGCGCGCGCCAGCTGGTCCGGGTGCTGTTCAAGCTTCGCCTCCAGCCGCTCGATCAGGGTGAAAGCGTCGGCCGTCGCGCCGGCGAACCCGGCCAGCACCTTGCCGCCGGCGAGCGTCCGCACCTTGCGCGCCGCGCCCTTGACGATGGTCTGGCCCATGGAGACTTGGCCGTCGCCGGCGATCACGGTGCGGCCGTCCTTGCGAACGGCCAGGATGGTGGTGCCGTGCCAGTCAGGGAAGGTGGAGCTCTGCATTCCGCTCAGATGGCGGCGTAGAGCGCCTCGATCAACCGCAGGGCGCGCGGATCGCCGATCAGGTGCGGCGACTGCCGGGTCATCACATAGGCCGCCGAGACCCGCGCGTCCGGATCGGCGAAGGCGCAGGACCCGCCCCAGCCGCAGTGTCCGACCGTCCTCAGGCCCGGCCCAAAGATGTTGAGACCTTCGTTGCGCGTGAACCCCGCAGCCCAGCTCATGACGAAGGGCAGGACGCGGTCCTGGCCCCGGATGCGCTCGCGAATAGCGGCCTCCAGCGTCGCATCCGACAGCAACTCCCGTCCTCCGAAGACGCCTCCATTGGCCAGGATGGCCAGCAGCCGCGCGAGACCCAGAGCTGTCCCGTGCAGATTGGCTGACGGGATTTCGGCCATCCGCCACTCGGTTGAGCCGCGACCGCCCGGGGACGACCCCCTGTCCAGGAAGGCTGCGCGTTTGACCGCGTCGACGACCCCGAGGTCGGGCGCCGCCGACGGCTTGCGCAACTGGGCGACGCGCCCATGCTCGCTCTCCGGCAGGCCGATCCAGAGATCCAGCTCAGGAAACTCAGCCCGAAGCGCGGCGCCGATCGATCGGCCCGTCGCGCGCCGATGCACCTCGTCGGCCAGGAAGCCGATGGTGATCGGGTGGTAGCCGCTGGCCGCTCCTGGCTCCCACATGGGCGCCTGGGCCGCCAGTCGCGCGACCACGGCCTGACGGTCGAACCAGAGCTCTGGCGGCTGGGTCTCCGAAAAGCCCGGCAGGCCCGCCTGATGCGACAGCATCTGGCCGAGCGTCACCTCGCCCTTCCCGCCCGCGCCGAACTCGGGCCACAGGTCCGCGACGCGGGCCTCGTAGTCCAGCTGGCCCCGTTCGACGGCGAGCGCCATCATCGTCGCCATCACCGCCTTGCCGGTCGAGAAGACGGGAACGAGGGTGTCGGCCGCGAACGGCGTGGTCCGCGCCGCGTCCGCATGACCAGCCCAGACGTCCAGGACCGTCTCGCCCTCCACGCACACGGTGAACCGGGCCGCCTGTTCGTTGAGACCCTCCGGCGCGTCGGAGAAGTTCGCGGCGAAGGCGTCCTTCACCGCCGCGAAGCGGGGCGGGCAGACGCCCTGGATGTCGAGATCGGTCATGACGACGCTCCCTGCCCCGGCGCGGCCTCGCGGTCCAGCCAGGCCAGGACGCCATCGGCCGCCACGGAGCCCGAGGCGAAGGACGCCTGCAGCAGATAGCCGCCGGTAGGCGCTTCCCAGTCCAGCATCTCGCCGGCGACGAACACGCCGGGCCGCGCCTTCAGCATCAGACGATCGTCCACGGCGTCGAGCGCCACGCCGCCCGCGCTGGAGATCGCCCGCTCCAGCCCCTGCATGCCCGTCAGCTTCAGTCTCAGCCCCTTGATCCGTTTGGCCAGCTTCTCGGCCCCCGGCGGAACCTCGCCGATCTCGCGCAGCATGGCGATGGCGGCGGGCGACAAACCGCCGGCCTTGCGCAGATGGTTGGTCACGCTGTCCTTGCCGCGCGACCGCGCCAGCCGCTCCGCCAGAGCCTGGACGCTCAGGTCAGGCCGCAGATCGACGGTCAGGACCGCCGAGCCCTCGGACGCGATCGCCTCGCGAAGCTCCGTCGACATCGCATAGACCGCGCCGCCCTCGATTCCGTAGCGGGTCAGCATCAGCTCCCCGCGCACGCTCCGATCGCCGTGGGTCAGGGTCACCGGCTTGACGGCCACGCCCGCGAACCGAGCCTTCAGGACCTCCGACCACGCCACGTCGAACCCGGCGTTAGCGGGCCTGAGCGGCGCGATCTCCACCCCGACACCGGCCAGCGCATCGACCCACGCGCCGTCCGAGCCCAGCCGCGGCCAACTGGCCCCGCCCATCGCCAGGACCACCGCGTCCGGACGCTCGATCTGCTCGCCGTCGGGCGTCTCGAACGCGAGGCCGCCATCCCGCCAGCCCAACCACCGCGAGCGCGTCCGCAACTCGACGGCCAGGTCCGCCAATCGCGTCAGCCAGGCCCGCAGCAGGGGCGAGGCCTTCATCGCCTTTGGAAACACCCGTCCGGACGAACCGACGAAGGTTGGCTGCCCCAGGCCCTCGGCCCAGTTGATTAGGTCCGCCTGACCGAACCCCTCGAGCCAGGGCCCGACCGCTCCGCATGCGCTCCCGTATCGCCTCAGGAAGCGATCGTCCGGCTCGGAATGCGTCAGGTTCAGGCCGCCGCGCCCGGCCATCAGGAATTTGCGCGCCACCGAAGGCATCCGCTCGTGCACCACGACGCGCAGCCCCACCCCCGCCAGCCGCTCGGCCGCCATCAGCCCGGCCGGCCCCGCCCCAATCACATGCACGACTCTCTGGCTCATCGTCGGTCGTATAGCCGCCGGGCCGGCTTTTGTTTCCCGCTTTTCCCGCAGACCACATTGCGCTATACGCCCCTCCACATCGTTAGACCGGCGTCCGACGGCGCCGATTGAAGCGGCGGCCCGGACGGCCAGCCGCTTTTTTGTTGGGTTCCGCCTCCCTTGCGCGCCAAGACCGCCGAAGATCGCCAGCTTCTGGAACTGCTCGACCCCGTGGCGGAGTCGGTCGGCCTGGAGATCGTGCGCCTGCGGCTCATGGGCGGGACGCTGCGTCGCCGGCTGCAGATCATGGCCGAGCGGCCTTCGGACCAAGACATATCCATCGACGAATGCGCGCGCCTGAGCCGCGCGGTGTCCGAGGTGATGGATGCGGCCGATCCCATCGCCGGCGAATACCTGCTCGAGGTCTCCTCCCCCGGCATCGACCGGCCTCTGACCCGCCTGATCGACTTCGACCTCTTCGAAGGCTTCGATGCGCGACTGGAGACCGACCGGATGGTCGAGGGCCGCAAGCGCTTCAAGGGCACGCTCGCGGGTACTGACGGCGACAACATCGCCATCGACCTGGAAGGCGAGGAAGACACCGCCCTGATCCCCTTCGCCTGGCTGGTGGACGCCAAGCTGGTGATGACCGACGCCCTGCTGAAGCGCGGGGCCCAGATCCGCGCCGCGCGCGGCGAACCTGAAGACGACGGCCTGCCGCCCCTTTCCGGGGACGAGCGAGCCGAAACCAAGCCCCCCAAGACCAAGGACCAAGCCTGATGGCCGTGACCGGTGTTTCCGCCAACCGCCTCGAACTTCTCCAGATCGCCGACGCCGTCGCGCGCGAGAAGAACATCGAGAAGGAGATCGTGATCGAGGCGATCGAGGAGGCGATCCAGAAGGGCGCCAAGTCGCGCTACGGCGCCCACCACGACATCCGCGCCAAAATCGACCCGAAGACAGGCGAACTGTCCCTGACGCGCCACGTCACCATCGTCGAGGACGACTGGCAGCCGGAAGACGAGCTGGAAGAGTTCAACGACGCGGCCATGGTGCGCCTGCGCGACGCCTCCAAGCGCGATCCGGAAGCGGTAGTCGGCAAGGAGTATGTCGAGGAGCTGCCGCCCTTCGAGTTCGGCCGGGTGCAGACCCAGATGGCCCGCCAGGTCGTGACCGGTAAGGTCCGCGAGGCCGAGCGCGAGCGTCAGTACGAGGAGTTCAAGGACCGCGTCGGCGAGATCGTCAACGGGACCGTCAAGCGCGTCGAATACGGCAACACCATCGTCGACCTTGGCCGTGGCGAAGGCATCATGCGCCGCGACCAGTCGATCCCGCGTGAGATCTTCAATATCGGCGATCGCATCCGTACCTACATCTATGACGTGCGGCCTGAGGCCAAGGGGCCGCAGATCATGCTGTCGCGGGCGCACCCCGGCTTCATGGCCAAGCTGTTCGCCCAGGAAGTGCCCGAGGTCTATGACGGCGTGATCGAGATCCGCGCCGCCGCCCGCGACGCCGGGTCGCGCGCCAAGATGGCGGTGCTTTCGAACGACAGCTCGATCGACCCCGTCGGCGCCTGCGTCGGCATGCGCGGCTCGCGCGTTCAGGCGGTGGTCGCCGAACTGCAGGGTGAGAAGATCGACATCATCCAGTGGAACAACGACGAGCCGACCTTCATCGTGAACGCCCTGGCGCCCGCAGAGGTGTCCAAGGTGGTGCTGGACGAAGAGGCCGACCGCGTCGAGGTGGTGGTCCCGGACGAGCAGCTGTCGCTGGCCATCGGCCGTCGCGGCCAGAACGTGCGCCTGGCCTCGCAGCTGACCGGCTGGCAGATCGACATCATCACCGAGAGCCAGGACAGCGAACGCCGCCAGAAGGAGTTCGCCGAGCGGACCCAGTTGTTCCAGGAGGCGCTCGACGTCGACGAGGTCATCGCCCAGCTTCTGGTCACCGAGGGCTTCGCCACGGTGGAAGACCTGGCCTATGTCGAGCCCTACGAGATCTCGGACATCGAAGGCTTCGACGAAGATACCGCCGAGGAGCTTCAGGCTCGCGCCCGCGACTTCCTGGACCGACAGGCGGCCGAGCAGGACGCCAAGCGCAAGGAACTGGGCGTCGAGGACGGCGTGTTGGAGGTTCCGGGCGTCACTCTGCCGATGGCGGTGGCGCTCGGCGACGGCGGCGTGAAGACGGTCGAAGACCTCGCCGACCTGGCCACGGACGAGATCCGCGGCGGCTACGAGATGAAGAACGGCGAACGCGTGAAGGTCGCGGGCGTGCTGGAAAGCTTCAACATGGCCCAGGAAGACGCGGAAATGCTCATCCTTCAGGCGCGTGTGGCCGCCGGCTGGATCGACGCTTCCGAACTGCCCCAGCCAGAGCCGGAATACGAAGAGGAGGACGAGGCCGAGTACGCCGAGGGCGATTACGCCGGGGAGGACTACTCCGAAGGCGTCGAAGCCGAGGGCCATGAGGGCCTTGAGCACGCCGAACTTCCCGAGGGAGACGCCGAGACGTTCGGCGAAGACCTCGAAAAGTCCCGCGACGCGTGATGGGAGACCGGGCCGTCCATGGGGTTGCGCAACGCGACGATTGAGCGAGACCGCCGGGACCTGGTGACGCGCCAGGCCATGGATGAATCTCGCCTGATCCGCTTCGTCGCGGGCCCGGACGGCCAGGTCGTTCCCGACCTCGCACGGCGTCTGCCCGGCCGCGGGTTGTGGGTCGCCGCGGATCGCTCTTCGGTAGAGGAGGCGGTTCGCAAGAACCTTTTCGCCCGCGCCGCCAAGGCGCAACTCAAGCCTCCCGCCGACCTCGCCGACCAGGTCCGGAGCCTGCTCGAACGACGCTGTCTGGATCAGCTGGGACTTGCCCGGCGCGAGGGCGTGCTTATCTCCGGCTTCGAGAAATGCGCCGCAGCGATCCGTTCGGGCCGGGCGGCCTGGGCGATCGAGGCGGCCGATGGATCGGCCGACGGACGGGCCAAATTGATGGGCCTGGTGCGACACCAGCCGCTGACCCGGGTCTGCGGCGTCTTTAGCGCCGAACAATTGAGTTTGGCCCTGGGGCTGGAAAATGCGATACACGCCGTCCTGCCTCAGGGCGGGCGGGCCGATCGCTGGACCCTGGAGGTCGAACGACTGGCGGGTTTTCGACCGCTTCTACCTCCGGCGTGGGATCATCTCCCGCCCGGGCGCGGATCGGCTGGGGCCCCGGAACAGGATGGGTGACGGGCGGGGTCTGCTCCTTCTGGGCGGACCGCGCACGGCTTTTTGTGTTTGACGAGACGGCGGCGGGAATGTCCCTCCGACCAAGTAAAGCGACCGGATGACTGACGAGAACGACAAGACTGCCAATCAAGGCCAGGGCGGCCAGGGCTCCAGCGCGGGAACTCCCTCGCAGACGGGTCCGCGCGCGCCGCTCAGCCTGAAGCCGCGCGCGGCGGGATCGGTCTCGACCGGCACCGTCAAGCAGAGCTTCAGCCACGGCCGGTCCAAGACGGTGGTGGTCGAGACAAAGCGCCGTGTCGGCGCCCCTCCGGGCGGCGGCCATCAGCGCCCGCAAGGCTTCGATGTCGCCCGTCAACGGCCGGAAGGCGACGCTCCGCGTCCCGCCGCGCCTCGCCCGCAGTCGCAGCCCGCCGGCGGCGGCCTGTCCCCCGAGGAGCAGGAAGCCCGTCGTCGCGCCATCGAACTGGCCACTCGCCAGCAGGCCGAGCGCGAACGCGCCGCCGCCGCCGAGCGCGCGCGCCGTGACGC
>JAEWJI010000015.1 GCA_023386645.1 Pseudomonadota bacterium
GCGTTGGCGTCGCCAGCGGCGGCGGTGGCGTCGGCAGCGGCTTGGTTGGCGGCGGCGGCGGCGTCGGTCGCGGTGGCGGCCGAGTCAGCAGCGGCGGCGTCGGCGGCCGGAGCTTCTTCAGCGGCCGGTTGGCAGGCGGCCAGGGCCAGAGCGGCGGCCGAGGCGGCGATCAGAGCGGTGATGCGCATGGTTGTTATCCTTCAGAAGGTGAGAGTCGGGTCATGACCCCGACAGGCGGGAGATAACGGAATCGTGAGCGGCTCCGCAAGCGATTTCTCACGCGTTCGTGAAGGCCATCCTCAGGAAGGAAAAAGGCCGCCCCGGAAAACTCCGAAGCGGCCAAGATGTGCGCATCAATCGAAGGCGGTCGCGCCGCCTGACGGCTCAGCCCTGCGGAGAGGTCGTGGGGCTGGAACCCGTCGTGCCTTGGCCGGTCGGGTTCACGGTGCCGGCCGCTCCGGTCGAGGTGGAGCCCATGGTGTCGGAACCAGTGGTCCCGGTCGTGCCGGTGGTGCCGGTGGTGTTCGTGCCTGGAGCCGAGGTCATGGACCCTTCAACCGGCGGGGTGGTCATGGTCCCGTCGGCCGGAGCCATGGCACCGGTGTCGGTGGCCATGCTGTCGGCCGAAGCGGCGTCGGTGGCGGCGGTGGTGTCTTCGTTGTTGCCGCAGGCGGCCAGGGCCAGGGCGGCGGCGGTCATGCAGCCGGCCATCAGGATGCGAGTTTTCATGAGTATCCTCCGGATCAGGCGACCACTGGCCACTGCGGCCCCCGTTCCACGGGTGACGTGATCGTGATCATCGCAGAACCGTGATGGGCGCTGGCCGTTCCCCCGCATCGCGAATTTGTCCGCCAATGTCGCCTAAGCGTCAGCCGGGGCCGCGGACAGCGCTTCTTCCATCTCCATGAAGGAGGGTTGGGCCGAGGACGGGATGTCGCCCCGGCCGATCTCGACCGAAATCTGGGCGGCGTTGCCGTGCAGGTGGGCCACCAGGACCGACTGGATGATCTTGTAGTAGGCCGCGTCGCCGTCGATGATCTCCTTGAGACGGGCAGCCAGAGGGCCGACCAGCCCATAGGCCAGGAAGACGCCGAGGAAGGTGCCCACCAGGGCGCCCCCGATCATACCGCCCAGGATTTCCGGCGGCTCGGTGATCGCCGCCATGGTCTTGATCACCCCCAGCACCGCCGCGACGATGCCGAGCGCCGGCAGGGCGTCGGCCATGTTCTGCAGCGCATGGGCCGGGGCGAGCGCCTCGTGGTGGTGCTTCTCCAGCTGCTTTTCCATGGCGTCCTCGATCTGGTGAGGATCCTCCAGGTTCATGGTCATCATCCGCAGGGTGTCGCAGACGAAGTCGGTGGCGAAGTGGTCCTTCAGCACCTTGGGATACTTCTGGAAAATGGTGCTCTCGGCCGGCTTCTCGATGTGGCTTTCCAGGGCGATGACGCCCTTGGACTTCATCGTCTTGGTCAGCTGGAACAGCAGGCCGAGCAGGTCCTTGTAGTCCTGCTTCTTCCACTTCGGGCCGGCGAACACCTTGCCGAAGCCCGCGGCCACGCCCTTGAGGGTGGAGGGGGCGTTGGAGATCAGCAGGGCGGCGATCGCCGCGCCGCCGATCATCATCATTTCATAGGGGAGGGAGTGAAGGATCACCCCCATCTTGCCCCCGGCGATGGTGTAGCCGCCGAACACCATGCCGAAGAGCACGACGATGCCGATGATCTGGAACATGGAGAGGCGCGGTCCGGACGCAGTTAAGACGCCGGATAGTGGCGGTTAATGATTAACTTCGGCTTTCCCCCGGTATCTAGAAGCGGTTCTCGCCGCTCTGGATGGCCTGGAAGGCTTCAGTTGTCAGCTTGGCGTAGCCGGTCTTGCCGCCACGGACGTAGAGGGGGCCATCGACCTTGGTTGGGTCGAAGCTCTGAGCGACAAGGTCAATCTTCCGGTACTTAAAGGTGCCGGTGGTCTCGGCGGCCTTGATCAGGCGCACGAACACCGGGCGGGCGTAGTGCGGGAGCTCCGCGTCCACGTATTCGCAGAAGGTCTTGGGGGAAAACTTGCCGTCCATCACCAGGGCGACCATGCCGGCCTTGCCCTCTGCGCCCGGCACCGGGACCCCGTAGGCGATGACCTCCTGGACGCCCGGCGCCTCGGCCAGCCTCTGCTCGACCTCCGAGGTCGAGACATTCTCTCCCTTCCAGCGGAAGGTGTCGCCGATGCGGTCGACGAAGTAGAAATAGCCCTCCGAGTCCTGCCGCATGAGGTCGCCGGTGCGGAACCAGCGGTCGCCTTTCTGGAAGACGTCGGTCAGGACCTTCTTTTCCGAGGCGGTCTTGTCGGCGTAGCCCGAGAAATCGTGGCGCACATCGTTGCCGATCAGGCCGATGGCCTCGCCGACCTCCCCGACAGAGGCCGGGACGATCAGGCCGTTGGCGCCGCGGATCGGCTGCTCGCTATCGACGTCGAACGCGGCCAGGCGGATGTTGATCTGCTTCTTCAGCAGCTTCGGCACCCGGCCGATTGCGCCCGGTTTGCCATCGAAGTTGAACAGGGAGACGTTGCCCTCGGTGGAGCCGTAGAACTCCAGGATTTCGGGGATGGCGAACCGGCTCTTGAACTCGGTCCACACATCGGGGCGCAGGCCGTTGCCGTACGCCAGGCGCAGCTTGTGAGCCCGGTCGTCCGGCCCTTCGGGGCAGTTGACGAGGTAGCGGCACAACTCGCCGATGTAGACGAAGATGGTCGCCTCGGTGGCCTTCACGTCCTTCCAGAAGGTTGAGGCCGAGAACTTCTTGCGCAGGATCACCCTGCCGCCGTTCAGCAGCGCCGGTCCGATGCCGACCAGGCCGCCGGTGGAGTGGTAAAGCGGCAGACAGTTGAAGGTGCGGTCCGCCTCCGTCGCCCGGGTGCAGCCGGCGAAGGCGCGCATATAGGTGCGTGCGCGCGAGTGGGGGATGCGCGCGGCCTTGGGCAGGCCGGTGGTGCCGGAGGTATAGATATAGAGGGCGGTGTCGCGGTTGGTCAGGCCGTCGCGCAGGTTGCGGGGCGGGCGCACCGACGAGCCGCCGCGCACGGCGTTGTCCAGCCCTCGCCTGTCGCTGGATTCGTCTTCACCGCGCAGACCGAGCACCCACAGCATCATCGAGCGGGTGACAAAGGGCCGCGCCTCTTCACAGCGGCGCCAGGTCTCCTCGTCGGCGACCACCTGCGAGACGCCGGCGATGTTCAGGCAGTGGGCCAGGGCCTGGCCGGTCAGGTTGGTGTTGATGAGGGCGGTGGCGACCCCGATCTTGGAGAAGCCCATCCACGCGGCGATGTATTCGGCGCGGTTGGTCATCACCAGGCCCACGACGTCGGAACGCCGCAGGTTCCGTCCGCGCGCCCAGTGGGCGTAGCGGTTGGCCAGGCCGTCCAGGTCGCGATAGGTCAGGGACCGGGTCTCGTCCTCGATGGCGATGTTGTTGGAGAAGCGGTCGACCGCCTCCTCGAAGTCGTCACAGACCAGGTCGGGGCTGTCGAGCTGGATCGGCTTGATGCGGTTCAGCAGGCGACGCAGGCCGCCGGCGAACTTCAGGTCTCGCCGGATGTTCGCCATCAGCCCCATGGTTTCGACTACTCCATCGATCAGCCCCCGTCCTTGGTGATGGACAAGCCCGCCGGAGGGGTCAACCGCAGGGGGAATCACGCCGACCCTCGGCGGGCGCTTTCCGGGCGCGGCGTGGCGCCGTTGCGCCGGTGACGCAGCGTCAGGAGCGGTCAGGCGCCCGCCCTTGATGCGCGATCGAGAAGGGTCGAAGATCGGGGTTAGGCGACGTGGACGAAGGGTCCGCGGCGTTCCGTGGGGAAGACTTCCGATGCGCAAGCTCATCATCGCCGCCCTTCTGGCCGCCATGGCCGGCGCGGCCTCGGCCCAGGATTACAACTCCGCCCCGAACTACGGCGTGGTCCGGCTGTCGCCGGGCTTCCGACCCGATCCGCACATGGTGTCGTTGAGGGCCGGGGGTTCGATCGACGCCCGCACCCGGTTTTCGGACTGTCGCGGCTTCATCACCCAGGCCCCCGACATCCGCCTGTTCTGGGACGGCAACGGCAGCCTGCCGCTGCGGCTGTCGGTGACTTCCAACGCCGATACCACGCTGGTTGTGAACGGACCGGGCGGGGAGTGGTACTGCGACGACGACTCCGGCGGCGGCACCAATCCCGCCGTGGCCCTGAATCCCACGGCGGGACGCTACGAGATCTGGGTGGGGACCTATTCGGCGGGCACGTCCCAGCCGGCCTATCTCGCGATCTCCGAACTGACCAACTACTAGCCGTCGGCCCTTCCGCCACACATGCGGCGGGAAGGGTGTTTCTTCGCGGCATTGGGCCGGACTGGGGAACCCGTGTTCCGCAAGTCTGTTGATCCGCCACTGGAACGTGGAGGACAACATGTCCCTGACTCATCCGAACCCCGGCGGTTCGACCCTTGGCGGTTCGAGCTTCGGCGGCTCGACCTATGACGACAATCTGCGGCAGGAGGCCCGACCGGCCGAGCCCTATACCCCCGTCTACGCCCGCAGCCGCTCGCGCGGGCGCAAGCCCGTCCGCGCCTGGATGATCCTGGCGCCCCTGGGCGCCCTGGTCCTGGCCGGCGCGGCCGTCGCCATGCTGATGAACGACGGCGGAGAGACCAACGCCCTGACCCGCGCCGACCCGCTGGCAGCGCCGGTGGCGCCGGCTCCTTTGGCGGCCGTTCCTTCCGCGGCGCCCGCCCTGGCCCCGCCGCTGGCGGTTGAGAGTTCGACGGCTCCGGTCGTGAGCGCGCCGCCGGCTCCGGCCGCCGCTCCCGTGGCGCGCCGTGAAGCCACTGTGCGCAGGGCCGAGGCCGCGCCCGCCGCTCGCCGCCCGGCTCCGGCCGAACGGACGGAGACGCCGGTCGAACCGACCGGACCGCGTCCCTATTCGGCCGAAGCGACCCCGGCGCCGTCGGCCGCGCCCGCCGCGCGCGAACTGCGCATTGAAACCCAGCCCCTGACCTGAGCCGGAGCCCAGGGTTCCCGCATAACGCCCGGCCGTTCCCGCGGCCGGGCGTTTTCGTGTGAGGTGACCGGTCAGGCCTTCAGGCGATAGCCAGTGCGGAATATCCAGAAGACCACGGCCATGCAGATCAGCAGGAAGCCGGTGGTCGCCGCCAGGCTGATCCCGATCCCGACATCCGCCGTCCCGTAAAAGGTCCAGCGGAAGCCGGAGATCAGATAGACCACCGGGTTGAACAGGGTCACGGTGCGCCAGGCCTCCGGCAGCATGTCGATCGAATAGAAGCTGCCGCCCAGGAAGGTCAGGGGCGTCACGACAAGCATGGGAATGAACTGCAGCTGTTCGAAGTTTTGGGCCCAAATCCCGATGATGAAGCCGAACAGGCTGAAGGTCGTGGCGATCAGGATCAGAAAGGCCAGCATCTCGACCGGATGCAGGATCCGCAGCGGCACGAAGAAGGCGGCCGTGGCCAGGATGATCAGCCCCAGCACCGCCGACTTGGTGGCCGCGGCGCCGACATAGGCCAGCACGATCTCGAACGGCGAGACCGGCGCGCTGAGGATCTCGTAGATCGTGCCGGTGAACTTCGGGAAATAGATGCCGAAGGAGGCGTTGAAGATCGACTGGGTGAACAGGCTGAGCATGATCAGGCCAGGCACGATGAAGGCGCCGTAGGGCACGCCGTCGATCTCGGTCATGCGGCTGCCGATCGCCGAGCCGAAGACGACGAAATACAGCGCCGTGGTGATGACCGGCGTCACCACCGATTGCCACAGTGTGCGCAGCGCGCGCGCCATCTCGAAGCGATAGATGGCCCAGACGCCATGACCGTTGAACGCCATCACGCCGCTTCCTTCGACTGGTGGACCAGGCCCACGAAGATGTCCTCGAGCGAGCTCTGGCGGGTCGACAGATCCTTGAAGCCGATCCCGAGATCCGAGAGCCGCCGCATCAGCGACGGCACGCCGGTCTGCTCGGCGTTGGAATCGAAGACATACTCTAGCTCGTGGCCCTCGTCCTTGAGCGCCAACTTCCAGTCGGCGAGCTCCGGCGGCAGGGCGGCGAGTGGTTCCTGCAGTTGAAGGGTCAGGGTTTTCTTGCCCAGCTTCTTCATCAGGGCCGTCTTTTCTTCGACCAGGATCAATTCGCCCTTGAGGATCACGCCGACCCTGTCGGCCATCTCCTCGGCCTCCTCGATGTAGTGGGTGGTCAGGATGATGGTCACGCCGCGCTCGCGAAGGCGGCGCACCATGGCCCACATGTCGCGGCGCAGCTCCACGTCCACGCCCGCCGTGGGCTCGTCCAGGAACAGGATGTCGGGCTCGTGGCTGAGGGCTTTGGCGATCATCACCCGACGCTTCATTCCGCCGGACAGCGTCATGATCTTGGCGTCCTTCTTGTCCCACAGGCTGAGGTCCCTCAGCACCTGTTCGACGAAGGCGGGGTTGGGCGGCTTCCCGAACAGGCCGCGCGAAAAGGTCACCGTCGCCCAGACGGTCTCGAAGGCATCAGTGGTCAGTTCCTGCGGGACCAGGCCGATGCGGGAGCGGGCGGCTCGGTAGTCGCTGAGAATGTCGTGGCCGTCGACCAGCACCCGCCCGCCCGAGGGGGTGACGATGCCGCAGACGATCGAGATCAGGGTCGTCTTTCCCGCCCCGTTCGGACCGAGCAGGGCGAAGATCTCACCCTTCTGAATGGTCAGGTCCACAGGCTTCAAGGCCTGGAGGCCGGAGGCGTAGGTCTTCGTCAGACCCTCGATAGCGATCACTGACATGCGAAGCCTCCCCTGAGATCGGCACATAGGCGCCGCGCCGGCCGCGCTCAAGCTTTGATCCGGAAGCGATCGGCGCCGGCCACGAAACCGTCGGCTTCTCTGGCCATTCGAGCCGGATGGCCGATTATGATCCGACCCGACCGACCCCGCCCGCCGGCCCTGGCCTGCGCTGGGGACGACCGCCGCAGACCACCTTCATCGCCGGACCCCTGCCGCGCGGTCCGCTGGCGCCCGAGGCGCCGGCGCGAGCCCCGTCGGCCGCACCCAGCCGGCCGGCGCCGATAGCCGGGCGAGGCATCCTGACCGGCTCCATGGTGCCCAAAGGCCGCGCCGCGCCCCTCACGCCTGAGTCCCCGTCCGCGCCGACGGAGCCGAAGCTCCGGGTCGAGCCGGAGGCGCCGCTAGACATGACCGTGCGGCCGCTGCCGGAGGCCGCTCCCCGGGTCGAGACGCCCGCACCGGTTGCGCCCATGCCGACATCAGAACCGGCGCTGGGGAGCGCACCGGCCGTCGAAACGGTGCGCGCCCGTGGCCTCCGGCGTACCGGTCCATCGCCGGCGCTGATCGCCGCCGGCGTCCTGGCGGTTCTGGCGTTTGGCGGCCTGGCGATCTGGGCGCTTGGCCGCGACGGCGAGGTGGACGCCTCCGCGCCGACGCCCGCCCCGGTCGCGATCGTTCCCGAGTCCAGGGACGAGGCGACGGCGCCCGTCGAAGCGGCGCCCGTGGCCGAGACCCGGGCGAGGCCGGAGCCGGTGGCCGAGCCGGTCGGGGC
>JAEWJI010000030.1 GCA_023386645.1 Pseudomonadota bacterium
AGCTGGCCCACTGGCTGAAGACCCTGACCGGCATGCCGGCGGTGGCGATGAGCCCCAAGGCCGGGGCGCACGGCGAGCTGTGCGGCCTGATGGCCATCCGCGCCGCCCACCGCGCCGCGGGCCACGGCCTGCGCTCGGACAAGCCGCGCAACAAGGTGCTGGTGCCGACCTCGGCCCACGGCACCAATCCGGCCACGGCCGCCTTCGTCGGCTACCAGGTGGTGGAGATCGCCCAGACCGAGGACGGCCGGGTCGATATCAAGGACCTCGAGGCCAAGCTGGGCGACGACGTCGCCGCCATCATGGTCACCAACCCCAACACCTGCGGCCTGTTCGAGCGCGACATCCTGGAGATCAGCCGGCTGACCCACGCGGCGGGGGCGTATTTCTACTGCGACGGGGCCAATTTCAACGCCATCGTCGGCCGGGTGCGCCCGGGCGACCTCGGCGTCGACGCCATGCACATCAACCTGCACAAGACCTTCTCGACCCCCCACGGCGGCGGCGGGCCGGGCGCAGGTCCGGTGGTGCTGTCCGAGGCGCTGGCCCCCTTCGCCCCGGCCCCGTGGGTGGTGTCGGGCGACGACGGCTTCCGGCTGGAGGAGTTCGCCGAGGGCGAGGCGGCGCAGGCCTTCGGACGCCTGTGCGCCTTCCACGGCCAGATGGGCATGTACGTCCGCGCCCTCAGCTACATGATGAGCCACGGCTCGGACGGGCTGCGGCAGGTGGCCGAGGACGCGGTGCTGAACGCCAACTACATCAAGGCCCGTCTGCAGGACCTGATGAGCCCGGCCTTCCCGGAAGGGCCGTGCATGCACGAGGCCCTGTTCGACGACGAATGGCTGAAGGGCACGGACGTGACCACGCTCGACTTCGCCAAGGCGATGATCGACGAGGGCTTCCACCCGATGACCATGTATTTCCCCCTGGTCGTCCACGGCGCCATGCTGATCGAGCCGACCGAGACGGAGTCCAAGGCCGAGCTGGACCGGTTCATCGAGGCGACGCGCCTGCTGGCCCAGGCCGCCAAGGCCGGCGATACGGAGCGGTTCAAGGGCGCCCCCTTCCATGCCCCGCTGCGGCGGCTGGACGAGACCCGGGCGGCCCGTCAGCCCGTTCTGCGCTGGAGCGCGCCGGAAGGGTCGAACCGCCCGGTTGGCGCGGTCGCGGAAAAGTCGTAATCACCCGGCTCTTTCGGGCCACCGTCCGATCCGCTTTTTCGAGCCTGCCGCCCATGCGCCTTCGCGTCGCCGTCCTGACCCTCGCCGCCATCAGCCTGGGAGCCTGTTCGACCGTGCGCGACCAGATCGGCCTGACCAAGGTCGTTCCGGACGAGTTCGTCACCGTCTCCACCGCCCCACTGACGGTGCCGCCGGAATACGGTCTGCGTCCGCCGACGCCCGGCCAGCCCCGCCCGCAGGAACTCGCGCCCGAGAGCGCCGCCCGCCAGATCCTGTTGGGCCAGCGGCAGGCCGTGACCCGCACCCCGGGCGAGGCCGCCCTGGTCACCGCCGCCGGCGGCGATCGCGCCGACCCCCTGGCCCGTTATGTGGTCGATGACGAGTTCGGCGACTTGGCGCACAAGGAAGAGTCGTTCGCCAATCGCATCCTGTTCTGGCGGCGCGACGACGCTTCGACGCAAGGTCCAACCGTGCGTCCGAGCGGAGAAGGAGAGAGCGCCATCGACGCCGCCAGCGAGCAGGCGCGTCTTCGGGCGCTCGTCGGTTCGGAACGCGCGATCGTCATCGCCCCCCGTCGATCCAGCGGGTTCAAGCTTCCGGGCCTCTGAGTCGTCGCGCGGCCGAGTGTCGCGGCAAAGAAAATCCTTTTCAGCCCGGAGCTTAGGCTAGATCCTGTCCGCCTTGACCTGCGGAGCCGCCGCCTATAGGTTCCGCGCCGAATTCAGACCCCCTCCGGCGTTCGCGCAGGAGTGCTGAGGCCGCTATGTCCATGCCACCGGAATCGCGCGAAGAGACGATCGCTCGTCTCAACCGAAGCGCATCCGATCTGGAGGCGCGAACCGAGTCCAAGCTGGCTCAGGAGCTCGCCGGACAAAAGGCGGCGGGTCAGGCCTGGAAGATCATCGCCGACCTGTTCGGGGGGGTGTTCGTGGGCCTGGCGATCGGCTTTGGGGTCGATCACTTCGCCGGCACGACGCCGGTCGGTATCATCAGTGGGGTCCTCCTGGGCTTCGCTCTCTCTGTCTGGATGGCGTGGCGAACCGCGCAGCGCATTCAGGCCGAGGCCCGCCAATCCGGGGTGCAGCCGCAGGCGGTACCCTTCGACGACGACGAAGACGCTTAAGGTTTCGATGGCCGATCCGCTTCACCAGTTCCAGATCAACAAGATCGTGGACCTGCCCGACGTCACCGTTCCGGGGTTGGGTGTGGTCGATCTGGCGTTCACCAACTCACACCTGGCGATGACCATCGCCTTCGTGGTGGTGGTCGGCTTCCTGGCCGCCGTCACCTCGGGCGCCAAGGTCGTTCCTGGCCGTCTGCAGGCCGTGGGCGAGACCCTGTTCGGCATGATCGACAACATGACGGACTCCATCATCGGTCACGACGGCCGCAAGTATTTCCCGTTCGTCTTCACGATCTTCACCTTCATCCTCGGCATGAACCTGCTCGGCATGTTCCTGTCGTTCACGGCCACCAGCCAACTGGCGGTGACCGCCACCTTCGCCATCATCACCTTTGGCCTCGTCGTGGTCGTTGGCCTGGTGAAGAACGGCGCGGGCTTCCTGTCCCTGTTCTGGCCGACCGGCGCGCCCCTGGTGATGCGCCCTGTGGTGGGCCTGATCGAGTTCTTCTCCTTCCTGCTGCGCCCGATCACCCTGATGCTGCGTCTGTTCGGGAACATGATGGGCGGCCACATCGCGCTTAAGGTGTTCGCCGGCTTCGTGGCCACCGCCGTGGTCGGCGCCGCCGGCTGGTTCGGCGTCCTGATCTTCCCGCTGTCGCTGGGAATGACGGTCGGCCTGACCGCGCTCGAGTTTCTCGTGGCCTTCCTTCAGGCCTTCGTCTTCGCCGTTCTGACCTGCATCTACCTGAACGATGTGGTCAACCTGGGCCACGGCCACTAACGGTCCACCCAGTTCACCTTCCAACCCAAACTAGGACTTAGAGAACCATGGAAGCAGAAGCCGCCAAGCTCATCGGCGCCGGTATCGCGATGTCGGGCATGATCGGCGCCGGCATCGGCGTCGGCAACATCTTCGGCAACTTCGTCGCGGGCGCCCTGCGCAACCCGTCGGCCGCCGCGTCGCAAGTCGGCAACCTGTTCGTCGGCGCCGCCCTGGCCGAAGCCCTGGGCATCCTCGCCTTCGTCATGGGCATCCTGATCTGGATCTCCTGATCCAGATCCGCTGACGCCGGGCGGATGTCTTCGGACATCCGTCCAGCGTTCGCCGCTCACATCGAACAGCGACAGACCTCATGGCCGCCCACACGCCTTCCGTACCGATTCCGCCCGGCTCGACCGAGCCGAACCTGGGTGAAACCCCGGCCGAGGCGACGCATGCCACGACCGAGGTCGCGCACGGCGGCGATCACGGCGAATCCGGCGGCCTGCCGCAGTTCCAGTTCGAGCACTGGGGCGGCCAGATCATCTATCTGGTCTTCCTGTTCCTCGTTCTCTACGCGCTGATCGCCAAGGTCTTCGCCCCGCGCATGCGCCGGGTGTTCGACGAGCGCGAGCAGACCATCTCCGGCGCAGTCTCCGCCGCCCGCCAGGTCCAGACCGAAGCGGCCCAGCAGGCCGAGGCCGCCAAGCGTGAAGTAGAGGATGCCCGCGCCGCCTCGCGCGCCACCGCCGCCGCCGCCAAGGCCCGCGTGAACGAAGAGACCAACGCCCGCGCCGCCGCCGAAGAGGCCGTGGTCGCCGAGCGCATCGCCGCGGCCGAGGCCGGCATCGCCCAGACCCGTGACGCGGCCATGGTCAATGTTTCGACCATCGCGGCCGACACCGCCGCGGCGATCGTGGAGCGTCTCACCGGCAAGGCGCCCACTCCCGCCGAACTCAAGGGCGTCGCCTGATGGAATTCTTCAACCCCCACCTCTACGACCTCGAGAACCCGGAGCTCTGGGTCGCGGTCGGCCTATTCCTGTTCCTGGCCATCGTCGTCTTTTCGGGCGCGCTGAAGATGGTCGGCGGGGCGCTGGACGCCAAGGCCGCCAAGATCCAGTCCGAACTGGACGAGGCCGCGCGCCTGCGCGCCGAGGCCGAGGCTCTGCTGGCCCAGATCCGTCAGGAGAAGGCCGAGGCCGAGGCCCAGGCCGCCGAGATGCTGGCCTCCGCCGAGGCCGACGCGCGTCGGCTGGAGCAGGAGTCGCGCGCCAAGCTTGAGGAATCACTCGCGCGCCGTCAGGCGCTCGCCGAGCGTCGGATCGCCCAAGCCGAGGCCCAGGCCGCGGCCGAGGTGAAGGCCGCCGCCGTGGACATGGCTGTCCAGACCGCAGAACGCATCCTGACCGCCCGCGCGGCGGCGCAGACCAGCGACCCGCTGCTGGACGACGCCATCGCCCAGATCGGCCAGCGCCTGAACTAGAGCCACGACAGCTGGGCGGGAACCCTCGGGTCCCCGCCTCAGTTGCTCCCTACATCGCCGGGGCTGCGCCCGTGACTTCGCGGGCCATCCGCTTCTCGCGCGCCACCAGCCGGGCATAGACATTGCCCAGCACCACGCCGAACACCGCGTGGTTGATCAGCATCCAGCCGATCGTGCCGAAGCCCGACTGGCTCTGGAATGTGCGTGCGCTGGCGAACAGGAACACGCCCAGCATCATCAGGACGAAGGCCCCGACGGCGAACAGAATGCCCTTGGTCTCGGCCGTGTCCGTCGGCAGCCTGGGACACAGGATGCCGAACAGGCCGCCCAGCACCACCGTGCCGCTGACGAAGTGGGCGACCCAGCCCACGGCCAGATTGCCCGGCATGCCGATCAGCCCGGCCACCACCCCCGGAAAAGGATCGAACCAGGGCCCGGCCAGCAGGTTCACGGCCTCCAGGATGGAAACGGCTACGGTCGCGGCGAAGCCTGCGATCATGCCTTTTTGTATGCGTGACATCATGATTTGAGCGCCTCCCAACGCTCGGCGCCATTGTCTGGCGCTGGAAAGCATACGCCTGTCGCGCGAAGCCGGGAGGCGGGGGAGTTCACAAAACCGTGCGCGGCGAACGCCGTCAGGCGGTGGCGGTCGCGGCGGGGGGAGCGAAGGCGTTGCGCCATGCGCCACGGACGGTCTTGCGAACCCGCGACAACCGCCGATGCGCGCGCTCCAGCATCATTTTTTCGACCCTCAGTGCCTGCTGCCAGAACACCGGCGCGATCTCCGGCCGTTTGCGCATCAGCCGCCGCATGGGGAAGAACACCTTCGGCCGCGCCCTCTGCGCGCGGATGAAAGCCCGCTTGGCTGCGTAGGAATTCTTGAGGATCAGGACCAGCCCGGCGACCGCGATGGGCAGGCCGAAGGGTCCGGGCAGCGGCGCAATCAAGATCCCGGCCAGGACAAGAACCCCGCCCGCCGCCATCAGAGCCGCCTTGCCGGCGCGGGCCAGCAGGTTGGACTTCAGCGACCCCAGATCCATTCCGAATCCTCCTGACCCGCTTCGAGGTCGATGGACCACGATAGCCATGTCCCCTTTACAAACCGCTGTTGCGGCTGAACCGGGGCCGGACGGTGAAGGTTTCGTCAGGTCGCCTGGCGGCGCTCGCTGATCAGACTATCGACGAGCAGCAGGACCACGCCGACGGTGATGGCGCTGTCGGCGACGTTGAAGATCCACGGAAACAGGCCCGTGCCGGAGAAGTCGATGAAGTCGACGACGCCGCCGAAACGGATGCGGTCGATCACATTGCCGAGCGCCCCGCCCATGACCAGGCCGATCGCGCTGATCAGCAGGCGGCGCTCGACGCGTGTCGCCCACCAGGCCAGGCCGCCGGCCACCAGGATGGAGAAGGCGCTGAGCGCCCACCGCCCCGCCCCGCCCCCGAACAGGCCGAAGGAGACGCCGTCGTTGAGCACGAAGGTGAGATTGAAGACCGGTGGCGCGACGAGCACCCGACCCACCTCGCGCAGCTCCAGGCCGTAGAGCACCCAGGCCTTGGTCAACTGGTCGATCAGGACGATCAGGGCCGCGAAGGCGTAGGCGGCGAAGGCGATGCGAGGGATCTTCATGGGCACTCGGCGAAGCTCGGGCAGGCGCGCTTAGCAGGAAGGGCGCGGGATGGCTAATGGTGAAGCCGTCGCCCTTCTCACGTTCAGGCGCGGGATGACGGGGTCACCCCGCGCGGTTCGTCTCCAGCCAGCGCACCGCGTCGGCGTCGCGGGCGCTGAGCTCGGGATAGTCGGGATCGGAGCCGACATCGGGGACCCGGCGCCAGGAGCGGGCGCACTTGGGATGGTCGGCGGTACGCACCTCGACCGTGATCCCCTCCCCGCCCTCGACCAGCTCGGCGCCCGAGGTGCGGAACACCTCCGCCGCGTCCAGGCCCTCGAAGGCGTCGAAGGCGGAGGCGGGGCCGGTCACCAGGGGCCAGGCGTCCAGCGCGCCGCCGATCAGCTTGTCGCGGCGGGCGGCCTCGAGGCTCTCGTTGACCACCTCCAGCACCGAGTGGACGCCGGCCCACCGTTCAGCCTCGGCCGGGTTCTCCCACTTCGCGGGCGTCTCCGGGATCACCCGCGCGCAGTTGCTGCCCGCCTCGGGGAACCGCGTTAGCCAGGCCTCTTCCATGGTGAACGGGGTCAGGGGAGACAGCCAGGCGGTAAGGCGCATGAACACCTCGTCCATGACCGTGCGCACCGCGCGGCGTTTAAGGCTGTCGGGCCGGTCGCAGTAGAGGCTGTCCTTGCGGATGTCGAAATACAGCGCCGAGAGGTCGCCGGCGCAGAACTCCAGCACCGGGCGGACGACGTCCTGGAAGCGGTACTCGGCGTAGGCCTGACGCACCTGGCCGTCGAGTTGGTGCAGGCGGTGGAGGATGAATTTCTCCAGCGGCGGCATGGCGTCGTAGTCGGTCAGACGCTCGGCCTCGTCGAAGCCGGCCAGGGCGCCCAGCATATAACGGACGGTGTTCCGAAGCTTGCGGTAGGCGTCGACCGTGGTCTGGAGGATCTGCTTTCCGATCCTTTGGTCCTCGGCGTAGTCCACCAGGGCGACCCACAGACGCAGGATGTCGGCTCCGCTTTCCTTGATCACCACCGCCGGGTCGACGGTGTTGCCCTTGGACTTCGACATCTTCTCGCCGTTCTCGTCCTGGGTGAAGCCATGGGTCAGGACGGCCTTGTAGGGCGCGCGGCCGCGGGTGCCTGAGCCTTCCAGGAGGTTGGACTGGAACCAGCCGCGATGCTGGTCCGAGCCCTCGAGATAGAGGTCCGCCGGCCAGTGAGAGGGGCGGTCGCCGATGTAGCCCTGCTCCGGCGTGCGGGGTTCCAGCGTGAAGGCGTGGGTGCAGCCCGAGTCGAACCAGACGTCGAGGATGTCCTCGACCTTTTCGTAGCGGGCCGGGTCGTGGGCCCCCAGGAAGTCGGCGACCGGCGTTTCGAACCAGGCGTCGGCGCCGCCCGAGCGGATGGCCGCGACGATGCGGGCGTCGACCTCGGCGTCATGCAGCGGCTGGCCCGTCTGCTTGTCGACGAACATGGCCAGCGGCGTGCCCCAGGCCCGCTGGCGGCTGACCAGCCAGTCGGGGCGGGTCTCGACCATGCTCCGGATGCGGTTCTTGCCGGCGGCGGGGTGGAAGGCGGTCTCGTCGATCGAGCGCAGGGCCAGTTCGCGCAGGGTGTCGCCTGACTTGAGCGGCTGATCCATCCGGATGAACCACTGCGGCGTATTGCGGAAGATCACCGGCGCGCGCGAGCGCCAGGAATGCGGATAGGAATGCTCCATCCGGCCGCGCGCAAGGAGCGTCCCGGCCTCGATCAGCTTGTCCATCACCGCGCCGTTGGCGGGGCCGAACTTGCCGGTCTTCTTGCCTTCCGTCTCCAGCACCTTCAGGCCGGCGAATAGCGCCACGTGCGGATAGTAGGCCCCGTCGGGATCGACCGTGTCCGGCACCTCGTGATGGCCGTGGGCGCGCCAGACCTCGAAGTCGTCGGCGCCGTGACCCGGCGCGGTGTGCACGAAACCGGTGCCTGCGTCGTCGGTGACGTGGTCCCCGGCCAGCAGCGGCACGGAGAAGCCATAGCCGGGATGCAGCTCGGCCAGGGGGTGGGCGCACTCCAGGCCCAAGGGGTTCAGGTCGTCCAGACGGGTCCAGGACGCGATCTTGGCGGCCTTGAAGACCTCCTCGGCCAGCTTGTCGGCGACGATCAGTCGATCGCCCGGCTTGGCCCAGGGCTCGAACTCAAGCCCCCCTTCCATCGCCGCGACCTCGTACAGGCCATAGGCGATCTCGGGGCCGTAGCTGATCGCCCGGTTGGCCGGGATGGTCCAGGGCGTGGTGGTCCAGATCACCACCGAGGGCGTCTGGTTGCGGAAGGCCAGAAGGTCGTCCGGATGGCTGTCGCTCATGCCGGTGACCGGGAACTTGACCCAGATCGTGGGCGAGACGTGTTCGTGGTATTCGATCTCGGCGTCGGCCAAGGCGGTGCGCTCGACCGGCGACCACATGACGGGCTTGGAGCCGCGATACAGCTGGCCGGAGTTCTTGAACTTGTGGAACTCAGCCACGATCCGGGCCTCGGTGTCGAAGTCCATGGTGGCGTAGCGGCCGTCCCAGTCGCCGGTGATCCCCAAGCGCTTGAACTGGTCGCGTTGCACGTCGATCCAGCCGGCGGCGTAGTCGCGGCAGGCCTTGCGAAACTCCGCCTTGGAGACCTCGTCCTTGCGCCGGCCCTTCGCGCGGTACTGCTCCTCGATCTTCCACTCGATCGGCAGGCCGTGGCAGTCCCAGCCCGGCACGAAGTCGACGTCGTAGCCGAGCAGGAAGCGGCTGCGGACCACGAAGTCCTTCAACGTCTTGTTCAGCGCGTGGCCGATGTGGATGTCGCCGTTGGCGTAGGGCGGGCCGTCGTGCAGCACGTAGAGGGGCGCGCCCTGGGCCTGACGCTCGGCGCGCAGGGCGGCGTAGAGATCGCCCCACTGCCCGAGGATCTGCGGCTCCTTCTGCGGCAGGCCGCCACGCATGGGGAACGGCGTCTCTGGAAGGAAGACGGTGTCGCGGTAGTCGCGGCCTGAGGGAGTGTCGGTGGCGTCGGCCATGGGAAGTCTCGGCGTGGAGTGATGTTCGCGTGTGATCTCGATCCCGGCAGCAGGCGGGGCCTTGAGGCCCGACGGCGCTACGCCGGGCGGCTAATCGAAATCGGGCGAATGACGCGGACGATCATGGTGGTCGCCAGATAGCAGAGGCGCGGGGCCGGGCGCCAGCGGGAACGTCAGGAACGGTGGCTGGTCCACGCCGGTCGGTGGGCGCAGTGTGCGCGGCAAGAGCGAGGAGACCGCGAATGCGGAAGGCGATGATCGCGCTGACGGCGGCGCTGGCGCTGGCGACCTCGGCCGCAGCCCAGGAGGGGTCGGAGGGCGCGGCCCAGTTCGTGCGGACCGTCTTCGCCCTCTATGACATCGAGGACGGGCCGTGGCCGATCGACGACACGGTGCTGGACCAGGTGTGGAGCGCCGAGATGGCGGTCCTGATCCGCAGGGACCGTGAGCTGGCCACCGAGGATCTGCCGTATCTGGACGCCGATCCCGTCTGCAACTGCCAGGACGCGGAGGGGCTGACGGTTCAGGCTGTGAACATCCAGCGGGCCCACGCCGGGACCGGAGCACGCCGCCGGGCGGTGGTGAGTTTCGTCAACGGCGGCGAGCCGCAGACCACGGTGCTGGATCTGGTCGGCGGGCCGGGCGCTTGGCGGATCGGGGATGTGGTCAATCCGCACGGCTATCCCGGGCTGAAGGCGGTGTTGAACGAGTCAAACGCGCGGATCGAGGCGGGAGGCCGGGCGGCCTATCGCGACTGACGGCTTGCGGGCCTACCCGACGGCGCGGATAGTCGTCGCCTGACAGGAGGGGCTTCAATGAAGACCGTTACGATGATGCTGGCCGCGTCCCTGGCGCTGGCGGCGTGTTCGAACGAGGAGAGGGCGCCGGCGCCCGCGGAAAGCGCCCAGCCCGCTCCGACCGGCCGCGACGCTGTCTATGCGGCCGCCGAACAGGGGCCGGAAGCCTTCGTTCGCGCCCTCTACGCCCAGTACGAGGCTGGCGGACCGCAAGGGGAGCCGCCTGCGCCGGGCCGCGATCCGATCTACGAGCGCCGGCTGAACGCCATGATCGGCGCCGACGTGATGAAGGCGGCGGGCGAGGTCCCGACCCTGAACTACGACCCCATCTGCGCCTGCCAGGACAAGGGCGAGTTCCGCCTGACTTCAGTCGCGGTCGCGCAGAGCGGGCCCAACGACGCGGTCGCCGAGGTGGCCTTCACCAACATGGGCGAGGCGCAGCAGAGAACCCTGACCCTGAAGCGCGAAGGCCCGATGTGGAAGGTCGCGGATGTCCAGGCGCCGGGTGAGGAGAAACTGACGGAGACGTTGCTGAAGGCGATCGGCTGAGGGATCCCGATCGCGTAGCGATGAGCTCAGGCCAGTAGCGCCCTCGCCTGCTCGGCGTCGGCGTCGATCTGGGCCTTTAGGGCGTCGAGGCTATCGAAATCCAGTTCGCCGCGCAGGCGGGCGATGAACTGGGTCTCGATCGTCTGGCCATAGAGATCACCGGAGAAGTCCAGGAGCCAGACCTCGAGCAGGGGCTGGTCGAGGGCGAACATGGGACGCAGGCCCAGGTTGGCGACGCCATCGACGAGGCGGCCATCGGCAAGGCGAGTGCGGGTGGCGTAGACACCGTAGGCGGGGCGCATGTAGTCGCCCAAGCCAACGTTGGCGGTAGGGACGCCGATGGTGCGGCCGCGCTTGTCGCCGTGGATCACCTCGCCTTCGATGGCGAAGGGACGGCCCAGAATGGCGGCGGCGCGAGCCATGTCGCCGGCCTTGAGCGCCTCGCGCACCGCACTGGACGAGAGCTTAAGCCCGTCCGCGTCATCCCGCCGCTCGGCGACCGAAACCCAGAAGCCCAGGTCTTGGCCGTAACGACGAAGCGCCTCGGGTGATCCGGAGCGGCCCTTGCCGAAGGTGAAGTCGAAGCCGACGGCGGCATGGCGAATGCCCAGGCCGGAAGCGAGCACCCGTTGGGCGAACTCCGCGTCGCTGAGGGCCGCCATCTCGGCGTCGAACGGGAGCAGATGCAGGCGCTCCACGCCCAGCGGCTCCAGCGCGCGGGCCATTTGATCGGCCGTCATCAGGCGAAAGGGCGCGGCGTCCGGCTGGAACCAGCGGCGGGGGTGGGGCTCGAAGCTGACGACCGCCAGGGGGGCGTTCAAGCGTTCGGCGACCATGCGGGCGTCGGCGATGACGGCCTGGTGACCGCGATGGACGCCGTCGAAAGCGCCGATGGCGGCGGCGGCGCCCCGCATCTCGGCCGGCAGATCGCGCCAGCCCCGGACGATCTGCATCGGCCTATCCGCGCGCGGCCGGCTTGCGACGGCGCGGCACCCGGACCACGGCCACACCGTCCATGATCAGCTTGCCGTCCACGAAGCCCTCGCACTTGAGTTCCACCCGGGCGCTTTCCGGGTCCACCGATATGACGGTGATCTGGATGCGCACGCGGTCGCCGATCCGGACCGGCAGGTGAAAGGCCAGCGTCTGGGAAACGTAGATCGAACCGGCGCCCGGCAGGATGGTGCCGACCACGGCCGAGCCGAAGGCGGCGCTGAGCAGGCCGTGGGCGATGCGGCCCCGATAGGCGGTCTTCGCCGCGAAGGCCTCGTCCAGGTGAACCGGATTGAAGTCGTCCGACGCCTCGGCGAACAGGCGGATGCGCTCCTCGCTGACATCGACGAACTTCTCCGCCGCCATGCCGACGTGGAGCTCCTCCAGGATGTATCCGCCGGAGGGGTGCTTTTCGACCAGTTCGACCATGACCGGGCTTTAGACCCGGCGCGGCGAATTGGCGAGCCTCACCAGGCGAGGTCGAGCATGGCGTAGCGGGCGTAGGTCGTCTCGACGGCGAGCAGGTCGGCGGCCTTGGCGGGGTCCACCCGACCGTCGAGACCGCGCGCGGCGTCACCGTGGATGCCAGCGGCGATGAACAGGCAGTCCAGGCCCTGAGCGTTCGCGCCCATGACATCGGTCACCACGCCGTCGCCGATGCACAGGACGCGGCTGCGATCGACAGGGCGGCCCAACAGACGCTCGGCCTCCTGGATCGCGAGGTCGTAGATCGGGCCGAAGGGCTTGCCCGCCATCAGCACCCGACCGCCCAGGCTTTCGTAGAGGTCAGCCAGGGAGCCGCCGCAGTAGATCAGGCGGTCGCCCCGCTGGACCACCCGGTCCGGGTTTGCACAGATCATTTCCAGGTCGCGGGCGGCGGCTGGGACGAGCGCGGCGCGATAGTCCTCCGGACCCTCGGTTTCGTCGTCGTGCAGGCCGGTCACGGAGATGAAGGCGGCCTTCTGGGCGTCCTCCGCGACCTCGAGGTCAAGCCCCGCATAGAGGGGCGCGTCGCGGTCGGGGCCGATGATCAGGGCGGGGCCGGGCGCGCGGCGAGCCAGTTCGGCGCGGGTGGCGTCGCCCGAGGTGACGAATGCGCTCCAGGCCTCGCGCGGGACCTCCAGCCCGTCGAGCTGGGGCAGGACGTCCAGTGCGGGGCGCGGGGCGTTCGAAATCAGGACCACGTGACCAAGGCCAGCGTTGAACCGGGCCAAGGCGTCGCAGGCGGCGGGGAAGTTCTCGCGCCCGTTATGGATCACGCCCCAGACGTCGCAGAGCAGGATGTCGTAGTCGGCAGCGATCTCGGAAAGACCGGCGATGGGATGGGGTGCGGACATGGGGCGGGGATAGCGGGTTAGGCCCGCACGGGAAACCATCTCCAGCACCACTCGGCGCCGCAAGTCTTCCCGCGTGGGGGAAGGATTGAGAGATCAATCCTCACTCACGAAGTCCTGGGCGAACTCGGGGGCGTCGTCGTCGGGAAGGAGGGGCTCCTCCTCCTCCGCGTCGGAGGCGCGGGAGGGGTCCGGGACCTCAAAGCCGGGCGGTAGCGAGAGGTCGAGCAGGCCGGCAGCGCGCATGTCGGCGGCGCCCGGCAGATCGGCCAGGTTGGCCAGGCCGAAATGCTCCAGGAAGCGGTCGGCGGTGCCATAGGTCACCGGGCGGCCCGGTGAGCGGCGACGGCCGCGCAGCCGCACGAAACCCATCTCCAGCAGCAGGTCGAGCGTGCCACGCGAGAGGGAGACGCCGCGCACGCTCTCGATCTCGGCGCGGGTGATCGGCTGGTGATACGCGATGATGGCCAGGGTCTCGAGCGCGGCGCGCGACAGGCGGCGAGGCTCCTCGCGCTCCTCGGTCATCAGGAAGGCGAGATCGGGGGCTGTGCGGAAACGCCAGCGGCCCGCGACGCACTCCAGTTCAACCCCGCGTCCGGCGTAGAGAGCCTTCAGGGCCTCGATGGCGGCGGGGACGTCAGCGCCCTCGGGCAGTCGGCGCGCGATCTCGGCTTCCGAAAGAGGAGCGGCGGCGGCGAACAGCAGGGCTTCGACCCGCCGGGCCAGTTGGTGCGCGTCCGGCGGGTTCACGGGGTCAGCTCCAGCACCTGGCCGTGGTCGCGGCGCTTGAGCCAGAGCTCGGCGAAGGCCTGCTCCTGGCGCGCACGCATGGCGCCTTCCTTGACCAGCTCCAGGCTCGCCGAGAGGGTGGAGGCGAGGTAGCTGGCGCGCGACGGCCCCTCCCCCGCCGACCCGGGCTCGGGCGCGACCTGGTCCAGAGGGGTCCAATCGGCGAGGCGCGGCATGATCTCCCGCAGCCAGTCGCGGGCTTCTTCCAGGGCGAAGGCCTCTACCCGCTGGCCAGGATTGTAGCGGGTGGCCGCCTCGCGCCGGCGCTGGGTCACATAGGCCGCCATCAGGTCGTACAGGCTGACGTCCACCTGTTCGGACGGGACGATGACGGTGGCCTGAGGGTCGCCGCGGGTGAAGACGTCGCGCTTCAGCTGGGGCCGCGAGGTCAGGGCCTCGACCGCGCGGCGCATGGCCTCGAGCTTGCGCAGGCGGAAGGCCAGGGCGGCGGCCATCTGCTCGGCCGGCGGCTCGTCGCCCTTGCCCTTCTCGGTGCGGGGCAAGAGCAGGCGCGACTTCAGATAGGCCAGCCAGGACGCCATCACGAGATAGTCCGCCGCCATGGCGAAGTTGCGCCGGCGCGCCTCATGGACGAACTCCAGATACTGTTCGGCCAGCTGGGTGATCGACAGCTTCAGCAGGTCGACCTTCTGGGTGCGGGCCAGGGCCAGCAGGACGTGCAGGGGCCCCTCGTAGCCATCCAGGTCCACCACGAAAGCTTCGCGCGCGTCGGCCTGTTCGACGGCGGCGAAATCGAGCGTGGGCTGGAAGGCCTCGGTCATGGGATCACGCCTGGGCCTCGCCGACATCGGGCCCACGCGCGGCGGTCAGGCGGCCGGCCAGCATAGCGTCGAAGCGATCGCGGGCCTCGCGTACGTCGAGCGGCTCGGGCGTGTGGACGATGCGGTCGAGGGCGGCCTGGGCACGGCGCGCGGGGCCGCCCTTCAGCTTGCCCACACCTTCGGCCACCTGCCGCATCTCGGCCATGTCGCCCGTCCAGTGAATGACGAGATCGCAGCCGGCCTTGAGCGCCTTTTCGGCCCGTTCGGTGAGTGAGCCGGACAAGGCGTTCATGCACAGGTCGTCGGACAGCAGGAGGCCGCCGAAGCCCAGCTGTTCGCGGATCAGGCGGATCGCCTTCTTCGACTGGGTGGCCGGGCGCTTCTTGTCGATGGCGGGGAAGACGATGTGGGCGGTCATGCCGATGGGCATGTCGGACAGGGCCTTGAAGGGGGCGAAGTCCCAGGCGTCGAGCGTGGCTAGGTCGGCGTGAACGGTCGGCAGCTCCTTGTGGCTGTCGGCGAAGGCCCGCCCGTGGCCCGGCATGTGCTTGATCACCGGCAGGACGCCGCCGGCCAGGAGGCCCTCGGCCACCGCCCGGCCCAGCTGGGCGACAGTGGCGGGGTCCCTGGCGTAGGCGCGGTCGCCAATAATGTCGTGAGCGCCGGGCGTGGGGACATCGAGCACCGGGGCGCAGTCGACGTTGATCCCGACCGCGTGCAGGTCGTGAGCCATCAACCGGCCGCCGAGACGGGCCAGTTCGCGGGCGGTGTAGAGGTCGGGCGCGGCCTTCAGATAGGCCTCGCCCGGAGGATATTTCGACCAGTGAGGGGGGCCCAGACGCTGTACCCGGCCGCCCTCCTGGTCGACCAGGATCGGAGCATGCCAGCCGACGCATTCGCGCAGCGACGCGGTCAGGCGGCGGACCTGATCCGGGCTTTCAACGTTGCGGCGAAAGAGGATGAAGCCCCAGGGCTGCACCTCGGCGAAGAAGGCGCGCTCGTCCGCCGTCAGCTCATGGCCGAGACAGGCGTAGATGGCGGCGCTGCGCCCCACGCCTAGCGCACCAGGCAGTCGCCGCCGCCGTCGCGGATGGCCTGGCAGAAGGCCCGCGCTCGCTCGGGGCTGAGGCCCGTGAAGGTGGTGCGATAGACGGTCGAGCCGTTAGAGGCCGTGACCTCCTGGACCCGCTTGGTCGCGCCACGCGCGAAGGCGGGGAAGCGGCCCGCGATCGCGGCGTATTCCCGGTCGGCCACGGCGGTCGAGGAGAAGGCGCCGATCTGGACCGCAGCCGAGCCTCCGCCGGCTCCGGGGGCCTCCGCCGCGGGTTCGGCCGGACGCGCGGGGGCCGGGGTCGGGGTCGGGGC
>JAEWJI010000056.1 GCA_023386645.1 Pseudomonadota bacterium
CTGCGGGGCGGGATCCTGCTGTTCGGACGGCTCGGACACCGGCTCCGGCACTGACTCAGAAACTGGCTCGGACACGAATTCCCCTCTTTTCCACACGCTTCCGCACGGTCATCTCACCAACCGGACGGTGCCTAGCCAACCCCCGCATACGAATGCAGACCCACGGTCACCAGGTTGATGAAGAACAGGTTGAACACCATCGCGACGAAACCCACCACGTTGATCCAGGCCGACTTGCGGTCCCGCCAACCCGCTGTCGAGCGCGCATGCAGATAGGCCGCGTACACCACCCAGGCGATGAACGACACCGTCTCCTTGGGATCCCAACCCCAGTACCGACCCCAGGCCTCCTCGGCCCAGATCGCACCGAAGATCACCCCGAAACCGAAGATCGGGAACGCGAAGATCGTGGTGCGGTAGGCAATGCGGTCCAGGGTCTGCGCGTCGGGCAGCCGCTCGATGATCCGCGCGACCGTGCCTTCCCGGCCCGGTTCGCCCAGCGGCGACATCTTCAGCAGGAACAGGATGCTGGCCACACCGGCGACCAGGAACACCCCGGAGCCGAGGCTCACCACGGACACGTGGATGGGCAGCCAGTAGGACTGCAGCGCGGGCATCACGGGCGCGGCGTTGGAGTACAGCCAGCGACCCGACACCGTCAGCAGGATCAGCACCGGAACCAGGACGAACACCCACAGCACGCGGTACTGCGGCTTGCGCAATACGACCGCGGCGGCGATCAGTCCGCAGAAGCTGGTCAGGTTGATGAACTCGTACATGTTGCCCCACGGCACCCGCGAGGTGGCCAGGCCACG
This sequence comes from Pseudomonadota bacterium, assembly GCA_023386645.1. Lineage (GTDB taxonomy): Bacteria > Pseudomonadota > Alphaproteobacteria > Caulobacterales > Caulobacteraceae > Brevundimonas. The sequence continues at coordinate 816 of JAEWJI010000056.1, forward strand.
CAGCACGATGCAGACGAACAGCATGCCGATGCCGACGTAGGTGAGCGCCAGACCGGTCTTGCCCACCCGCTCGTCGAACGGGCGGCGGGGTTCCTCGGCGACGACGCCGGGGGTGGCACTGTCGGCGCCGACGGTCGCGCCGACCAGGACGTTCGCTCCAGCCATTTGCTCTTCGCGCGAGCGCTCATCGACCCGACGGCCGCGGCTGTAGGCAAGTTCGACAGCGAGCAGGATCAGCGCCCCGACCAGGACCACGACCGACGACGTGAACGCCCAGTCGGAGTACCTGGCCAGCCCGATATCGATGTGCTCGGTATTCACTGCTCCGCCTTCTCTCCTGCCGCCGGCTGCTCGTAGCCCTCCAACAACCGCTCCGTCAGCTTCTCGAACTCATCGCCCCAGCCGGAGTTGTCGGTACGGGCCAGCCCGCCCAGCTCGACGTTCACCGTACCTGCTGGAGCAGCTTGGATCCGAACCCAGATCCGGCGCCGGCGCACCACCAACGACACCAGCAACCCGGCCATCATGGACATCGCGAACACCAGCACCCAGACCTGGGCCGGGTCGTGCGAGACCTGCAGGTTGACGAACGGGACCGCACCGTCGAAGCGGACCTTGGTGCCGTCATCGAGCCGGGTGTCCTGGCCTTGCACCAGGTTGACGCGCGCCGCCTTGGTCAGCTGCTTGCGATCGATCAACCGGGGATCGAGGGAGAACAACGACTGCGGCCGCCCGGTGTCCAAGCCGGTGTCGCCGCGGTAGATGTCGATGGCGACGGCCGGGTCGTTGAGCGCCGGGAAGCTCGACGAGAGCAGCGTGCCCTCGAGTTGCTTGGTGGGCGCGAAGAGACCCTGGATCGCGATCTGGTGTTTGCGACGCTCATCGGCGTCGGGGTAGGTACCGGCCGGCGGATCGATACGCACGACGCCCGAGGACAGCAGCGTCATCTGTTCTTCGGGGCGCCACTGGATGGTCTGGCTGCGTTGCTGGCCATCGGGGAACGTCACCGTGAACGACGGCGCATAGCCGTGGCCCTGCAGATACACCCGGTCGCCGCCGATGCGCAGCGGATGGTTGACCTCAAGGCGGTAGGGCCGCCAGGTGTTCGCCGCCAGATCATCGCCGGACTGGTAGTCGATGTCGGCGGCGAACGACAACGCCTGCCCGGTGGGCAGATAGTCGGCGTCGAAGCTGTTGACCCGCAGGCAGACCGGGCTCAGTGACGTGCCGTCGCCCGTGTTGCCCGCCCGGAACGAGTCGAAGGCAGCCGGCGCGGCGGTGCAGAATCCGGGTCCGCTGTCGGCGATGACGATGACGTTGCCCTCGTAGCCGAACAGCTTGCCCGCAGCGACCGCCGCCAGCAGGCCGAGCAGCGAGAAGTGAAAGACGATGTTGCCGAACTCGCGCAGGTAGCCCTTCTCTGCTGAAATTTCAGTGATCTCGTCCTCTTGTTTGCGGGTGACCGTGCGCCAGCCCTTCAGCCGCCGCGTCATCGTTGTGGCGATCTCGTCGACGTCGCCCGTCACCTGCTCGGCCTGGTGTTTCGGCAGCCGGCCCAGGTTGCGCGGCGCAGGCACGGGTACCGCGCGCAGGCTTCGGAAATGCTCGATCATCCGCGGTGTCAGGCAACCCACCAGGGAGATGAACAGCAACACGTAGATCGAGGTGAACCAGAAGCTGGAGAACACGTCGAAGGCCTGCACCCGGTCCAGCCACGGTCCCAGTGTGGGATGGGCCGCCAGGTATTCGTCGACCTTGGATTCGTTGAGGCTGCGTTGCGGTAACAGCGCACCCGGGATCGCCCCGAGGGCCAGCAGGAACAACAGCACCAGCGCCGTGCCCATCGACGTCAGGGTGCGCCAGGTGTTCCGAACCAGCGCGAGCAGACGCGAAAGCACCCCTGGACGCCGCGTTTCGGGTACCGGAGTTGGGGGCCCCTCCCGCTTGCGGGGGACTGCGAGCGCGTCAGGATCGGTCATATCGGCAGCCTCACATCACTGACGAAGGCGTCGCGCACCCACGACACGATCTCGTTCCACAAGCCGGTCACCAGCGCCGTGCCCACCAGGATCAGCAGGACACCACCGAAGATCTGAATGGTCCGGGTGTGCCGGCGCAGCCAGCCCAGACCCGTCACCGCCCGCGCCGAACCCAGGGCCAACAACACGAACGGGATGCCCAGCCCCAGGCAGTACGCCAGCACCAGCACCACCCCGCGCGCCACGGTGGCGCCGTCGGTGGCCGAGGCCACCGCGATCACACCGGTCAGCGTCGGTCCAAGGCACGGGGTCCAGCCCAGCGCGAACACCCCGCCCAGCAGCGGCGCCCCCGCCATCGTGGACCACTGCCGCGGCGCGAACCGGGCCTGACGTTGCAGCGCCGGGACGAAGCCGACGAACACCAGGCCCATC
>JAEWJI010000062.1 GCA_023386645.1 Pseudomonadota bacterium
CTCGTAGCTGGGGCGGATGACGATGTTCGAATCGCGGAAACCGGCGGCGTAGTAGCGCAGCAGATAGGCGTGGCTCGAGCCGCTGTTCGATTGCCCGACCATCGACATGGCCTGCTGCAGACCGGAATCCAGCCAGGCGTTGAAGGTGTCGCTGGCCTGGCCCGGAACGACCGGGGCCGGGTGATTGGCCGCCAGTGCGTCACGGGCGGCCTGCAGGTCCTGGCGCGCCAGAGCCTGGAAATTCTGCGCCGCGGCGGAGCCGGCGGTCAGCGCCAGCGTCAGGGCGGCAGTGGCGGCGACGGGGAGGATACGGGACATCAACAGTCAGGCTCCGGGGCCGTGGAACGGGATACGGGCAGCGTTAAACCCCATAGGAGCCGGGCTTGCCAACCCCACCCCGTCCGGATGAACGCCCCCATCGGTTTACTCGCCCCGGATCGCGGCCTAATCGGGGCGGCTGCCTCACGCGGCGGTCACGTTCGCTTCAGAGTCCGGATACGCATGTTCAAGAAGATCCTGATCGCCAACCGCGGCGAGATCGCCGTCCGCATCATCAAGACCTGCCGCAAGATGGGCATCCGGACGGTGCAGGTCTATTCCGAGGCGGACGCCGGCTCGCTGGCCGTGGAGATGGCCGACGAATCCGTGCTCATCGGACCGGCCCCGGCCGCCCAGTCCTACCTGCTCGCCGACCGCATCGTGGAGGCCGTGCGCCAGACCGGCGCCGAGGCGGTCCACCCCGGCTTCGGCTTCCTGTCCGAGAACGCCGGCTTCGCCCGCCGGCTGCGCGACGAGGGCATCGCCTTCATCGGCCCCAACCCCGAGGCCATCGAGGCCATGGGCGACAAGATCACCTCCAAGCGCTTCGCAGCCGAGGCCGGCGTCTCCACTGTGCCGGGCCATATGGGCCTGATCGAATCGACCGAGGAGGCTGTCCGCATCGCCCGCGAGATCGGCTATCCGGTGATGATCAAGGCCTCCGCCGGCGGCGGCGGCAAGGGCATCCGCGTCGCCCACTCCGACGACGACATGGCCGAGGGCTTCGCCGCCGTGAAGGCCGAGGCGCTCAACGCCTTCGGCGACGACCGCGTCTTCCTCGAGAAATTCATCGTCGATCCGCGCCACATCGAGATCCAGGTGCTGGGCGACAAGCACGGCAATGTGGTGCACCTGTTCGAGCGCGAATGCTCGATCCAGCGCCGCAACCAGAAGGTCATCGAGGAGGCCCCCTCCCCCTTGCTGGACGAGGCCACCCGCGCCGCCATGGGCGCCCAGGCCGTCGCCCTCGCTGAAGCTGTAAGATACGACTCCGCCGGCACGGTGGAATTCGTGGCCGGACAGGACCGCAGCTTCTTCTTCCTGGAGATGAACACCCGACTCCAGGTCGAGCACCCGGTCACAGAGCTGATCACCGGCGTGGACCTGGTCGAGCAGATGATCCGCTCGGCCGCCGGCGAGGCCCTGCCCTTCACCCAGGACCAGCTGGCCATCAACGGCTGGGCGATCGAGAGCCGCATCTACGCCGAGGACCCCTACCGCGGCTTCCTGCCCTCCATCGGCCGCCTCGTCCGCTACGAGCAGCCTGAGGAAGGCGATCAGGACGGCTACACCGTGCGCAACGATTCCGGCGTCCGCGAGGGCGACGAGATCAGCATGTTCTACGACCCCATGATCGCCAAGCTGTGCGCCTGGGCCCCCACGCGCGAGGGCGCAGCCGACGGCATGGCCCGGGCCCTGGAGGACACCCACTTAGCCGGCGTTGGCCACAATGTCCCCTTCCTGGCCGCCGTCATGGACCAGGACCGTTTCCGCTCCGGCCGGCTGTCGACCGCCTACATCAAGGACGAGTTCCCGGACGGCTTTCATGGCCTGACCCCCACCCCCCGCCAGCGCGACATCATGGTCTCCGCCGCCGTTGCCATGCACGAGATCGCCTCGGACCAGGCCGGCGACCCGTCGGACCGCACCGACTGGATCGTCCTGATCGACCGCGAACCGGTCGGCGTCACCCTGTCCTACGATGAGGACGAAGCCTTGGTGCTCGACATCGCCGGCGAGGATCGCGCCCTGGCCCTGTCGGCCATCGACTGGCGCCCCGGTCTGGCCCAGTTCCGCGCCGAGCTGGACGGCGAGCCCTTCACCGCCGAGGTGCGCCGCACCCCCGACGGCTTCGAGATTCGCCACCGCGCCGCCCGCTCCCGCCTGCGCGTCCTCACCCCCCGACTGGCCGAGCTGTTCGCCCGCCTGCCCGAGAAACAGGCGGCCGACACCTCCAAGCTGATCCAGTCGCCCATGCCCGGCCTCGTCGTCTCCATCGCCGTCGAGCCCGGCCAGGAGGTCAAGACCGGCGAGACCGTCGCCATCATCGAGGCCATGAAGATGCAGAACATCCTCAAGGCCGAGCGCGACGGGGTGGTGAAGGCCGTCTCCGCCCGGGCCGGCGACCCCGTGGCCGCCGACGACGTCCTGGTCGAGTTCGCCTGACGGGTGTCGGCCAGGCGACATTTTCGCTGACGATCCAACAAGATCGCCGTCGCCGTTCACTCCACGTTAGCCCCGCGGCGACACACTGGTCGGATTGAGCGGGAGTCGGGCGTGACGGATTCGAGCGTGAGGCAGGCCGGCGAACACGCGTCCTTTTTGCAACGGACCATCGCGGCGGGGCACCTGCGCTACTGGATCATCGCCAGCTGGGGCCTCGCGCTCGCGACCACCACCCCCTGGCCCCCCGCCCTGGCCTGGTTCCTCGTCACCCTGGCCTCCGGCTTCGCCCGCACCGTGGTCGAGACGCGGGTCAGGCTGGACGACCCGCGTCGATACGAGCGGCTGAAGCTTGTGGTCGCCACCCTGTCGTGCGTGGCGTGGTCAGGGGCTCCCCTGCTGTCCTTCTTCCAGGGTGGAGAGGCGGGCCTGGCCCTGGCCATCGGCCTGCTGATCGCCGGCTACATGCTTGTGTTCACCCAGATGCGCGCTGCCCTGAACGAGGCCCTGATCGTCTCGTCCCCCTATTCCGTGGCCGGGGTCGTCATCCTGACCGCCCTATGGGGTCATCCCGGCTTCCTGACCGTGCTCGCCCTCGCGCCCGTGCTCGGCCTGGCCCTGCTCATCAAGGTGGTGATCACCCAGCTGAAGGACGCCCAGCTGGAAGCGGTCAACCAGAAGCAGTCCGAACTCATCGCCGACCTGGAGCAGGCCCGTGACCGCGCCGACGCCGCCAGCGACGCCAAGTCGAACTTCCTGGGCGTCATCTCCCACGAGCTCCGTACCCCCATGAACGGCGTCCTCGGCGCGGCCCAGCTGCTAGAGGCCACTTCGCTGGCCGAGCGGCAGCAGGAATATGTCTCCATCATTCGCCGCTCGGGCGAGAGCCTGCTGGTGCTGCTCAACGACATCCTGGACCTGACAAAGATCGAGGCCGGCAAAATGGAGCTGATCCTGGGCGAGACCCGCCTGGACGACCTGTGCGAGCGCGCCATCGGTCCCTTCCGCGCCCAGGCCGAGGCCAAGGGCCTGGACTTCGGGCTGGATCTAGACGCCGATCCGGCCACGGTCGTCCGCTGCGATCCCCTGCGCGTCGCCCAGGTGGTCCAGAACCTGCTCAGCAACGCCGTAAAGTTCACCCAGGCGGGCCGCGTGTCGCTTCGGGTCTCCGCCGCCCGGCTTGGCGCCGACGGCGCGCGCCTGGTCTTCAGCGTCTCTGACACGGGCGCCGGCATCGCCGCAGACAGCCTCCAGCAACTTTTCCAGCCGTTCACCCAGGTCGACGCCTCCTCGACCCGCCGCTTCGGCGGCACCGGCCTGGGGCTCAGCATCTGCCGCCGCCTGGCGGGGCTGATGGGCGGCGACATCACGGTCGAGAGCCGCCTCGGTCAAGGCTCGACCTTCGAACTGGCCTTCGACTGCGAGGTCGTCGCCTGGCGTTCCGTTGAGGTCCAGCACGCCGAGCTGGTCGAGACCGAGGCCCCGGGCCAGGCCCTGTCGGTGCTCGTGGTCGAGGACCACCCGGTCAACCGCATGGTCCTCCAGGCCTGGCTCGCCTCTCTGGGCCACGCCTGCACCCTGGCCGAGCACGGCGGCGTGGCCCTCGAGCTGGCGGCCGCCTCCGCGTTCGATCTGGTCATCATGGACGTGAACATGCCGGTCATGGATGGCCTGGCCGCCACCGCCGAAATCCGCCGCCTCGACGGCGCCAACCGCGACACCCCCATCGCCGTCCTGTCCGCCTCGGCCCGCGCCGAGGACCACGCCCAGGGCTTCGCGGCCGGCGCCGACGCCTATGTCGACAAGCCGGTCGACTTCGCCACCCTCGCCCAGGTCCTCGCCGCAGCCCCTGCCGGCCGCCACGCCGTCCGAGCCCTCCGCGGACTCGAAGCAGCCGCCTGACAAATGCGGCGCCTTCTCCTCTCCGGCGCGACGGGGCAGGACGCTGGGCGAAGCGTCAGGCCGGTACGTTCGTCACCGGGCCGAACACCTCGACGAAGCTCGACTTCAGGGCCGCGTCCGCCTCGTCCAGGGTGGCCAGCACGCCCAGGTCGACCAGGCTGGTCACGCCGTGCTCGGAGATGCCGCAGGGCACGATGCCGGCGAAATGATCCAGGTCGGGTTCGATGTTCAGGCTTATGCCGTGGAAGCTGACGCCCCGGCGGACCTTCACCCCGATGGCCGCGATCTTGTCCTCGCGCGACCAGCCGGCCCCCTTGCGCTCGACCCAGACGCCGACCCGTCCCTCGCGAGCGCCGGCCTCGACCCCGAAGCGGGCCAGGGCGCCCACGATCCAGGCCTCCAGCCCTCGCACGAAGCCGCGCACGTCGCGGCCGCGCCGGTTCAGGTCCAGCATCACATAGGCGACCCTCTGGCCGGGACCGTGATAGGTGAACTGGCCGCCCCGCCCGGTGCGGTGGACGGGGAACCGGTCGGGCTGCAGCAGGTCGCCGTCCCGCGCCGAGACGCCGGCGGTGTAGAGCGGCGGATGTTCCAGCAGCCACACCCGCTCGGCCGCCTCTCCGGCCGCGATGGCCGCGACGCGCGCCTCCATGGCGGCCACCGCCTCGTCGTAGGGAACCCGGCCCCCGGACACGGCCCATTCCGTCGCCTGACCGTCGGGACGGAAAAGCTTCGGCACGCCCTGGCTTAACCGCTCGGCAAGCATGATCCGCTCAATGTGGGCGCTGGAGCCGCCATGCAAGCGCCAATCCCGGCGCCGGGCTCCGAGCCTGTTCAGACCCGTGTCCCAGATCTCCGCCGTCGACGTTGAAATCTCGGTCGTTCTCGGCCGATCCATCCTGCCAATGTCGCAACTGCTGCGCATGGGCCGGGGCGCCGTCATCCCGCTGGACGCCTCCGAGCACGACGAGGTCTGGATCCTGGCCAACAACCACCCCGTCGCTCGCGGCGAGATCGAAATCCGCGACGACCGCATCGCCATTACCGTGACGCGGCCGGCCGACGTGTACGATTTCATGGCGGGGGCGGCCTAGGCCTTCCCTTCCGCCTCAACGCGCGCTATCTGCGCGCCTCCTAAGCGAGCGGTCGTGGCGGAATTGGTAGACGCGCAGCGTTGAGGTCGCTGTATCGAAAGATGTGGAAGTTCGAGTCTTCTCGACCGCACCAGGATTTTCTGATCCGAGGATTATCAACAGCTTAGGCTGAGACGACAGGGAGGCCCGGCTTGAACTCCAACGCCCCCCTGCAACTGCGGACCGACCCCGAGAACGAGGCGCTCGACGAGGACTACGTCCTCACCGCTGCCTTCGTCGAAAAGGTCGTCGACGCCGCCGACGCCGGCGACGGCGCCCGCCTGACCGCCCTCCTCGAAGACCTCCACCCGGCCGATGTCGCCGACCTGATGGGCTTCCTGACCGCCGAGCACCGCTCGGTCGTCACTCTCTGGCTCCCCCCTGAACTGCTCGGCGACACCCTGGCCGAACTGGACGAGGGCATTCGCGAAGAGGTTCTGGAGCGGGTCCCCTCGGGCACCCTGGCCGAGGCCCTCCAGGAGCTCGATTCGGACGACGCCGCCGCCGTGGTCGAGGACCTGGAAGGCGACCAGCGCGAGGCCGTCCTGTCGGCCATGCCCGATGTCGACCGGGCCGCGATCGAAAGCTCGCTGGGCTACGCCGAGGACTCCGCCGGTCGCCTCATGCAGCGCGAGGTGATGGCCGCCCCCCAGTTCTGGAACGTCGGCGACACCATCGACCACGTCCGCGCCCAGGGCGAGGAGCTGCCGGAACTGTTCTTCGACATCTATGTCGTCGATCCGTCGAACAAGCCGATCGGCGGGGTGGCGATCAGCCGCCTCCTGCGCGCCCCCCGGGCGGTGCCCCTGACCGAACTGATGGCGCCGGTCAACGAGATCACGGTCGACCAGGACCAGGAGGAGGTCGCCTATATTTTCGAGAAGTACCACCTGATCTCGGCCCCGGTGGTCGACGCGGCCGGGCGGCTGGTCGGCCAGATCACCGTCGACGACATCGTCAACATCATCCAGGAAGAGAACCGCGAGGACATCCTGCGCCTGGGCGGGGTCTCGGACGAGAGCCGGGGCGCCGGCGTTCTGGGCGTCGTCCGGTCGCGCATCCCCTGGCTGGTGGTCAACCTCGGCACAGCCCTGTTCGCCTCCGTGGTCATCGGCCTGTTCGAGAACGAGCTGAAGGCCCTGGTCTATCTGGCCATCCTGATGCCGGTGGTCGCGTCCATCGGCGGCAACGCCGGCACCCAGGCCCTGACGGTCGCGGTCCGGGCCCTGGCGTCGCGGGAGCTGAATTCGGCCAACGCCATGCGGATCCTGGGCCGCGAGGTTTCGGTCGGGCTGTTCAACGGCCTGGCCATCGGCGCCCTGCTGGGAGGCGCGGCCTATCTGTGGTTCCAGCTGCCGTTGCTAAGCCTGACCATCGGCCTGGCGGTGTTGATCAACCTGGTGGCGGCGGCCCTGGCCGGGACGCTGATCCCGCTGGCCCTGGATCGCCTCGAGCGCGACCCGGCGGTGTCCTCGCCCGTATTCGTGACGTGGATCACCGACACGGTAGGCTTCTTCACCTTCCTGGGTCTGGCCGGAATCATCCTGCTGTAGGATCGGAGCGGCGCGAGGCTTGCTGGTTCTCCCGCAGGGCGAGCCCGCCTGTATCGATCTGGGTCAACCGTGTCCGAAGCCGACGCCATGCCGCGCCAGAAAGTCTCCCGCGAGGGAGTCGTGCTGATCAAGAGTTTCGAGGGCTTCCGTCCCCAGGCGGTGAAGCGCGCCGATGGCTCGTGGGTCATCGGCTATGGCCACACGCGCTCGGCCCGCGAAGGGGCGCGCGTGTCCGAGGCCGACGCCGAGCTGCTGCTTCAATACGACCTGCTGCCGATCGTGGCGGAGTTGAACGGCCTGGGCGCGAGCCTGAACCAACACCAGTTCGACGCCCTCGCCAGTTTCGCCTTCTCGGTCGGAGCGGACCGGTTCGCGTCCTCCGAGGTCCCGCGGCGCATCCGCGACGGCGCGGTCGGCGAGGTCGCGGACGTGCTCCTAGAGTCGCCGGAACCACCGGAGGCTGCTCCGCGCAGGCGGGCTGCCGAGCGCGCTCTGTTCGTCGCCGACCCGGCAGCGCCCGTGGCCCTGGCGGACCTCCTGTCCGCCCCCCTGCCCCCGCCTGCGGTTCCGCAGACTCAGATCGACCCGTCCGAGACCCGTGCCGCCGCCGTAGCCAGTTTGCTAGGCGAGCACGGGGACGATGAGGCCCTGATCGAGGCGATCGACAACGACCTTAGGGCCGATACGTCCGCCTTAGACGAGCCGGCGCCCCTACATAATGCCGCCTCTGATGGAGGGTCGCACTCTGAGGCGATCGAGGCTGATCAGGAGATCGCTGAGACGCCAGCCGAGGAGAACGCCTCGGGTGCTCCGGGCCTGGCTACGCCTGGGAACCTCGCCTCCATTGCCGAGACTGTGACGAGCGCCATCCAGCCCGTCGCGGAACCCGAGCCTCCGACCGCCGGTGACGAGGCGCCGGCGTCCATCGAGCCTGAAGCGCCGGCCGACGGCTCGGCTTATGAGTCGGGCGACACTGCACCAAGGGGCCCTATCGCCGGGTTCAATCGATTTTCGGCCTACGCGACGCCCGTCGTGGGGCCACTGCCGGAGCCCTCGCTGGCCGCTGGAGCGCTCGCGACGCCGCAGATCGGGCCTCTGGTGCTCACCGCGCCCGACATCCTTCCCGAGAGCGATGGCCGTCCTGTGTGGCCAGACGACCAACGAGTTCGTGAAGACGCCGCCCAGGAGCGGCTGTTTGACGAGGGAGCTGAACTGCAGACCTTCGGACCGGTCATGCGCCACGAGGTCGAGGAGCGGCCCGCCCGCCAGGGTTGGGGCGATACCGGGCCGTTCGTGATCATGGGGGCGGTGGGCCTGGTGTCCTTCGGCGCGGCCCTGGCCGGGTTCCGGCGCGCGTCGGAGCAGCTGAGCGGATCTGGTGACATGACCCTGATCGCGTGGATCCTGGCCGTGATCGGGGTGATCTGCATCGGGGTGTCGGCCTACAACCTGTATCGGAGGCTTGGCCGATCCGGACGGGACTGAGGCGGTCGCGCGACCCGCGAGGATTTGCTACCTCGCGGCCATGAGCATCCCCAACGCCCCGCAATCCATGGAATTCGGCCTCGGCGAGACCGCCGACGCCATCCGCGAGACCACCGCTCGCTGGGCCGCCGACAGGCTGGCGCCGCGCGCCGCCGAGATCGATGAGACCAACACCTTCGCCCGCGACCTGTGGCCAGAGATGGGCGACCTGGGTCTGCACGGGATCACGGTCGAGGAGGAGTTCGGCGGTCTCGGGCTAGGCTACCTGGAACATGTGGTCGCCATGGAGGAGGTGTCGCGCGCCTCGGCCTCGATCGGGCTGAGCTACGGCGCCCATTCCAACTTGTGCGTCAATCAGATCCGCCGCTGGGGCACCGAGGAGCAGAAGCGGCGCTACCTGCCCAAGCTGATCTCCGGCGAGCACGTCGGGTCGCTGGCCATGTCGGAGGTCGCGTCGGGTTCCGATGTCATGTCCATGAAGACTCGGGCCGAGAAGCGCGGCGATCGCTACGTCCTGAACGGGACCAAGTTCTGGATCACCAATGCGCCCCACGCCGAGACCCTGGTGGTCTATGCGCGTACCGGCGAGGGCAACGGCGGGGTCACCGCCTTCCTGATCGAGAAGGGCTTCAAGGGGTTCAGCGTCTCTAAGAAGCTGGACAAGATGGGCATGCGCGGCTCCGACACCGCCGAACTGGTGTTCGAGGACTGCGAGGTCCCGGAAGAGAACGTCATGGGCTCGGTCGGCGGCGGCGCCGGCGTGCTGATGAGCGGGCTCGACTATGAGCGGGCGGTGCTGTCGGCTGGACCGCTCGGCATCATGCAGGCGGCGCTCGACGTCGTCCTGCCCTACGTCCGCGAGCGCAAGCAGTTCGGCAAGCCGATCGGCAGCTTCCAGCTGATGCAGGCCAAGGTCGCCGACATGTACGTGGCTCTGAACAGCGCGCGGACCTACGTCTACGCTGTTGCGCGGGCCTGCGATGCGGGGAAGACGACACGTTATGACGCTGCCGGGGCCATCCTGCTGGCCTCCGAAAACGCGGTGAAGGTCACCTTGGAGGCGGTTCAGGCGCTAGGCGGCGCCGGCTACACCAAGGAGTGGCCGGTCGAGCGGCTAGTCCGCGACGCGAAGCTTTATGACATCGGCGCGGGAACGAACGAGATCCGGCGCTTCCTGATTGGACGCGAACTGCTGGGTTAGCGGAAAGGGCCAGACGCTCCTGGCCCTGCCACGCCCGTAGTCGTTGGATTCTCAGGCTATGCGACGCCGGCGAGCGACGAACAGTCCGCCCGCCGCAGCCAGCAGCGTCGTCAGGCCGATCATGGCCCATTCCGTCATCGTCGGAATGGCCGGCGGCCCCGCGACCACGCCGGTCGCCGTGCCCCCGGTCAGGGCGCGGGTTGACACGAACGCGCCGGCGCAAGCGGGATCCGGCGCATCGCCTTCGACGTCGCGAATGATGTTCAGTGTCCCACCCTCGTCGCCCATGCCCAGATTGAAGCCGACGATGAGGCAGGGATAGTCCGGACCGGCGGCGCCTGCGGTCGCAAGAACGAAGCCGTTCGTGCCGCCGCTGAGGCGCGTGTCATAGGTCACCGAGGGGCGGGCACCCCCACTGGTCGTTACATTGATGTTGGTCATGAGCCCGCCAGGGACGGCGTTGTCGTAGGTCCAGGTGCCGGTGATGGTGCCGCCGTCGGAAAAGGTGGCGTTGATCGTCCAGTCGACTGGGACGGCGAGGGCCGGGGTAGCGACTGCAGTCGCCGCAAGAACGGCGGGAAGGATCATCTTGCGCATCAGGGCACCAGAAAACTGTGATGCGGGACCGCTAAGGGACTTCAGACGCCTTGGAAAGGTCTATTTCTATCGACCTTCGGTCTGCGATGAAGCTTCGGAACGAGTCTGCCCCAGGTTGGGCGACAGGCGATCGCCATTGTTCGACAAAAGCCTCTACCGGCCAAGCCGTGGCGTTGGTCAGAAGTGGCTGAAGACGGCCTTGACCGTGGCCATCCTGGTACCGCGTGGGCTCAAGCTTTCAGGGCAGAATGGACTGGATCGCCACCGTGATCTGAAACGCCGCATGTCCGTTTGTTAAGTGGCGCGAGAAGGGCGTCGGCCCTAAGTCGGAATCGCAACCATCGAGCGCCCGATGCCCCACTACGACTATGAGAGCGACACGCGGGCCTTCTCCCAGGTTCTGTTCGACATCGGCCAGAAGCGCGACCCCAAGCTCTATCTAGGAGAGTTGATCGACGCTTTCGGCGAGCGGGGCATCGGGGCGATGATGCTGTTCCTGGGCCTGCTCAGCGCCGTGATCGGGGCAGTGCCCGGAACGACTACCATCATCGGCATCCCGATGCTGCTGGTCTGCGTCCAGCTGGTGCTGAGGCGCGATCAGCTGTGGCTTCCGCGGCGGGCGCTGGCCAGCGCGGTCGAACGCGACGCATTCCGCACCTCCGTCGCCAAGGTGATGAAGCCCCTGAGATGGGTGGAGCGAGCCTCTCGGCCCCGGCTGCTTCTGCTCAGCAGCCCCCTTGCCGAGATACTGATCGGCGCGGCGGCCAGCGTGATGTGCGTGATCCTGATCCTGCCGTTATGGGGCGCCAACCTCTTCCCATCCCTGGCGGTAGCTGCGTTCGGTTTCGGACTGATGCAGCGAGATGGTCTGGTGATCATCGCTGGCTGGGTGATCGCCACGGGGTTCAGCCTGTTCCTTTGGCTGGCCTGGGAGGTGGTGTCGCGGCTCGCGTTGAGCTCCTGGGAGTGGGTGCAGCAGACGGTCGGTCTGGGGTAAGCCACGCCATATATGAAGAAGGCCCGACGCGGCTGGCGCGACGGGCCTTCGAACATTGTCTGACCGCGAGGCGGCCGACCGAAACTCAAGCCTGAAAGGTCAGGCCCGGACCTCCGAAGAAGCCAGGGTCGCGGTCACCGCACGCGATTGATGACAATGAGACACTGGATCACCTCCTTTCAGGAACACGCCACGAACTGGCGCACGACCCTAGGTAGGACTGATTTCCGGAATTCGCCAATACCGGTCGCGACTTCGTGACCATGGCCAAAAAGACGGCGCCGGAGAGGGTGTTCCCCTCCCCGGCGCCCGGTACCTGAAAACGCTTAGCGGAACAGCGACAGGACCAACTGCGGCGTCTGGTTGGCGATGGACAGCGCCTGAACCCCCAGTTGCTGCTTGGTCTGCAGGGCCTGGAGCTTGGCGCTTTCCCTCGCCAGATCGGCGTCCACCAGGTTGCCCACGCCCGACTCCAACGCATCCGTCAGCTTGCCGACGAAGGTCAGGTGGGTCGACAGCTTCTTGGAGTTCGTGCCCATCCGGGCCAGAGCCGCCGAGACGTTGTCGATGGAGGCGTTCACGGCCGTCAAGGACGCCGTGGCCTTGGTGAGGGTGTCGATCGACTGCGTCGTCGCCACGGTGACGTTGGTCGAGCCCAGGGACAGAACCTCGGCCGCCACGGTCAGCACGTTGGACCCATCGGCGTTGGCGAGGGCGGTGAAGTTCACCGCGCCGGTCCTCAGCAGGTTGACCCCGTTGAAGGTGGCGTTGTTCGTGACGCTGGCGATCTGGTCGCGCAGGGCCTTGAAATCCTCGTTGAGCGCTTTGCGGGACGCCGAACTGAGCGACGCATCCTTAGCCGCGAGTGCCTTCTCCTTCATCTGGAGCAAGAGGTCGGAGACCGTCTCGCCCGCCGCCATGGCCACATCGACCGCGGCGACGCCTCGGTCGAGCGACTGTTTCACCGCACCCAACGCGCCGATGTCGGCCCGTTGCCCCTGGGCGATGGCCCAGATGGCGCCGTTGTCCTTGGCGGAGCCCACCTTCTTGCCGGTGTTGATCCGGTTCTGGGTGGTCGCCAGGTCAGCGTTGGTCGCGTTCAGGTTCTGGAGCGCGATCATTGCGCCCACGTTGGTGTTCACCGAGCTCGAGAGCATGCGGTCGTCCTTCCATTCTGGATGTGCGACGGCCTTCTGGCCGCCGAACCGTTTTGGTTCGCACGCGCACACGCAAGGACGGGGCCGAGTCCAGAGTCGCGACGGGCCCTTTCATCTCAATGCTTTAGGTCTCGAGACCGGCTGCGCTGTAACCGCCGCAGTTTCCGCCCGGCGAGATTTGCCGGGACCCTCTGACGTGGCGTCAGGCCGCCTGGGCCTGGCCCGAAAGGCCCTGCATCATCATCCGATTGATGTCGATCAGGGTCTCGAAGTCCTCTTCGCCCCGCATGATCGCCGAGGAGTGGCGACTGATGAACAGGCTGAGCGAGATGATCTGGGCCCGCAGGGGCTTAGGCAGGACATTGTCCGGGTCCGAGCAGTCGGTCGCCAGCGTCGACCAAAGCCGACGGTTCCAGTCCAGCGCGTCGATACGGGTGGCCACGTCCGCCTTGTCGACGGTCGAGGCGTGGATCAGAGCGCGGGTCACCTGACCGAACAGGCGGTATTCCAGGTCGCGCGGAGCCTCAGCCCGCGTCGCCGCCTGCTTGTAGGCCTGAAGCATTCCCCAACCTCTGCTCTTCGTAGTCCACCAGTTTACGTGCGGCCATCAGGGCCTTGTAGTACTCGCGGGCCAGCACATGCTTGGACGTGGCCACGCAGTCGGCGAGCACCTCGGGGTTCTTCACCGCCGACATGAATTCCGACAGGCGCATGACGAACTCGTCGTAGACGCGCGGAGCCGCCGTCTCGTCGAGGTACATCATCATCACCGGGAAATAGACGCGGCGAGCCGGGGTGTTCACGTCCTCGACCTGCATGATGTCCTTCTCGCGCAGGACCGACGCCTTGTTCTGCAGGATCAGGACGCCGCGACGGTCTCCGTTCTGGACCACAGCGCCGTTCAGGACGAACTTCTCGCCAGGCTTGAGCGAAAGTTTGAGCGGCATCGAGCCAGTTCCCCGGGTCCCCCGTGCGTCAGGCTTAGCCGGGGCGGACCGAAGGGAGGCTAAACAGTCATGGTTAACCAGATGTTCTGACGCGGCCCTCAGGCTAGCCTCTGTTCGATGAGGATTCGCTGATGACCGCGCTCGCCGCAGCCCTCCCCCAGCGTTCGGAAGACGCCGACCCCGACGTGGCGGCCCATGCGCCGCTGGTCGGCGCCCAGGGGACGGCGGGAGACGCGGCCTCGCCCGAGGCCATCCGGAGACTGTCGCGGGATCTGGCGGCTCGAGGCGGCGCGCGGGTCCAGCAAAAGGTGGTCGACAAGCTGAAGGCCGCCGTCGGCCTGGTGCGGATGGGCGACTTCCAGAGCGGCGCCGCGCGCGCCCTAGAGGCGCTGAAGCTGGACGAGCGGTCCAGTGTGGCCTGGCACCTGCTGGCCATCTGCCGAGAGAAGTCCGGCGACCTGGGACAGGCGATCACGGCCTATGAGGCGGCGCTGAAGCTGGCCGACGACGAGCGGCACATCGCCCACGACCTGGGTCGGCTGGCGCAACGGCTGGGCTACCTCGACATCGCCGAGAAGCTGCTGCTCAAATTCCTCTCGGTCGAGCCGGGGCACGTCGAGGGAACCAACAACCTGGCCTGCGTGCTGCGCGACCAGCGACGCTACGGCGATGCGATCCAGGTGCTGCGCGAGCTCATCCAGATCGAGCCGGGCAGCCCCGTGCTGTGGAACACGCTCGGCACGGTGCTGAGCGACCAGGGGGACATGAAGGGGTCGCTGACCTTCTTCGAGGAGGCGCTGCGGCTCGAACCCGACTTCGCCAAGGCCCGCTACAACCGCGCCAACGCCCGCCAGACCCTGGGCGAGGCCGAGGCCGCGCTGACGGATCTGGACGCGGCCATGGCGGGCGCCGACAGCGACTATGAGGTCGCCATGATGAAGATGGCCCGCGCCATGCTGCTGATGGGCATGGGGCGGCTGCGTGAGGGCTTCAGCGCCTACGAGGTGCGGCTGGACCCGGCCCTGCCCGAGGCCATGCGGGTGGCGGTGGATGCCCCGCGTATCGAGCCCGGGACCGGTCTGTCGGGCAAACGCGTGCTGGTCGTCGGCGAACAGGGCATCGCCGACGAGATGGTCTTCGGCGGCTGCGTGCCGGACCTGGTCGAGGCGGTAGGGCCGACGGGCCGGGTGTATCTGGCGGTCGAGGCCCGTCTGGTGGACCTGTTCCAGCGCAGCTTCCCCACCGTTGTCGTGGGCGCGCACCGGGCGGTGCGGCTGGAGGGGCGGCTGACACGCTTCGTCCCCTTCGCCGAGGAGGTCGCGGAACGCGAGGGCAAGCTGGACGGCTGGATGCCAATGGCGTCGCTGCTGCCGGACTTCCGGGCGGATGTGTCGGATTTTCCCGACCGAGACGGTTATCTGACGGCCGATCCCGACCGGGTCGCGCACTGGCGCCGCGAATTGGCTGGGCTGGGCGACGGACTGAAGGTTGGACTGCACTGGAAGAGCCTGGTGATGACCGGGGTGCGCGCTCGTTACTTCTCCAGCTTCGAGCGCTGGTCGCCGATCCTGACCGCGCCCGGCTGCATCATGGTGAACTTGCAGTGTGGCGACACGGCCGAGGACCTCGCCGAGGCCGAGGCCGCCGGCGTGCGCATCTGGACGCCGCCGATAGACCTGAAGAACGACCTGGAGGATGTCGCGGCCCTGTCGGTCGCCCTGGACCTCGTCGTCGGGCCAGGGATCGCCGGGACCAATATCGCCGCGGCGGTCGGGGCGCGCACCTGGCTGATCCACGCGCCGGACGACTGGCATCTGCTGGGGACCGACCGCTATCCCTTCTATCCCCGCGTGCGGACCTTCGCGACGGGCCGGTTCGATGGCTGGCCGGAGGCGATCGGGAAGGTGCGCCAGGCGCTGGACGCCGCCGTGGTGGGAAACTGGAACGGCGGATGAAGCGCGGGCGTTTGCATTCCTGAACAGGGAGCGCCCGCATGACCGACATACCCGCCTACGAAGCTGACGAGCAGGACCAGTCGGAGGTCTTCGATGAAGACAACTACGACGAGGGCGACGGCGTCCGCGAGCCGAACGAGTTCAAGACCTTCGAGGAACTGCCGGACGTCCTGGACGTCACCCAGGCCGAGGGCGACGCCGACGAGGACGAGTTCGACGAGGACGACATCGACCTGGACGATCGTCTGGCCGCCGATGGCGTCGAACCCGAGGGCGACGAACTGTTCGGCGTCGACAGCCCGCGCCTGAGCGAAATCGATTCCGAGAGCGATGGCCTGGCGGCCAGCGACGAAGTCGAACTGGTCTATTCAGGTCTGATGGAGAACGAGCGCGGAGCCCAGGCCAGCGCCGCCCATTGGGAATCGAAACGCCTCTCGGACGACGACATCGCCGACCTCGGCTACGGACCAGACGGCGACGTGGACGACAAGGAGACTTTGTAATGAGCAATCAAGCCATGCCGAACGCAGGCGCCGCAAACGCCGACGCTGCACCCAACGGTTCGCCGACTTCAAAGGACAGGGATGTGAACGCCCCGCACGCCACGCGCTGCGACACCCTGGATGGCGGTCAGAAGCCGGATCAACTCGACGGCAAGGAGGCCGAAAATCGGCAGGAGGCCCTCGTCGACGAGGGCGTGGAGGAAACCTTCCCGGCCAGCGATCCGGTCTCGGTTAAGCGGATCACCTGAACCAGCTTATCGCTGTTAACCGGCGTCTCCATCCGCTAGGCCAGGATGGAGACGCCGGAGCCAGCCGATGACCCCTCCCCCTTCCCAGCGGTTCGAAGGGACTTCGAAATACATCGCCACCCCCGATCTGAAGATCGCGGTGAACGCGGCGGTGACTCTGGAACGGCCGCTGCTGATCAAGGGCGAGCCCGGGACCGGCAAGACAGTCCTGGCCTATGAGCTGGCCGAGGCGCTGGATGCGCCCCTGATCACCTGGCACGTCAAATCGACGACCAAGGCCCACAACGGCCTGTACGAATACGACGCCGTCAGCCGTCTGCGCGACAGCCAGCTGGGCGAGGCCCGCGTTCACGACGTC
Organism: Pseudomonadota bacterium; assembly: GCA_023386645.1. Classification (GTDB taxonomy): domain Bacteria; phylum Pseudomonadota; class Alphaproteobacteria; order Caulobacterales; family Caulobacteraceae; genus Brevundimonas. The sequence continues at coordinate 16,518 of JAEWJI010000062.1, forward strand.
CGCAACTATCTCAAGAAGGGCAAGCTGTGGGAGGCCTTCACCTCTACCGTCCGCCCCGTCCTGCTGATCGACGAGATCGACAAGGCCGACATTGAGTTTCCCAACGACCTGCTCCAGGAACTCGACCGGATGGAGTTCTATGTCCAGGAGACCGACGAGACGATCCGCGCTGAGGTGCGGCCTGTGGTGGTCATCACCTCGAACAATGAAAAGGAGCTGCCGGACGCCTTCCTGCGCCGCTGCTTCTTCCACTACATCCGCTTCCCGGACGCCGAGACCATGCAGGCCATCGTCGAGGTGCACTTCCCCGGCATCAAGCCGCGCCTGGTCGCGGATGCGTTGAAGACCTTCTACGAGATCCGCGAGACCCCGGGCCTGAAGAAGAAGCCTTCCACATCCGAATTGCTGGATTGGCTGAAGCTGCTCCTGGTCGACGAGCTGTCCGCCGAATCCCTGCGCGAACGTTCTCCCACAAAGCTGATCCCACCGCTTCACGGCGCCCTGCTCAAGAACGAGCAAGACGTCCACCTCTTCGAACGTCTGGCATTCCTGAGCCGCCGAGAGGGTAGCCGGCCAGGCGGATGAAATGCGGACGAAAAGATGTCGCCCCTCGACAGTTTTCGTCACGGCGATTACCGCGATTTCACTGGCGCCCCGGGGGCGGGGCGCGGGATAAGGCGGTTCAGAGGTTCCAGACCATGCGCCATCTTCTTGTTCCAATCTGCGCCGTCGCCGCCCTGGCGGCAGCCTGCGATGGCGACCGCTCGGTGCGTATCTCCAGCACGCGAACGGACACCGAGGCGAAGGGCGTCCTGAAGGTCGTCGACACCCTGCAGTGCCCTGAGACCCAGGGCGTACTCACGCGCAAGGGCTCGGCTCAATCGGACGGCCGGGTGTGCGTCTACTCCGGACCGAAGGGCGCGGAGGTGTCGCTACATCTCGTCAAGCTCGAGGCTGGAAGCAGCGCGGAGACCGTGCTGGCAGCCTTCGAGCAGCAGCTGAAGTCGGCCCTGCCCCATACGGTGGCCGACCTGAACGCCCGCGTCGCCGACGCCCAGGCCAATGCCGCCGATGCCAGGGCGGCCCAGGCGGACACGGACGCGCGGTCCGCCGACACCGCCGCGGCTCAGGCGGACGCCAGAACCGCCGCCACCGATCAGGCCCATGTCCGTCTGCCGGGACTCCAGGTCGACGCCCGGGGAGAGGACGCCCGCGTGCGCATGCCCGGCCTGTCCGTCAACGCCCAGGGCGACCGTGCCGACGTTCGCATCGGCGGCTTCACCATCCGTGCCGACGACAGCGACGGCCAGGTGGCCATTCAGACGGCCGACGAATCGGTCAGCGTCCAGGCGCACGACGACGCCGCCGAGATCCGCACACGGGCGCCCGGCGAGGCGGTTCGCACCACCTACATCCTGACCGACAACCGCGCCTCGTCCGACGGCTGGCGGCTGGTGGGATACGAGGCGCGGGGCCCTGCCGGCGGCCCCGTCGTGATCGCCACCGTGAGATCCAAGGACAAGAACAACGATCGGGTGTTCGACGCCGCCAAGGCCCTGGTCGGCCTCAACGTCGGGGAGTGAGGCAAGGCTTGATCCCCGGGACGGGATAGGTCAGGTGACGCGCCTCATGCCCCGCCCCGCCTCCTCCAAACCCGCGCCGGACAAGGCGCCCCGCGCGTGGCAGAGGATGCTGTCCGGCCGCAGGCTCGATCTGCTCGATCCGTCGCCCTTCGACATCGAGATCGAGGACGTCGCCCATGGGCTCGCCCGGGTCGCCCGCTGGAACGGCCAGACGGTCGGCGAACACGCCTTTTCGGTGGCCCAGCACAGCGTCGTGGTCGAGGAGATCGCGGCACACATGAAACCGGGCCTGGAGCCGAAATGGCGGCTGGCCGCGCTGCTGCATGACGCATCGGAGTATGTGATCGGCGACATGATCTCGCCGTTCAAGTCGGCCTTGGGCGTCAGCTACAAGGATTTCGAGGCGCGACTGGAGCACGCCATCCACGTGCGGTTCGGCCTGCCGGCCAAGACGCCGGTCGCGATCAAGAGCCTGATTAAGAAGGCCGACCGCGCCTGCGCCTATTTCGAGGCGACGCAACTGGCCGGATTCGACCGGGACGAGGCCCTTCGGTTCTTCGGGGCGCCCCCGGCCGGCTATGACCTGATCATCGAGCCGCAGGCGCCGTCGCTCGCCCAGGCGCGATACCTGGAGCGGTTCAGGGTCCTGGCCGGCGCCGTGGGCCTGCTCCCGCCCGCCGACGCCTGGCATACGGAATAGCCATGTCGACGGGCGGCGACAGCGGCGTCCGCATCGGCCTGTCGGCGGTCATCTTCGCCCTTCGCGACCGCGAGGCGGTCGTCCTGACCACCCCCGGACCGGACGGACGGCCCGCCCTGCCCTTCGGCCCCTTCGATCCCGAGGACGACCGCACCTTCGAACTCGCCCTGCGGTCCTTCGTGACGGCCCAGACGGGGTTCCGCCTGGGGTTCGTCGAGCAGCTCTACACCTTCGGGGACGCGGGTCGGAGCGGTCGCGGTCCGGGCGCCAGCGGTCGTGACGTGTCGGTCGGCTACCTCGCCCTGACGCGCGAAGCTGCCCGGGCGACGGCGGCGGACGCGCGCTGGACCCCGATCTTCGACATCTTTCCCTGGGAAGACCGCCGCAGCGGCGTCGGGGAGGCCGTCGCCGGCCTGGCGAACGGCCTGACGGCCTGGGCCGGGTCCGACACGCAGCGCCGCGCGCGTATCGAGAGTCTGTTCGCCCTCGGCCAAGGCGCCCGTTGGGACGAGGAGCAGGCGCTGGATCGCTATGAACTGCTGTACGAGGCGGGCCTGGTCGCCGAGGCGGCGCGCGACCGAGGCATACCTCCCCCCCCCCTCCCGATGGGCCTGCCCCTGAGTTCCGACCACCGGCGCATCCTGGCGACCGGCCTGGGCCGGCTGCGCAGCAAGCTGAAATACCGCCCGGTGCTGTTCGATCTCGCGCCGGAGACCTTCACCCTCAGCGGACTGCAGGCGGCCGCCGAGGCGGTGGCGGGACTGTCGCTGCACAAGCAGAACTTCCGGCGCGGCGTGGAGCGGACGAACCTCGTGGAGCCGACCGGCCGACTGACCGCCGACACGGGAGGCCGGCCCGCTGAACTGTTCCGCTTCAAGGGCGTGGAGCCCGGCGGCGGCCACGCGCCCGGCCTGGCCCTGCCCGCCCAAAGATGAGGGTCGAGCCGCGACCGTTCCCGCTTGCGGATCGGATCGCGGGCCATTAGAGAAGCCGCTCGCTCGACCAAGCGTCTATCGGCCCCGCGGAGAGGTGGCAGAGTGGTCGAATGTACCGCACTCGAAATGCGGCGTGCCTTTACGGGTACCGTGGGTTCGAATCCCACCCTCTCCGCCACCGGCCCTGCCGCTAGACAGCCAGGCGTCGGCCGCGCCGTCAGCCGCGAACACCAGTCTCGAGAACAACAAAATGCCGGCCCGGACGGATGGTCCGAGCCGGCGAGTGCGACGCCCTCAGGAGATAGCGTCAGAAGCGGTAGCGGGCGCCCAGGTAGAACTGCCGGCCGGTGTGGTGGAAGACGGAGGTGCTTTCGCGACTGGCTCCGTCGCCGACGAACTGGTGGTTGTCTTCATCCGTCAGGTTAAGGCCCTCGAAGGTCAGGGTCACCTGGTCGGTCAGGTTGAACGAGGCTGAGGCGTCCAGGTTGAAGGTCTCCTGCTTGCCTTCGATGTTGTTGCCGTTCCGTCCCGGCACGTTCTGCAGGTAGGAATCGCGGAAGGCGGCCGAGACCCGGGCCGAGAACCGGTCGTCCTCGTAATACAGGGTGCCGTTGTACGAGGTCGGCGACAGGTTGATCAGGTCGGCCGTCACCACTGCGGCGCACAGGGCGTCGTTGCAGTAGTCGATCTCGCTCTCGACGTGGGTGTAGTTCAGCTGCACGCCCAGGTTCTCCAGCGGTCCCGGCAGGAAGGTGAAGGGCTGCTGGTAGCTGATCTCGAAGCCCCTAAGCGGACCACCATCGGTGTTCACCGCGCTGGTCAGCTGGAACACCGTCGAACCGGAGCATACGCCGGTGCAGAAGCCGGGCGCGAAGGCCGAGGGGTTCAGGGCCGTCAGGTCCGTATAGGGCAGGTCCTGTCGGATGATCTGAATGTAGGTGTCGATGTCCTTGTAGAAGTAGGCGAAGGACAGGAGCGCGTCCTCGGCGAAGTACCACTCAACGCTGAGGTCGTAGGTGTTGGCCCGGAAGGGTTCCAGGCCGACGTTGCCGATCGACGCCGTGAAGTTGGGGCCCGACGCGTTCAGCGAGGTGGTCGGCACCAGGTAGTTGGTGCCCGCGAGCGTGTTTCCGATCTGCGGACGGGCCATGACCTTGGCGGCGCCGAAGCGCACGACCAGGTCGTCCATCGGCTCCAGCGCCAGGTTCAGCGACGGCAGGGTGTCGTCGTACTCGTTCGTCCCTTCGACCAGGGTGCCGCCGCCGGTCGAGCTGTATCCCTGGGCATAGAGCTGAGTGTTGACCTGACGGACGCCGACGTTGCCGCGCAGCGGCATGTTCATCAGCATCGTGTCGAAGTCGGCCTGAATGTAGAAGGCGGTATCCTCCTCTTCGATCAGCCTGTTGCCGCCGCGAGCGTTGCCGTTGGTGATGCTGGTCAGGCTGAAGTCGCCGCCCGGCACGCCCGTGTTGCAGTTGCAGTAGATGTTGAACAGGCTGGCGATCGCCGGCAGGTCCGGGCGCACCCAGCTGGTGGCGTTGCCGCCGTAGTTGAGACCGGAGCCGAAGCCGGTGAGCAGATTGGAGATGCTGGCCACCGTCGTCCCGGCCGGCAGGGTGGGAACCACCGTCTCGTCGGTGCGGCGGAACTCGAAGGAATCCGACGAATAGGTCTTGTAGTTGAACCCGGCCTTCAGGGTAACCGTGTCGTTCAGGTCAAAGGCCAGGTCGCCCTGCAAGGATTCGAAGATGGTCTCGACGCCATTGGGCCGCAGGCGAATTTCGGAACGCGGCAGCGAGGCCAGCGCCGTTCCGAGCGAGATGTCGCGCCAGGACCAGTTCGCCGGATTGGCGACGTCGAAACCGTAGTCGATTAGTGGCGTCGAGGATCGGTCGCCGCGGAAGTCGAACGAATAACCTTGGGTGTTCTGGCGATCCAGGGTGACGGTCGTCTGGACCGGGTTGTCGAACAGCGACTCTGCGCGTCCAGCATAGAACCGGCCGCGCAGACGATCGGAGAAGTCGTGGTCCAGGGTGAAGCTGACCTGGGTGAACTCCGTCGAGAGTTCGTCGTAGCGTTGCTCCGACCGGATATCGACATTGTCGAACACGCCGTAGACCAGCATGTTGTTCTGAACCTCTGCCTGACGCACCGCGATCTGCGTCTGGCCGCCGGCAGCGGCGTTTCGGCTGAACGACAGCGCCTCGAGGAAATCTTCTTGGCGGGTGGCCTCCAGCTTGGAGTGCAGGACGTCCAGGCTCATGGTCGTCGAATCGGTGGGTCGGAACTGCAGCGAGCCCGTCAGGCCCAGCCGCTCCTGGTGGTGCGTCAGCCGGCCGAAGCGCGGCAGGCGGGGAATGAAGACCCCGGCCTGATTGGCGGTGTTGTAGGCCGCGATATTCGAGGCGGTGTTCGCCGGCCGGGCGACGCCCACGGCGCAGTTGGCGGCCGAGGAGCCGTTGGCCGAGCTGTTGCCCGGGTTCTGGGGCGTGACGCCCACCGGGCTGCAAAAGCCGCCGCTATTGGTCGCGCCTGGCGCCGCGGCCGGGGCCCAACGCACCGAGCTGAACCCTTCCTCGAACAGGTCGCGCTCGCTGTAGGCCGCCGAGATCAGGGCTCCGAAACGACCGTTGCCCCAGGTATTGGACAGCAGCAGGGCCCCGCGTGGGTTGGTGCTCTCCGACAGGTCGTTCCACCCGCCCTGGATCGAGGCGGCGGCGGTGAAGCCGTCGTAGTCGAACGGCCGCGTGGCCTGAAGGTCTATGGTGGCTCCGAGCGACCCCTCCTCCGTCTCCGCCGCGGCCGTCTTGCGCACGGTGATCGAGTTGAAGAGCTCGGCTGCGAAGACGTTGAAGTCGAAACCACGGCCCCGGTTGGCGCCGCCCGAGGAATCCGTGCCGCCGGTGGTGGCCTGGGCCTCCATGCCGTTGATGCGGGTGCGGGTGAAGTCGGCGCTGAGGCCGCGCACGGTCAGCGAGCGACCCTCACCGGCGTCGCGGTCGATCGACACGCCCGGAATGCGCTGGATCGCCTCGGCCAGGTTCAGATCGGGGAAGTCGGCGATGTCCTCGGCCACGATGGCGTCGACGACGCCGGCCTCGCGGCGCTTGATGTCCAGCGCGGCGCTCAGGCTGGCGCGGAAGCCCGTGACGACGATTTCATCGACTTGGGTGTCTTCATCCTGCGCCTGTCCCGGGTCCTGCGCCAAGGCAGGCGAGGCGCCAAGGGCGAGCGATAGGACAAGGCTGGACGCGCCCAGCTTGAGCGTACGAACATCAGGCATGGCTGCCCACTGGTGCGACATCGAAACCTCCCATGCGTCGGCCCGGCCGACTCCTCGATATGTTCTGGTCGGAACTTCGCCCGATCCATTTGACACCGGTGTCTAACCTATGCGCAGCATTTCCTGACACCGGTATCAGATCGAGGATAGGCAGATGACGAGCAAGACCGCAAGCCCGGAACCAGCCCGCTCGCGATGCCACCATAATGGTGTTCGTCGAAGCCCGGACAGCGCGGCTCGAACGCTCGGCCCCTTTTACCAACGAGAAATCCGATGCTCGACGTTCTCCTGATCTCCACCGTTCTGATAATCCAGGATCCCTCCGCCAGACAGATGGTGGTGGTTCGCGAGGCGGATGTGCGTGTGGAGCAGCCGCCGCCTCACGGTGGAAGCGGAATGAGCACCGCCTATCGTCTGTCGGACGCCGCGCCGGCTCGCAACTTCGAGTTCCGCAAGCGGGTCCTGCATCCCGGCGCGTCGATCGGCATGCACGTGCTGAGCCACGATGAAATCTACTACGTTCTGAACGGCGTGGGCGTGGTGACCTCCGACGACCAGACCACGCCCTTGGAAGCGGGGATGGCGGCCTATCTCTACGAGGGCGCGGATGTCGGCATCCGTCAGGTGGGCCAAGAGGATCTGGTGCTCATCATCGCGTACCCCCTCCCCGCGCGCCTTGAGGAATAGGGATGGCGGTCGGGACCAAAATCAGTCGGCGATCCGCCTTGGCCGGCGGGCTTGCTATGGGAGGGTGCGCCACCCTGAGGGATCGGAAAACGTCGCAAACGGTCTGGCGCTTCGATCGAACGGACCAGATCGGAGGAAGGCCGGCCCGTCTTGAAGGCGCGCCCTCCATCATCGAGGGGCGACGCGGTCCCGCCCTGCTGTTCGACGGAACGGATGACGCAATGTTCCTGAGCGAGCATCCCTTGGCGGGCGCCGCAGCCTTCACCATGGAGGCGATCTTTCGGCCGGACGGCGGCGCGCATGAGCAGCGATGGCTGCATCTACAGGAGGAACCGCCGCGTCCAGGCGGCGCCTCGGGCGGCACCCGAATGCTGTTCGAGATCCGGGTGTATGGCCAGGAATGGGCCCTGGACACCTTCGTGAAGGGCCCAGGGTACAACCAGCCGCTGCTGTTTCCCGAGAAGCGTCATCCGCTCGGGCGCTGGACGCATGTGGCCCAGACCTGCGACGGATCCCGCTATCGCAGCTACGTTGACGGCGTTCTGCAAGGCGAGGCGGAGATCGCCTTCGTGGCCCAGGGAGCCGGCGTCGCCTCCGTGGGTTGCCGACTGAACCGCGTCGATTATTTCCGGGGCGCGATCCAGGAGGCGCGGTTCACGCACCGCGCCCTGCCGCCCGAGCAGTTCACTGGCCTCTGACACAGCGCAAACACGGGGCGACGGCGACCGCCGCCCCGTGCCCCCCTGCCCCCCCTGCCCCCCGTCAGAGCCGGGCGGGTTCGTACCTCGGCGACAACAGGTGGACGACCAGCAGGGCCAGGAGGTAGGCCGACGCCGCCACCACGAAGATCGGGGTGTAGCTGCCGATCTGGTCCAGGACGTAGCCGGCGTACTTGGCCATTGCCATGCCGCCGAACCCGCCGATCATGCCCCCGATGCCGACCACGGAGCCGACCGCCGACCGGGGGAAGACATCGCCGGGCAAGGCATACAGGTTGGCCGAGAAGCCCTGGTGCGCCGCTGTCGCCACGCCGATGATGAGCACCGCCAGCCAGACGTTGTCGGCCATGGAGGCGAAAGCAACCGGTACAACGGCGAGGGCGCAGATCAGCATGGTGAGCTTGCGAGCGTTGTTGAGGCTCATCCCCGCTTTCATGAACCGGCTCGAAAGCCAGCCGCCGCCCACCGAGCCAACGTCCGACAGGAGATAGATCGCCACGAGCGGCGGCCCGAAGGTCAGCAGGTCCAGATCGTAGCGGTCGCCCAGGAAGCCCGGCAGCCAGAAGAGGAAGAACCACCAGATGGGATCGATCAGGAACTTCCCGACCGCATAGGCCCAGGTCTCGCGGACGGTGAGCAGCTTCAGCCAGCCGACCTTCTCCACCGGGTCAGCGGGATCCTGTTCGATATACGCCAGCTCAGCGTCGCTCACTTTCGGGTGCTTGCGCGGCTCGCGATAGACCAGGAACCAGATGGGAACCCACAGGAGGCCGAGAGCTCCGAGGATCAGGATGGCTGCCTGCCAGTTCGGGTTGTCGCGCGTCCCGAGCCAGACCGAGGCGACCAGCGGAATGAGCAGCGGCGTCAGGATGGCGCCGATATTCGTGCCGGCGTTGAAAAGACCCACGGCGAAGGCGCGTTCCTTCTTGGGGAACCACTCGGTAACGGCCTTGATGCCAGCGGGAAATCCGCCGCCCTCGCCTATGCCCAGACCGATGCGGGCGATGATCGCGGTGTTCAAACTGCGAATGCCGGCATGGGCGAAAAACGCGATCTGCCAGATGATGAAGGCCAGGCCGAACCCCCAGCGCGCGCCGATGCGATCGACGATGCGGCCCCACAACAGATAGGAGATGGCGTAGGCGAACTGAAACCAGAAGACGATGTCGGCATAGTTGGTTTCCGACCAGCCGAATTCACCCATCAGGGTGGGCTTGAGCACCCCGAGCGCCTGTCGGTCCACGTAGTTGATGACCATGGCTGCGAACAGCAGCCAGACGACGATCCATCGATAGCGTCCGGCCGCAGGCGGCGCTTCTGTCGGAGGCGGAACCGGGGGAGCCGGCGGGTTTGCGAATGTCATCTGATGCGCCTCTTCCTTGTTTCCTGGCCGGCGCCTCTGCGGACGCTCGTCCGAACGTCTCAATCCCGCGGCCTGGCCTTTTCGATCCGACAGCGGATTTGGCCGATCCCCCTGAAGTCGCACACGGCCCGATCGCCGATGGCGACGCGATGGACGCCGGTCACCGCCCCGGTGGAGATCAGGGTCCCGGCGGTCAGCGGGCGGCCCCAGCGGGTGCAGTGCTCCAGCAGGAACCGGACCGATTCCATCGCCCCGCCGGCCAGGGACTGCGCCCCCCCGGTCCCGAGCGAAACGCCGTTCACGATCGTCTCGGCCTGGATGGCGTCGATCCTTTCGCGCCAGTCAGGCACAGGGAGCCCCATGATCAGGCCGGCATTGTTGCCGAAATCGGAGGCGACGACCGCCGAACCCAGGTCGTTGATCTCGGACAAGGGACTGCCGGCGATCTCCACGCCGATGAAGACGGCGTCCACCTCGGCGATCGCGTCGGCCAGGGACCAGTCCATACGCGCCGGATCCACGTCGCCGCCGATCCTGGCCACGAATTCCGCCTCGACGGCGGTGAAGCCTCCGGGGATGCCGGGAACCGCGATCTCGCCGGTCGCGGGCCCCCACACATTGCAATCGAAGATGGCGCCGGCGACCCGGTGCACTCTGAGGGTCTCCTGCAGCCCAGGCGGCACGCCGCCGACCTTCCAGCCCACGACGCGGCCCGGGTACAGGCCGATGGCCGCGTCCTGGATCGCATAGGCTTCGGCCATGCCGTCCGGGATGGTCCCGGGATACCCTTGGGTCGCCCTTCCCGCCAGGCGCGCAGCGACAAAACGCTGCGCCACCTCGCGCGCCGCATCGTCGGGCTGGATGTGCGCCAGTCTCATGCGGCCGCCGCCAATTCGTTGCTGTCGGTCAAGAGGGCCTCACGGGAGATCGGGCTGGATATGACCGGCTTAGGAAACCGGTGTCAACGCCACCTGTCCCCCGTTATTGGCGCTGAGGCTCAGTCGGGGTTATGGCAGGGATCGATCTCAGGGAGGACCAATTGGCTCACGACGACGCGCGCGCGGCCAAGGGTGGACGCAGAGCGACGATCAACGATGTCGCCCGTCTGGCGCAGGTCTCCAAGAAGACCGTGTCGCGGGTCATCAACCAGTCGCCCTTCGTGCGCCAGGATACGCGCGACCGGGTGACCGCCGCTATCAAGGAACTGGATTTCACTCCCGACCCGCAGGCGCGCGGCCTCGCCTTCCGCCGGTCCTTCCTGGTCGGCCTGATCTACGACCAGCCCAGCCCGACCTACGTCGTCAACATGCAACAAGGGGTCCTCGATGCACTGAAGGGCACCGGCCTGGAGCTTGTCGTCCATCCCTGCAGTCGGGACTCCGACACCCTGCTCGAGGACATCCGCGGCTTTGTCGAGCGCCAGCGGCTTTTCGGCGTCATCATGCCGCCCTCGGTTTCCGAGGACGAGCGGGTCATCGCGCTCCTGAGAGAGTTGGACTGCCCTTACGTCCGGATCGCTTCGGTGTCCTTGGACGAACCCGCCTCGATGGTCGTCACCAACGACGGCATAGGCGCGGCGGAAGCGGCCAGGCACTTGGCGGATCTGGGACACCGGCGGATCGCCCTGGTCCGCGGCCTGGCGCTGTTCCGCTCTTCATCCGTGCGCGGCAAGGGCTTCGTCGATGCCTTGGCCGAGCGTGGAATAGAGATGGATCCGGCCTATGACGTGCAGGGCGCCTATACGTTCAGGTCTGGCGTCGAGGCGGGACACGCCCTGCTCTCTCTTCCAGAGCCACCGACCGCGATCTTCGCCCTGAACGACGACATGGCCATCGGCGTGATGCAGGCGGCGCGCGAACGCGGGCTCGACCTGCCCCGCGATCTTTCCGTTGTCGGGTTCGACGATTTGCCGATGGCCGCGCGCGTCTGGCCGAACCTGACGTCGGTTCGCCTGCCGATCCGCGACATGGGCCGGATGGCCGCCGAGAAGCTCCTGGCGCCCATCCGCGGCGTGGACCCCGCCAAGCTGGATCAGACCGAGGTGCGCCCGGCCCTGGTGGTCCGGGAGTCCGCCATCCCTGTCCGCTGATTGGGTTGCGGGCGGTCGTGACACCGGTTACCTACTCCGAGGTCGACCTTTTCCTGACAATGAGTTCCCGGAGTTCCGATGCACGATCCGATGTTCGACCGGCTGTACCACGCCACCCATCCGGACATGATGGAGGGGGTCAGCAACGATCAGCTGCGCGACCGTTACCTGGTCTCGGGACTGTTTCAGCCTGGCCGGGTCAGCCTGAACTACTCGCACAATGAGCGGATGGTGATCGGCGGCGCCGCTCCCCTGGGCGAGCCGCTGAGTCTTCCCAAGCACTCGGAGCCCGCCTCGCTTGCCGGCGAGCCCTTCCTGCACGCGCGCGAGATCGGCATCGTCAACATCGGCGGCGCGGGCTCGGTGACCGTTGACGGGGAAACCATCAACATGGCCTTCCGCGACGGTCTCTATGTGCCCATGGGCTCGCTGGAGGTGAGCTTCACCTCCAGCGACGCGGCGAACCCGGCCCGGTTCTATCTGATCTCCACGCCGGCCCACACGCGACATTCGCTGGCGAAGATCAACATCGAAGAGGCTGTCCCGGTCGAGATGGGGGCGCTGGAGACTTCCAACGAGCGCACCATCTTCCAGTACATCGTGCCGGCCAAGGTGAAGTCCTGCCAGCTGCTGCTCGGGGTCACGGTGCTCAAGCCCGGCAGCGTCTGGAACACGATGCCGCCGCACCTCCATGACCGACGCTCGGAGGTCTACCTCTATTTCGGCCTCGGCGAGAACGACCGGGTCTTTCACTTCATGGGCGAGCCGGACAAGGCGCGGCACATCGTGATGGCGGACGGCGAGGCGGTGATCAGCCCGCCATGGTCGATCCACATGGGCTCGGGGACGTCGAACTACACCTTCATCTGGGCGATGGGGGGTGAGAACCTCGACTACACGGACATGCACAAGCTCGACATCTGTCAGTTGAAGTAGGGGCGCGCTCCATGGGCAATCCGTTCAGCCTGGAGGGCAGGGTCGCCCTGGTGACCGGCGGCAACGCCGGCTTAGGACAAGGCATCGCACTGGCCCTGGCGGAAGCTGGCGCGGACGTCGCCTCGGTCGCGCGCCGTGACTCGGAGGATACCGTTGCGGGCGTTGAGCGACTGGGCCGACGAGCCCTGTCCATCCGCGCTGATCTCGGCTCGATCGCGCCGATAGAATACGTGCTCGATCAGGCGACGGCCGCCCTCGGCCCGATCGACATCCTGGTCAACAACGCCGGGATCATACGGCGGGCCGACGCGGTCGATTTCACCGAAGCGGATTGGGACGACGTGATGAACGTCAATCTCAAGGTCGTCTTCTTCCTGACCCAGGCTGTGGTCCGCCGGATGATGGCGGACGGTCGAGGCGGCAAGATCATCAATATCGCTTCGATGTTGAGCTTCCAGGGCGGCATTCGCGTGCCGTCCTACACCGCGTCCAAGAGCGGGGTCGCAGGTCTGACCAAGCTCATGGCCAATGAGTGGGCCAGGCATGGCGTCAACGCCAATGCGATCGCGCCCGGCTATTTCGCCACCGACAACACCCAGGCCCTGCAGGACGATCCAGTCCGGTCCAAGGAGATCCTCGGCCGCATCCCCGCCGGGCGCTGGGGCCAACCGGCGGACCTGGGCGGGGCCGCCGTTTTCCTGGCCAGCCGGGCGTCGGACTATGTGCAGGGCGCGATCCTGCCGGTCGATGGCGGCTGGCAGGCACGGTGACCGGAAAGCAGCAAGGGGCGCTCATGGCCGGATCACCGAACCGTCGCGCCCTTCTCATGGCGGCGGCCGGCGCGGCCCTCGGGCCCGTTGGAGCCCCTGCTCTCGCCCAGAGCATGCGGGCCGACCGATCCGCCATCCTGAAGACGATGAAGCGGGCGACACGCTTCATGACCGACAAGGTCGCGGTCGGCGGCGGCTATGTCTGGAACGTCCTCCCCGACTTCTCCCGCCGGTGGGGAGAGCTGGAGGCGACGCCGACGATGATCTGGGTCCAGCCGCCCGGTACGGCGACCATGGGCCATCTGTTCCTGGACGCCTACCACGCGACGGGTGACGAGTTCTATTACGAGGCCGCAGCGGGGGCTGCTGACGCCCTGGTGCGCGGCCAGCATTCGGCCGGAGGCTGGAACTACGTCATCGATACCGCCGGAGAGGAGTCGCTGAAGCAGTGGTACGCCACCATCGGCGCCAATGCCTGGAGGTTGGAGGAATTTCAGCACTACTACGGCAACGCCACGTTCGATGACGCGGGCACGGCCGAGGCGTCGCAGCTGCTGCTACGGCTATACGTGGAGAAACGCGACAGGCGGTATCTGGCGCCGCTGAACCGCGCGATCGCCTTTGTGCTCGAGAGCCAGTACGCCAACGGCGGTTGGCCCCAACGGTACCCGTTCGTCGAGAGCGGCGGCCTGCATGGGCGGCCAGACTACACGCCCTACATCACCTTCAACGATGACGTCGCCGGAGAGAACCTGGAGTTCCTGATCTACGCCTGGCACGCATTGGCCCGCAACGGGCGAGGCGACCCCCGCGTGCTGGACGCGATCCAGCGCGGAATGGACATCTTCGTCAGAACTCAGCAGCCCCTGCCCCAGCCTGCCTGGGGGCTGCAGCATTTCCCGGACACGCTGAAACCTGCCGGAGCCCGCACGATCGAGCCACAGGCCTTCGCCACCCACGCCACGGCGACCAACATTCGCTCGATGCTCGGCTTCTACCGGCTCACCGGAGACCGCAAGTTCCTCGACCGGCTGCCGGAAGCGCTGGACTGGCTGGATGAGGTCAAGACTCCCCAGGCCTTGCTGGCCCCAGGCCGCACCCACCCGACGTTCATCCTCGAGGGCTCGAACACGCCCGTCTACATCCACCGGAGAGGCTCGAACATCGCCAACGGCGAATACTATGCCGACGACAATCCGAATAATCTGATCGTCCACTACGGCTCGTTCCGGAACCTGGACACCGCCGGTCTGCGCCGCGACTACGACAGGCTGGCAGCCATGCCGGTGGAGGAGGCCACCCATGGCTCTCCGCTGAAGGCACGGCCAGGATCACTGAGCCTGCCGAAATACTTCACTCTCCAGGACGTGGATGTCTGGGACATGTCGAGCCCGGCCCGACGCACCGCGCCGCCTGAATCGGGCCGTGCGGCCGAGCTCGTCGCGTCACTGAACGCCCGCGGCTACTGGCCCAGCCTCCTGACGACCACATCGAACCCCTATCGCGGTCCGTCTCCACGCGAAGTGACCGGAGGCGAATATCAGACCACTCGCGTCGGCGACCTATGGGACACGTCGCCCTACAACACCGACTTCCCGGTCGAGGCCATCTCCACCCAGACCTTCGTCCGCAACATGGGCGACCTGATCGAGGCCTTGGCGGCCGTGGATTAGCCGCCGACACGGGGTCCGCGACACCCTTGAAGACAGCGGCGTGCAGGCCAGGACGGGTCGGTCGCCTTGGTGCGCTAGTTCATCCAGACGTCGTGATAGAGACCGTGGCCGGGGCCGAAGTCGTCCAGCGCGTCGGGTTGGCGGCCGGGACGCCAGAGGTCGAGCGCCCAGGCGGTTTGGCCCCAGGAGACGTGCACGTCCTGCACGGCGTCGTCCTCGCCCGGCGGCAGGATCCAGGGCCCGTCGACATCGACGAAGCCGTCTTTGCCGACCGGATCGTCGACGAGGCCGGGCAGGACCAGGGGGGTCGCCTCGTCGGTCGGGGTGTTGTCGGCCGCCGCCGCAGGGGCCGGCTGGATGTTCAGGTTGTATTCGCCGGTCGTCCCGTCGGCGCTGGTCACCACGATGTAATAGAGGCTGGTGCGCGGCGCGGTGAACACCAGCGAGGCGTCGGAGCCAGGACCGGAGTCGTCGTCCGTGAACAGCAGATTGCCCAGGGCGTCATAGATGGACACGCGCCCGTCCGGCAGGCTGTAGCCGCCGCCCGCGCCCCGCAGGTCGATCCGCACCGTCTGGCCCTGGGTGAAGCTGGTCTGGAACCAGTCGTTGTTGTCCTCGCCCCTGCCCACCTCCCCGAAGGCGTTCAGCACGCCGCCGGGGCTGGAGGCGAAGCCGTGGCCGTTCGGGCCCTGATCGCGACTGAAGGCGCGATCGCCGCCGTTGGTGGCGTCGCTGGCCAGCCAGTGGTCCAACGCCTGGGCCTGGGTCAGGCCCGCCAGTTCCGGGTGGCTGAGGATATAGGCGACCACGTCGAAGCCTGACGAGGCCCGCCCTTGCGCCGCCCCGTACAGGATCCAGTGGCGCGTCGCCCCGGCCGTGTCGTCGTGATAGGCCCGCACCAGGTCGTCATGGCTGGCGATGTAGAGCCGGGCGTCGAAGGTGGTGGTCGGCCGCCCCTCGGCCGCCCCCCAGCGGACGTAGTGGCGCACGGCCGCGGCCGGATCGTCGCCGATGTTGACGATCAGGTCCGGATTGGAGGCGATGTAGCGATAGGCGTCGAAGCTCGCGGTCGGCCGCCCCTGGGCATGGCCGGTGGTGATGTAGTGCAGCGTCGCCGCCTCGGGGTTCAGACCCATGCTCAGCGCCAGGTCGCGATTGGAGGCCAGGTACAGCTCGCCATTGAACGCGGTGGCCGATCGACCGGCGGGAACGCCCTCGCGCACATAGTGCTCGGCCACGCCGGCGGGGTTGGTTCCGAACCGGGCGATCAGGTCCGGGTTCGAGGCGATGTAGCGCAGGGTGTCGAAGTTGGTGGCGGGCAGGCCCTGGGGCTCTGCGAAGGCCAGGTAGTGGGCGTAGGCCCCGGCAGGATCGTTCGCATAGGCCGCGATCAGGTCCGGCCGACCGGCGATGTACCAGTAGGGGTCGAACGACGCACGCTTGGCCTCCGCCAGGGTGACGGGCGTGTTCTCCTTGAACTGCACCAGCTCGATGGAGGCGATCGACGCGGTCCAGCCCTCCAGGATGTGGCGCACGGTCTGCGCCCCGTCCGGGGTGGTCTCGAACACGAAGTCCCGGGGCTCGCCCCACAGCAGGATGCGGTCGGTCCCGTCCCCGCCGTCGATGATGTCATTGCCGCCTCGGGACATGATGAAGTCGTCGCCCAGACCGCCCCACAGGACGTCGCGGCCCACCGACCCCATCAGGATGTCATTGCCCTCCTCGCCGTACAGCTGGCTCAGGTAAGCGCCGGTGTCCGGGCCCGAAGGCGCGACGTAGTTCACCTCCAGGATGTCGTTGCCCATCCCGCCGTAGAGGACGTCGCCGATCCCGCCGCCGCCGTCGAACCAGTTGTCCTCCTCGCGCCCGGTGATGACGTCGGCGAAGGCCGTGCCGTTCACGCGCTCGATGTTGACGAAGGTGTCGTTCCCCTGGCCCGTCGCCGTGCCCGCGCGGAAGTTCACATAGACCCCGCCGGTCGCGCCCTCGAAGCTCAGCACGTCATTGCCGGCCCCGCCGTCCAGGTGATCGTCGCCCAGACCCCCGCGAACCTCATCGTCGCCATCCCCGCCGCGAACGATGTCGTTCCCATCGCCACCGACCAGCTCGTCGGACCCGCCAAGACCCTCGATGACGTCATCCCCGCCGAAGCCCCGGATCTCGTCATCGCCGTAGGAGCCGATGAGAGTCTCGCCGGTCTCGTTGCCGGCGTAGTAGGCCGGGGTGATCAGGATCACCCCGTCGCTGAACCGAAGGGCTTCGATCCCGCGCAGAGTGTCACGACCGTCCGGACCTTCGACGATGATGGCGCCGTCGACGGAACTGGTCTGATAGGCGCTCCGGGATCCGAAGAACTCCGCGATGTCATAGCCCGCGCCGCCATCAATCTCGTCGTCGCCGAGGCCGCCGGTGATGATGTCGTCGCCAGCCGCGCCATTGATCAGATCGCCGACGGCTGTGGAGTTGGAGCCCTTTATGGCGTCGCCTTGGCTGTCGCCTAGAATCTTGATGCGGCCGCCGCCGCTCACGGTCGTCACCGAGCTGAGGTCGATCGCGGCTATACCTGACGGATAAAACGGCACGTTGACCTTCAGCGTGCCCCCGTTTGGGCTGACCTCGAACCTTTCGACGTCGCGGAATGTCACGCCCCAAAGGTAGCCTTGTGCAGACCCATCCGCCGCCGGGTCCGGATAGTAGGACCGTGACGCCGAGACGGTGAGATCGTTGTCAGCCATGACGAAGGTGTCGATCCCGGCGCCGCCATCGACCACGCCCAATTGGGTGCCTTGGGCTACGATGCGGTCGTCGCCCGCCCCGCCACGGGCGATGGTGCCGTAGCCGTTAAAGGACCTCGTGCTCCTTATGAGCAGAAGATCGTCGCCCGCCCCGCCGTCCAGCACGCTCGACCAGTTATAGCGATCCCCCCAGACCACCGAGAGCGTGTCGTTGCCTGCCTCACCGTAGTACTGGCCCCACTGACCCTCGATGACGTCGTCGCCGGCTCCAGCCCTGACCGTTTCGGGCTCAGTTTCATCGACCAAGAGTCCGATGAAGTGATCGCTCGACCCGGTCAGTTGGTAGCTCGCAGGAAAGCGGCCGGTGAGGAAGGTGAGGCTTCCCCCGCTTACCGTGACCCCCGACAGATCGATGTTTTTGTGATACGCATCTAACCTGACAGTCGCTGTGGCGCTTGCGACCTCGATGGCTTCAATCTGGTAAGGCTGATCGTAGATACCCTCGATAAGAAGCGTCACGGAGTCCGTCACAACGAGCGTATCGTATCCAGCTCCACCATCTAGCAAGAGTATGTTGCCGGCAGAGGTGATGATGCGGTCGTCTCCGCCGCCGGCGTTGACCCGGTCGGTTCCCCCTCCGGTGATGATGACATCGTCGCCTGACGTGCCCGTCAGGGTCTCGTTGGCTTCAGTGCCGGTGATGTCCACCATCTCGCCCTCGCTCGCTGTTTGCGAGCAAAAGGTAGATTACGGAACCATTGATGGAAAGCGTGGCCGGACGAGGCGGGGCCGCTACCGCCCGAATTTCTGGAACTTGATCCGGTGCGGGATCAGGGCGTCCGTGCCCAGGCGGCGCTTCTTGTCTTCTTCATACGCTTCAAAGTTGCCTTCGAACCACTCCACGTGGCTGTCGCCCTCGAAGGCCAGGATGTGGGTCGCCAGCCGGTCCAGGAACCAGCGGTCGTGGCTGATGACCACGGCGCAGCCGGCGAACTCCTCCAGCGCCTCTTCCAGGTTCTGAAGCGTCTCGATGTCCAGGTCGTTGGTCGGCTCGTCGAGCAGGATCAGGTTGCCGCCGCTGGCCAGGGTCTTGGCCAGGTGCACGCGGTTGCGCTCACCGCCGGACAGCAGACCGACCTTCTTCTGCTGGTCGCCGCCCTTGAAGTTGAAGGAACCGACGTAGGCGCGCGAGTTGATCTCGCGCTTGCCGACCATCATCACGTCGGTGCCGCCGGAAATGGCCTGCCAGATGGTCTCGTCCGGCTTCAGGTCGTCACGCGACTGGTCGACATAGGCCAGCTTGACCGTCTCGCCGACGCGGATCTTGCCGGCGTCGGGCTGTTCCTGGCCGGTGATCATGCGGAACAGGGTCGACTTGCCCGCGCCGTTCGGGCCGATCACGCCGACAATGCCGTTGGGCGGCAGCTTGAACGTCAGGTCCTTGAACAGCAGCTTGTCGCCGTAGGACTTCTCCAGCCCCTCGACCTCCAGCACCACATTGCCCAGACGCGGGCCCGGCGGGATCTGGATGACCGCGTGGGTCTGGGCGCCGCGCTGGCTTTCCTGCTCCTCGACCATCCGTTCATAGGCGGCGAGACGGGCTTTGGACTTGGCCTGCCGGGCCTTGGCGCCGGACCGCACCCATTCCAGTTCGCGGGTCAGGGCCCGCTGACGGGCTTCGGATTCCGATTGCTCCTGAACGACGCGCTTCTGCTTGGCTTCCAGCCATGAGGAATAGTTGCCCTCATGCGGGTGGCCCTTGCCGCGGTCCAGCTCCAGCGTCCACTTGGTCACCTGATCCAGGAAGTAGCGGTCGTGGGTCACCAGGATGACGCAGCCCGGGAAGTTCTCCAGGTGGTGCTGCAGCCAGGCCACCGACTCCGCGTCCAGGTGGTTGGTCGGTTCGTCCATCAGCAGCATGTCGGGTTTCGACAGCAGCAGGCGAGCGAGCGCCACACGGCGCTTCTCGCCGCCGGAGAGGTTGGTCACCGACCAGTCATCCGGCGGGCAGCGCAGGGCGTCCATCGCCATTTCGATACGGCTGTCGATGTCCCAGACGTCGCCGGCGTCGATCTTCTCCTGGAGGGCGGTCATCTCCTCCATGAGCTCGTCGGTATAGTTCTCACCCAGCTCGGCGGCGACGGCGTTGAAGCGGTTGACCCACTGCTTCTCCTCGCACCAGGCCTCGACGTTCTCGCGCACGTTCAGGTTGGGATCGAGTTGGGGTTCCTGCTCCAGGTATCCGCGCTTGACGCCGTCGGCGGCCTTGGCCTCGCCCGAGAACTCGGTGTCCAGCCCGGCCATGATCTTCAGCAGGGTCGACTTGCCCGAGCCGTTGACCCCCACCACGCCGATCTTGGCGTCGTTGTAGAAGCTCAGCCAGATGTTCTCGAAGACCTTCTTGCCGCCGGGAAAGGCCTTCGTCAGGCCCTGCATCTGGAAAATATACTGCTGCGCCATGGGTGCGGGTCGCGCCTTGTCGTCGAAGAGTGCGGGGAGGTGGCGCGGGATGTAGCGACCGCCGCGCCGAAGGGCAAACGCTAGCCCCTCGGCGCGGCGGATTGATGGCGGTCAGGCGTTGGCGCCGCCGTCGACGGTCAGGCCGGCCCCGGTCACATACGTGGCTTCCGGCCCGACCAGGAACGCGACCGCCTCGGCGATGTCGCGCGCCTCGCCATAGCGGCCCAGGGCCAGCGACGGCGCGACGAGGGGGGCGAAGGCGCCGTCCTTGGGGTTCATCTCCGTGTCGATCGGGCCCGGTCTTACGAGGTTCACGGTCACCTCGCGCGGTCCAAGCTCGCGGGCGAGCCCACGAGTGAGCGATTCCAGAGCCGACTTGGTCGCTGAATAGAGGCTGATGCCTCCGAAGGCGACGCGTTCGCCGACGCTGGAGCCGATGGAGACGATCCGCCCGCCGTCGGGGATGTGGGCCAGCGCCGCCTGGGTGGTCAGGACCACGCCGCGGAAGTTCACGTCGATCTGCCGGTCGATGTCCTCGGCGGCCATCTCCGCCAGGGGCCCCGACGACGATACGCCGGCATTGTTCACCAGGATGTCCAGACCCCCCAGGGTCTCGACGGTGCGATCTACGGCGCTCCTGACGGCCTGACCGCTGGCGGCGTTGGCTTGAATGGCGACTGCATTACGGCCCAGGGCGCGGATCTCGGCGACCACGGCCTCGGCGCGATCGGCTGACTTCTCATAGGTGATGGCGACGGCGACGCCGTCCTCGGCCAGTTTCAACGCGATGGCCGCGCCGATGCCGCGCGAGCCGCCGGTGACCAGGGCGCGCTTGCCTGAGAGACGGAGGGTGGAGGGGCTCATTTCGATGGTCCTTGCTGTTCGTCCAATCTGTATCGATTGGCACAGAATAGCTGGGAGGCTTGCTCGTGGGGCGCAAGGGATTATGTATCAATCTATCAAAAAAGGAGGTTCAGGTGTCGTCTGACGACGTCGCGACCCGCCCGCAGGCCGCCAAGGCCGGACGGGGTCGCCCGCGCAGTTTTGATCGTGAACAGGCTCTCGACCGCGCCATGCGCGTGTTCTGGGAGAAGGGGTTCGCTGGCGCGTCGCTGAGCGAACTGACTGCCGCCATGGGCATCGCCTCGCCCAGCCTCTACGCCGCCTTCGGCTCCAAGGAGGGTCTCTATCGCGAGGCGGTCGACCGGTACCTGGCGCTCCACCGCGAGGCCTTCTGGGGAGTGATGAACGCACCCACCGCGCGGGAGAGTATCGAGGAGCTGCTGCGCAACGCCGTGCGCGCCTTCACCTCGTGCGCCTCCCCTACCGGGTGCCTAGTGCTGCAGAGCGCGGCCGAGACCGGAGAAATGTCGGCTGATCTGTCCGCCCGACTGTGTGAACTGCGGGCCAGCAACACCCAGATGCTGGCGGATCGCATCCGCAGGGGCGTGGCGTCGGGGGAGCTGTCGCCCCAGACGGATGTCCAGGCCGTCGCGGACTTCTACGCCACCGTGCACAAGGGCCTAAGCCTCAGCGCCAAGGGCGGGGCGGATGCGCGAGAGCTCGATTCCGTCGTCACCTCGGCGATGGCGGCCTGGCGGCCCCTGACCCAGGCGGGCCAGGCTCAAGCGTAGTTGAAGCTAATGGAGATGCGGTCGCTCTTGGCGGCGTTGGCCGGCACCTCGTGGCGCAGCCAGCTTTCCCACATCAGGATCGTGCCGGCTCGGGGGGCCAGGTAAACGAACGGCCGCTCGGCCTCCGGTGCGTCCGCGTGCACCGACGGCCGGGCCATCATCATCGGCAGACGCGGGTCCTCCAGCTTCAGGGCCGAGGCGCCGTCTGGGACCTCGACATAGACCGTGCCCGACAAAAAGGCGTGCGGATGGATATGGCCCGTGTGTCCGCCGCCGGGCTTCAGGACATTGACCCACAGGTTGTCCAGCCGAGGCTTCCTCGCCAGGTCGAAGTTCAGCGCCTTGGCATAGGCCAGGGCATGCCGATCCAGATGGCGCTTCAGCTCCGCGAACTCGGGCAGGCGCTGAGGCAGGTCGCCGAGCGAGCCGTAGGAAGTATAGCCGCGATAGCCGTTCGCCCGGCACCAGGCGCGTCCGGCCCCATCCTCGGCCGCCAGCATGCGGCAGGCGTCGGCGAGGCTGGCATTGAAATCCACGAACCCCGGCGCGGTCGCCAGCGACGCCTCATAGACCTGGGTGACGAAGAGCGGTCGCAGCATGCGCGCCTTCTAGACCAGCCCCTACCAGCCGTGAAGGCGCGGATTTGCGCCGGACGGAGCGCGCATTTTCAAGAACTTGCTCGAGCCAGGGGTCTTTATCGTCATCACCATTTGGACGAGCGTTACAATGGGCCCTGTCGAACGAAGCCGCCTTCGGCGCCGTGCCAACCGTATTGGTGATTGGACGGATTGGAGGGATTGGAGGGATTGGACTGTTTTTCGCCTGCACCGCGCAAGGGCGGATCAACCGTCTCAGGGACGCAGGCCCCCGTGGAGGTCAGCATCGTCCGCGAACAGGTCCGGAGGCGGCGGCGGTGGGGACGGCTCGCCAGGCGTCAGGGTCCCGAAGGCGTAAACCCCGCCTTCCGCCAGCCGACGCGACAGATTCTGGGCAAGGATATAACGCGCCTCAGCCTGTAGGATTTCGCGCTTTCGCTCTGCGTCCATGGTCGCATAACGCGCCCGGCTCGCCAGCGTTTCGACGCCGCGACCAAATGTCTGCGAGCGGTCAGTGGCTTATTGAAAGTCGGCTCAGCGGCCGGCGGCGATGGTGGGTGATGTAGGGTTCGAACCTACGACCCGCTGATTAAGAGTCAGCTGCTCTACCAACTGAGCTAATCACCCGAACCGATCGCGCGTCGACGCGCGTTTGGCGCGCGCCGAAGGGGGCTGCATCTAGGGCGGGACGGCCGTCGATGCAAGAGCCCATTTCGCCGCAACGGCCGTATGTCTAAGGTCGGCTCCGGGATTCGGCCCATGAGGCCGTGGACAGGAGGGGCGGATGGCGTTCTGGAACCGGCGCAGATCGATAGACGCGATGACGCAGGCGCATGACGGGCCGCGCCTGAAGGCGACCCTGGGCTGGCCGCACCTGCTGGCGCTGGGCGTCGGCGCGATCGTAGGCACAGGCATCCTGACCCTGATCGGTGTGGGCGCGGGCCTGGCCGGGCCGGCGGTGCTGATCAGCTTCGCGCTGGCCGGCCTGGTCTGCGCCTGCGCGGCCCTGGCCTATGCCGAGCTGGCGACCATGATGCCGACGGCGGGCAGCGCCTATACCTATTCCTACGCCGTGCTGGGCGAGTTGATCGCCTGGATCGTCGGCTGGAGCCTGATCCTCGAATACTCGCTCGTCGTCTCGGCCGTGGCGGTGGGCTGGTCGGGCTATGCGGTAGGCTTCCTCAGCGGCATGGGCGTCGATCTGCCCACCGCGCTCGCGGTCGGGCCTCACGTCGAGGGCGGGCTGGTCAACCTGCCGGCGGTGTTCATCATCGCGGTGGTCACCGGGCTGCTGCTGCTCGGCACCCGCGAGAGCGCGACGCTGAACGCAATCCTGGTGGTCATCAAGATCGCGGCCCTGATCGCCTTCGTGGCCATCGCACTGCCCGCCTTCGATCAGGCCAACTTCACCCCCTTCATGCCCAATGGCTTCGGCGCGCCCTTCGTGCAGACTGGGGTCATGGCGGCGGCGGCCATCATCTTCTTCGCCTTCTACGGCTTCGACGCCATCTCGACCGCGGCCGAGGAGACCAAGCGGCCCGAGCGCGACCTGGCGATCGGCATCGTGGGCTCCATGCTGATTTGCACGGCCCTCTATCTGCTGGTCGCCGCCGCGGCCATCGGCGCCCGCCCGGTCGCCAGCTTCGCCGAGAGCCCCGAGCCGCTGGCGTTGATCATGCGCGAGATGGGACAGGGGACGGCGGCGCAGTGGATCGCGGCCTCGGCGGTGATCGCACTTCCGACCGTGCTGCTCGCCTTCCTGTTCGGGCAGAGCCGCATCTTCCTGGGAATGGCCCGCGATGGCCTGTTGCCCACGGGACTGGCCCGGATCTCGAGCCGCGGCGTTCCGGCGGTCGTCACGCTGTTCACGGCGGTGGTGGTGGCTGCCCTGGCGGGCGTCATGCGGCTGGACGAGCTGGCCTCGCTGGCCAACGCCGGGACGCTGGCGGCCTTCCTCGCGGTCGGGGTGTGCCTGATCGTTCTGCGGCTGCGCGACCCGCATCGGGTCCGCAAGTTCAAGGCGCCTCTGTGGTGGCTGGTGGGCGCCATCACCATCGTCGGCTGCGTCGTCTTCTTCCTGAGCCTCCAGGCCCGGACGCAGGTCTGGTTCCTGATCTGGAACGCGGCAGGACTGGTGATCTACTTCGTCTGGTCGGCCCGCAACTCGCGTCTGGCGAAGACCGAGGAGCCCGCGGCCTGATGGCCCGACGCGACCTCACCGGGGCGGTGGATTTCGCCGTGCTGGAGCGGATGACGGCCGGGGACGCCGCGATCGCCGAGGAGGTGCTCGGCCTCTTCGCCCAGCAGGCCGCGATGTGGGAGCCGATGCTGGATGTCCGCGAGGACGGCTGGCGCGATGCGGCCCACACCCTGAGGGGCGCGGCGGCCGGGATCGGGGCGGAGCCGCTGGCGGAGGCGTGCGCGTCGGCCGAGACGGCGGACAAAGCCATGGCGCCGGCCCTTCTCGACCGCGTGCGCGATGCGCTGGAGGCGGCCCTGGCCGATGTGGCGGCCTATCGGCACGAGCTGATGTTGCAGGGGCTGCGGGGCTGAGGGCGGACTCCCAGCCCTCAGCTCCGAGTGCGGTCGTAGACCTGGAACTCGTGGGCGATGCAGCGGTCGATCAGGAGGCGCCAGACCGGCTCCACGATGTCGGGCGACAGGTGCTGCGCCTCGGCCGCGGCCAGGACCTTGGCGACGACGTCGTCGATGCGAGCTTGGTCGTGGACGGCGTCGCGGTCGGGTTTGATGCGAGCGGCCGCCTCCATGTAGCGCTGCCGCTCGGCCAGGAGGGCGACCAGAGCGCGGTCCAAAGCGTCCACGCCCTGGCGGACCTCGACCATGGTGGCGCAGTCCGCCGGGTCGACGCGGGCATCGACTGCGACGAGGGCGGGCTTGTGCATCCGGGACGGGTCAGCCGACAAAGGCGCGCTCCAGCACATAGTCGCCCGGTTCGGCGTTCGAACCTTCCTTCAGGCCGAAGGTCTCCAGCAACTCGCCCGTCTCCTTGATCATGGCCATAGAGCCGCACAGCATCACCCGGTCGCGTTCGGGCGAGAAGCCTTCCGGCAGGCCCAGGTCGCGGAACAGGTCCCCGGACTTGATGCGATCGGTGATCCGCCCCGGCGTCTCGAAAGGCTCGCGGGTGACGGTCGGATAGTAGGTCAGCTGGGCCCTGGCTTCGTCGCCGATGAGGGGATCCTCATGGATGCCGCCGGAGAAGAAGTCGCGATAGGCCAGGTCGGCCACGCCGCGCACCGTGTGGCAGACGACCACCTGGCCGAAGCGGCTGTAGGTTTCCGGATCGCGCGCGACCGAGAGCCACGGGGCGAGGCCGGTGCCGGTCCCGATCAGCCACAGCCGCTCGCCGCCGGTCAGGGCGTCCAGCACCAGGGTCCCGGTCGGCTTCTTGCCCATCAGCACCTCGTCGCCCGCCGCTATCTTCTGCAGGCGCGAGGTCAGGGGGCCGTCCGGGACCTTGATTGAGAAGAACTCCAGCGCCTCGTCCCAGCAGGGGCTGGCGATGGAATAGGCACGCATCACAGGTTTGCCGCCGTCCTGCCCGGGCAGGCCGATCATCACGAATTCGCCGGACCGGAAGCGAAAGTCCTCGGGCCGTTCGACCGCGAAGCTGAACAGCTGATCGGTCCAGTGCTTCGCCCACAGCACCTTGAGCGAATGCCAGGGGCTGGCCTTGGCGGGCGGGGCTTGGATCGCGGCGTCGGTCATCGGAGCGCTAACTAGGGCCTGGGGCGGGCGGGGGAAAGGCGCGGCGCGGTCACGGCGTGAAATCCAGTGACGCGGGCGAAATCCCTGACTAGCGTGGATGCATGCGCACAGTCCTTCTCGCCTCGACCCTTCTGGCCGTGACGGCCGTTCCCGCCCTGGCCCAGATCCCGGCCGATCCGGCCGTCCTGACGCCGGAGCGCGTCTATTCCAATCCGGCCATCAGCGGCCCGGTGGCCCGAGGGGTGAGCCTTTCGCCCGATGGCCAGCTGGTGGCGTTCCTGCGGGCGCGGGAGGACGACGACTCCACCCTGGACCTCTGGGCCGCCCCCACCAGCGACGGCGAGGCCTTCAAACTGATCGATTCCCGCATCCTTATGGAGGCGGGCGGCGAGCTGTCGGAGGCCGAGAAGGCGCGGCGCGAGCGGCTCCGCATCTCCCAGTCCGGCGTGGTCGAATACGCCTGGGACGAACAGGGCCGTTACGTCCTGGCCCCGGTCCAGGGCGACATCTACCTGGCCAGCCGCGACGGTTCGGTGCCGCGCCGCCTGACCGAAACCGAAGCGGACGAGATCGACGCCAAGGTGTCGCCGCGCGGAACCTACGTCTCCTACGTCCGGGATCAGGACCTGTGGGTGAACAATCTCTCGACCGGCGAGGAGACGCCGATCACCGACGACGGCGATGGCCTGATCACCTGGGCCACGGCCGAGTTCATCGCCCAGGAGGAGATGCACCGGTTCACCGGCTACTGGTGGAGCCCCGACGAACGCTACATCGCGCTGCAACGCACCGACGAGAGCCCGGTCGACGTCATCCCCCGGCTGGACATCACGGGCGGCGGCGCCAGTGTGATCGAGCAGCGCTACCCCCGCGCCGGCCGACCGAACGCGGTGGTCGAACTGTATGTTCGCGACCTTCAGTCGGGCGAGCGCGTCAAGGTCGACCTCGGCGACAATACCGACATCTATCTGGCCCGGGTTCACTGGGCCCACGACGGCCGCACCCTCTATGTGCAGCGCCAGAGCCGCGATCAGAAGCGGCTCGACCTCCTGGCCGTCGATCCGGCGACCGGTCGCGGCCGGGTGATCCTGACCCAGCGCGACGACGCCTGGGTGGACATCACCGACGACTTCAAGCCGCTGAAGGACGGCCGCTTCATCTGGTCCAACGAGGACGATGGGTGGCGTCACCTCTACCTCTACGACCGCAATGGCCGCCTGGTCCGGCCGCTCACGCGCGGGCCCTGGGCCGTGAAGGCGCTGGACGGCGTGAATGAAGCAACCGGCGAGGTTTTCTTCACGGCCTCGATGCGCGACGGCCGTGAACTGCCGATCGAGCAACAGCTGTTCAGGGCCAGCCTGAACCGCACGAGCGATTCCGTCGCCATCACTCCGGCCGGCGGTTGGTGGTCGGCCCGCGTGAACGGCACGGGGACGGCCTACGTGGCCACCTATTCGGACCCGCGCACGCCGCCGCAGTCGGCGCTCTACGCCATCGACGGGCGCCGCATCCGCTGGATCGAAGAAAACCGGCTGGACCAGAGCCACCCGTTCGCGCCCTTCGTGTCCCGCATGCGCGAGCCGGAGTTCGGCACGATCCAGAGCCATGGAGAGACCCTGGTCTGGCGCATGCAGACGCCAGTCGGCTTCGACCCGTCGCGGGAGTATCCGGTGGTCATGCAGGTCTATGGCGGGCCGTCGGGTGGCGGGGTCCAGCGCGCCTGGCAGGATCCGACCCAGCAGCTGCTGCTGGAGGCCGGCTACATCGTCTTCCGCCTGGACAATCGCGGGGAGGGCCGCCGGTCGCGCGCCTTTGAAACCGCCCTCTATCGCCGCATGGGCGGACCCGAGGTCGAGGATCAGGCGACCGCGGCCGACTACCTGCGCAGCCTGCCGTTCGTGGACGCCGACCGGATCGGCATGATGGGCTGGAGCTACGGGGGCTTCCTGAGCCTCATGGCCCTAACCGAGCCCAAGGTGGGCCTGGCCTCGGCGGTGGTCGGCGCGCCTCCGACCGAATGGAGCCTCTATGACACCCACTACACCGAGCGGTTCATGTCGACGCCCCAGGACAACGAGGAAGGCTATGCCGCATCCGACGCCATCCCCCGCCTCGATGATCTGACCGGCCGCATGCTGATCATGCACGGCATGGCCGACGACAACGTCATCTTCGAGAACACCACGCGGGTCATCGACGCCATGCAGGCCCGGAGCATTCCGTTCGAGATGATGCTGTTCCCCGGCCAGCGGCACGGGGTGCGGGGCAACGAGCGCAAGCTGCTGGAATGGCGGACGCGGCTCGACTTCTTCGACCGCACCATCGGGTCGCGCTCGCATTGAGGACATGACGATGGCGAGCGGGAGCGGAGTGCTGCTGGCAGGGGTGCTGGCCGGAGCGTTCGGGATGTCCGGGGGCTCGGCGATCGCTCAGGATCGGGAAGCCGAGGCGCAGTGGTCCAGCCTGCCAGCCCCGTGCCTTGGCGTCGGCCGGGCGCTCCGGGCGGCTTGCCTGTCGGACGAAGCGACCGGCCGCTCCGTCATTCGCTGGGCCGACCTCGACAGCCTGCCTGAAGGCGCGCCGACCATTCTCCTGAAGGACAATATCGAAACCCTCGACATGCCGACCACGGCGGGGTCGCTGGCTCTCATCAACAACGCCCCTGGCCGCGACGCGCCTCTGGTCGCCCGCCTACGCGAAGCTGGCTACGTCATCCTCGGCAAGACCAACCTCTCGGAATGGGCGAACATCCGTTCCTCTGAGTCCATCAGCGGCTGGAGCGCGGTCGGCGGCCAGACGCGAAACATCTACGATTGGGACCGCACGCCGTGCGGCTCGTCATCGGGCAGCGCGGTCGCGGTCGCCCTCGGTCTCGCGCCAGCCTCGATCGGCACGGAAACCGATGGCTCGATCACCTGTCCGGCCTCAGTCTTGGGTGTGGTCGGTTTCAAGCCCACCGTCGGCCTCGTCAGTCGCACCCATATCGTGCCGATCAGCCATTCCCAGGATACCGCCGGCCCGATCGCCCGTTCGGTCGCGGAGGCCGCGCGAGTGCTGACGGTCATCGCGGGGTCCGACCCGGCCGATCCCGCCACCGCGGAAGCCGACGTGCGCAGGATCGACTACGCCGCCGCCCTGGATCCCGACAGTCTGCGCGGCGCCCGCATCGGCGTCATGCGCTTCCTGCTGGACGACTATTCCGAAGCCGCGCGCGCGGCCTTCGAGACTGCGCTTGAAGTCATGCGGGCCCGGGGCGCCGAAACCGTCGACATCAACGAGGAGCCCGGCGACCTCCAGGCGATGGGTCGTCAGGAACTGACCGTCCTGCTGACCGAGCTGAAGGCGGACCTGAACGCCTACCTGGCCTCGACCGACCCCGCCCAGGCGCCGACCCGCACCCTGGCCGATGTCATCGCCTTCAACGCCGCCGAACCTCGCGAGACCGTTCTGTTCGGGCAGGATCTGTTCGAGATGGCCGAGGCGACAGCGGGGCTGGACGATCCGGCCTACCGAGAGGCGCGAGCGCAGTCCCTGAAGGCCGCGGGCGTGGACGGCATCGACCGGATGATGGCTCAGCACCGCGTGCTCGCCCTGATCGCGCCCACCACATCGAGAGCCTGGACGAACGATCGCGACGACGATGACGACATGCAGGGCTCCGCCAGCCGCATGGCCGCAATCGCCGGCTACCCGCACCTGACCGTTCCGATGGGCATGGACGGGAGGCTGCCGCTCGGTCTGAGCCTGATCGGCGGCCGATGGGACGATTCGCGCATCCTCTCGCTGGGCCACGCCTATGAGCGTGCGCGGGGACCGCTCATGAAGCCCATGACTCTGCGCGCCGAGCCGCGCGACAGGTCGTTGCGCTGACCGCCCGAGCTTGGGGCCGAATGCCACCGCTCGCCGATCTGGGTCGGTCCATGAACGGTGAACCTCGGCCCCGGCAAGGCATTGTCAGCGGATGACAAATCCGCACTTCCTGCTCGCGCGGCGAGCGCCTGAATGAGCGAGCTGATCGCCAACGCCATCGGCTCGGCCGCCGCCGTCTGTTCCGTCACCAGCTTCGCGCCCCAGATGATCAAGATCTGGCAGACGCGAGACGCCTCCAGCATCTCGCTGAAGACCTATTCCCTGACGGTCAGCTGCTTCGTTCTGTGGGTCATCTACGGCGTGATGACCGAGGCCTGGCCGGTGACGGTGGCCAACAGCCTGGCGCTGCTGATGTCCTCTGGCGTCCTCATCATGAAGTGGCGGTTCCGTTAGGCGCTCGAACGACGACGGCCGCGAACGGATATCCGCTCGCGGCCGTCTGCGGGCTTGGGCTGAGGTCTCAGGCCCCGAGAGCGGCGACCTCCACCGCGACCGGGCGCTCCTGGGCCGCGCCCAGCCGCCGGAAGGTGGCGAGCGCCTGCCCGGTGACCTGGTCCATGTTGTAGTACCGATAGGTCGCCAGACGGCCCACGAAGGTGACGTCCGGGCGCGCCTCGGCCAAGGCCTCGTACTTCTTGAACAGCGCCTGGTTCTCGGCCCGCGGGATCGGATAGTACGGGTCGCCCTCGGCCGCCGGATATTCGTAGGTGATGCTGGTCTTGGCGTGCGTCTGCCCGGTCAGGTGCTTGTACTCGGTGATCCGGGTGTAGGGCGTGTCCTCGTGCGGGTAGTTGACGGTCGCGACCGGCTGGAACTGCTCCTGGTCCAGGGTCTCGTGCCGGAACCGCAGGGAGCGGTACGGAAGGGCCCCGTAGCGGTGGTCGAAGAACTCGTCGATCGGCCCGGTGAAGACCAGCCGGTCGTATAGCACCTCGTCGACCACATCGCGATACTCGGTCGCCGTCTCGATGTGGATGTTCGGGTGGTCGAGCATGTTCTCGAACATGCGCGTGTATCCGTGCTTCGGCATCGCCTGGAAGGCGTCGGTGAAGTAGCGGTCGTCGGTGTTGGTGCGGGTCGGCACCCGCGCCGTGACCGACTTGTCGAGCTGCGACGGATCCAGTCCCCATTGCTTGCGGGTATAGCCCCGGAAGAAGGTCTCGTAGAGCTCGCGGCCGATGGCGTTCACGACCACGTCCTCGGACGTCTTGATCCGCTCCACCGGCTCGGCGCGCGAGGCGAGGTAGGCCTCGGCCTGCTCATCCGACCGCAGGTCCAGCCCGTAGAGCGCGTTCAGGGTCGTCCGGTTGATCGGCATCGGCACCAGCTTGTCGCCGACCTGGGCCAGCACCCGGTGCTCATAGGGCCGCCACTCGGTGAACCTGGACAGGTAGTCGAAGATGTCGGCCGAGTTGGTGTGGAAGATGTGCGGGCCGTACTGGTGGATCAGGACACCGGCGTCATCCAGCTTGTCGAACGCGTTGCCGCCGATGTGCGCACGCCGGTCGATCAGCAGCACGGTCTTGCCCGATGAGGCCAGCCGCTCGGCCAGAACCGAGCCGGCGAAGCCCGCTCCGACCACCAGGGCGTCATAGTGCGACCGGCGGGCCGCCGGCCAGACCGAGGGGGCGGCGACCGTGGAAGGAGTCGACCGGATCATCGGGCCGTGGCGCTTCTGCACGGCGCCGTCGACCAGGGCCGCCATGCGCAGCTGGGTCTGCTCCCACGACAGGCTGGAAAGGGCCGCGTCCACGTCCTTGAGCCAGCCGCGGTCCTCGCCCCGCGCGATGGCCAGGGCCTGCTCGCACCCCGCGATGAAGGCCTCCGGCGTCTCCGCGATGCGGACGGCCTCCAGGTCGCCGTAGTGGCGCACCACGTCGCGGATGGGGGTCGAGACGACCGGCCGGCCGGCGGCCAGATACTCGGGCGTCTTGGTCGGACTGATGAAGCGCGTCGACTCGTTGATCGCGAACGGCATCAGGGCCACGTCCCAGCGGGACAGATGGACGGGCAGTTCCTCATAGGCCGCCTGCCCCGGGTAGGCGACGTTCGGCCGCCGGGGCAGGTCGTCGGGCGAGATCTTCACC
Source organism: Pseudomonadota bacterium (assembly GCA_023386645.1). Classification (GTDB taxonomy): domain Bacteria; phylum Pseudomonadota; class Alphaproteobacteria; order Caulobacterales; family Caulobacteraceae; genus Brevundimonas. Next base: position 48,367 of record JAEWJI010000062.1, read on the forward strand.
ACCGGGCCGACGATCTGCAGATCCCATTCGGGGTGGGCGTCCGCGACCGCCGCGATCAGGTCGAGGTTCATCCGCTCGTCGATGACGCCGAAGAAGCCCAGGGTCGGCCGGCCGTCGACCGCACGCTCGACCTGCCGCGCCTTGGCGAAATGGGCGCGGTCGACGCTTGACGGGAAGGGGTGGATGTTGGGGTGCAGGTCCTGCTTGGCCTCGTAGAGGCTGTAGCCGCCGGTAAAGACGACATCCGCGCTGGCGAACAGCTCCCGCTCGAGCGTGGTCAGCTCCGGCGGGGCGAACTTGAAGTTGGCCAGCTCGTCCATGCAGTCATAGACGACGGCCGAGGCCTCGATGTGACGCGCCACCGGCAGCATCATCGGCGTGTAGTACCAGAGCACCGGCTTCTTGATCGAATGGGCCGCCATGGCGTCGTCCAGCAGCTGGCGCAGGACGGCGTTGCGGCAGGCGCCGTCCACTCCGTCGGGAATGCGAGGCGTGGCGACGATCACGCCGCTTTCGGCGCAGACGCGCAAGTCGACGCCCATGGCCGCGCCAGGCTCGGCCGGCAGCGGCTCCTCGAACACCAGTACGGTGCGATTGGCCGCGAACCGGGTCATCAGATGCTGCGGCCGCTGGAAGACGAAGTTCCAGCGAAGATGCGAGAGGCAGACAATCGGTTCGCTTCTCCCCTGCAACTTGTCGAGCGCGATCACGTCGGCGCCTGCACGGGCGGAAGAAGCGTCAACCATGGCTTGCCTTTCTATGCTGCGCTGCGAAACGGGCTCGAAGGACCTTTGTTCCGAAACCCCTGAAATATGGCCGGAAAGGTCGAGGCGGCGACGTTCACAGCCATCCGTGGGGTAGAGAATCCGATCGGGCCTGGCCCACCAGCCCGGCTCGGCGATATTCGTTTCCACACGGCCCGTCGAAAGGCGACGAGCCGCTTTCGCGAGCGGAGTGGGCTGGGGGAGGCCGCTCGAGACGTCGAAGACCCCGGGCTCGTAGTGGCCCGACCACTGGGTCAGCAGGCTGTTCCAGTCAAAACAGCCCAGCAACGACCACATGGTGACCGCCTCTACGCAGACGCCGCGTCTCCGAGCGTCGAGCGCCGCGGTCCAGCAGTGATCGAGCCAACGCACCTGCTCGTCGGCCGTGCAGCCCAGGTGGCATTCCGTCACCGCTATCGGAAGACGATACCGGCTCCAGAGGATGTCGAAACACTCGGTCCAGCCGCAGGGATGGTCGGGCAGCACCCGCACCGCCTCGACATCGGCATAGTCGAGCTCTCCATTGCCGCCGTGGGTATGCGCCGGATAGCGCTCCGTGCGATGGTCCAGGAACCGGTCGCTGGTCACATAGTGGTTCAGTCCGATCAGGTCGGGCGGACAGGGATCTTCCGCGATGGCGTCGAGCCTCTCGGCCAGTCCATATCCCTCCAGCCGTCCGAACAGGGGATGACCCGGGACGACGCGCCCGGTCAGCAGATCCCAGGTCATCAGACGCCGGTCGTTCTCGAACCGCGCCTGAGACTCGCACGGCGCGGTGCCCCAAGTCTGCCCGAAGTCCTCGGTCTGGACGAGCCGTGCGGCGGGATTCACGGCGCGTATGGCGGCCATCGCCAGTCGGGTGGCGTCGATCTGGTTGAGAAGGGCGCGCCAGAACAGGCCTTCGTCCGTGGCGTGCGGATACCAGTGGCCATACAGCGCGCTGAACCGCGCGGTGGTCAGCGGCTCGTTGATCGGGGTCCAGTCGTTCACCCACGGGTAGCGCGCCGCCACTTCGCCCGCGAACCGGGCCAGACCATCCGCGAAGCCGGGATCGAGCAGGTCGGTCCAGGCCGGGCCCGATCCATGGTGCACCAGCCCCACGATGGGCCGCACCCCGAGTTCGCGCAGGCGACCCAGCCGTTCGTCGGCCCACGGCCAGTCGAACCGTCCCCGTTCGACCTCGGTCCGCTCCCACAGCACGGGATAGCGCAGCGCCTTCAGTCCCAGGCTGGCGAACAGGTCCAGGTCCTCGGGTCGGTCCTGGTGTCCGGAGAGTACGGTCTGGTCGAGCCACCCATCGCCGACGCGGTTGACGGTGCACTCATGCCCGCCCCAGAGCTCCAGGGGCGCGGTCACGCCAGCATCCTCTCGGGCCCGGGGGCGAAGTGCGGACCGAAGCGCGGATTGCGCCGCCACGCGACGGCAGTCGCCACGATCTCCCGCAGTTCGGTATAGCGCGGCCTCCACCCCAGCAGCGCCTGGGCGCGGGCCGGATCGGCCACCAGCACGGCCGGATCGCCCGGCCGGCGCGGACCGATGGCGTATGGCGTCGACTGCCCGGTCGCCTCGCTGACCGCCTCGATGACTTCGAGCACCGATCGGCCCTGGCCGACGCCCAGGTTCATCGCCGCGAACCCGGTCTCTCCGACCTCGGCCTCCAGCGCCAGGACATGCGCGGCCGCCAGATCGGCGACGTGGATGTAGTCCCGCACGCAGGCGCCGTCCGGGGTCGGGAAGTCCCGGCCGAAGACCGTCAGGGACGGACCGAGACCCAGAGCCGCTTCGATCGCCAGAGGGATCAGATGGCTTTCAGGATAGTGGGCCTCCCCGATCTGCCCTTCCGGATCCGCGCCGGCCGCGTTGAAGTAGCGGAGCGCCACACCCTCGATGCCGTAAGCCCGCGCATGGGCGGCGATCAGCCGTTCGGCGGCCAGCTTGCTGTCGCCATAGGGGTTGATGGGCTGGGTCGGATCGGTCTCGGTCAGGGGTTCCAGCCCCTTGTTCTCGGGCTGGCCATAGACGGCGGCCGTGGAGGAGAAGACGATCCGGCGCACGCCACGGGTGCGCATCGCCGAAAGCACCGACGCCACCCCGTTGAGGTTGTGGTCCCAGAACAGATCAGGCTCGACGACCGACCGCCCGACCTCGATCAGCCCGGCGAAATGGATCACGGCGTCGATGTCATGCTCGGCCATGCAGGCGGAGACCGCCGCCACGTCGCGCACATCGCCCTGAACGAGCGGCCCCCACTGGACGGCCTCGCGGTGCCCATTGCTCAGGTCATCGAACACCACCGGGCGGTGTCCCGCCGCCGCCAGCGCCTTGGCCGTATGCGACCCGATATAGCCCGCCCCTCCGGTGACGAGCACACGCTTGCTGTCTGCCATGGATGCACTCCCTGTAGGAGGGCAGAACAGCCAAGCCTGAAAGGCGTTCCGGAAGGTCGGGCGTCGGTCACGACGCGCGCCGCGGAGGCGCCATGGCGGCGCACCCCTCCCGCCGACTGCTGGGCTTGGCTCCGACCGCCGTTCGCGGTGATATGGCGCCATGCCGCATCGTCCCGCCGTCCTAATCATGCAGCGTCACCTGGCGCCGCTAACCGCCTTCCTGGAAGGTCCTTATCGGGTCTTCCGCTTCTGGGAGGGGCCCCCGGCGGAAACGCAGGACGAGATCGCTGCGGTGGTGGTCGCGGGTGAATACTCGCTCGACAAGGCGTTGATCGAGCAGTTGCCGAACCTGCGGCTGATCGCCTGTTTCACCTCGGGATACGACGGGATCGACGTGGACTGGTGCCGGGCGCGGGGGCTGGCGGTCAGCCACGCGCCTGGCGTGAACCATGAGGACGTCGCCGACCATGCTCTGGGCCTGACGCTGGCGGCGCGGCGACGGATCGTCGAGGGCGACCGAATGGTGCGGGAGGGAGGATGGACCGCCGACGCGCGGATGATCACTCCTTCGATGCGAGGGGCCAGGCTTGGGATCGTGGGCCTTGGCGCGATCGGAGACGCAGTCGCGCGCCGGGCCGAGGCCTTCGGCATGGAGATCGCCTGGTGGGGACCTCGCGACAAGCCCGATGCGACCTGGCCCCGCGCCGGGTCCCTGCTGGAGCTGGCGAAAGACTCGGACGTGCTGGTCGTCGCCTGCCGGGCGGACGAGTCCAATCGCGGTCTGATCTCGCGCGAGGTGATCGAGGCGTTGGGGCCGCAGGGCCTGCTGGTCAACGTCGCGCGGGGCCAACTGGTCGACGAGGACGCCCTGATGGATGCGCTGAGGGATGGGCGACTCGGCGGCGCCGGACTGGACGTCTTTCAGGAGGAGCCCACCTCCCCTGCCCGCTGGGCCGATGTTCCAAATCTGGTGCTGACGCCCCACACGGGCGGCGCCACCACCGCCGGGGTTCAGGGCATGCTTGGGCTGCTGATGCGAAACCTGGATGCGGCCTTCAACGACCGGCCGTTGGTCACCCCTGTCGGCGGCTGAGGGTCACGACACGACCGCGATTTCTCCTTGCATAAACATATAAGGATATCCTTATATGTCCGCATGTCCCTGACCGCTAACCAGACCGTGGAGGCCTTGCGGGCCGCTGGAGAGCCGACGCGGCTTCGGGTGCTGTCGCTCCTCGCGGGCGAGGAACTGTCGGTCATGGAACTGTCGCGGGTGCTGGAGCAGAGCCAGCCGCGCGTTTCGCGCCACCTGAAGCTGATGGCGGATGCGGGGCTGATCGAGCGGTTTCCGGACGGGGCGCGGGTCTATTACCGCCTGTCGCACGACGCCCAGGGGCGGCGCCTGATCGACACGGTCCTGGACATCCTGGCCGACGACGCGGGCGAGGCCGATCATCGGCGGCTGGACGAGGTCCGTCGCGAGCGGGAACAGGCGGCGGAAGGCTATTTCGAGCAGATCGCGCCGCAGTGGGACCGGCTGCGGTCCCTGTACGTCAGCGAAACCGCCGTCGAGGCCGCACTGGAGCGCGCCGCCGGCCCCGGCCCGTTCGAACGGGTGGTCGACCTGGGTACCGGGTCGGGGCGGATGCTGACCCTGTTCGGCAGGAAGGCGAAGATGTCGGTCGGGCTCGATCTCAGCCAGAACATGCTGAACATCGCGCGGGCCAATGTGTCGAAGGCGGGCCTCGACAAGGTGGAGCTGCGCCACGGCGACATCTTCGCCACCCGGCTTCCGGGCCAGAGCGCCGATCTGGTGATCGTGCACCAGGTGCTGCACTACCTCGCCGATCCGGCGGCCGCGGTGTCGGAGGCTGCGCGTCTGGTGATGCCGGAAGGTCGGCTGGTCATCGTCGACTTCGCCCCCCACGAGTTCGAGCACATGCGCGAGGCGCACCAGCACCGGCGTCTGGGCTTCGCCGACGCCGAGATCCGAACCTGGATCGGGGCCGCCGGGCTCAAACCCACCGCGCCAGTCGCCCTGCCGCCCGATACCGAGGGGCTGACGGTGACCATCTGGACAGCGGACCGGCCCGCCGTCGCCCAGCGCAGGAGCGCTTGATGGCCGCCCTCGCCTCTCTATCGGAAGCCCGGGCGCTGTTGCTGTCGCCGCTTGGTCCCGTGGCGCGCGCGGGACGAAACGCCCAGCGGGCGCGCGTTTCGTTCGAGTTTTTCCCGCCGAAGTCGGACGACGCCGAGGCCAGTCTGTGGAAGGCGATCCGGCGGCTGGAGCCGCTGAACCCGGCCTTCGTTTCGGTCACCTATGGCGCCGGCGGCTCAACACGCGAGCGCACGCACCGGACGGTGCAGCGGATGATCGCCGAGACCACCCTGCGCCCGGCCGCCCACCTGACCTGTGTCGAAGCCAGTCGCGACGAAGTCGACGCGGTGATCGAGAGCTATCGTTCCATCGGGGTCCAGCACATCGTCGCTCTACGCGGCGATCCACCGGGCGGCCACGGAATCGGCGGCGTCTATCGACCTCGTCCGGACGGATACGCAAACGCCACCGAACTGACGGCCGCCATCCGCCGTCTCGGCGGGTTCGAGGTCAGCGTCGGGGCCTATCCCGAAGGCCATCCCGAAAGCGGCTCCATCGACCACGACATCGAGGTGTTGAAGGCCAAGGTCGACGCCGGGGCGACGCAGGCCATCAGCCAGTTCTTCTTCGACATAGACGCCTTCCTGCGGTTCCGGGACAGGGTGCGGGCGGCGGGCGTGACCATCCCCCTGATCCCGGGGATCATGCCGGTGTCGAACTTCAACGGCCTAAAGCGGATGTGCGGATCCTGCGGGGCCAGCGTGCCCGACTGGCTGGAGGCGCATTTCGAAGGGCTCGACGATGATCCGGAAACCCGGAAACTGCTGGCGGCCGCCGTCGCCGCTGAAACCTGTGCACGACTTCAGGAAGAAGGGTTCTCCGATTTCCACTTCTACACCCTGAACCGGGCGGACCTGGTCTACGCCATCTGCCGTGTGCTGGGCGTGCGGGAGAGTGTGTCGTGACCCGCCAAGATCGCATCGCCGCCCTGCATCAGGCCGCCAAGAAACGCATCCTGGTGCTGGACGGCGCCTGGGGCGTGATGATCCAGCGCCAGGGCCTGGACGAGGCCGATTATCGCGGCGCGCGCTTCGCCGACCACCCCGGTCAGATGAAGGGCAATAACGACATCCTGTGCCTGACCCGGCCTGACATCGTCGCCGATCTGCACGACCGGTATTTCGCCGCCGGCGCCGACATCAGCGAGACCAACACCTTTTCGGCCACCACCATCGCCCAGGAAGACTATGCGTTGGACGCCCGGGCGGTGTGGGACATCAATCTGGAGGGGGCGAAACTCGCCCGCGCGGCCGCCAACCGCTGGACCGAGAAAGAGCCGCACAAGCCGCGCTTCTCCGCCGGGTCGATCGGGCCCCTGAACAAGATGCTGTCCATGTCGTCGGACGTGAATGATCCGGGCGCGCGCAGCGTGACCTTCGATCAGGTGTATGAGGCCTATCGCCATCAGATCGCGGCCCTGCATGAAGGCGGCGTAGACCTGTTCCTGATCGAGACCATAACCGACACCCTGAACTGCAAGGCGGCCATCAAGGCGATCAAGGATCTCGAGGACGACGGCTACGCCCCCCTGCCCATCTGGATCTCGGGCACCATCACCGACCGGTCGGGCCGGACCCTGTCGGGCCAGACGGCTGAAGCCTTCTGGAATAGCGTGCGCCACGCCAAGCCCTTCGCCGTCGGCTTCAACTGCGCCCTGGGCGCCGACCTGATGCGGCCCTTCATCGCCGAGCTGAGCCGCGTCGCCGACACCCTGGTCGCCGCCTATCCCAACGCCGGCCTGCCCAACGCCATGGGCCAGTACGACGAACAGCCGCACGAGACCGCCCACCACCTCGAGGAGTGGGCCAAGTCCGGCCTGGTCAACATCGTCGGCGGCTGCTGCGGCACGACGCCCGACCACATCCGCCATGTGGCCGAGGAGGTCGCGGGCGTGACCCCGCGCGGCATCCCGGAACGCCCGGTCGCTTTGCGCCTGTCCGGCCTCGAACCGTTCGAGGCGGCGGCGTGATGGGGTGGTTCTGGAAGCGGCTTGAAGCCCCGGAGTGGTTCGTCCAGTTCGTCGATGAACTCGAGAAGTTACACCGCGCATTGCCGACCGAGTTTGCCGGGCCCTTTGAGCGCCGGGTCGGCTCTGTTGAACTCTGGATGAAGGCTCCAACGCCGCGTCACCGCTCCGCCTATCTGGGCGGTCCGGAGTTCGATTTCGAGTATTCGGTGGGGAAGATCTGGACCGAGCGACTGGAGCTTACTCCGGACCTTTGCCAGCACCTTCTCGCCTGCCTTGATGCTCTGATCGCCGGTCGGGTCCGCGAAGTTCGGGACCTCGACAGTGGCCTCCTTTGGCACATCGACCGTCTGAAAACGCGTGGCCTGAACACCTTTGTCCGCGACCGCGAATACTCCTTCTTCTGGCACTCGCGCTGGCTGAACCATCGCGTTCGGCGCGTCAGCATTACCCGTATTCCTCCCATGATTTCCGCCTGATGCGCCCGACCTTCATCAACGTCGGCGAGCGGACCAACGTCACCGGCTCCGCCAAATTCCGCAAACTGATCGTCGAAGGCGATTACGCCGCCGCCCTTGACGTCGCCCGTCAGCAGGTCGAGGCGGGCGCCCAGGTGCTGGACATCAACATGGACGAAGGCCTGCTGGACGGCGCCGTCGCCATGCGCACCTTCCTGAACCTGATCGCGGCCGAGCCCGACATCGCCCGCGTGCCGGTGATGATCGACAGCTCCAAATGGGAGGTCATCGAGGCGGGGCTGAAATGCGTTCAGGGCAAGCCCATCGTCAATTCGATCAGCATGAAGGCGGGCGAGGCCGAGTTCCGCGAACAGGCTGTCAAATGCCTGCGCTACGGCGCCGCTGTCGTCGTCATGGCCTTCGATGAACAGGGCCAGGCCGACACCGCCGCGCGCAAGATCGAGATCTGCACCCGCGCCTATCGCATCCTGGTGGACGAGGTCGGCTTCCCGCCCGAGGATATCATCTTCGACCCCAACATCTTCGCCGTGGCGACGGGGATCGAGGAGCACGACAACTATGCCGTCGACTTCATCGAGGCGACGCGGGTCATCAAGGCCACCCTGCCCCACGCGCACGTCTCGGGCGGCGTGTCGAACGTCTCGTTCAGCTTCCGCGGTAACGAGCCGGTGCGCTGGGCGATCCACAGCGTCTTCCTGTACCACGCCATCGCGGCGGGCATGGACATGGGCATCGTCAACGCCGGCGACCTGCCCGTCTATGACGAGATCGATTCTGAGCTGAGGGAAGCGGTCGAGGACGTCATCCTGAACCGGCCCCAGCGCACCAATGTCTCGAACACCGAACGGCTGGTCGACATGGCCCCCCGCTACAAGGGCGAGAAGGGCGCTGCCCCGGTGGTCGATCTGGCCTGGCGTCAACTGCCGGTCGAAAAGCGGATCGAGCACGCCTTGGTGCACGGCGTCACCGAGTACATTGAAGCGGATACGGAAGAAGCCCGCGCCGCCGCCGAGCGCCCCCTGCACGTCGTCGAAGGTCCGCTGATGGACGGGATGAATGTGGTCGGCGACCTATTCGGCTCGGGCAAGATGTTCCTGCCGCAGGTGGTGAAGTCGGCCCGGGTGATGAAACAGGCCGTTGCCTATCTGGAGCCCTTCATGGAGGCCGAGAAGGCCGACCAGCCGCGTCGATCCAACGGCAAGATCCTGATGGCGACGGTCAAGGGCGACGTCCACGACATCGGTAAGAACATCGTCGGCGTCGTGCTCCAGTGCAATAATTACGAGGTGGTGGACCTGGGCGTCATGGTCCCGGCCGACCGCATTCTGGACGAGGCCCAGGCGCACGGCTGCGACATCGTCGGCCTGTCGGGACTGATCACGCCGTCGCTGGACGAGATGGTGTTTGTGGCGCGCGAGATGGAGCGGCGCGGCTTCACCATTCCCCTGCTGATCGGCGGGGCCACCACCAGCCGCACCCATACGGCCGTGAAGATCGAGCCGGGGTACAGGTCGGGTTCGACCACCTATGTCATCGACGCCAGCCGCGCGGTCGGCGTGGTCTCCGGCCTGCTGTCGCCCACCGAAAAGTCGAAGAACGAGGCGGCGACGCGCGAGGAATATGTCCGCATTCGCGAACAGTATGCGCGGGGCCAGGAGGTGAAGGCGCGCAGCCCGATCGCCGAGGCCCGCGCCAACCGCTTCCGGCCCGACCCCGCCGCTCCCCTGCCAGGCCGCCCCAGCTTCACGGGCGTGCGCGCCTTCGACGCCTGGGACCTGGGGGACCTGGTCGACCACATCGACTGGACGCCCTTTTTCGCCAGCTGGGAACTGATCGGCCGCTATCCGCTGATCCTGGAGGACGAGGTCGTGGGTCAGGCCGCGCGCGACCTGTTCGCCGACGCCCAGGCCATGCTGAAGCGGATCGTCCAGGAGAAGTGGTTCACCGCCCGGGGCGTCGTCGGCTTCTGGCCCGCGAATGCCCGCAGCGACGACATCGTGGTCTGGTCCGACGAGGGCCGTACGACCGAAATGGCCCGCTTCCACGGCCTGCGCCAACAGATGGCCAAGGCCAACGGCAAGCCGAACCTGTGCCTGTCGGACTTCGTGGCCGAGGACGGCGACGACTGGATCGGCGCCTTCGCCGTCACCGCCGGGCATGGCGAGCTGGAGAAGGCCGCCGAGTTCAAGGCGGCGGGCGACGACTATTCCGCCATCCTGGCCACGGCGCTCGCGGACCGCCTGGCCGAAGCCTTCGCCGAGCGGCTGCACAAGGAGGTCCGCACCCAGCTGTGGGGCTATGCGGCCGACGAACAGACCAGCGTCGAGGATCTGATCGCCGAACAGTATCAGGGCATTCGCCCGGCCCCCGGCTATCCGGCCCAGCCCGACCATACCGAGAAGGCGACCCTGTTCCGCCTGCTCGACGCAGGCGTCAATGCGGGCATGGCCCTGACCGAGAGCTTCGCCATGACGCCGCCGGCCAGCGTGTCAGGCCTCTATTTCGGCCATCCGGGCAGCCACTATTTCGGCGTCGGCAAGATCGATCGTGATCAGGTCGCCGACTACGCGGCGCGCAAGCGCTGGGATCTAGCGACGGCCGAACGCTGGCTGTCGCCGATCCTGAACTACGATCCGACCTCAGCCCGCGAACAGGCGGCCTGAAGGCGTCCTGCCCGGCTTCGACGCGGCGGCTAGCGCCCCGTCGCCTCGCCGTTCTCATCGAGCCCCGCCTGCTTCAGGGTCGTGGGGGGCGTGGTGATGTTCTCGCGAATTCGCCGCGCGGCGTGCTCGCATCGGCCAGGAAGCCCGAAGAAGAGGCCGAAACCCTGGCTACGAACCGCCACGTCTCCCTGCGCCAGGAGCGGGGACCATTTGGCGGAAGCCTCGGCCTCCGCGGAGGCGGCCGCGGCTTTCATCGCTGGGGTGGCGCGGGCCTCCGCGGCGCGGAGCGCACCGCGAAAATCCCTGGCCTCCAGTTCGCCCAGCCGGATGAGCTCCGCATCCAGAGGATCGGACGGCAAGGTGCGGCCCAGCGCCACGTGTCCCTCCACCAGGGCCGCGCACCAGGCGACCAGCGGGTAGTCGGCCTCCGGCGCGCCGCGCGGCATCGGGTTGGCATAGGCGATCGCCTCGCGCACCCGCAGGGCGTCAGTGCTCTCCGCCGCCGCGACCGTCGCGATGGGAGCGTCTGGATCCTGCGGGGCGGCAAGAGGTTGCAGGGCGATCAAGGCGGCGAGCGTCAGGCCGTTCATCGTCGAAACTCCGGAAGCTGAGAAGGGCGTGGCCGCACGCCTCGCGAAGACAAATGGCGATTTCGCGGCGGCGGCCACGCAAAAGAAAAGGCGGTGGGACCAAGCCCCACCGCCAATCTCAGATTCTCCTTGAGGGGACTAGAAGCGGTAGCGCAAGCCGAAGCGCACCGTGCGGGGAGCCTGATAGCTACGCGCGGCCCCAAAATAGGGCGAGCGGGCGGTGAGGCTATTGCCTGAGGTCCGGATCAGGCCCTGCTCAACGACGCGAGTGACCTCGTCATTGTCGAACAGGTTGAAGATGTCGACGGAGGCCGAAAGAGAGCCCCGGTTCTCGGTCGTCAGGATGTCGTAGTTGATGTTGAGGTCGGTCTGGAAGGTCCAGTCCGTCTCACCCTGCGAGCCCCGCGGCGTTGCGATCGTCGAGTTGTTCGGGCCCAGCGGGCAGAACCAGCCCGATGGCGTGCCGACCTGCGGCGCCAGCGGATCGACCGACGTCGGCACACGGCCAATACAGCCGAAGTACCGACCGGACTGAGCCGTGAAGTTGGCGCCGATCGAGAGGCGTTCCGTCGGGGAGATGGTGCCGAACAGCTTGATCGTATGCGCACGGTGGTTCGGCAGGTAGCCGTACGATCCGAGCTGGTTGGCCGCGTGGTCATAGTCCTGCGTGATAGACGTGTCGGTTTGACCGATGTCAGACTTGACCGCCCCCTCGTAATTCCCCTCGGATTCCGCCCAAGTGTACGAGCCCTGCAAACCCCACAGTCCGTCGAACGGGCGTTCGAAGGTGAACTCGACCGCCTTATAAGTCCGCTCGACTTCGGGGAATCCAAGATCCTCCGCCGTCAGATTGACGGTTTGCGGGTTGTAAGCCGGATTCGGATTGCCGGCCGCATCGGTGCGGGTGTCCCCCTGGAGGTCAATGAACACCGTGGCCCCGTCGCCCGGGTTGATCAGCACATAGGGGAACAGAGAAGCGAAGTCGGCGTCGCCGATGCCGCTTTGGCCGCACGCCGTATTGGTGCGGACGCAGTATCGGACGATAGCGTCGCCAATCGCGGTGTCCTCAATGGCGCTTTCGAGGTTGCGGTAGATCCCGCGCACGCCCATCTGCCAATCCGTGAACATCCCTTCCGTGAAGGTGTGGTCGTAGCCGAGGATGAACTCGCGCTCGTACATCGGCTCGAGATCCGCCTCGACGACCGCTCGCGGATCCGGCGCGCCGGGCGGGCTATAGTAAAGAATCTCACGACGCGTACCCAGGGCAGGAACATTGCCGTTGAGAATCAACGCACCCGAGGCTGTGCGGGACGCATCGAAATACTCGTCCGTATAGACCTCGCCTGACGAAGCGCGAATAGACGTGTTGGTGGCGATCGGCAGATAGTAGTCGCCCACCGAACCATACACTCGGTCGGTGCCGTTACCGAACGGATCCCAGTTGAAGCCCAGACGCGGCGCCCACTGGTCAGCGATGTCGATATAGCTGTCGCCATTGATGTTCTTGTAGTCGTAGCGGTCGTTACGGACCCCTAACTGCAGGCTGAGGGTGTCGGTGATCTCCCAGGAATCCTGGATGTAGAAGGCCGACTGCTCGGCGGTGAAGACACCGTCGTTGGCGAAAGTCAGAACCTCCACACAACCCGCCGCCGGCGTCCCAGCCGGGCATTCGGATTGGTCGAGCGCATAATACAACGCACCGCCAGAATAGGCGCTGGTCGCCGAAGACTCGAGGTCCTCGCGATCATAGCCGATTCGGAAGTGGTGGTCGCCGAACAGGCTGACGTAAAAATCAGCGTCGATCCGGTAGGTGTCCCGGACGTCTTCGCCGGCCAGGTTGTACGGACCGGCATGAATGCCGCTCGTGATATAGTTGCCACCGGCCGCCACATAGTCACGGATCCCCGGCAGGCTGATTGGGTTTCCGTAGTCCAGATAGGTGCTCTCGACACGACCATACAGGGCGGACAGAGTGAACCAGTCGGTGAAGACGCCGGTATACTTGTAGATCTGCGTAATGCCGCCGGCATCGGCAAATACCGGATCCGTCTGGGAGACGAACGCACCGGTCGTGGCGTTCCGAGTGACCGTGTAGGTGGTGGTCGTCGTCTCGTCGTTCAGGATCGTCGCCTCGATCCGGTGATCGGGATTGAGCACCAGGTCGAGCTTCACGGCCCAGCGCGGGTCATCGTAGCTGGAATAACCCTGCTGGGTATTAGCCGAGGGATTACCCGCAAGATTCGCAGCGCTATAGGTATAGCTGCGCGTCCGAGCGCCGGCCTGTTCGACGTCACGAATGTTGTAGACGCCGAATAGGAACAGATGATCCTTCCAGAGAGGACCGCCGATATAGGCCGTGTAGTCCGCGATGGACGATTCCGACAGCGAATTGAAGTTCTGGACACCAGACACGTTGTTGCCGCCCTGGGTCCATGAAATCGGACGGTTCGAGCGCAGGCTGTCCGGGCTCCAGAAGGCGCTGACACCGCCGGTCCATTCGTTGGTGCCCGAGCGCGTAACAATGTTCACGACGCCGCCGGTGCCCCGGCCGAACTCAGCTTGGTAGCCCCCCGTCTTGGTTTCGATGGTCTGAATGAAGTCGAACGGCAGCTCACCGTACCCCAGGAAAGTACGTTGGTCGGTGACATTCAGGCCGTTGATATAATAGACGCTTTCGGCAGCAGATGTTCCCGACAGCGAAACCAGCCCCTGGTTCCGACGCGAGCTCGCCCCGATGCTGGCGTCCGGCAGGCTGGCCCCAGGGGTGAACAGGGTCACCGCGTTGATGCTACGACCGGTCGGTACGCGTTCCGCGAACTCCTGCACATCGACGGTCAGACCGGTATCGGTCCGGTTGAAGTCCTGCACGCGACGGACACCCGTGACGACGATGTCCTCCACTGAGCCAGCGTCTCCGCTGGAAACGGTGAAGGCATAAGAGGAACTGCCAGGCGAAACGCTGATCGACTGGTTCAGCTGGACAACGCCGTCGACACTGATCGTCACATCGTAGGCGCCCACGGCGAGAGCCGGCAGGCGGAAGCCCCCGTTCGCGTCGGTCACGGTGGACCGAACAGCGCCTTGAGCGGAGGTGACACTGACGGCCGCACCGGCGACAGCAGTGCCGCTCTGGTCCGACACCGAACCCGTCAGAGTGCCCGAGGTGTAATCCTGCGCCACGGCGGCGGTCGGCATGGCCACGAGCACGGCCGGAGCGGCGACAAGCGCCATCAGGGCGGCCCCACCGATCATCGTCGATGCCAACAACCGTTCGCGAATTTTCTGAATTTTCAACTCGGTCCTCCTGAGACCAGCGCCCGAAGTGTGGCATTCGGGCCGCGCGGCAACCAAATTCCGTCCAATTTCACTTGAGCGGACCTGCGACCATTAGTCCTGTTTGGCCTCCGGTCCAGGCGAAATTACAGCTTCGTAATCCTGTGGCAGCCAAGCTGTCGCAAACTCGCCACAGTCCCGCCTTGCAGATCATCGGAGGGCAGATGAAGCCGCGCCAGCTTGATGAACGAGTGCTCGTTTCCGGCCAGATATCAGCGGCCGACATTGCCGGACTCGCCGCCCAGGGCGTGGCCGTCCTCGTGTGCCATCGGCCGGATGAGGAGGACCCGGATCAGCCATCTGGACACGACCTCGCCGCGGTCGCCCAAGCCCATGGCATGAGCTTCGTCTCCATTCCCGTGCGCGGCATGCCGGGCCCCGAGGCCGGCTCAGCCACCCGCCGGGCCATCGAGGACGCGCCGGCCGGGAGGAGCGTTCTGATGTTCTGTCGCTCCGGACTGCGCTCGACGGCTGCCTGGGCGCTCGGCCAGCGGGAGGTCGGCGACGATGCCGCCACGCTCCGCGCGAAGGCGGCCCGGGCGGGTTACGACCTCACAGCCCTGCCTCTATGATCCGCGATCAGCGCTGGATCGTCACCCGGCTCGCATAGGGCACGGGCTCCGGCGTACACGAGGCCGCCACAAGCTGCATCGCCATGAGACACAGGATGGCGGCCGCCAGCGGCTGGAGCCGATTTGATACAGAACAGGCGATCGACCGGACCAAGACGCGCGCTCCCAAAGGGTTTAGGAGCGGTTAAACGCAAGGCCCGGACCACAGCCGCCGCATGATCCCCTTCGTCCGAAGCTTCGATTTCGCCTATGGCCGATGCGACGCGGTTTCGCCGCTGATCCGGCGGGTCGTGGCGAACAACCCCGGCCCCTTCACCTTCACGGGCACCGGAACCTACATTATCGGGCGGCCCGAGCCGGCGGCTGGTGTGGCGGTGATCGACCCGGGGCCGCTGGACGACGGCCATCTCGCCGCGCTCCTGAAGGCGGTCGCCGGACAGCCCGTCACCCATATCCTGGTCACCCACACCCACCGCGACCATGCGCCCCTGGCGCGTCCGTTCGCCGAGGCCGTCGGGGCTCCGGTCCTGGCGGCGCGACCGCCCCTAATGCAGGCGCATGTGTCGGGGGGGCTGGACGAGGACGTGGACGTCGACTTCGTCCCCGACTTTCTTGTGGAGGATGGGACGGTCATCACTGGAGATGGATGGAGCCTGGAGGTGCTGGCCACCCCGGGTCACGCCTCGAACCACATCGCGTTCGCCCTACGGGAAGAGAACGCGTTGTTCAGCGGCGACCATGTCATGGGCTGGTCGACCACGGTGGTCGCACCGCCCGATGGAGACATGGCTGACTACATCCGCAGCCTCGACAAGGTGATCGCCGGAAACTTCGCGACCCTGTGGCCGACTCACGGCCCTCCCGTGACCGAGCCGGCGCCCTTCCTCTCGGCGTACAAGGCGCACCGTCTGGAGCGTGAGCGGCAGGTGCTGGAGCGACTCGATGCCGGCGACGAGACCATCGGCGAGATGGTGCCTGTGCTGTACGCCAGCGTGGACCCTCGCCTGTGGCCGGCCGCCTCTCTGTCCGTCCTGGCCCACCTGATCAAGCTGGTGAAGGAGGGGCGGGCGACCACGCAGGCCGAGCCTTCCATGCACGCGGTCTACCGCCCCGGCTGAAGCTCGGCGACGATCCGGCGGACCAGACGGCACGCTTCGTCTCCGTCGGGCCGGGCCTCCCGGGCCGCGACGCGGACATCGGTCTGCCCCGGTCGGATCCGGATGGTGGCGTCATAGCCGAACTGGAACCAGAAGGTGCTGAGCGACCCGTCGGCGCGACCAACCCCGAAGCCCAAGACATCGAAACCGGCCTGCTCCAAGGCGTAGGCGGCCGCGCCCGGCGCCGCCTGGGTCGGCAGGGACGCCGCGTCGCAGTCCTGATATCCGGCGCCCAGCACCGCCGGCTCCGCGCCTGCCCCGGCTCGCACTGCTTGCAATCGCGTTGAGAAGACGGGCGGTTCGGCCCGGTCCGTGGTCGCCTGAAACGCCGGCGCAGCCGTGCCGGCATAGGCTGCGTAGTCGGTGGCCCTCAAATGCTGTGCGTAGAGCGCGAGGGTTGCGCAGCTGACGACCACCGTCGCCCCGACCCACGGCCATGCCCTGCGATCATGCATGGCGACGACAATGGAGCCCAGAGCCGCCAGCGCACCGAGCGCCGCCAGCCCAACCCCGACCCTCATAGTCAGAAGCGAATAGCCGACGGGCCAGTCCCACAAGCCGGTGCGTACACCGGCCACGGCGAGGAAGACCAGAAGAGGGGCGGCCAGGGCGAGCGCGAGCAGGAGCTTGGGCAATCCGCCCTCCCCGCCCCTGCGTCCAGCCGCCATCAGCTCAGGCGTCGGCCGCGGCCATGGCCGCGGTGGGCAGACGGTAGTCCTTCATCTGCTCGCGCAGCAGCTTCTTGTCGATCTTGCCGGTGGCGCCCAGCGGGATGTCGTCGACGAAGACCACGTCGTCGGGCATCCACCATTTCGCGATCTTGCCCTGCAGGAAGTCGAGGAACTCCTGCTTCTCGGCCGTCTCGCCGGGCTTGGGCTTGATCAGCAGAACCGGCCGCTCGTCCCATTTCGGATGGGCCGCGCCGATTACGGCCGCCAGCTCGGCCTTCGGATGCCCGACCGCGATGTTTTCGATTTCGATGGACGATATCCATTCGCCGCCCGACTTGATCACGTCCTTGGCCCGGTCCGTGATCTGCATGAAACCATGCTCGTCGATGGTGGAGACGTCGCCGGTGTCGAAAAAGCCCTCGTGGTCGAGGATATCGCCGCCCTCTTCCTTGAAATAGGCGCGGGCGATGGTCGGCCCCTTGATCATCAGGCGCCCGTAGGTCTGCCCGTCACGCGACATCTCCTGCCCGGCGTAGTTCTTGAGCTTGAGTTCGACGCCCAGCGGCGGCACCCCCTGTTTCACGCGCCACTTCATCTGCTCGTCATACGGCAGGGCCAGGAGCTCGGGCGGCAGGTTGGAGAGCGTTCCGATGGGTGACGTCTCAGTCATCCCCCAGCCCTGAAGCACCTCGACGCCGAACTCGTCGTTGAAGGCGCGGATCAGGCTCTCAGGAACCGCAGAGCCGCCGATCAGAACCCGCTTCACCGTAGAGAGCTTGAGGTTGTTCTCGCGCAGGTGGGCCAGGAGCCCTTGCCAGACGGTGGGAACGGCCGCGGAGAAGGTGACGCGCTCGGTCTCCAGCAGCTCGTAGATCGAGGCGCCATCCATCTTTGCGCCAGGCATGACCAGCTTGGAGCCCGCCGCCGGCCCGCCGAAGGCGATGCCCCAGGCGTTGGCGTGGAACATCGGCACGACCGGGAGGATTACCTCCTTCGGCGTCGCACCCAGTACCGTGGTCTGCAGCCCCATCAGCGTGTGAATGAAGTTCGACCGGTGCGAGTACAGCACCCCCTTGGGGTTGCCGGTCGTCCCCGAGGTGTAGCAGAGGCCGCAGGCGGTCTGCTCGTCGAAGTCACCCCAGACGCAGTCCTCCGACTGGCCGGAGATGATCGCCTCGTAACAGTCGGCCTTGGGCAGCTTGGTCGCCGGCATCGACCATTCGTCGGTCATGACGATCACCCGCTCGACCGTCGGGCAATGAGGCAGCACCGCCTCCAGCAACGGAATGAAGGTCAGGTCGACGAAGATCATCCGATCCTCGGCGTGGTTGATGATGTAGATGAGCTGTTCGGGAAACAGGCGCGGGTTCAGGGTGTGGCAAACCGCGCCGATTCCCATGATGCCGTACCAGGCTTCGATGTGACGGCCGGTGTTCCACGCCAGGGTGGCGATCCGGTCGCCGGGCTTCACATCCCAGCACTTCAGTACGTTGGAGACCTGCTTGGCCCGGCGGTGGATGTCGGCATAGGTCGTGCGGACGATCGGCCCCTCGACCGACCGCGTGACGACCTCGCGGCTTGGGTGCCAGTTCCTGGCGTGGTCCAGGATCTTGTCGACCGTCAACGGCCAATCCTGCATCAATCCGAGCATCCGCGATCCCTCAAATGCGCCGACTGAACGCGGCGCTTGGCGGCACGCTATCGGGGTGAACGGCGATAAGCAACGCGGCGCCCGCGACACGAGAGCGCGGCGGCTCTGGCGTCCTCCGCCCGGAAGGCTAGAACGCCGCAATGGCCATATTGATCGCGATCACCGGCGGCTCGGGTTCGGGCAAGAGCACCCTGGCAGAGGCCGTCATCGCGGCTCTCCCCACCGGCGCGGCGGTGCTCCTGCGGGAGGATTCCTACTACAGGGACGCCGCGTCCATGCCCGGTTTCGATCCCCTGACCTTCGACTTTGACGATGTCGCCGCCCGCGACCACGATCTGCTGGCCCGGGACCTCGAACAACTCAAGGCCGGACGCGACATCGTCGCCCCGATCTATTCCTTCATCCATCACGGTCGCAGGCCGGGTGGAGACCCTGTGCGTGCCGCCGAGGTCATCGTGGTCGAGGGCACCCACCTGCTTTGCACGCCCAAGCTGGTCGATCTGTTCGACGTGCGGGTCTTCGTCGACACCCCCGCCGACATCCGCTTCATTCGCCGACTACTCCGCGACCAGGAGGAGCGAGGACGTACAGCGGAGTCGGTCATCCTGCAGTATCTCGCCACGGTCCGGCCGGGACATGAGCGACTGACCGAACCGTCCCGCACCCGCGCCGACTTCATCGTCGCCGACACCACCGCCGCCGTGAGGCTGGAGGACCCTCAAGCGGTGGTTCGCCTGGCCGCGCCACTACTCGCGCATCCGCTCCTGGCGTCGCTTTTCTAAACTTCGGGTTGCACTCTCATGCGATTCGGTCAAATTCGGACGATCACCGGTTTGCGAACATGATGTCAGCTGCCAAGGCTCCGCTCGACCCGACCCGCGACCCGACGGCCGACGACCCCCGTCGGGGCGTCATCCTGATGTACGCCCGGCAGGCGTTTCTCAGTGAGGGTTATTCCGCAGCGAAGATGGAACCGCTGGCTCGACAGGCTCAGGTCTCGACGGCGACCCTCTACGCCCAGTTCAATTCCAAGGCCGATCTCTTCGCCGCTGTTCTGGAAGACGCGGCAAACGACTTCACGCTGCAGATGGCACCTGTTCAGGCGGTTGAAGGCTCCGCGCGAGACCAGCTCATGGCCTTCGCCCTGGCCTATGCCGAGTTTCTGGCCAATCCGAATGTGCGGGCGATTTTTCGCCTGATCCTTGCGGAGCGGCCGCAGTTTCCGGAGGTCACCGCGCGGTTCTTCGACCAGGGTCGCCATGACGTCGGGGCGGCCTTGGTCGACGCGCTTACCGCCCTGGCAGGTCAGAACGAATTGCGGATCGATGATCCCATGGCGGCCGCGGGCCAGTTGCTAGGCATGATCGAACATCCGGTCTTCTTCGTGCCCCTCGTGCTTGGCGACAAGGCGCCTTCCGATCGTCCGGCTGCCGAGATCGCCAAGGACGCGGTCGAGACCTTCCTCGCCCGCTATCAGAACCGCTGAACCCTGCCGGCCGCTCAGGGATAAAGGCGTTCCCGAGCCCAGCCCTTCGCCCGTCGGATGAACCGGAGCCGGTCATGCAGCCGGAACGGGCGGTCACGCCAGAACTCGACCGTTTCAGGCAGGAGACGCCAGCCCGTCCAGCGTTCGGGACGAGGCGGCTCCTGCTCCCCGAACCGCTCCGTAGCGCGGGCGACGGCCGCTTCCAGCTCGGCCCGGCTGCGTAGAGGCCGCGACTGGTCGGAGGCCCAGGCGCCGATGCGGCTTTCCCTTGCACGGCTGGCGAAATAGGCGTCCGCTTCCTCAGCAGTGACCTCCTCGACCGGGCCTCGGACGCGCACCTGCCGACGTAGCGACTTCCAGTGCAGCAACACGGCTGCTCTGGGCTGGGCCTCCAACTGTCTGCCCTTGGCGCTCTCGCGGTTGGAATAGAAGGTCAGCCCCCGCTCCGAGACCTCCTTAAGCAAGACCATCCTGCAGTCCGGCAGACCATCGGAGTCCACCGTGGCCAAAGCCATGGCGTTGGGATCGTTGATTTCATGCGCCCGGGCATCCCTCAGCCAGTCGAGGAGCAGGCCGATCGGCTCATCACGCTCGAACGCCGCCTCGTCGCTGTTGGCGGCCAGGGCCGCGGCGTAATCCCGAGCGTATTCCTCGGCGGTCGGACTAGGGGGGATGTGGCTCATCCCCCGCCTATAGCCCCGACCGCGCCGCCGTGGGAGTTCAGTCCCCCGATCCCTGGCCGAAGTCCGTACCCGAACGGGCCCGTAGTTCGGCCTCGCGCACCTGCAGCTCCGGGGTGAAGGCTTCGCCGAAGTCCTCCATGTCCACGAAAGGGCGGATCTCGACCTCGCCGTGCACGCCGTCGGTGTTCGGGATGCGCTTGGCCCACGCCACCGCGTCGTCCATGTCCTTCACCTTCCAGACCCAGTAGCCGGCGATCAGCTCCTTGGTCTCGGCGAATGGGCCGTCCACCACCGTGGGTGTCGAGCGGCCGTCGAAGATAACCCGCTTGCCGTAGGACGAGGGCTTCAGCCCGTCCCCGCCCAAGATCATGCCCGCGTTGACCAGCTCTTCGTTGAAGTCGGTCATCTCGCGGATCAGGGCCTCAGACGGCATGATGCCCGCCTCTATCTCAGGCGTAGCCTTGATCATCACCATGACGCGCATCGGTCTCTCCTTTGGTGTTCGCCGCCCCGTGCGGCCGATGCCGGAACGACGAGCAGATCGGTTCCGCATCCTACAGTCACCAGGGGAAATTTCGATCTGGTCCGTTCGGCAGGGTTAACCCGCCCTTGACCATGACGGCCGCAACGCTTGCGGCATGCGCCAACTCGCCAGCATTTCCGACGCCTATGCACTGCTCGGCTTGCCGGGTCCGGCGTCCCCGGAATCCGTCACGGCGGCCTTTCGCCTGGCGGTCAAAGCGGCTCGTCCGGATGTTGCTGGCGGTGACGCGGAGCGATTTCGCCGTCTGATCGCGGCCTATCGACTAATTCAGAGCACCCCCCCGGTTCCGGCTCTGGCGGCGCCCGCCGCCCCACCGCGCCCCTCGCCAGTCGCCGCGCTGACTCCCATGCAGGCCCTGACGGGGGGGCAGATAACCGTGCGGCTAGCCCGCCGTTCGTTACGCGTGCGAGCGCCGGCGGGACTTCGCACCGGAGAGCACTTGCGGCTGACCGGCGCGGGCGACGATGGGGCGGACCTGTACCTGCCCGTGCTGATCCGCGGCTGCGAGCGATATCGAGTGGTGGGAGACGACCTCTATATGACTTGGGACGCTAGCCCCCGGCTGCTGCGGGATGGCGGGCGGCTGGAGATCGAAACCCACGAGGGGCTTCGCTCGGCCTGGCTGACCCCAGGCCACCCCCTATCGGCGCGGCTCCGCTTCAAGGACCTCGGTCTTCCGGCGCGCGGCGTCCGTCGGCAGGGGCACCTGTTCGTTTCCTTGACCCCGGCCGAGGAGGCGCCCTCGGCCGCCGAAGATCTCCTCGCCCGCTTCACACGTGTCTGGACGCCGGAACGGCTGGCGGCCTAAGCCTCCGTCGCATGTCCCACAACAGCTTCGGCCATCTGTTTCGCGTGACGACCTGGGGCGAAAGCCATGGGCCGGCGATCGGATGCGTCGTGGATGGATGCCCGCCCCTGATCCCCCTGACCGAAGTCGACATCCAGCCATGGCTGGACCGCCGCAGACCGGGGGGAAGCCGCTTCGTGACCCAGAGGCGCGAGGCCGACCAGGTCCGCATCCTGTCGGGCGTGTTCGACGACGGCGATGGGCCGGTCACCACGGGCGCGCCGATTTCCCTGATGATCGAGAATGAGGACGCGCGCTCCGCCGACTATGGCGAGATCGCGCGCGCCTATCGGCCAGGGCACGCGGACTATACCTATCAGGCCAAGTACGGTGTCCGTGACCACCGGGGCGGCGGACGCTCCTCGGCGCGTGAGACGGCAATGCGCGTCGCCGCGGGCGCGGTGGCCCGCAAAGTGCTGGGCGAGGCGATCCGCGTCCGAGCCGGCGTGGTCCAGTTGGGACAGCACCGGATCGCGCCCGACCTGGTTGATTTCGACGCCGTCTACGCCAACTCGCTGTTCGCGGCTTCGTCGCAGGTGGTCGAGCCCTGGTCAGACTATCTCGACCGAGTGCGCAAGTCGGGCTCTTCGATCGGAGCCGTGGTGGCCCTTGAGATCACGGGCGTACCCGCCGGTTGGGGAGCGCCGCTGTACGGCAAGCTGGACGCGGAACTCGCGGGCGCTCTGATGTCGGTCAACGCGGTCAAGGGTGTGGAGATCGGCGCCGGTTTCGGGGCGGCTGAACTGTCGGGCGAAGAGAACGTCGACGAGATGCGACTGGGGCCGGACGGCCAGCCCGTCTTCCTCTCGAACAAGGCAGGCGGGGTTCTGGGCGGCATCTCGACCGGCCAGCCGATCACCGCACGGATCGCCTTCAAGCCCACCTCCTCGATCCTGACGCCCCGTTGGTCGATCACCCGTGACGGCGAAGAGACCGAACTGCGAACCAAGGGTCGACACGACCCTTGCGTTGCGCTGCGCGGAGTGCCAGTGGTCGAGGCGATGGCGGCCTGTGTTCTGGCGGACGCGATGCTGCGTCACCGAGCACAGGTCGGCTGATCGTCAGCTTCCATTCACCATTGTCAGCGTCTGATGCCCGTTCTCGGAGAGACCCTCAGATGCGCCGCCATTTCTCACGGGCCGCCGCCTTGTCCGCCGCTCTGGCGGGATCGCTGATGCTTCAGGGCTGTCTGGTCGGAGCCGTCGTAGGCACGACCGGGGCGGTGATCGGGGGCACGGCCAAGGCCACGGGCGCCGTCATCGGCGCCGGGGTCGACGCCGTGACCACCTCAGATGAGGAGACTCGCGCCCGTCGCGAGCGCGAGCAACGCGAATGGGAACGCGAGCAGCGTAGATGCGAGGAACGCCGTCGCCAGGGCCGTAGCTGCTAGAGCCGCTTCTCGATGGCGTGGTTGTGGATGGCCACGCCTGATACCTCAAAGTCGCGACGCCCGAGCACGTGGAAACCGCGTCGCCTGAAGAAGCCCGTCGCCGTCTCGCTGGCTTCCGCGTACAGCCGCTCGATCCTGGATGTCCGAGCCCGCGCCTCCAGCGCCTCGTAGAGCATCGGCGCCGCATCCGTGCCCGCCGCGCGCGGATGCGCGTAGAAGAAGTGGATATGACCATCGGGCTCGAGGTCGGCGAAAGCCAATGGCGTATCGGAGTCGTCCGTGGCCACCAGGCGCGCCCGACCATCCGACATCAGGGCCTCCAGCCGTTCGGCCGAAGGTGCAAGACCGGCCCACGCCCGAACCTGGTCGGGCGCATAGCGGCGAGCGCCGAGTTCGAGAACCGAGGCGACATAGAGGGCCGCCAGGGCCTCTGCGTCGATGGGGCGATAATCTCGGACGGTCGTCATCGGACGCCGATCAGCTTGTGGGTCTGGATGCTCAGCCGCCACCGGGGGTGGGTGAGACAGTACTCCATCGCCGCCACCGTATTGGCCTCCTGGTCAGGACCATCCATCGGCTGGAGCCAGAACCGTTCGAAATCGAGGTGCTCGAAACGCTCTGGCATGGCGAGCGGCTGCGGATAGACGAGCTTCAACTCCTGCCCCGTGGTCTGGACGACCGGCGCATTCGCCTTGGGACTGATGCATATCCAGTCAATACCGGCCGGGGCAGGGAGCGTCCCGTTGGACTCGATGGCGATCTCGAAGCCTTCGGCGTGAAGGGCGTCGATTAACGCGCCGTCAAGCTGAAGCAGCGGCTCCCCGCCGGTGCAGACCACCAGCTTCGGATCGCCCCGGCGTCCGCGCCACCGGTCCGAGACATGCCTGGCCAGAG
Organism: Pseudomonadota bacterium; assembly: GCA_023386645.1. Lineage (GTDB taxonomy): Bacteria > Pseudomonadota > Alphaproteobacteria > Caulobacterales > Caulobacteraceae > Brevundimonas. The sequence continues at coordinate 72,602 of JAEWJI010000062.1, forward strand.
CCTCGGTCGTAGGAAACTTGCCGCCCCCATCGCCGTCGACCCCGACGAAATCGGTATCACAGAAGGTGCAGACTGCGGCGGCGCGGTCGCGCTCCAGTCCATTCCAGAGATTACAGCCGGCGAACCGCAGGAACACCGCCGGGCGGCCGGCCTGGCCGCCCTCCCCCTGAACCGTCAGGAAGCACTCCTTGACCGAATAGGTCACCGCGTGGCCGTCCATTGCGTCCAGCCGGCCGCGCGCAATTCACAGGCGGGGCAGTCGCCGCAGCCATAGCCCCAGGCATGGCGATGGGTTCGGTCGCCCTGATAGCAGGTGTGGCTGTCCTCGACGATCAGCTCCACCAGGGCGTCGCCGCCGACCCGGTGCGCCAGAACCCAGGTTTCCGCCTTGGTCAGATGCATCAGCGGCGTCTGGATGGACACTGGCTTGTCCAGGCCCAGGCTCAATGCTCGCTCCATCGCCTGCATCGTCTCGGCCCGACAGTCGGGATATCCGGAGTAATCGGTCTCGCACATGCCGCCGACCAGGATTTCCAGGCCCCGCCGATCCGCCAGGGCCGCCGCGGCTACCAGGAAGATGAGGTTCCGGCCCGGCACGAAGGTGGTCGGAAGGCCCCTCGCGTCCATCTCGATGGCGCGCTCGGCGGTGAGCGCGCTCTCGGCGATGCGGCCATAGCCGGTAAGGTCGACGACATGGTCCGGGCCCAGACGGTCCGCCCAATTCGGCAGAACCCGAGCCATGCCGCTGCGCACCTTCTGTCGGGCCTGCATCTCCACGGCGTGGCGCTGACCGTAATCGAAGCCGACAGTCTCGACGCGCGCATACCGCTCCAGCGCCCAGGCAAGGCAGGTAGCGCTGTCCTGTCCGCCCGAGAACAGGACGAGGGCGGTGGAGGCGGAAACGGCTTGGCTCATGACAAATCTGCGGTCGGCCGGCGGCCGCGCGCATGCTCAGGGGGTCGGGATGGTCGAAAGCATCCCCTGTAGCACCTGCGTCGACGCCGGGCCAACCGATGGGCCACGGGAAAGCTCCACAGGTTTAACCCTTCCGCAAAGGCTCTCGAGCAACATGGCGGTCGTGATCACGGAGTTTCGGCCAGTATGCCGACGATCGAAGTCCTGACGGAACGGGTCGAACCAGCTTCACCCGACACGCTGGCGAGCGAGATTTTCGCGCGTTTTCAACGCGAGCCGGACACCATGGTGATCCCGGTCGTTGAGGACGGCCGGCCGCTGGGTCTGGTCGAGCGCAACGCCTTCCTGCTGAAGATCGCCGCCCCCTTCGCCCACGCTCTGTACGCCAGCCGCCCGGTCACCCATGTTATGGACACCGATCCGGCCGTGGTGGAAGCCGGGGTCAAGGTCGACGCCTTTTCCGAAATACTGCTGAAGTCCGGCCCGACCGCCCTCACGCGGGGCTTCATCGTGACCCGCAACGGTCGTTATCGAGGGGTCGGCACGGCGGTGGGTCTGCTGAAAGCTTGCAACGACAGCCAGCGTCGCCAGAACGCCGAACTCGTCGAACAGGCCCGCGCCCTCTCCGACACGCGCACCCAGGCCATTGCCGCCGCTCGCGCCAAGAGCCAGTTCCTTGCGGTCATGAGCCACGAACTGCGCACGCCGATGAACGGCGTCCTGGCCGTGGCGGAGCTGCTGCGCCGTCAGCCCCTGACCCCCGCCGCCCAGGCCCAGGTCCAGACGATAATGGACTCGTCGGAGAGCCTGCTGCGGATTCTCGAGGATGCGTTGGATCTGTCGCGAGCCGAGGCGGGCGAGCTGGAGCTCTCGCCAGCCCCGACGCCGCTGCGCTCGATGATGGACGACATCGAAGCCCTGTGGGCGCCGCGCGCGGCGCAGGACGGCGTCACCCTGATGGTCGGCTATGAGGGCGACACCGAACTGGCCGCCCTGGTCGACACGGTGCGGCTCAAGCAGCTGTTCAACAACCTGATCGGCAACGCGCTGAAGTTCGCGCGCAACGGCATGGTCGAGGCCCGGCTGAAGGCCTGGGTCGACAACGGCCAGGTCCGCCTGGAAGCCCGGGTCCGGGACAATGGGCCGGGCGTAGATCCGACGATCGTGGACGCCATTTTCGAGCCCTTCGTCCATGGCGCCGGGCCAGAGGGCCCCGGCCTGGGTTTGTCCATCTGCCGGCAGGTCGTGGATCGGATGGGCGGACGCATCTGGGCCGAGAACAACGCGGGCCAGGGCGCGACCTTCGCCTTCGATCTGTCGGCGCCGCGCTCCGTGATCGAAAGCGCCGCACCCTCGAATGTCTCGGATCTGCCCGAGCTCTTGCTCCAGTCGCAGCCGCACATCCTCATCGTCGACGACAACGGCACGAACCGCGTGGTGGCCCAGGCCCTGTGCGAAATGTTCGGATGCAGTTCCGAGACGGTCGAGGATGGGCTGGAAGCGTTGGAAGCGGTCCAGGCCCGGCCGTTCGACCTGATCCTGATGGACATCAAGATGCCCCGCATGGACGGGGTCCAGGCGACCCAGGCTATCCGCGCCCTTCCCGGCGCCGAAAGCCGCACGCCCATTATCGCCCTGACCGCCAACGCCGATCCGGACGACGCGAAGCGTTACGTCGCGGCGGGCATGGCTGCGGTGGTCGAAAAGCCAATCAAGCCAGAGCGGCTGAGGCTGGCCATCAACACGGCGCTAAACAGCCGCGATGTTGATGCGGATTCTGAGGGCTCAGGCGGTTCCGACAGCCTTCGCGTCGCCTGACACGGATTCAGCGGGACCCTCGACCTCTTCATCTTCGTCGTCGTAACCGACCAAGCGAAGCGCCCGCGCCTTCATGCCGTTGAGCTCGGCCCAGCGGCACAGCCCTTCTTCACGACCGTGAGTGATCCACAGCTCCTCTGGCCGGATCTCCTCGAACGTCTGGGTCAGTTCGCCCCAGTCGGCATGGTCGGAAACCACCAGCGGCAGTTCAACGCCTCGTTGTCGCGCTCGCGCCTTGACCAGCATCCAGCCCGAAGCGAACGCGGTCACAGGCTCGGCGAACCTACGCGCCCACCGGTCCTGGATCGCCGACGGCGGTGCAATTACCACCTCCCCCGGCAGCGCCTCCTTCCTGTCGCCCGTGGCTGGCGCGAGCGAGCCGAGACCCACCCCTTCGCTCTCGTAGAGGCGGTTCAGTCGCTCAAGCGCCCCATGGACGTAGATGGTGCGTTCCCAGCCGGCCTCGCGCAACAGGCGGATGATCCGCTGCGCCTTTCCCAGCGCATAGGCGCCGATCAGATGCGTTCGCTCGGGAAACTGCCGTAGCGAGTGGATCACCCGTCCGATCTCCTCGCTATCCGGAGGATGGGTGAAGACCGGCAGTCCGAAGGTGGCCTCCGAAATGAACACGTGGCACGGAGTCGGCTCGAACGCGGCGCAAGTCGGATCGCGCCTGCGCTTGTAGTCGCCGGAAACCACCATGGTCAGTCCGCGATACGAGATCACCGCCTGGGCCGATCCGAGGACATGGCCGGCCGGGACAAGCCGCACTTCCACGCCCTTGTGGGAAGCGGTCTCGCCATAATCGACCGGCTGGCGACGCGAGCAGAAGTCCTGGCCGTAGCGCTCGGCCATGATCCTGAGGGTCTGGCCCGTCGCCAGGACGGCGCCGTGGCCAGAGCGCGCGTGATCCGAATGGCCATGGGTGACCACCGCCCTTTCCACGGGAACAACCGGATCGACATAGAAGTCGCCAGGCGGGCAATAGAGGCCTTGGGGCGTCGGCCTCAGCAGGTCTTCTGGACGGATCATTCAGGCGATATGGGATGGACCATGAATCCTGACAGCGCCGGCCGCCGATGAGCGGTTCCCTCGTCGACCTCCTGCCCCAACTCGCGTCGGGCTCCGCCCATACCCACGCGCTCGGCTTCGAGTTCGCCGGGCTGGACCGAGACCGTGTTCGCATCCGAGCTCCCTTCCGTCCCGAGTTCGTGGGCGACGCCGACACTGGCGTGCTCTCCGGCGGCTTGGTGACGACATTGCTGGACCATGCCGGCGGGTTGGCTGTCTGGGTGGCCCTCGACAAGTTCCGGCCGATCGCGACGCTCGATCTTCGGGTTGATTACATGCGCGCCGCGGAGACAGGCTTTGACCTCATCGCGGAGGCTCGCTGCTACCGCCTGACCCGCACCATCGCCTTCGTTCGGGCCTGGGCCTTCGAGCGGGATGTCGAGGATCCGGTCGCTGCGGCCCAAGCCGCCTATGTGTTGGACTCCGATGGCGAGCGCCGCCTGGGGGCCAACCTGGAAGGGGGCCGGCCATGACGTCGGTCGACGCCGCTTCCTCCCTGATCGAGCGGACGCCGTACGCTCGCTTCCTGGGGCTCGAGGCGCGGCGACTGGATGATGGCGGCCTGGCGCTGGTGATGCCGTTCCAAGACCGTCTGATCGGCAATCCGATCCTGCCCGCCCTGCACGGCGGCTCAACCGCGGCGCTCCTGGAACTGACGGCCATCGCTCAGGTGGCCCTCGACTACCCCGCGCTGAGGGCGCCACGCCCCATCAATGTCTCGGTCGCCTACCTTCGCTCGGGCCGCCCTCGCGACGTCGTGGCCCGCGCCCGGGTGGCCAAGGCGGGCCGCCGGGTCGCCCATGTCCTGGCTGAGGCTTGGCAGGACGACCCAGCCAATCCGATCGCCAGCCTGACCGCGCACTTTCTCCTGAACCTCGCTTAAGTCCGCCGCGGCCTCTGCTGAGCCCTTCCGGCTGCCATGCGAGACCATCGATCATCCGCAGTCCGCGCAGCGCCAAGCGGAGTGTCGCGCCTGCCTGTCCTGTTCGCCCCCCTTCCAGCTGCTTTCTCTTATGGTGAACAAATCCCTACCCAACTCGCCTAATGCGTGTTAAGGATCTGTTTACCAGTTCACAGGAGGGATTTTATGGACCGGACCCAAGTCATCGCCAGCGTCGCCGGCGAGCTTCACGCGACGGAACGCGCGGTGGATACCGCCATCACCCAGGCGACGACCCTGGTCCAGTCCATGATCGGCGCCCGCAGCGCCCTCTCCATCTCCCCCGTGGCGGGATCGGGTTCGCAGTCCAAGGCTATGGAAGCCATCGCCGCCCTGGGCGTGGCCCGTGACGCGGTCGTGGCGTGCCATGCCGAGCTCCAGAAGGACCACCGCAAGCTGGGCTGGGGCGTCTACGCCGTCGGTCCGCTCGACAAGCCCGACGATTGGGAGACCCCCATCGGCGGCGACGACAAGAAGACCTCCCACCTCCGGGTTGCCTAAAATCGACGTGATCTCCGGGACTGAAGGTTTCGGACATCGCAGATTCGGTACAAGATCGCCCCCGTGTCCTTCGACACGGGGGCGTTTTCATGCCTGACACCCTGTGGGCCCAAGTCGGCGCGATCCTGACGGTGCTCATCTGCGCCTTCGCCTTTTTGAAAGGCGACGATCCCGAACGCGTGGGCGCCGGGGCCTATATGCTCGGCTGGTTCGCCGCCCTTCTGCTTCAGGATGATGGCCCTCTGGATGGAATCCCGAGCGCCATTGTCGGCCTTGATCTCACTATGCTGATCGTTCTCTCAGCGATCGTCTGGCGCTGGCGGCCCACATGGGCGGTATGGGCCTGCGCTTGTCAGCTTCTGGTCGTCATGAGCCACGTCATGTCGCTCATCGACGTGCGGCCGGCGGTCGCCAGCTTTTATACGGTCATCAATCTCGCCAGCTATGGCGTCCTCGTCTCGCTGGGCATCGGAACCTTCTGGGCCTGGCAGGAGCGCCGGGCAGCTGGCTTGGAGTAGCCCTGGTCTAGGTCTATATTCCTAGATAACCTAGGGCGAATCATTGGTACGTCGCTTGCCGCTGTCGCACGCAAAAATTTGGAAAGCTCTGGACGCACTAGCCCGACGCGAAGGCGGCTCCGCTTCGGCCCTCGCGCGCCAGGCCGGCCTTGACCCCACCGCGTTCAACCCTTCCAAACGGTTCGGTCCCGGCGATCCGCCGCGCCCCCGTTGGCCGTCCACGGAGAGTCTCACCCGGGTGCTGGAGGTCACCGGCATCTCACTCGCGGAGTTCGCGACGCTCGCGGAGGACTCGGAGATTCGTCCGCCCCTCGTCCCTATGCTGGGTCTTGCGCAGGCTGGTGAAGACGGCTTCTTCGACGACGCGGGACTTCCCGTAGGGGATGGCTGGGAACAGACGGAACTGCCTGTACCCGGCGAAACCCTCCTCTCCCTTCGGATCAACGGCGACTCCATGGCGCCGGTCTATCGGGAAGGCGACCGTGTGATCGTGGACCGTGCGGCCTCGGAAGTTCGGCGCGGAGATCGGATCGTGGTGCGAACACTTGGCGGAGAGACCTTGGCCAAGGAGGTAGCGACGATCAACGCGCGAGGTCTCACCCTGCGCTCGATCAACGAAGCCTATCCTCCCCGCACGATCGCTCGGAAGGACATCCAATGGATGGGCCGGATTCTCTGGGTCAGCCAGTAGAGCTACTCGAGAGAAAAGGGCCGCTCCCGAAGGAACGGCCCTGATCAGAGGTCAGTGATCAAGCAGGTCGCGGCTCGCCTGCGACAGCGCTCCTCGATCAATAGGGCGCGAGGTAGTGAGCGTTCACCCAGCCGCCGCCGGCGATCTGGACCCATTCGCCCTGCGAGCCCACAGCGGTGAACGGCTGACCGGCCGACAGGCTGCCCGCCTGGCGATACTGCGTGCCCGGGCCCGAGCGGATGCGCAGGTTCGAAGTCGCACGATACATGTTCTGACCCGCCTGGGCGCCGGCACGGGCCCGTTGCTGGTTGCAACCGATATAGCTGCCCGCCGCCGCGCCCGCCGCCGCGCCGGCCACGGTGCCGAGGGTCCGCTCGTTACGGGCGACGTTTGAGCCCACGACGCCGCCGACGAGCGCACCGAGCAGGGCGCCCGCCTGCTGGCGACCACCCGGCGCGTCGCAGCTGGTGATGCCGTTCGACTGAGCGACGGCGACCGTCGGCGCGCCGACCGCGAGTGCGGCCACGGCCGCGAAGCCGGCGAGGGAGGCGTTGAAGATCTTCGACATGGCTCTTCTCCTGTCATCGAGTTGGTCGATGGAATGGAGAATGCCGCACCGGGCCTGCGGCTCCGCTGAACGGGTCGTTATCTTCCGTTCATCAAGGTTGACGCGCCTTACGCGGCCAGCTCGCCTTTCGCCCCCGACCGGATCAGCGCCACTGTCTGCTTCAGCCCGTAGATCGCCGCGAACGAACCAAAACGGGGCCCCTGCGACGCGCCCAGCAGCACCTCATACAGAGCGCCGAACCACGCCCGCAGCGGCTCGAACCCATGCTCCTTGCCGACCGCATAGACCTCGGTCTGGATCGCCTCGCCGTCGGTCGTGTCGCCCGGCAGCGCCTCCAGCCGTGCCGCCAGGTCCAGCAGCGCCGCCTTCTCCTTATCGTCCGGCAGCCGATAGGCCTTCGTCGGCCGCACGAAGTCTTCGTAGTAGTTCAGCGCCCGGTCCATCAGGGCGTCGAGCACCGGCTCGTTCTCGGGCGTCGCCTCGGGCAGGTAGCGGCCCATATAGGCCCAAAGCTGAGCCTTGTTCGACGCATTGGCCACCGCCACCAGGTTCAGCAGTAGCGCGAACGACACTGGACTGGCGACCTCCGGCGGCTGGCCGCCGTGGATGTGCCACACGGCATTGTCCATCCGCTTGGCCGGCTCTTGAGAGCGATAGGCATCGATCGCACCCAGGTAGTCGTCGATGGCGCGCGGAATAACGTTGAAGTGCAGGCTCTTGGCCGACTTTGGCGATTGGAACATGTACCAGGACAGGCTCTCCGGCGTGCCATAGCGCAGCCACTCGTCCATGGTCAGGCCATTGTTCTTGGACTTCGAGATCTTCTTCCCCTCGACGTCGAGGAAAAGCTCGTAGTTGAAGCCCTCGGGCGGGGTCCCACCCAGCGCGCGGCAGACCTTGGAGCTCTCGCGCACGCTCTCGATCAGGTCCTTGCCCGACATCTCGTAGTCGACGTCCAGCGCCGTCCAGCGCATGGCCCAGTCCGGCTTCCACTGCAGCTTCACATGACCGCCCGTGACCGGAACCTCCGTGCGTCCGCCGGCCGGATCGTCGAACACGATCGTGCCCTTCTCGACGTTCCGCTCCAGGGTCGGGACCTGCAGGACGTGGCCGGTGACCGGGCTGATCGGCAGGAACGGCGAATACGTCTCGCGCCGCTCGGGCCCCAAGGTCGGCAGCATGATCGCCTGGATCGCGTCGAACCGATCCAGCAGCCGCAGCAGCACCTCATCGAACCGGCCTGACCGATAGGTCTCGGTCGAGCTCATGAACTCGTAGTCGAAGCCGAAGCTGTCTAGGAACGCTCGCAAGCGGGCGTTGTTGTGGGCGCCGAAGCTGTCGTGGGTCCCGAACGGATCGCGCACCCGGGTCAGCGGCAGGTGCAGGTCCTCGCGCAGCATCTCGAGGTTCGGCAGGCCGTCCGGTACCTTCCGCAGCCCGTCCATGTCGTCCGAGAAGGCGATCAGCCGCGTTTGCCAGTGATCCCCGGTCAGGGCGCGGAAGGCGTTTCGCACCATCGTGGTGCGCGCCACCTCGCCAAAAGTGCCCATGTGCGGCAGGCCCGATGGGCCGTAGCCGGTCTCCAGCACCACCGGCCGCTGCAGCGCCTCGAACGTCGCCACCGCCTCGTCCGCCTTACCCGCGTCGATCAGCAGCTTGGCCGCGTCGCGCTCAGCGTCGCTCAGCCGCTTCTTCAGCACATGGTCGAGCAGCGCCCGCGCCTGTTCGAACGGCCAGGACCGGGCCTCGCGGGCCAGTTGTTCCAGGTTCTGCAGCATCCGGGCGGTTTGGCGGCTCCGGCCGCCCCGGTCAACGCGCGCCGTACCGCAAGCGACTCAGCAGCTCGCCGGCCTGGCGCAGCGGCGCATCGAAATCCTTGCCGGCTTTCCACTTCTCGAAAGCCATGACGTTCTCGATGCGACGATCCACAAACGCCTCGGCCGGCTCGCGCCCATCGAACCACCGCATCGTCATGGCCGGGATCAGGATGCCGGACAGGATCGCCCGCTTGGAATAGTGGTTCCAGTCGGTCGCGGTGTCGCCCGCCCATCGCCACAGGTGGTCCGCAGTCTCCCAGGCGAGATGCAGGCCGAGGTCCGCGTTGGTCGGCAAGGCCAGAAAGGCGGCGCAACGGCGCGTGGCCTCCAGATCCTCGGCTCCGGCCTCGAGCCTGGCCGAGATCGCACGGGCGATGCGTTCACGGATTTTCAGCGACGAAGCCTCGATGTCCGAAAGTTCCGCCAGGGCCCGGGCGTCATGACGCCGCGACAGCAAGGCGGCGAGGTCGCGGGCGCCGTTGGGAAGCAGTAGTTCCTGGTCGCCGGCTCCAAGCTCCAATTCCGCGCAAGCCGCCTGCACCAGACCAGCGTTCCAGCCATTGTTTGGAGACAGACGAATCGCGGCGTCCAGCACCGCCTGCTCGGTCTGGTCGATCCAGTCCGGTCCGGGCTCAGACAGGTGTGGCGTGGCGGTCATGGCCGCAGGATAAGGCTAAAAGAACCTCTCCGCGAGGGCGCAACAGCGCTAGCGACGATCTGGACAGGCCGGGGGGGCTCGTGTATCAGCGCGCCTTCATCCGCGGGCCCTCCCGTCGGACACGATTTTTATTTGTCTGCCCGTCTCCCTGATAAGGACGCGGCGGGCGGCCAAAGGAGAGTTGAACCTGGTTCAGATTTTCGTTCGCGACAACAACGTCGATCAGGCGCTGAAGGCCCTGAAGAAGAAGATGCAGCGCGAAGGCAGCTTCCGCGAAATGAAGCGCCACGTGCATTACGAGAAGCCCTCGGAGAAGCGCGCTCGCCAAAAGGCCGAGGCCGTTCGCCGCGCCCGCAAGCTGGCCCGCAAGCGCGCCCAGCGCGAGGGCCTGCTGCCGGCTCCGAAGCCCCGCACTCCGGGCGCCGGCGCTCGCGGCTAGGATCCGATCCAGGCACACCGAATGAGGCCGCCCCTTTCAGGGGCGGCCTTTTTCTTTGCCCGCTGATGGCGGATCCCTCATGGCGGCGGCTCAGCGGCCGCCGCTCATGGCTCCGACGAAGCTCTTCCAGCTCAGCTTCACGTCCGACAGTGCGCCTGCCCGGAACGCGCGGCCCGCCAGCCAGACCATCAGCAGGGCGAAGGCGAACATGCCCGCCAGGGTGCCGATGATCTCCACCGGGGGCGGATCCGAGGGCGCCCGCGCGCTCATCAGGAAGGGCGTGAAGAAGGGTACCCACGACAGGATCTTCACCAACGGCGCATCCGGGGTCTGAAGCGCCATCTGCATGACCAGAAGCGGCACGACCAGCACCATCATGATCGGTCCCATCAACGTCTGGGCGTCGCGTGGCGTGTCGCAGAAGGCCCCGATGGCCGCGAACAGCACCGCGTACATCAGGTATCCGCCGACCGCATAGGCGATGAAGTAGAAGATCATCCCGCCCGACAGCAGGATCGATGCCACATCCGCCGCCTGCGCCGGCGCCGCCGAGATCAGGCCGAACGCCCCAATGCCGGTCCATGCCAGCAGGACGGTGGTGGTCAGCATGGCGACCCCCAGCACCTTGCCGGTCAGGATTTCGGTCGCGGAGGCCGACGACAACAGCACCTCCAGGATCTTGTTGGACTTCTCCTCCATCACGCTGTTCAGCAGGATCGAGGCCCCGGTGATGACCAGCGACCACAACAGGAAGCCCGAGGCCAGGCCGATGACGCCGGGGAGACGGTCGCGGAAGGAGACCTCGCCCCCGCTGGCCGAACGCGGCGACAGGGCGGTGATCTGAGGTCGAAACTCTTCGGTCTCGTCGACCACTGTGGGGTCGATGCCGGCTCGGACCAGGAGCGTTCGCCGGTGCGCGTCGGTCAGCGCGTCTCGAACGAAGTCCTCGACGGTGTCGTCCGTTGCCCGCCGCGTCCAGACCCGCGCTGACGGCCCCTCGGGCGTTCCAAACAGGAAGACGACCGAGTCCAACTGCTGGTTTTCCGGCGCGTCGTCGCCCAGCAGGCGCCGCGCCTCCGCTTCGCGCGCCTCGACGGTTGCTGCTCCACTCAGCGAGGCCGGCGTATCGACGATGGTCAACCGGGGTCCCGACAGCCGTCTCAACGCCTTGCCGGCGGCGGCGGCGCCGGACTGGCCTCCCGCCTTCTCTGCGGCCGCCAGCGCTTCGCGTTCGCGCTCCGCCACCCGCTCACGCCGCTGTTGCAAGGCATCACGGACCACGGCGGCAAGACCCGTCGCCTGTGGCCCCTCCTCGATCACCACAACCTCACGGATCGGCTCGCTGGAGCGCATTAGGATCGGTATCGCTCCCCCGAGGACGGCGAACAGGGGGAACGCCAGAAGGGACAGCCAGAAACCCACCGTCTTGGCGTAGGCCAGGAACTCACGGCGCGCGATCAGCAGGGTGCGTCTCATCGGGCGGCCTCCTGGGTTTCGGTTCGGGCGACCGTCTGGTCCTGGTCCGGGTTATCACCAGTTAGACCGATGAAGGCGTCGTGCAGGGTCGGCTCCTTCAGCGCGAACTTCCGCACATCCAGTCCGCCCAGGAAGGCGGCCTTCAGGGCATCTTGGCCGCCGGCCGACGGCGCCAGCGAGGCCTTAAGCATCCGCGCCTCGCCGTCATCGGAAACGACCTCGACGGCCGACACGCCCGGCAGGGCCGCCACGGCCTCGGGCGTGATGTCGCCTTCCAGTTCCAGGAACCGCTGCGAAGTCGCGCGGGCCTCCGCCACCGTGCCCTCGAACGCCTTTCGGCCCCGCGCCAGCAGCACGACCTTGTCGCACAAGCGTTCGGCGTGCTGCATCACGTGGGTGGAGAACAGGACCGTGGCGCCTTCATCCGCCAGCCCCCGGATCATCTGCTCCAGGCCTTGCTGGTTCATCGGGTCCAAGCCCGAGAACGGCTCGTCCAGGATCACGAACTCAGGCTGGTGAACGACCGAGGCGATCAGCTGGACCTTCTGGGCCATGCCCTTGGACAGGTCCTTCATCTTCTTGTTGCGGGCGGCGCCCAGGCCCTGCGCCTCCAGGAGCGCGCGGGCGCGCCTGCGCCCCTCCCCCGCCGGCAGCCCCTTCAGGGCGCCCAGGAAGGCGATCGCTTCGACCGGCGTCATCTTCTTGTAGAGGCCCCGTTCCTCCGGAAGAAAGCCGATCCGATCCCGCACCTTGCGGCCGTCCGCCTCGCCCAGGATCTCGATGGTTCCGGATGTCGCCGGCTGCAGCCCGAGGATCATCCGCAGGGTCGAGGTCTTGCCGGCGCCATTAGGGCCCAAAAAGCCGCAGATTGAACCCTTCTCGACCTGGAAGCTCAGATCCTTGACCGCGTGAAAGCCGCCGTAGCGCTTGTTCACTTCCTCTAGCGTCAGAGCCGCCATGCCCCCTCCTCGGTCACGCTTGGCGCCATGCTAGGAGGGTCGGGCTCACGTCGCCACAAAAACCGGCGGTCGAGATTGGCGCCCTGGTTGGCGTGGCAGGATCAGGCGTCCGCGCGGACCGAGAAGGTGCGCCCGATAACCCGAGCAGGGTTCACCTGCTCACCGTTGCGGCGCACCTCGAAATGCAGGTGCGGACCGGTTGAATAACCTGTTGATCCGACCAGGCCGACGCGCTCGCCGGCCTTCAAGACCTGTCGCGACCGCACGTCCACGCGGCTCATGTGGCCGTACAGCGTGGTCATTCCGTTCGGGTGGCGCAGCTCGACAAAGTTGCCATAACCGCCGGCGTCGTAACCGATGCGAATGACCTCTGCGTCAGCGGGGGCCACGATGCGGGTGCCGGTCGCCGCAGCGATATCCACCCCTTTGTGCATCCTCGGTCCTGCTTCGCCCCCGAGCCGGCGGAGACCGAACCGCGAGTTGATCGCTCGGCCTGGAATGGGTTCGCCGAACGCCATCTCCCGCATGACCGGTCCGGCTGGCTCGGCCACGGCCACGACCGGCGCAGGTTCGGGCAAGCCCTCGCTCTCGACCACGAGATCTTCCGATCCGGCGACGTTGGTCGTGCTTGGCGCGGCGGCCATGGCCAGCACCGCGACCGCTCCCAGGGCGAGGGTCTGACTGGAATGGGTGAGGAGGGACCGAATCGCGGTCGGGGTCAGGCGGCGCATGCGTCGTCGGCTCCGGCGTCTTTAGCGGTGAAGAGGGGTCGAGGGCGCTCCGAAGAGCACATGCGCCATCAGGCGCACGACCATGAAGATCGCCGTTGTAAGACTTTATGGGGCGCTTTTTGGGCCCTACGGCACAGCTGGAGACCGAGCTTCCGCAAAAACGCCGAAGACGCGCAAGGATTTGCCCCGCGCGCCTTCAACCCGGATCGGCCTGATTCTACTGCAGCGGCAGCGTCAGGGTCACCCCGCCCATGTGGCTGTCAGCGTGATCGCCGAAGCGTCCGCGGTAAGCGACATCCATCTTGAACGGGCCCAGATCGCCGGTCAGACCTGCGGACGCGAGGAACTGTCCACCCCAGGGGTCCTCGACATCGCGCGACAGCACCTGCGCGGGATTGCCGAAGATGCCCACGCGCACGGCTTCGCTGGAGTCGTCGAGACTGTCGCGATAGCCGCCTTCGACGAAGAACCCGAAATCGCCCATGTCACCCTCGGCGCGCAGAGCCGCTTCGGCGAAAACGCCACCAACGGTGCGTTCCTGGAATTCCAGCTGGGCCGCCGCGCCCTGTTCGGCGTAGCCATCCAGTTCGGTCTCGGCCCAGGTCACCGCGACGCGCGGAGAGATCGCCAGTCCGCCCATGTCCATCCACACGCCGGCCTGACCGCGAACGCCGCGGCTCGAGCCCTCATAGTCGGCGATATGCATGATCGGTCCGACGAAGGTCATGCGTTCGACGTTGCTGAAGTCATCAGCCGCCAGGCCCCCGGCGACGCTGGCGAAGACATTGCCGCTGCGGAAGCCGGCGTAAACGTCCAGGCTCATGGTCTCGACCGTGAAGGTCTGGCTGCCGCCCTCGACCGCGGCGTGGCGATAGCCGCCGGCGACACCAAAGCGCAGCCGCTCGGTGCCGGATTCGAGAGCCATACGCGCGCCATAGCCTTCGGACTCGTGCTCGCCCACGACGCCTCGAGAGTCCGTGTTGGTCTGATCGTAGGAGCCGCCGATCTTGATGGCGGTTCCGGCTTCCCAGGCCTCGCGGCCTGAGAAGGACTCGGTCGCGGAGTCCAGCGAATCTTCGCGGTGACGGAAGGCGGTCTCGCCATGCACCGCCGACTGCGCGCCGGTGTCGCCATAATAGAGGTAGTCATTGGCCAGGGTGGCGATGACCTGGTGGCCGCGCGCCGTCGGATGCACGCCATCGAGGTAGAAGTACCCAGGATCGTTGCACAGCTGTCCGGTGCTGGTGTTCAGGCAGGACTGGGTGACGTTGGTGATGCCGAAGGCGCCGGGATTGGCCGCAATGGAGTCCCCTACCTTGAACAGGTCCATCATGATGATGTTCGTGCCGGGCCGGGCCGCCGCCGTCGTGAACAGACCTGCGCGCAGCTGATCGTTGAAGTTGCCGGCTGCGAAGTCGGCCAGGGCGCCGGCCGGCGTGTTCCGGAACTGCGGCGTCAGGCTGAGCTTCGGAAGGTTGGTGACCAGGATGGTCCCGGCGCCAGCCCCCGCGATGGTGTTGACCATGATGTTGATGTCGGCCGCCGCCGCGGTCGTGACAGGAACGATCGCTCCCTGCGGATTGGCCGAGGCGCCCGCAGCGGGCAAGCCCTGGAAGATATTGTTGGCCCCGCCCAGCACGCTGACGAGGTCATTCGGGCCAAAGGTGCCGCCCCGTGACAGGTAGGAGGCCAGCTGCAGCCGCATGGCCAGGGGAGCCGTCTGCACAGCGTCGGTGCGAGCCCCGCCGAAGGCGTAGTTGATGCTGCCCGTCACCGGACCCATGAAGTTGGTGGCGTTGAAGCCCAGCAGTTCGGTGAAGACCGGGCCCGTCGAGAATCGGCCCTGGTAATAGGGCGGCGACGGCGGCTGGGCCCCGCCGGTGGCCAGGTACAGGTTGCCGTTGTCGCTCAGGCTGTCGCCGAAGACGACGAGGCGGTTGTAGGTCTGGGCCTGGGCGGCGCTGGCGACGGCCGTCGTGGCGGCCATGGTCAGTGCGGCGAGCGCGGCGCCGCGAAGAAAGCGAGACATGATAGTCCTCCCTCGACCTGGTCAGTCCGGTCGTTGGCGCCAGTCTGCGCCGCTTTGTCGCGCGCGCAAGATGCCGTCGAGGAAGCTTTCAGCGAAGCAGGCGGAAGCGAAGCGTTCCGGCAACGGTCCTGAGCGCCTTTAACGCCTCGGGATCGTAGTCCTGGTCCACGTCGGTGATGACATAGCCGGTGCGCTCATCGGTCTTCAGGTGCTGGCCCAGGATGTTCAACCCAGCTGCCGCAAGGGCGCGGTTCACTTCCGCCAGCACCCCCGGCTGGTTTCGGTGGATGTGCAGCAACCGATGCCCACCCGCCACCTCCGCCAGCTGCACGTTCGGCAGGTTGACGCAGAAGGTGGTGTCGCCGCGATTCAGGTAGTTCAAGAGCCTTTCGGCCGCGAACTCGGCGATGGCCTCCTGCGCCTCCTCCGTCGACCCGCCGATGTGGGGCGTCAGGATGACGTTGGGCAGGCCGCGCAACGGGCTGTCGAACGGGTCGTCGTTGGTGCGCGGCTCTTCCGGAAAGACATCAAGCGCCGCCCCGCCTATACGCCCCGACCCGAGGGCTTGCGCCAGGGCGCCTTCATCCACGACATGGCCACGCGACAGGTTGAGGAGCAGGGCGCCGGGTTTCATCCGGGCCAGCTCTGCCGCGCCGATCAGGGCTGTATTCTCCGTGCGGCCGTCGACGTGAAGGCTGACCACATCGCTCTCGGCCAGGAGCTGGTCCAGCGACCTCAGCCGCCGGGCATTGCCCAATGCGAGGCGTTCGGACAGGTCGTGGAAGACCACGCGCATGCCCAGGGCTTCGGCCAGCACGGACAGCTGCGACCCGATGGCGCCATAGCCGACGATCCCCAGGGTCTTGCCCCGCAGCTCGCGCGAGCCCGTGGCCGATTTCCTCCACTCGCCACGGTGCATGGCGGCCGACTTGTCGGCGACGTCGCGCATCAGGGCGATGGTCAGGCCGATGGCGAACTCCACCACGCTGCGGGTGTTCGAATAGGGCGCGTTGAACACCGCCACGCCCCGCTCGGCGGCCGCTTGGAGATCGATCTGATTGGTGCCGATGCAGAAGGCGGCGACGGCCAGGAGCCGGTCCGCCGCCGCCATCACCCTGGCGCTGACCTCGGTCTTGGACCGGACCCCCAGCACATGCACGCCCTGGATTGCTTCGATCAGGCCGTCTTCGTCGAGCGCCCCCTTGATGATCTCGACGGAGTAGCCCGCCTCCTCCAGCCGCTCGACGGCCGCGGGGTGGACGTTCTCCAGCAACAATATCCGCATGCGGCTTCGCGGATAGGACCAGCGGCCGGCCAGGCCCTCAGCGTACAGAACCTCGTCTAGCGACGCCGCCTCCGCGTCAGCCGCCTCGACCACCCGCGCGCGCCGCATGATCTCCGTGAAGGCGTAGAAGCGGTCGGCGGAGCCCGCCTGCTTCACCTCCGCATCCGTCCAGCCGTCGCCAACCATGACGACAGGCCGGCCGAGGCCCAGCGCCCTAATCGCCTCCGCCTTCCCGCCCGCCCGCGACAGAGGGTTCGTGTCATCGACGCCCGTTACCTGACCCTCTACGTCGTAGACCAGATCGTTGCACAGCACCTGTCTTGCCGGCACGCCAAGGGCCTCGGCCACTGGTGCGATCACCTCGCGAAAGCCGCCAGAGACGATTACGACCTGCCCGTCGAGCCTTCGCAACGCATCGAGGTTTCGCCGCACCGAGGGCGTCAGGCGGTCGACCGCCCGCTCCGCCAGCGCAGCAACGTGCTCTCGCGTCGCCGGCAACAGGGCCAGCCGCCGTCGCAACGCCTCGCCGAAATCCACCTCGCCCGCCATGGCCGCATCCGTCAGGCGCGCGACCTCCGCTCGAACGGCCCCCGCGTCCGCCGCGCCCTCAAGCGACAGGTCCGCCAACGCCTCCAGGGTCTCGAACGCAACGAGTGTCGAATCGAAGTCGAAAACGAGTGTCGGCACGGCTGTCATCCCGCCATCGTCACTGACGTTCGCAGGCGCGGCAATGGGGCGTGCAATGATGTGGTCGCGCAGCGGACCACCTGTCAGTGGTGGACGGCCACGGCGGTGATGCATCCGTCGCTGAAGTTCATCACCGTAAGCGTCCGCGCCTCAGGCGCGCCACTGTAGACAGTGGTCACGGCGACAGTCGCCGGGGTGCTGGTGATGCTCAGAATGACCAGGTTCTTCCGGATTGAGGTGTCGGTTTCCAGCAAATCGTAGAACTCAGCGTCGGAATAAGTCTGGCCGTCAACTTCAAACAACGCGTCACGCCGGACAACCCATTGCAGCACCCTTGGCTCGCGCTCCTCGATACCTCTCATAAAGAGGTCGGCTGCTTCCTCAGGCGTCCGCGATCGATCTGGACTGGCCTGGCATGACCCGAACTGCAGCAGGGCGACGAGGGTGAGTGCGATCATGAAAGCCCCGCAGGCGAATGTCGCCGTCACTCAAAGCGCCGCCCCATTGCAACGCAATCGGGCCGAACCTGACGAAAGGAGAACACTGCGTTAGCCTGCACCGCCAACGGAGGGCGGTATGGCCAGACTGATCTACGCCTTGAACCAGTCGCTCGACGGCTACGTCGATCACGACTCCTTCGGCCCGGACGCCGGGCTGTTCCAGCACTTCATCGAGGACATGCGGGGCCTTTCGGCCGCGATCTACGGCCGGCGCATGTACGAGGTCATGCGCTACTGGGACGATGAACAGCCGGGCTGGGGCCCTGCGGAGCGAGACTACGCCGAGGCCTGGCGCGCCTGTCCGAAATGGGTGGTGTCGCGGACCCTTCAAACCGTGGGGCCCAACGCCGACCTGATTGCCGACGATGTCGAGGCCCGGCTGCGCCGTCTCAAGGCCGAGACCGACGGCGACATGGAGATCGCCGGCCCGGAGATCGCGGCCAGCATGGCTGGCCTGATCGACGAGTACCGGCTCTACGTCCACCCGGTGGTCGTCGGCGCCGGCAAGCGGTTCTTCGCCGGGGCTCGGCCGCCCCTCCGTCTCGCGGCCTGCGATCCGATGAGCGGCGGGGTCGTTCGGTTGACCTACGTCCCCGCCTGACCGCCCTAGAACCGGCCCAGCCGCCGGATCTTGCTGTCGGGACGGCGGCTTTCCAGCGCCGCGGCCCCAATGGCCGCCGCGATGGTGGCGATCGCCAGAATGGCGCCGCCCTCCCTTGCGTGATCGCGGGCATAGTCGCCCGCGTCCTCGGCGTACCGACGCGCCTTCTTGGCGTAGCGGCGCAGTTCCCGTTCCGGTACGGCGGACTTGGCGCGGCGGAACACGCCACCGGCGGACCGGCGAGCGCCGTCGACCAAGCCATGGGCGCCATCGCCCAGGCCTTCGGCCTGTTCCCGCAAGGTGCGGCTGACGCCGTCGAAGCGGTCGCGCAGGTCGTCGGTGTCGATCCAGTTGCGCCAGTCCATCCGACCGCGAATCCGCTCGTAACGGGTTGGGCCGCTGCGCTGGGTCAGCAGGACGGTGGCGATGGCGGCGATCGCCACTAGGGCCACGCCGCCCGCCGTCACCCCCGGATGTTTCCTCGCCTCGGCGAGCACGCTGAACTGTCGCACCATCGGATAGTGAACCTCTTCATCGAGGCCGTCCTCAGTCGGCTCCCACAGCCCATCCTCGGTCGGCACATAGTCGGAACCCCGGTCCCGCAACAGGCTAGGAGCGAACCGGGCGAAGAGAGGTTCCGCCAAGCCTGGCAGCGCCGAGTAGAAGCTGGCGATCAGCCGCCCTCCACCGCCGACCGTGATCTCACGGATCGGATGGCTGGCGCAGTACAGGATGGTGTCCGCCACCACGTGCGTTGCATAGACCGGCTGGGGATTGTGCATCGCCTGGCCGGTCAGATTGCGGGCGTGCTTGTTGTAGGGCGTGTCTATCGCCGCCGGCTTGACCAGGGTCACGACGATCGGCGCCTTCTCGCGGAGAAGCTCCATCCGCAAGGCGTTGGTGAACCCCTTCACCGCGTGTTTCGAGGCCGCATAGACGCCCTGGATCGGGATCGGGGCGTCCGACAGGACCGAGCCAAGGTTGATGATGGCTCCGCCGCCATCGCGCGTCCGCAGGTGCTCGGCCGCCACCAGCGAGCCATTCACCACGCCCCAATAGTTGGTCTCGAACAGACGACGCTGATCCTCCAGGTCGGTGTCCCGGATGGCGCCGAAGATCGAGATGCCGGCATTGTTCACCCAGGTGTCGAAACCACCGAACAGCCGTATGCACTTGTCCGCCGCCGCCGCCAGGGCTTCCCGGTCCGCTACGTCCGCGACCGCCCATGCGCAGCGTCCGCCCTCGCCCTGGATCTCCTCGCACAGGGCGCGCAGGTCGCTCTCGCCGCGCGCGATCAGGAAGACGCAGGCGCCCGCGCGGGCGGCCCGCCGGGCGGTCGACAGTCCGATGCCGGACGTCGCGCCCGTGACCACGATCGACTGCTGGGCGAGCGGCTTGAGGCTGGGTTTCACGCGGATATCCAGGTCTGTAAGAGGCGCTTCGGAAACGGAAGGCCAATGACGGGGTTCCATCAAGCTTTAGCATATCCCAGCGCTCATGGGCGGGCCCTTAAACGGCCGTGACCGGGCGCCTATATGAACCGCCTTCAGCTTTCATCAGGACTTCGCTCGTGACCGATCACGCGCCCGCCGCCATGTCTTCCGGCACGCCGACAGACGATCTCGCCGCCGCCTTCCAGATCGAGGGTTGGCCCGTACGCGGCCGCTTGGTGCGCCTGGGCGCCGCCATCGACGCCGTCCTGTCGGCCCACGCCTATCCCGAGCCGGTCGCGGCCCTGCTGGGCGAGGCCTGCGCCCTGGCGGCCCTCGTGGGCTCCAGCCTTAAGTTCGAAGGCCGGCTGATCGTTCAGGCCCAGGGGGACGGACCGGTCCGTTATGTCGTGGCCGACTACGACACCTCGGGCTTCATCCGGGGCTATTGCCGATTCGACGAAGCGGAAGTCGCGGCCGCGAGCCAGGGCTTCTCGCGTCCCGGCGCCAAGACCCTGCTGGGCCAGGGCGTGTTCGTCATGACCCTGGACCGCGGCCCGGATTTCGAACGCACCCAAGGCATCACCCCAATCGAGGGCGAAAGCCTGTCGCTCGCTGCCGAACACTACTTCGGCCAGTCGGAGCAGGTGCCGACGAAGGTGCGGCTGGCGGTCGGCTCGGTCACCACCGACGGCGGCCCCAGCTGGCGTGCAGGCGGCGCCCTGATCCAACTGATCGCCGCCGATGACGCGCGCGGCTCGACCGAAGACGTCTGGGACCGTTCCCGCGCCCTGTTCGAGACCCTGGCCGACGACGAGCTGATCGACCCGACGATCACGCCCGAGACCCTGCTCTACCGCCTGTTCCACGAGGACGGCGTGCGGCTGGAGAACGCCCTGCCTCTCAAGGCCCAGTGCCGCTGCTCCAAGGACCGTATCGGCGCGGTTCTCACCTCCTTCTCGAAGGCCGAGCGCGCCGACATGGTCGAGCCCGACGGCAAGATCCATGTCACCTGCGAGTACTGCGCGACGGTGTACGAGTTGGAGCCTGAAGAGGTCAGTCAGGCCGCCGATCAATAGGCCAGGGCCACTCCGTCCTTGCGCATCTCCGTGGCCGCGCCATAGGTCCAGCGTCCACCAGGGTTCTGCTGCATCATGACGTTCTGGTAGCCGCCGAAGCCGCCGTCAGGCGGGCCCAGGCTCCAGCCCATCGCCTCAAGCTCCCGCTTGGTCGCATCCGGCACGCCGCTCTCCAGGTGCAGCTTGCCGACGCCTTCGGCCGCCTGCCCTGTCGGTTCGGACGAGCCATAGTGCTGCCAGCGCGGCGCGTCGCCGGCTTCCTGCGGGTCCAGCCCGTGATCGACCATGTTGATGATGATCTGGGCCTGCCCCTGCGGCTGCATTCCCCCGCCCATGACGCCGTACGCCATCCACGGCTGACCGTCCTTGCAGGCGAAGCCCGGGATGATGGTGTGGAAGGGCCGCTTGCCGGGCGCATAGACGTTCGGGTGACCGTCGGTCAGGGCGAACAGCTCGCCCCGGTCCTGGAACATAAAGCCCAGCGGCTGGCCGTGCCCGTCGTCCGGGACCAGCCCGGACCCCATGCCGCGATAGTTCGACTGGATCCAGCTGACCATCATCCCGTCCGCGTCGGCCACGCTGAAATACGTCGTGTCACCTTGCGTCGGCGCATCGCCCGGGAACGCGCGGTCCATCACCCGATCCGGCCGGATCAGCCGCGCCCGCTCGGCCGCATAGGTCTTGGAGTTCAGCCACTCGACCGGCGTCTCGCTGAACCTCTCGTCGGCGAACCATTTGGCGCGATCCTCGAAGGCCAGCCGCTTGGCCTCCGCCTGGTGGTGGATCGACGCGGCGGTCTGAAAGCCCATCGCCTTGAGGTCGAACTGCTCGCAGATGTTCAGGATCTGGTTGGTCGACAGCCCCTGGGTGTTCGGGCCGAGGCCATAGACATCGACGCCGCGATAGTCGGTGCGGATCGGCTCGACCCACTCGGTCTGGTGGGCGCTCAGGTCCGCCCGCGTCATCCACCCGCCGTGGCGCCGAAAATAGGCCTCCATCTGCTCGGCCAACGGGCCGTCGTAGAAAGCGTCGCGCCCTCCCTCTGCGATCATTCGGTAGGTCCGGCCCAGCGCGGGATTGGCGAACACCTCGCCGACGCGGGGCGTCCGGCCGCCCGGGGCATAGACGCGTTTGCGGTTCTCGTTCTCTTCGATGATCGAGGCGGATCGGTCGAACCCGGCCATGTTCCGCCCGAGGTAGTAGGCGATCACCTGCGGCACGGGCACCCCCTGCTCGCACAGCTCGGCAACGGGCAGCAGCACGTCCTTCCAGGGCAACTTGCCGTAGCGCTGGTGCGCGCTCCACCAGGCGTCGACCGTACCCGGCACATTCACGGTCACCGCGCCGTACCGTGGCAGATAGCCGTCCTGCGCCCGGCTGCGCGCCGTCTCCAGAGACAGATTGCGCGGGCTGTTCCCGGAGCCGTTGAACCCCACGACTTTCCGTTGCTTGGGATCCCAGAGCATGCAGAAGGCGTCGCCGCCGATGCCGTTGGCGGTCGGCTCCAGGAAGCCCAGGGCCGCATTGATCGCGATCGCCGCGTCGATGGCCGAGCCGCCGCGTTTCAGGGTCTCGATGCCGATCAGGGTGGCGGTCGGATGAGCGGTCGCGGCCGCGCCATGCATACCCCAGACGGTGGAGCGTCCCACGAATTTCGGCCCGGTGATCCGGTCGCCGAATCCGACGCCGGCGTAGGGGTCGGCCGGCTGCGCCGGAGCCGGCGCGGCCTCGGTCGGTCGTCCGGGCGCGGGTGGCGTCACCTGGGCGGAGGCGGCGCCGCCATTGGCGAGCAGCGCGCCCGCGGGCAGGGCGGATAGAAAGGTGCGGCGACGCATGAAGGGCTCCTGGCTTCGTCGAACCCTAGGCCGCAAACCTTCTCGTGCTCAATGGCCCGGTCAGCCTTCCAGGTCGAGCGAATAGCCGGCCGACCGCACCGTGCGGATTGGGTTGGCGCTGCCGCCGACGTCGAGCGCCTTCCGCAAACGTCCGACGTGCACGTCCACCGTCCGAGCCTCCACGTAGACGTCCGAGCCCCAGACGGCGTCAAGCAGCTGTTCTCGGCTGAACACCCGGCCGGGGTGGCGCATGAAGTGGTCCAGGAGGCGGAACTCGGTCGGTCCCAGGTGGACTTCCTTGCCGGCGCGCCTCACCCGATGCGCCACCCGGTCGATGACGATGTCGCCGTGGCCGACGCGATCCTCGGCCAGGCCGGGTCGAATGCGGCGCAGGACGGCGCGGATGCGCGCGGTCAGCTCGGTCATCGAAAAGGGCTTGGTCAGATAGTCGTCGGCCCCGGTGTCGAGCCCTCGCACCCGGTCGCTCTCCTCGCCGCGCGCGGTCAGCATGATGATCGGCAGGTTGCGGGTCTCGGCCCGGCCCCGAATGCGCCGGCAGACCTCGATCCCCGACACCTTGGGCAGCATCCAGTCCAGCAGCACCAGGTCGGGGAGCCGCTCGTCGATCTGGACAAGGCCCTCCTCGCCGTCAGTGGCCACGACGACGTCATAGCCTTCCTTTTCAAGATTATAGGACAGGAGCGTACTCAGCGCGTCCTCGTCTTCCATCACCAGGATGTAGGGCTGCACTCGCTTCTCCTCGCTTCGTCAGCCGCCGCGCCGCAGCGCGGGGTCGGCCGCCAGATCGGCCGATGTCGGGGTCCAGCGGGGACGCTCGCCCGCCATTTCCTCGCCGGTGATCTCGTAGTGGATGGTCTCGGCCATGTTGGTGGCGTGGTCGCCTATCCGCTCCAGGTTCTTGGCCATGAACAGCAGGTGGGTGCAGGCGCTGATCGTGCGCGGATCGCCCATCATGTAGGTCAGCAGCTCGCGGAACAGGGCGTTGTAGTGCTCGTCCACTTCGTCGTCGGTGTTCCAGACGGACACGGCGCGTTCGATCTCCGACGCCGTATAGGCGTCGAGCACATCGCGCAGGCGCACGGACACCAGCTTGCCCATGCGCTCGATTGACCGGGTGAGCGGCAACATCGGCTCGGAGTCGGTGACGCTGAGACCCCGCTTGGCGATGTTCTTGGCTAGGTCGCCGGTCCGCTCCAGGTCGACCGCCAGCTTCATGGCCGACAGGGTCTTGCGCAGGTCGGTGGCGACCGGCTGACGCAGCGCGATGAGGCGGATCGCCTTCTTCTCGATGTCGCGATGCATGGCGTCCAGGCGGGCGTCCCGCTCGACCACGGCGCGGCCCAGGGCGACGTCGCGGCGAGCGACGGACTCGATCGCGTCGGCGACCTGGGCCTCCGCCAGGCCTCCCATGCGCGCAACCTCGGCCGTGAGTTGGTTCAGTTCGTCGCCATAGGCCCTGACGGTGTGCTGATTCATCTGGACGTCGTCCTCAGCCGAAACGGCCGGTGATGTAGTCGAGCGTGCGACGCTCGCGGGGATTGGTGAAGATTTCCTCGGTGTCGCCGGTTTCGACCAGGCGGCCCATATGGAAGAAGGCGGTGCGCTGGCTGACCCGCGCGGCCTGGGCCATCGAGTGGGTCACGATCACGATGCAGTAGCGCTCGCGCAGCTCGTCGATCAGCTCCTCGATCTTGGCCGTGGCGATGGGGTCCAGCGCCGAGCACGGCTCGTCCATCAGGATGACCTCGGGGTTCACCGCGATGGCGCGGGCGATGACCAGCCGCTGCTGCTGCCCCCCCGACAGTCCGGTGCCCGGAGAATGCAGCCGGTCCGCCACCTCGTCCCAGAGCCCGGCGCGCTTGAGCGACATCTGCACGATGTCCTCCAGCTCGGCCTTGGACCGCGTCAGGCCGTGGATTCGGGGCCCATAGGCCACGTTCTCGAAGATGGTCTTGGGAAAGGGGTTGGGCTTCTGGAACACCATGCCGACCTGGGCGCGAAGCAACACAGGATCGACCGACCGGTCGTTGATGTCCTGGTCGTCCATCAGAATCCGGCCGGTCACGCGGGCGCCGGCAATGGTGTCGTTCATGCGGTTGATACACCGCAGGAAGGTCGACTTTCCGCAGCCGGAGGGACCGATGAAGGCCGTCACCGTCTTGTCCGGAATGTTCAGGTCGATGTCGAACAGCGCCTGTTTGTCTCCATAGAAGACCGAGACGCCACGCGCCGCGATCTTCGTCGGACCGTGGGACGCGCCGGTGACGACGGCCGGGGCCTGATCCCGGACGGGGGCGGACGGCGCGGGTTCCGCACCGCTGTTCACGACCGCCGCCTCGCCCGCCAGAGGATCCGCCTCGGCTGCAGGCAGCACCTGCCCGCCCATTCGCGGCGTCCGGGTGGGATCGCCGGCGTGGATCCGGTCTTCCCGGGGTTTGAAGTTCGACAACTTCATCAGATTACCACCGACGTTCGAACCGCCGGCGCAGCACGATGGCGGCGGCGTTCATCACGACCATGAAGGCGAGGAGGACCATGATCGCGGCGGCCGTCCGTTCGTGGAACAGCCGCTCCGAAGCATTCTCCCAGATGTAGACCAACGACGGCAGGGCGCCGGCCGGCTCCGTCACCCCGCCGGGAATGCCGGGCACGAAGCTGATCATCCCGATCAGCAGCAGAGGCGCGGTCTCTCCCAACGCATGCGCCATGGAGATGATCGCCCCGGTCATCACGCCCGGCATGGCCAGGGGCAGGACGTGCTGGAAGACCGTCTGGCTGCGGCTCGCGCCCATGGCCAGGGCGGCCTCGCGGATCGAGGGCGGCACGGCCTTCAGGGCGGACCGCGTGGCGATGATGATCGTCGGCAGGGCCATCAGCGCCAACACCAGGCCGCCGACCAGCGGCGACGAGCGTGGCAGGTGCGCCCAGTTGATGAACAGGGCCAGGCCCAGCAGGCCGTAGACGATGGATGGCACGGCCGCGAGGTTGTTGATGTTGACCTCGATCAGGGCGGTGAGCCGGTTCCGGGGCGCGAACTCCTCCAGATAGATCGCTGCTCCTACCCCGATGGGAATGGCCAGCAGGGCTGTAACCGTCAGCATCAGGATCGATCCGACCACGGCGCCCAGCACCCCGGCGAGTTCCGGCTGGGTCGAGTCCCCGTTCAGGAACAGGACGCTGTTGAACCGGGTGCGTATCGCGCCCTCGGCCTTGAGCCGATCGATCCAGGCCAGCTGCTGGTCGCTAAGACGGCGCTGGTCCTCCGCCGTGTCGCGGTTGATCGCGCCCTTCAGATACAGGTCCGCGTCGTCCGACACGGGGAAGGACACGGGGGTGCTCTGGCCGATGATCGACGGATCGCGGCGCACCATGGCGGCGGCGCGGAACTTCAGCTCGGAGGAGAACAGCCCCCGCATGGCGCGCGAGGCGTTGTTCTGGGGGTCGTCCGTGATCCCGAACCTTGCCAGTTGCTGCTCGGCCGCCATCTGTTCGAAGTTCGAGCCCTCGGGATAGGCGGCGTCGATCCGGGCCGGGTCGAAATGGATCAGGGCGGTGATCTCGTGGGTGTAGAAGGCGTGACGGCCCTGGTCGACGATCCGCCCGAGCAGAAGCAGCAGGAAGCCGATGGCCACCGCGATGGCCAGGACGCCATACAGCCGGAAACGCCGCTCCCGCGCGTGCCGACGCTTCAGGCCGGCGCTCAGCGCCTGACGGCGGATCTCGCGCTCCGCCTCAGTCATACTGTTCCCGATAGGTCTGGACGATCCGCTGGGCCACGATGTTCAGCATCAGGGTGACGGCGAACAGCGTCAGGCCCAGGCCGAAGGCCGACAGCGTCTTGGCGCTGTCGAACTCCTGGTCGCCGGTCAGCAGGGTGACGATCTGGACCGTCACGGTCGTGACGGTGTCGAGTGGGTTGAGCGTCAGTCGCGCCGCGAGACCAGCCGCCATGGTCACGATCATGGTCTCGCCGATGGCCCGCGATACAGCCAGCAGGAGGGCCCCCGCCACCCCCGGCAAGGCGGCGGGCAGGAGGACGCGCTTCACCGTCTCGGACTTGGTGGCGCCCATGGCGTAGGAGCCGTCACGCAGGGACTGGGGCACCGCGTTCAGAATGTCGTCAGACAGGGACGACACGAAGGGGATCAGCATGATCCCCATCACCGCCCCGGCCACGAGCGCCATCTGGTTCTGGACCAGCAGCAGATACTGACCGAGCCCGTCCAGCGGCCCGCCGACCAGCATGGCCCCGATCCCGTTGAAGAAGGACCGGAAAGCCGGCCCGACCGTCAGTGCGGCGAAGAAGCCGTAGACGACCGTCGGCACGCCCGCCAGAATCTCCAGCACCGGCTTGATCAGCGCGCGCGAGGTGGGGCCGGCGTACTCCGCCAGATAGACCGCCGAGAACAGGCCGACGGGCGCGGCCACCGCCATGGCGATGATCATGATCAGGAAGGTCCCGGCGAACAGCGGCGCCGCGCCGAACGCCCCTGTCGATCCGACCTGGTCGGCCCGGATCGCGACCTGGGGACTCCACTTCAGTCCGAACAGGAACTCGGTGATCGGCACCGCCTGAAAGAAGCGCAGCGAGTCCCAGACGAGCGACAGGATGATGCCGATGGTGGTCAGGACCGCGACCGCCGAACAGGCGAACAGCAGGCCGCCTATCCAGCCTTCCACCCTGTTTCGGGCGGTGAAGGACGGGCTGACGCGCAGGAGGGCGATCAACAGGCCCATGACGCCGACCAGGATGGCGGCGGCGCCACCGGCCAGGGTCAGAGTCCGGGAGAGTCGCTCCGCGCGCCGTCCCTCTGCGGGCAGGACCTCGGCCAGTTCGCCCGGCCAGGTCTGAAGCGCGGGCCTACCCTGCCCCACCCTCGCCACGTCCGCCAAGAAGGCTTCACGACGGAGCGGCTCAAGCGCCTCCACGGCCGGGGGCTCCCCCGACGCCATCAGCCGTTCGTGGATCGGACCCGAGAAGACGGCGACCGAGGCGAACACCAGTAGGGCCGGCCCCGCGGACCAGATCAGGGCGAGGGCCGCGTGCTGGTTCGGCCGCGAATGGAGGCGCACGGCGCTGTTCGCCTCCAGCATTCGGGCGCGATGACGGGTCGCGGCGTAGGCCGCGACCGCCAGGCCCAGGAGGAGAAGTACGAACAGCCAGATCATCAGGGGCAAGCGTGACCGCGACACCGCCGGGAGGGCGGCGTCATGCGGGCGGAACCTGCCCTGACTTGGTCAGCGGATTACGACGCGGCGGTGACAGTTCTGTTACGCCGTAAGGCCGCCTTCGCCGCCCTCCCCGACCGCCCGCATCCTGTCGGGCGCCATGGGGAAGTAGGCGGTGAACAGGGTCCCCTCGCCGGGCGTGCTCTCGACCACCAGCCCGCCCCTGTGCCGATTGACGATGTGCTTGACGATGGCGAGGCCCAGCCCGGTGCCCGACCGCTCGCCGCTCTTCTGGCCTTCGACCCGGTAAAAGCGCTCGGTGAGCCGCGGCAGGTGCTCGCGCGCCATGCCCGGCCCGTGATCGCGGACGCTGACGACGGCGTAGCGCGCATCGGTCTCCCGGTCAGGCGTCAGCAGCGACAGCCGGGTGGCGCCCGCCCAGCGTCCGGCTCCCGCGCCTTCCAGGCTCACCCCGGCCCACACGCCGATCTCCACCACGCCACCGCCGGAACTGTACTTCAGGCCGTTGTCGACGAGATTCTGGATGACCTGGACGATTTCGTCCCGGTCGCCGGTGATGGTGGCCCTCCCCGGCGCGACAGCCAGGTCGATCCGCACGCCCCGCTCGGCCGACAGCACGCCCAAGGCGTCCACAACGTCGGCGGCGGCGCATCCCAGGTCGACCCGGCCGGAGGGCAGGATGTGCTCGTTGAGTTCGATGCGGCTCAGCGACAGCAGGTCCCCGACCAGCCGGCTCATCCGCTCGGCCTGCGCCGCCATGATGTCCAGGAAGCGGTCGCGCGCCAGGCTGTCGTCCCTGGCATGGCCTTTCAGGGTCTCGATGAAACCGGCCAGCGAGGCGAGGGGTGTGCGCAGTTCGTGGCTGGCGTTGGCCAGGAAGTCGACGCGCATCAGTTCGGTTCGGCGCACGTCGGTCTCGTCGCGCAGGCCCAACAGGGCCAGGGGCGCGCCACCCTCGCGGGTCAGGGCCCGCGTCCAGGCCTTCCAGTGACGGGTCTGTGCCCCGCCTTGGGAGAAATCGACAGTTCGAGCCACGCCGCCGAACAGGGCCTCGTCGACGGCCTCCAACACACCGGGGTCGCGCAGGACCGAGACCAGCAGGCCGCCCTGCCGCTGGACGCGCAAAACCTCGCGGGCGGCGCGGTTGGCCAGGACGATACGGCGTCCGGCGATGTCGTCGGCCTCGCCGCCGGCGATGATCATCACCGGATCGTCCAGGGCCTCGAACACATCGTCGAGCAGGGTCGGGGCGGGGCTCGGATCAGAGGCCGTCAGCCCTGGGGCGCCTCCCCCCTCGGCAGGGTGCGGCCTACGGCGGCTGGACAGCCAGGCGGCGCCGGCGACCAGGACTGCGCCACCTATCAGTGCGGGGGCGGCCTCTGGCCTAGCGGCCGCCAGCGCCAGCATGACGGCCACCGCTAGTCCGCCCACCACGCTGACGGACCACAGGCGCGACGACACAAGCGGCGCCACGGGCGAAGGGGGATGATCCACGATCAGCCTTTACGAGCGCAACGGTCTGGAAACCCCTGCGTCATACCAGCTGATGGCCAGCCTTCGAGCAGGTCTGAAGAAAATCTTACGCGCTACGCACGGCTTCTTTACCACTGTTCGTTGAAAATAGGCGGACATTGGGGAAAGCACACCTTTGGCCTGGCTACTGAATTGTTTGACGGTCCAGCACGACTGGCGGCTCACGCTCGTCGCGGCCATCGTCTGCCTCACGGGGCTGGCCACGGCCCTCGGCCTGATCGACATGGCGCGCCTGCAGACCCACGGGATCCGGTGGCGCCTGAGGACAGCGGCCGCCGCGGTCGCGGGCCTTTCGATCTGGAGCACCCATTTCATTGGCATGCTGGCGTACCGAAGCGCAGCCCCGGTTGCCTATACCGCCCTGGCGACCGTAGCGTCCCTGCTCGTCGCGGTCGGCGGAATGGCCATCGTGGTCGTCCTGGCCGGGCGGGCGCAAACCCTTGGCGAACGGTTGCTGGCCGGGACCTTGGCGATCTCCACGGTCGTTTCAATGCATTTCCTCGGCATGGCCGCCGTGCGGGTCGAAGGCGGCGCCCTGTCCTGGGACCTCTGGATGATCGCAGGAACGGCGGCGGCGGGAATGGCGACCGCCCTGCTGGGGTCGGCGTGGCGGCGCGACCACTGGTCGCGTGGCGCGGCCACGGCGGTCTTCGCCGCGCTCAGCGTCTGCATCCTGCACTTCGGAAGCATGGCGGCGGTCACCATCGTGCCGGCCCCTCTCGCCGTCCTGCCGGCGGGAGCCATGTCAGAGACCGCGCTGTTGGCCTGGGTGGCTGTCGGAGCCGCCACCCTGGTCGGGATCGCCGCCATCGTGACGGGCATGCATGCCTGGAGCGGGGCGTCCTCCACCCGGCGGCTGCGCGAGGCGATCGACACCATGTCGGACGGGCTGGCATTCTACGACGCTTCCGACCGGCTGCAGATCTGGAACGCGCGCTATTCAGAGGTGAACACCGAGATCAGCACCAGCCTGGCGGTTGGGGTGCGCTTCGAGGACCTGCTGCGGATCGGCCTGGAACAGGGCATTTACGAGGACGCAGCCGGACGTGAGGAGGAGTGGCTCCAGGAGCGCCTTGCGGGACGCCGCCGACTCTACAGCACCGTGGAACAGCACGTAGCGGGCGACCGGTGGCTGCGCGTGCAGGACCGGCGCACCGCTGGCGGCGGCATCGTCAGCGTGGTCAACGACATCACGGACCTGAAGCGCGACGCCCGATCGCTGGCGGAGGCCAAGCTCGCCGCCGAGGCCGCGAACCGCGCCAAGTCCGAGTTCCTGGCCAATATGAGCCACGAGATCCGCACGCC
Source organism: Pseudomonadota bacterium (assembly GCA_023386645.1). Taxonomy (GTDB): domain Bacteria; phylum Pseudomonadota; class Alphaproteobacteria; order Caulobacterales; family Caulobacteraceae; genus Brevundimonas. Next base: position 103,199 of record JAEWJI010000062.1, read on the forward strand.
GCTGAACGGGGTGATCGGCCTGACCCAGGCCTTGGCGCGCACGGACATGACCATCGAACAGCGCGACATGCTGGAGCTCATCCAGTCGTCGGGCCGGACGCTCCAGACCCTGCTCAGCGACATCCTGGACCTCGCCCGGGTAGAGTCGGGCCGTCTGGAACTGACCGAGGAATCCTTCGACTTGGCCCGCGCGGTCAACGAGGCGGCGCAGCTCTACGCCACCGCCGCCAGCGAGAAGGGCCTGCAGTTCTTCGTCGAGGTCGAACCCGATGCCGCCGTCTGGGTGCGCGGCGACGTGGTGCGCCTCAAGCAGGTGCTGACCAACCTGGTGTCCAACGCGGTCAAGTTCACCACCCAGGGGTTCGTCAGCCTGACGGTCAGTCGCTTCATGGACGCCGCCGGCGCGCCCCAGCTGCGCTTCTCGGTGGAGGACACCGGCATTGGCTTCGACGCCGCTACGCGCGACCGGCTGTTCAATCGCTTCGAGCAGGCCGACGGGGCCATCACCCGCCGGTTCGGCGGCACGGGCCTGGGCCTGGCCATCTGCCGTCAGCTGGCCACCATGATGGGTGGCGAACTGGACTGCGAAAGCGAACCCGACGGCGGCTCGGCCTTCATCCTGACTCTGCCCCTGGTGGAGGCGCAAAGCCCGGTCGCCGATGTCGAAACGCCGGCAGTCGCAGCAGATGAGGGCGTGGGCGAGCGGCTGCGGGTGCTCGTGGCCGACGACCATCCGACCAACCGCAAGGTGGTGGAGCTGGTCCTCAGCGCCGCTCCGGTGGACGTGATTTCGGTAGAGAACGGCGAGGAGGCGCTTCAGGCCTGCCGTGAAGCCGCGTTCGACCTGGTCCTGATGGACATGCAGATGCCGGTCATGGACGGGCTGAGCGCTACCCGGGCGATCCGGGCGCTGGAAGCCTCCGAGAACCGCGTCCGGGTCCCCATCGTGATGCTGACCGCCAACGCCCTGCCGGAGCACATAGCGGCGGCGCGGGCGGCTGGCGCCGACCAACACCTGGCCAAGCCCTTCAACGCGGTGGATCTGCTGGCCCTGGTGGCCGCGGCGCCCGGCATGGTCGGCGCCGAGGCCCAGGCAGCCTGATCCGCAGGATCCTCCCCGCCAGCGAGGCCGACGGGGAGAAGCCATGCTACTCGTAGCCGTGCGCGGCCTCGTTGATGACCTGGCTGGGCATGTTCGAGAAGTCGACGCTGACGGGCTGGGCGGCCTTGGACTGGAAGGTCTTGATCACGTGTTCCAGCCGGCGGCGGACCTCGCGTTCTGCCTCGGTGCCGGTGTCGAGCGACAGGGGCGCCAGGCAGAAGTCGATGATGGCGGTCGCGTTGTTGAGCGGTTGCATGGGTCGTTCTCCTTCTGGGATCAGGCCGCGACGAACTGCGCGGTTTCGGTGGAGTCCTTCAGCGCCGTGGTCGACGACTGGCCGTTCGAGATGACGGTCGCGACCTGGTCGAAGTAGCCGGTGCCGACCTCGCGCTGGTGCCGGGTGGCGGTGTAGCCGGCCGCCTCGTTGGCGAACTCGCGCTGCTGGAGCTCGGAATAGGCGGCCATGCCGCGGTCGCGGTATCCGTCGGCGAGCTCGAACATCGAGTTGTTCAGGGCGTGGAAGCCCGCCAGGGTCACGAACTGGAACTTGTAGCCCATGGCCCCCAGCTCGCGCTGGAACTTCGCGATGGTGGCGTCGTCCAGCTTGGCCTTCCAGTTGAACGACGGCGAGCAGTTGTAAGCCATCAGCTTGCCCGGATGCTCGCGATGCACGGCTTCGGCGAACCGGCGGGCGTCGTCCAGGTCCGGATGCGAAGTCTCCCACCACAGGACGTCGGCGTAGCGGGCGTAGGCCAGGCCGCGCGCGATGCAGTGGTCCAGCCCAGTGCCGGGCTTGAGCCGGAAGAAGCCCTCAGGCGTGCGGTTGTCACGATCGATGAAGGGGTGGTCGCGCTCGTCCACGTCCGAGGTGATCAGCTGGGCGGACTCGGCGTCGGTGCGGGCGACCGTCAGGGTCGGGGTGCCCATGACGTCGGCGGCCAGGCGGGCGGCGATTAGGTTGCGCTCGTGCGCCTGGGTGGGGATCAGGACCTTCCCGCCCAGGTGGCCGCACTTCTTTTCGGACGCCAGCTGATCCTCGAAGTGGACGCCGGCGGCGCCCGCCTCGATGAAGGCCTTCATGATCTCGAAGCTGTTCAAGGGTCCGCCGAAGCCGGCTTCGGCGTCGGCGACGATGGGGGCGAACCAGTCGCGCTTGGCGCCGCCCTCGGCGTGCTCAATCTGGTCGGCCCGCTGGAGGGTGCGGTTGATCCGGCGGCACAGTTCCGGCGCGGCGTTGGCGGGGTAGAGCGACTGGTCCGGATACATGGCGCCGGCCGTGTTGGCGTCGGCCGCGACCTGCCAGCCGGAGAGGTAGATCGCCTTGAGGCCCGCGCGGACCATCTGCATGGCCTGGTTGCCGGTGACGGCGCCGAGCGCGTTCACGAAGTCCTCGGTGTGCAGCAACTCCCACAGCCGGTTCGCGCCGCGTTCGGCCAGGGTGTGGGTGATCGGCACCGAGCCGCGCAGGCGCAGCACGTCGTCGGGCGTGTAGGGGCGTTCGATGCCGTCGAAGCGGCCCTTGGGCGAGGGAACCAGGTCGGAAAAGTCGGTCATTCGGCGCTCTCGAGCTTGAAAATCGGGCCGCGCGTCGGCGGCGGTGACGAGAGCAGAACACGCGACAGTCAAATCTGACACAGGACCATCGGAAAAGTTCGTGTCAGATTGTCATATTGTGACTCTTGCCTTCTGTAGGTCTTGTGACATTCTCCCTGCATGGAGGCAGGTGATCGCAAGCTGTTCCTGGGCGGCCGGCTGAAGCGGCTGCGTCGCCAGCTGGGGTTGACCCAGACGGGTATGGCCGCCGATCTCGGCGTCTCGCCCAGCTATCTGAACCACATCGAACGCAACCAGCGGCCCGTCTCGGCCCAGCTGCTGCTGCGGCTGGCCGAGACCTATGACGTCGACCTGCGCACCCTGGGCCAGACCGGTGGCCCGGCGACCGAGACGGAGCTGGCCGAGGCCTTCGCCGACCCGGTCTTCTCCGGCCTGGTTCCGCCCCGCCACGAACTGGTCCAGGTCGCCGAGGACGCCCCCGCCGTCGCCGACGCCCTGCTGAAACTGTACCGCGCCTTCGCGGACGTACGCACCCGGTCGGCCCTGGGCGCGGACGGCGTTGAGAACGGCGGCCAGGCCACCGCCGCCGACTGGGTCCGCGACTACGTCCAGGCCCGCCGCAACCACTTCCCCGAACTGGACGCGCTTGGCGAGACCCTGGCGGCCGGGCTCGAGGTGGAGAGTCCCGGCGAACCGTTCGAGACCCGGGCCCGCGCCCGCCTGCTCCGCGCGCACGGGCTGAGCGTCCGCACCCTGCCGTCCGAGGTCATGGTCGAGTGGACCCGCCGGTTCGACCCGCACCGCAACCGCCTGCTGCTGTCCGAGACCCTGGGGCCAGCGTCCCGCGCCTTCGCCGTCGCCTACCAGCTGGCCCTGGCCGAACACCCGGCAGAGCTCGACGCCCTGGTCGAGGCGGCCGCGCCGCCGGACGAGCCCACGCGTCGTCTGTTGAAGGTGTCGCTCGCCAACACCCTGGCCGCCGCCGTCCTGACGCCCTACGCCGCCTTCCAGGCCACGGCGGAGGCGACCGGCTACGACCTCGGCCGGCTCCAGGCCCGGTTCGGGGTGTCCTTCGAGCAGGCGGCGCACAGGCTGACGACCCTGTCGCGGCCATCGGCGCGGGGCGTGCCCTTCTTCCTGATGCGGGTGGACCAGGCGGGGAACATCTCCAAACGCTACGCCTCGGGCGCCTTCCCCTTCTCGCGGTTCGGGGGCGCCTGTCCGCGTTGGCGGCTGCACTCCGCCTTCCGGACGCCCGGGCGGATCGTCACCCAGATCATCGAGACCCCGGACGGGTCCCGCTGGTTCACCCTGGCCCGCACCGTGGATCGGCAGGGCCACGACGCCTTCACCGAGGGCCAGGACCTGGCAATCGGCCTGGGCTGCGAACTGAAGCACGCCCACCGGCTGGTCTATGCGCGCGGGCTGGACCTGACCGCGCCGGAGGTGACGCCGATCGGACCGGCGTGCCGCCTGTGCCACCGCCACCCCTGCGCCGAGCGCGCCGCCCCGCCCATCGACCGGCCGCTGGCGGTCGACGACTGGACCAAGTCGATCAGCCCCTACCCGTTCCAGGCGGCGCCGGGGTGAGAGTGAGAGTGAGAGTCTCGAAAAAAAGACTCTCATTTCCATCACCGCCCCCCCGAGCGAGGCCGGACGATCAGGGTTGAGAGTGAGAGTCCGGAAAAAAAGACTCTCATTTCCATTACCAGCGACGGGACGGCTGCTCGGTCTCGGCGACCTCTCTCAGTTTCAGCGTGGCCTCGGCCTGGGCCTCGACGAGGCGGGCGGCGTCTGTGAGGCGCGACAGGTCCGCGATGCTGTCCGCGCGGGCCTGGGCGGCGGCGCGGACCTGTCCGGCCGTCAGGTCGGCGTGCAGGCGGCGCCAGCGCATCGCCTCGATCGACCGGCCCGCCTCAAGCGCCTGCGTCATGCGCCGCCAGGCCTTGTCGGCGGCGTCGGATTCGTCCTGGATCGGCGCGTCGAGATCCAGCGGAGGCGGCGCCTCGTGCTTCCGGTCCCGGCGGAGCCAGCCGCCCACGCGGGCGCGGCGCCAGAAGGTGGCGGTCTTCAGCCCCAGCTCGGTGCAGATCTCGCGGCCCGGATAGCCCATGGCGTAGAGCTCCCTCGCCTCCTCCCAGAGGTTGGCGCCATCGACTTCAGGGGCGGTGTGGGGTTCGAAGGGTGTGTCGGTCATCCCGACACCCTGGCGCCCCGATACGTCAAAACCGGTCGCAGGCCTGGGCGCTATGGGCTTGAGCCTTCGATCGACGCTCCGGATCGTTCCAGAAGACCCGCCACGACGCCCGCCGCGTCGGACGAGCCCTGATCCAGGAGCCCCTCGATGTCCCGGCGCAGCGATGGGTCGCCCGACACGGCGTCCAGCGCATCAAGCCATTCGGCGCGGGTCAGCACCCCGTCCGCGCGACTGGCGTCGATCAGGGTCGACAGGAAGTCAAAGGCGTCCCCGCCGGTCGCCCGGCCCTGAGCGCCTTCGGCGACCAGTCCGAACACGGCCCCGCAGGCATAGAGCGCCCGGTGCTCGCCCCGGCCCGCCGCCTCTACAACCGGTTCATCGCCCAGACGCGCGCAATCGTCGATCGCCTTTCGAAGCGCCGAAGCCGCGTCGTAGCCGGGATCCAGCGCCGCCAGTCCCCGGATCGCCATCAGGTCGGCGCCGCCCTCCGTGATCCAGGCGTCGCGCTCCCGCTCATAACGGACCACTTGGCCCAGCCAGAAGTGGGCGCTCTCGTGAGCGATGAACCAGCTGGCCATGTCCAGAACCTCCGGGTTCGGCTCGATCACGCGGGCGCCGGAGAAGTTCATCACGATCAGTCCGGGCATCACGCTGCCGCTCATCGAGGCGCCGGGGTGGGTCTGCCCGGCCCAACTGACCATCACGGTCGGCCGGCCGCTCTGGCCCGGCCCGAGGTGCCGCCCGTAATAATCCGCCATTCGTGGGGCCGTCTCGGCGATGCCCTGGGCGATCCAGGCGGGCAGTTCCGGGTCGATGACCGTGACCAGCCGCTCGCTCTCGACCAGGCCCGCCTGACCGAACAGGACATAGGTCTCCGCCTGGGCCGCCGTCGCCTCGGCCAGCCGCTCGCCCTTGAACAGCACGGGCCCGGCCCGGTCGCGCCAGGTCACCGTGGCCGGCCCGGTCGCCAGCGGAAAGCCGTTCAGATCCAGCGGAACGCCCTCGACCTCGGCCACTGAGCCGAGCGGGAAGACGTCGAACAGGCCGCTGGGCATCGCCACCGATCCGTCCGAGAAGACTAGCACCTCGTACTCGGCTTCCAGCTTGTCGGCGCGGGGCGTGAAGGCGATCCGCACGTGGCGCGGGACCGGCCCGCCGCCCACGGTCCGGAGGATGTCGCGCCCGCCCACACGCTCGAGGACCACGCCCGGGGTGACCACCCGCCACTGTTCAGGCCGCCAGGCCCTCCGGTCGTCCTCGGTCAGGGCGGACCGAAAGAAGGCCCAAACCGGCGCGTCGCGGTCGAAGACATAGTCGGCGGTCCAGGCGTCGCCGTCGCGGGTGACCGCGACCGAGGGCCCGGCAGGATCGTTCGCCTGGCCGGAATGCGCCGGCGCCGCCAGGCTAAGCAGCGCCGCAAGGGCGATCATCAGGGTCCGCATCGGGGCGCCTTTCAGTGTTCGACGCCGCCATAGCGTCGGTCCGTGAAGGCGTCAGCTTAAGCTTTGGTCAGGCTGGGGCGCCGACCAGCACCCGCCGGGCGGCGGCCAGTTCATCGGCCATGGCCGCCTTCAGCCGCTCGGGCGCGACGATGGCGACCTGGCCGCTCCAGCTGAACAGGTGCCAGGCCAGTTCGCGCATGCCGGAGGCCCGGAAGCGGACGACGACCCCGCCATCGGCAGCGTCCTCCAGCGTCTGGGTGGGGTGCCAGCGCCAGCGGCGGGCCTCGTCGGCGCCCTCCGGCGAGACCTTCAGGACCACGTCCTCGACCGCGTCCTGGTAGATGCCGAAGGACTGGCTGGCGAAGGTCGACAGGTCGAAGTCGGCCGGCGGCGGGGCCTGGCCCTCCCCCGCCTCGACCTCGCTCATCCGGTCCAGGCGGAAGGTCTGGATCTTGGCGGTCTGGCGATCCGCCGCGACCAGGTAGTTCGCGCGGCCGAACATGACGCCGCAGGGGGCGACGCTGCGCCGACGGGGCTCGGCGCCGGGCCGGCTGTAGGTGAAGTCCAGCGGACGAACCGCCAGGATGGCCGAGCGGATGGTGGCCAGCTGGGTCTCGTCGGCCGACGGCCGGGGGCCGGCCTGGACGGCGATGGTCTCGGCCCGCAGCAGGGCCTCCTGGTCCGGCGCGACGCGGTTCAGGGCCGGGGCGCGCATGGACGACTTGATCTTGCGCTCCAGCTCCTCCAGCGCCGCGGCCCGCGCGGGTTCGCCGGCGGCCCTGAGCGCCAGGGCGGCCTTGGACAGCTCCACCAGCTCCTCGGTCGTGGGGGCCTGCTCGAACCCGTTCAGCCCGCCACGGATGCGCCAGCGCTTGTTCGGCGGGTCCGAGACCTCCTCGGTCAGCGGATAGAGCATGACGACGGCGTTGCGCAGGCGCTCGGCCGTGCGGCGCGCGACCTTCATGTCGCGCATGATCTCCTCGATCGACAAGCCCTCGGCGGACGCCGCCATCCGGCGCGCCAGATCGATGATCGTGGCCGCCTTGTCGTGCCGCATGCGCCCCTCCGAAATCGATGCGACCGATTTTGACGCATCGGGGTGCGACTGTCCATCATCGACAACCGCTCGGCCCCAGGAGACGCACCATGGCTCAAGCTTTCGCCCCCCACGCCGCCGTCAACACCAGCCGCTATCTGATCGTGCCCTGCGAGGCCGACGGCTGTTCCGACCTGTCCATCATCTGGGACCGGCTGGAAGAGCAGGTGGTGGATGTGATCACCGCCGGCGCGACGCGCTACGACCACGAGGACGACCTGTGGGACGAGGCCCGCGCCGACGACGCCGCTCCCGAATATCGGCTGGCCGCCTGATGGTCCTCGCCTTCTGGATCGTGGTCGCCTACGTCGCCATCGTCTATTTCGGGACCTGGGCCGTGCAGATCGCCATATGGCTGATCCAAGCGGCGGCATGGGTCGTGATGGGCCTGATCTTCGTGATCGCCCTGCCGTTCGCGGCCCTGGACGCGGCGACCCGCCGACGTCGCGGCGCGTAGATCAGCAGGCCGGGCGGTGCTCGCGCGTCCAGGCCACGCTGCGCTCGGCGATCTGGGTCAGGACGTCCAGGTCCACGTCGGCCAGCTTGTTGATATACAGGCACGAGCTGCCGATCTTGTGCTTGCCCAGCCGGGCCAGCATCTCGTCCTGTTCTGGAAACCCCAGCACATACAGCACCAGCTGCGCCTTGCGCGGAGAGAACCCCACGACCGGCCAGTCGCCCGTCGGGCCGCGATAGCTGCCATAGCCCACGATCGACGGTCCCCACATCACCGGCGACTCTCCCGACACGCGGGTCAGCATCGCGTTCGCCCACTCCGCATCCGCGCGCCGGACGGGGTTCTCCACCGCCGCGATGAAGTCCGCGACGGGGACATCTGTGGGCTTGGTCTTGGGTTCGGCGGGCATCAGTCGCTACGCCCCGAGCCCTGCAACAGGCCCGCCACGCCGATGTCCTCGTCGAGGTCGGGCCAGTGGATTCCCAGGCCGGCCGCCGCGATTTCCCACCGCGCCCGCTGCTCAGGCGTCGCGCTCTTCAGCCGAGGAAACCAGTCGAGTGGAGCCGACAACAGGCGGCCGTCACGAAGCCGGACGATCAGTTCGCTCGCAGAGACCTCGACGGTCCCAACCCGCTCATCAAACTTGATGGCCGAAGTAGCCATTCCAGGCCTCCAGGAATGCGTCGCGCTCGGCCTCGACCTTGCGCTCGATCTCGGCCATTTCCCGGGCAGAATACCCGATATTCCTCGCCGCAGCGACCGGGCTCAGCCAGACCTTTGCAGTGCAGCCGCCCTTGTCGATATGAATATGCGCCGGCTCGAAGCCCTCGTTCGAGAAGAAATAGAACCGATAGCCATTCCAGCGAAGAACCGTCGGCATCCCCTAAAGCCCCTTCACGATCCCCTCAACCATCTTCTTGGCGTCGGCGAACAGCATCATGGTGTTGTCGCGGAAGAACAGCTCGTTTTCCACGCCGGCGTAGCCCGAGCCCATACCGCGCTTGATGAAGAGCACCGTCCCGGCCTTCTCCACGTCCAGCACCGGCATGCCGTAGATCGGGCTTTGCGGATCGGTCTTGGCGGCGGGGTTGGTCACGTCGTTGGCGCCGATGACGAAGGCGACGTCGCAGGAGCTGAACTCGGCGTTGATGTCCTCCAGCTCGAACACCTCGTCGTAGGGGACGTTGGCCTCGGCCAGCAGCACGTTCATATGGCCGGGCATGCGGCCGGCGACGGGGTGGATGGCGTATTTCACCTCGACCCCCTCCTCCTTCAGCTTGTCGGCCATTTCGCGAAGCGCATGCTGGGCCTGGGCCACCGCCATGCCGTAGCCGGGCACGATGATGACCTTGGAGGCGTTCTTCATGATGAAGGCCGCGTCCTCGGCCGAGCCCTGCTTGACCGGCCGGGTCTCGCGCGCGCCACCGGCCGCACCCGCCGTCTCCCCGCCGAAGCCGCCCAGGATCACGCTGATGAAGCTGCGGTTCATGCCCTTGCACATGATGTAGCTGAGGATCGCGCCGGACGACCCGACCAGGGCCCCGGTGATTATCAGGGCGATGTTCTCCAGCGTGAAGCCCAGCGCCGCCGCCGCCCAGCCGGAGTAGGAGTTCAGCATAGACACCACGACCGGCATGTCGGCCCCGCCGATGGGGATGATCAGGGTCGCGCCCAGGATGAGGGCGATCAGGAACACGCCCCAGAAGGCCCAGACCGCCTCTCCGCCCGTGCCGATCAGGATGCCGATCAGGAAGACCAGTCCCAGCGCCAGGCCGATGTTGATCAGGTGCCGCGCCGGCAGGATGATCGGCGCGCCGCTCATGTTGCCGTTCAGCTTGGCGAAGGCGATCACCGAGCCGGTGAAGGTGATGGCGCCGATGGCGACGCCCAGGCTGAGTTCGACGATCGACAGGGTCTTGATGCCCCCGTCCGCGGTCATGATCCCGAAGGCGTCGGGCGCGTAGACCGCCCCCACCGCCACCAGACAGGCGGCCATCCCGACCAGGCTGTGGAAGGCCGCGACCAGCTGGGGCATGTCGGTCATCGCCACGCGCCTGGCGATCAGGGCGCCGGCGCTGCCCCCGACGATCACGCCGCCGGCGATCAGGGCCAGGGTTAGCAGGTCCAGCGCGCCCGAGCCCCACAGGGTGACGAGGGTCACCCCCACCGCCAGGGCCATGCCCACCATGCCGAAGGTGTTGCCCCTCCGGCTGGTTTCCGGGCTGGACAGGCCCCGAAGCGACAGGATGAACAGCACCCCTGAAACGAGATAGGCGAGCGCGGCGATGGATGCGTTCATGGTGTCCTCAGCCTTATTTGACCGGCGGCGCCGCCGTCCGCCCGAGCCGCCACAGGGCCGCGCCAATGAAGAGGGGGCCGAGCAGGACCATGGCCCAGTCCCAGGGGGTCATGGCGCGTTCCTGGGCGATGATGCGCACGAGGATGGCCGCGAACACCAGCACCACGCCGCAATCGCGGAATCGGAGCTTCTGGATCGGGTTCTTCTCGCGCAGCCAGCTCCACAGCCACAGGCCGACGCCCAGGCCGGTCGCGACCCAGGAGGCGATGCGCGCCAGCTCGACGGGATCCAAGGTCAAGGCTTCGCGGCCGGCGGCCGTTCCTTCTTGCGGTACATGGCCAGCATCCGCCGGGTGACCATGAAGCCGCCGAAGATGTTGACGCTGGCCAGGGTCACCGCCGCCACCCCCGCCCCCTTGGCGATCCAGGCGTTCGGCCCCGTCGCCTGCGCGCTCATCGCCGCCGCCGCCAGCAGGCCGCCCACGATGATCACCGAGGAAATGGCGTTGGTCACCGCCATCAGCGGCGTGTGCAGCGCCGGGGTGACGGACCAGACGACGTAGTAGCCGACGAAGATCGCCAGCACGAAGATCGCTAGGCGGAAGACGGTGGGATCGACGTGTTCCATTAGCCTCTCACCCCCTCGTGCACGACGGCTCCGCCGTGAGTGACAACAGCCGCCTTCAGGATCTCGTCCTCGAGGTCCAGAGCCAGGGCGCCGTCCTTCAGCAGCAGCCCTGCGAAAGCGACTAGGTTCTTGGCGTAGAGGGCGCTCGCGTCGGCCGCGATCCGGCCGGACAGGTTGGCGTAGCCTACGATGGTGACGCCATTCGCCGTGGTCACTGCCTCGCCCAGCCTGGCGCCCTCAACGTTGCCGCCGTTCTCGATGGCCAGGTCGACGATCACCGAGCCTGGCTTCATCGAGGCGATGTGGCCGGCGGTGATCAGGCGCGGCGCGGGACGGCCGGGGATCAGGGCGGTGGTGATGACCACGTCCTGCTTGACGATGTGCGAGGCGGTGAGCTCGGCCTGCTTGGCCTGGTATTCGGCGGACATGGGCTTGGCGTAGCCGGCCGCGGTCTCGGCGGCCTTGAACTCCTCGTCCTCGACCGCGACGAACTTGGCGCCCAGGCTCTCGACCTGCTCCTTGGACGCCGGGCGAACGTCGGTGGCGGTGACGACGGCGCCGAGCCTGCGCGCCGTGGCGATGGCCTGCAGCCCCGCGACGCCAGCCCCCATCACGAACACCTTGGCGGCGGCGACGGTGCCGGCCGCCGTCATCATCATCGGAAAGCCCTTGCCATAGGCGTAGGCCGCCTCGATCACGGCGCGATAGCCGGCCAGGTTGGCCTGGGATGACAGGGCGTCCATCACCTGGGCCCGGGTGATGCGGGGCACGAACTCCATGGCGAAGGCGGTGACATTCGCCTCCGCCAGGGCCGTGACCGTCTCCTTCTCGCGGTAGGCGTCCAGCAGGGCGACGACAATCGCGCCGGGCTTCAGGGCGCTGATCTCCTGGGCCGTGGGTCCGCGCACCTTCAGCAGGATGTCAGCGCCTTCCAGCACGCCGCGCGTGTCCGGCAGGACGGCGGCGCCGGCGGCCGTGAACTCAGTATCCGGGATCGAGGAGCCCGCGCCCGTTCCGGTCTCGACCGTCACGGCGGCGCCCAGGCCAATCAACTTTCGAACCGTGTCGGGCGTGATCGCGCAGCGGGTCTCGTCGGCGCGGCGCTCACGAGTGACGGCGACGGCTAGACCCACGCGAATCCTCCCATCCCCCCGGATGGACGAACGTTAGGCCGAAGCGGAAGGCCGCGTCAAAGCCGACGCGGCGGCCGGCGGTGCGGCTTAGTGAGCCTGAGGCTTGGCCCGCAGGAACCACCAGCCGGCGGCGGCCAGGACCACGGCGGTGATCAGGCCGGCGAAGCCGTTGCCGCCCGGCATGAACCAGATGGTCAGCAGCACCAGCACGCAGGCGATGATCAGCGAACCCCACTTGGCCAGGTTCACGAACAGGTTCCAGGTGGCGGCCTGTTCGTTGATCTCCATCGAACCCTTCGCATAGGCGTGGGCGTCGGCGGCCGCGTGCGCGTCCTGATCGATCCCGGGGACGAAGTCGCGCTCGGGGAAGGCGGGGCTTTCGGGCGTGATGGCCATGGATCGACTCTGAAGGCGAAGCGGTATCGCCGCCTTATAGCGGCGACGCCGTCAGGCTCAACCCGCCACGTTGCGTCAGGCCAGCGCCTCGAACCGGTCGATCAGGCCCTCCAGCCGCTTCGTGCCGATGGTCCAGAAGGCCGGGTCGCGGGGGTTCAGGCCGAAGGGCTTCAGGGCCTCGACGTAGGTCCGGGTTCCGCCAGCGGCGAGGAGTTCGCGATAGAGCGGCGTGAACCCCGCCGGGTCCTTGGCCCGCGTCTCCATCAGGGCCGCGACCAGCAGGTCCCCGAAGGCGTAGGCGTAGACGTAGAAGGGCGAGTGGACGAAGTGGCTGACGTAGCTCCACCAGTGCTCGTAACCGGCGTTCAGCGTGACGGCAGGGCCGAGCGAGGCGCCCAGCTCCTCCAGCCAGATCTCGCCGATGCGGTCGACGGAGACCTCTCCCGAGGCCCGCTCGTCGTGGAAGCGGGTCTCGAAGCGGTGGAAGGCGATCTGGCGCACCACGGTGTTCAGCCCGTCCTCGATCCGCCCGGCCAGCAGGCCGCGCTGTTCGGCCGGGGTGCAGGCAGCCAGCAGGCGGTCGAAGGTCAGGCCCTCGGCGAAGATCGAGGCGGTCTCCGCCAGCGTCAGGGGCGTGTCGGCCAGGAGCGTGCCCTTCTCCGCCGCCAGGGTCTGGTGAACCCCGTGACCCAGCTCGTGAGCGAGGGTCAGGACGTCGCGCCGCTCTCCCATCCAGTTCAGGAACACATAGGGGTGGCGGTCGGCCGTCACCGGGTGGGCGTAGGCGCCCGATTGCTTGCCCGGCCGCGCGCGGCCGTCGATCCAGGGATTGGCGAAGAACCGGCCGGCCCGATCGGCGAACTCGCCGCCGAGGTCGGAGAAGCTCTCCAGCACCAGGTCGCGGCCCTGGCTCCAGTCATAGAGGCGCGGGGCGGTCTTCTCGATGGGGGCGTTGCGGTCCCAGTGATCCAGCGTCGGCTTGCCCATCGCGCGGGCCTTCAGCGCATAATAGCGGTGCGACAGGCGCGGGTAGGCGGCGGCGACGGCCTCGGCCATCGCATCCACGCTCTCGCCGTCGACCTCATTGGCCAAGTGGCGGCTGTCGGCGGGACGCTTGAAGCCCCGCCAGCGGTCCTCCAGCGCCTTGTCGGCGGCGACCGTGTTCAGCACCAGGGACAGGGTCTGGGTCCGCGCGGCCAGCCCCTCGGACAGGCCTTCCGCCGCCGCCTTGCGCCGCGCCGCCTTGGGGTCCGACAGCTGGTTCAGGGCCTCGGCGAGGGTGAGTTCGTCCTTCCCGGCCTTCACCCGCATGGCCGCCAGGGTCTCGTCGAACAACCGGGGCCACTGGGCCTGGATCGGCACCCGTTCGGCCATGAAGGTCTCGAGTTGCTCGGGCAGTTCGTGCGGCTTCATCGCCCGGACCCGCCGGAGCCAGGGCCGCCAGCGCGCGGCGCCCGCATGGGCCGCCAGAGCCGCCTCGACCTCGGCCTCCTCCAGGGCGTTGGTCTCCAGCGTCAGCCAGACGGTGGGCGTGGCGATGGCCGTCATCTTCTCGCGAATGTCGGCCTCGAAGCCCTGGGCCGCCGCGTCGTTGCGGTCGGTCGAGGCGGCCAGGAAGGCGAAGGCCCCCAGCCCGCCCAGCACCTCCGACGCCTGTTCGTACAGGCGGATGGCCCGATCCAGCCGCTCGCCGAGGATAGCCGGTTCGGTCCGCGCCGCGATGAGTTGGCCCTTCAGCCCGTCCAGTTCGCCCACGAGCGCCCGGCCCCGGTCGAGATCGGCGGCTACGCGCGCATCGTCGCGGGCGGAGTAGAGGTCGGAAAGGTCCCACAGGGGTGCTTCGGTCGGGGTCTTGAAGGGAGCGTTCATGCCCTCGGTTGTGGGGACGCGCGCGACGGGACGCAACGTCCGAACCCCGCCAGACACCGTATCCGAGCCGATGCATCGTGCGCGTCCCAGCCCCGGAGACCGCCCGATGACCTACCAGATCGAAGCCCTGCCGCTCGAACCCTTCACCGCCTTCTTCGCCATGTCGAATGAAGAGCTTGCGGAGGTCGGCGCCCGCCGCTGGGTGGCCGACCAGGGCGGCCGCGCGCCCTGTCGGGTCAGTCTGCGCGATGCCGAGGCCGGCGAGCGGCTGGTCCTGGTCAACCACGCCCATCTGACCGACCCGACTTCGCCCTATCGCGCTCAGGGCCCGATCTTCGTGCGCGAGGAGGCGGTCAGGGCCGAGCCCGTCACCGGCCCCGCGCCAGAGATGCTGCGCAAGCGCACCCTGTCGCTGCGGGTCTATGACGAACGCAGTATGATGATCGATGGCCAGGTCATCGAGGGCGTCGATCTGGACGCCAGTCTGGCCGCCTGGTTCGAGAACCCTGCGGTCGCCCAGGCCCATATCCATCTGGCCTCGCGGGGCTGCTACCTGGCGCGCGCCGTGCGGGCTTAACGACCTGTCCACCACGCCTTCCAACCCGATCTTCACCGCGTCGCCCTAGAAATCGTCCCGAAACGAGCCAGTCGCGCTTCTCACGAACGACGACGGCCGCCGGTGACGAAGGGGTGTGCTTCATGGCCAAGACCGTGCTCGTGGTCGACGACGATCCGACCCAGCGCCGCCTGCTGCAGGCGGTGCTGGAGCGCGAGGGGTTCGCGGTCGTCCACGCCGAAGGCGGCGGCGAGGCCATCAACCGCCTGACCAAGGGCGGCGGCGCGGATGTCGTCCTGCTGGACATGGTCATGCCGGGCCTGTCGGGCATGGAGACCCTGGCGGAGTTGCGGAGCGCGGGCGTGGCCACGCCGGTCATCGTGCTGACCGCCAACGGCGGCATCGACACCGTGGTCAAGGCCATGCAGGCCGGGGCCCAGGACTTCTTCGTCAAGCCCGTGTCGCCCGAGCGGCTGCTGGTGGGGGTCCGCAACGCGCTGCAGCTGACCCAGCTGACCGCCGAGGTCGGGCGGCTGAAGAAGCACGTTTCCGGCCGCTTCAGCTTCGACGACCTGGTGGGTGATAGCGCTCCCATGCGCCAGGTGAAAGCCTTCGGCGCCCGGGCGGCCAAGTCCAATATTCCCGTCCTGATCACCGGCGAGAGCGGCGTGGGCAAGGAGGTCATCGCGCGCGCTCTGCACGGCGCATCGGACCGCGCCGGCAAGCCGTTCGTGGCGGTGAACTGCGGCGCCCTGCCCGCCAACCTGGTCGAGTCGATCCTGTTCGGGCACGAGAAGGGCAGCTTCACCGGCGCGACCGACAAGCACCTGGGCAAGTTCGCGGAAGCGAACGGCGGCTGCCTGTTCCTCGACGAGATCGGCGAGCTGCCGCTGGACATGCAGGTCAAGCTGCTGCGCGCGCTCCAGGAGGGAGAGATCGACCCGGTCGGCTCGAAGCGGTCGGTCAAGGTCGATGTGCGGATCATCTCGGCCACCAACCGCGACCTGGCCGACCAGGTGCGCGAGGGACGGTTCCGTGAGGACCTGTTCTACCGGCTGAACGTGTTCCCGATCGAGGCCCCGGCCCTGCGGGACCGGCGCGAGGACATCCCGGCCCTGATCGACCACTTCATCGCCCGCTTCAACGTCGAAGAGGGCAAGCGGATCGCCGGCGCCTCGCCCGAGACCCTGGCGTTGCTCACCGCCTTCGACTGGCCCGGCAACGTGCGACAGCTGGAGAACGCGGTCTATCGCGCCATCGTGCTTGCCGACGCCCCGTTCCTTCAGCCCCACGATTTCCCCGCCATCTCCGGCGTGATCATGCCGATGCCGGAGACCTTGGCCGGGAGCGCGGACTTCCAGTTCCGCCCGGCGGCGCCTCAGGAGGAGGATGGGAACGGCGATGCTCCGGGACCCGTGCGCATCCTGGACGAGCGCGGCCATCTGCGGACGCTGGAAGACATCGAGCGCGACCTCATCCAGCACGCCATCGAGGTCTATGCGGGGCACATGAGCGAGATCGCGCGCCGCCTCGGCATCGGCCGCTCCACCCTCTACCGGAAGGTGCGAGAACAGGGCCTTGAGGGGGCGCTGAAAGAGGCAAGCTAGCCCTTCGGCCCCACGAGGACGTTTCCGCTCGCGTCACCCGAACGAAGCGGAGGGTTGTGTTCAGAAGCTCAGTCAAGATCGGCGACGGCTCCACGCCTCGCCTGTTCAGCGCCCATTCAGGCCGGGAACGTCACGTTTTCGCCTCTCGGGCGTTGCTATGCGCCCTCAACTGCGGCCTCGCCCCGGCGCGTACGGTCGCACCTTAGCCAGGCGCTCTGAATGACGATGATCTCCACCGGCGCGCTACTCGCCAGTCTGCTGGCGAGCGGCTCGCTCCCAGCGCAACAGGCCTCAGCGGTCCAGGTCGAGCCCCAGGACGACGAGGTGGTGCTGCCCGACGTCATCGTCAGCAGCGGCCGCCCGCGCGGCAGCGTAGAGAGCGACATCCAGCCCGAGCTGGTGCTCGATCCCGCTCAGATCCAGGCCTATGGCGCCAGCAACATCGGCGAACTGCTGGCGGCCCTGGCGCCCCAGACGCGCAGCACCCGGGGTCGCGGCGACGGCCAGCCGGTGCTTCTGGTCAACGGCCGCCGCATTTCCGGCTTCCGCGAGATCCAGGGCATCCCGACCGAAGCCATCGAACGGACCGAGGTGCTGCCGGAAGAGGTCGCCCTGGTTTACGGCTACCCCGCCGATCAGCGGGTGGTGAACTTCGTCCTCAAGGCCCAGTTCAGGTCGCTCACTGGCCAGGTCAGCCTGCGCGCCCCGTTCGAAGGCGGCCGCTCGACCCAGGAGGCCGAAGGCAATCTGTTCCGCATCCAGGACGGAGACCGGTGGACCTTCGATATCGAGGCGACCCGCGAGAGCGCCCTGTTCGAGACCGACCGCGATATTCAGCGCACGGCCGACGGCGCGCCCTTCGACCGCATCGGCAACGTCACGGGCCTGCTGCCTGGCGCCCAGATCGATCCGGCCCTTAGCGCACTAGTCGGATCGCCGGTGACGGTGGCCGGCGCCCCGACAGGCTCGGCCATTCCCGGCCTGGCCGATTTCACCACCCCTGCCCGTACCGGCGATCTGACCGCCTACCGCACCCTGCTGCCGCGACTGGAGCGGGAGGAGCTGAATGGGGCGGTCACCCGCGATCTGAACTCGACCACCAAGGGAACGATCCAGGCCAGCCTGGAGCGCCGCTCGACCTTCGCCTACCTCGGCCTGCCCGGCGCCGCCCTCACCCTGCCAGAGGGCAGCGCCTACTCGCCCTTCGCCGACGACGTACGGCTCTATCGCTACGTCGATCGGCCGGAGGCCCTGGCCCGCGAGGTGGATGCGTTGAACGGCAGCGCCAGCGTCGTTCTGGACGGTCTGGTCGGCGACTGGCGCTGGACGGCCACGGGCGCCTACAGCCGCAACCAGACCGACACCGAGACAGGCCGCGGGATCGACGCGAGCAACTTCCAGACCCGGCTCAACGCGGGCGACCCCACGGCCAATCCGTTCGGCGATTGGCGGGCGGAGGACTTCGCCTCCCTGCCCCGCGACACCGCCCGGTCGGTGAACAGCAACGCCTCGGCCGAGGTCGTCTTCACGGGCCGCGCCTTCGACTTTCCGGCTGGACGGCTGCAGTCGACATTGAAGTTCGGCGCCGACCATACGTCGCTTGAGTCCGAAAGCGTCCGATCGGGCGTATTCACCGAGCGGAGCCTGTCGCGCGATCGCGCCAATGCGACGGGCAGTTTCACCCTGCCGGTGGCCAGTCGCAACCAGGAGGTCCTGTCGGCGATCGGTGACCTCTCGATCAACTTCAACCTCGGCTATGAAGAGGTCTCCGACTTCGGCGGCCTGCCGACCTTCGGCCTGGGCTTCAACTGGTCCCCGATCGAACCCCTGGGGGTGACCGTCAGCTACACCGACGAGCAGGCCGCGCCGTCGGTTCAGCAGCTGAACGACCCGGTGGTCTCCACCCCGAACACGCCGGTGTTCGACTTCCGGACCGGCCAGACGGTCAATGTGATCCGCATCGACGGCGGCAATCCGGCGCTGAGGGCCGACAATCGGCGCGTGCTCCGTGTCGGCCTGAACCTCCGGCCCTGGTCCGAGCGCGACTTCAACCTGAGCACCAGCTTCACCCGCAGCGTCACCGACGACGCCATCACGGCCTTCCCGGCTCTGACTTCCGATCTGGAAGCCGCCCTGCCCGAGCGGTTCGTGCGGGACGCCGACGGCCGCCTGGTCTCCTTCGACGCCCGGCCGCTCAACTTCACGCGGCAGGAGCGGGCGGACCTCCGCACCGGTTTCAATTTCTCGCGGGCCTTTGGGACGCCAAATCCGACGGCCGCGGCAGAGGGGCCTGGCGGCCCGCGCTTCGGCGGACCCGGCGGGGGCCAACGCGGGCCGCGCATGGGAGAGGGCGCTGGCTCGGACGGTGCGGGCGCCGGACCGCGCGGCGGCGGAGGCGGCCCGCGCTTCGGCGGGGGAGGCGGTCGGAGCGGGCGCGGCGGCGGAATGCAGCCGGGACAGGGCCGATTCAACGTCTCGATCTACCATACCTGGCGAATCCAGGACGAAGTGCTGATCCGCGAAGGCCTGCCCGTCCTCGATCTCCTGGACGGCTCGGCCACCGGCTCGCGCGGCGGTCAGCCCCGGCACGAGATCCAGGCCCAGGCCGGCGTCTTCAGGAATGGCTTCGGCGCCTTCCTAAACGCCAACTGGCGCGACGGCACCTGGGTGAATGGCGGCCCGTCGGGCCGGTCGGACCTGTTCTTCTCGGACCAGACGGTGGTGAACATCAACGCCTTCGCCGACCTGTCTCAACGGCCGGGCCTGATCGAGCGCCATCCCTGGCTCAGCGGTTCACGCATCACGGTGGGGGTCGGCAACCTGTTCGATTCCAAGGTCGAGGTCCGGTCCAGCTCCGGCGAGCTGCCGCTGAACTACCAGCCCGATTTTCTCGACCCGTTGGGCCGGACCTATTTCGTCAGCTTCCGCAAGATCCTGTTCTAGGCGCGGTCGGGCGGCGCCTTACGGCCCCACCGGGGGCGGGGCGTCTCGCCCTTCGCCTTGGCCTCGATCTCCTTGAGCTTGCGGCCTTGCATGGCCGACAGCGCCTGGCCGGGCGCGCCCTTCTCCGGGTCGCCGAAGGCGCGGCCATAGGTCTTCACACGGTCGCCGACCGAATCCAGAAACTCGCCTTCCCATTCCGACAGGGCGACCCCGGCCTTGTCGGCGGCCCGGCGGGCGCGTTTCAAGGCGTTCAACGCCGACCGCTGCGCCGCCCTGCGCTGGGCCTCGAAGGATGAAAGGGGCGCCTTGCGCTTGAAACCCATGGCGGGAGCCTAGGGCCCTTCTCCCATTAGGAGAAGGTGGCGCGGAGCGCCGGATGAGGGTTGGAGATGGAAGTCGGCGATAGCCGCCCCTCACCCTTTCGCGCGAGAACGACAGCTTCGCCGTCGTGCGCTCAAGCCCTCTCCCAACGGGAGAGGGAAGCCAGTTTCAGACCTCGCCCAGCGCCGACAGGTAGAGGTCCAGGATCGCCTCCTCCTCCTGACGCTTGGCGCGGTCCTGCTTGCGGATGCGCAGGACCTTGCGCAGCGTCTTGACGTCGTAGCCCTCGCCCTTGGCCTCGGCGAAGACCTCCTTCATGTCGCCCATGATGGCCTGCTTGTCCTCCTCAAGGCGCTCCAGGCGCTCGACGATGGTGCGCAGGCGGCCCTGGGCCGTGGCGGTCAGGACGTCGGGCGAGGCGTCGAAGGAGGCGTCGTCGGCCAAGGGAGAACTCCGGGAAACGAAGGGGCTGCTAACCATGGGCGCGAAACCGGCTCAACGCCGGACGCGAAAAAGGCCGCGGACAAAGCCCGCGACCTGTGGGTAAGCCAATTCCCGCTCAAGCAACCCGCGACCGCGGCGCGGGTGCTAGCGCCAAATCAGCCCTGCTTCGCCTTGAAGCGCGGATCGGTCTTGTTGATGACGTAGACGCGGCCCTTGCGGCGCACGACCTTGCAGTCGCGGTGGCGGGTCTTGAGCGACTTGAGCGAGCTGCGGACCTTCATGGTCAAATCCTTGGGCGCTACCCCTCGCCGCGCGGCGGCTCAGTGCTTGAGCGCGCTTCGTGACGAAGACAAATAGAAATGCCGCAGGCGGGAGCCGGCGGCGGAGCGGTGCCTATAGGGAAAGGCGGCGCTGGGGTCAACCGCGGATTGGAGGCCTGGCCTCCGAGTTGAACGGAGGGTCTGCGGAGTTGCACCTCCGCCGCGTAGCCCCTCCGCCACCAGGCCGCATCAGGGTCGGCGGACACAATGTCGCAGAATCGCTGACCGATGGTGACTAGACACGCCTAACGCGGGATTCACCCATGCGATAAGGCAACGCTCGCCCTCTTCGCGCGCTTTTGATTGCCCGTCCGGGACGTCACTCGCTAAGCCTGTCCCATGCGTTTCAGCCTTCATCTCATTCTGATCGGATCGGTCGCGGCCTGCGCGCCCATGCTGCCGGACCCGCCGCCGGTCGCGCCTCAGCCGGCCCGGCCAGAACCCGTGCGTCCCGCGCCCCAGCCCGTAGCGCCGGCGCCGGTCCAGCTGGGCGAGGGCGTGGTCGACCAGGCCGGGTTCGAAGGCTGGAAGCAGGGCTTTTTGAATCGGCATGGCGGCGCGCGCCGGGCGGAGTACGAGCGCGAACTGGCGGGCCTGGCTCCCGATCCCAGCGTCATCCGCCTGGACCGCAACCAGCCGGAGTTCAGCCGCCCGGTCGGGGCCTATCTGGCCAATGCGGTCAGCGCGGCGCGCATCGCCCAGGGCCGCCAGCGGATCGACCGCGTGCCCTGGGGCGTGGTCCAGCGCTACGGCGTGCCCAGCGAGATCCTGGTCGCCATCTGGGCCAACGAGAGCGGCTTCGGCGCCATCCAGGGCGACTATGACGTGGTTCGATCGCTGGCGACCCTCGCCTACGACGGCCGCCGCCGCGACTGGGCCGAGGGCCAGCTGAAGAACGCGCTCGACATCGTGCTGGACGGCCGCCGTGCGCGCTCCGGCCTGAAGGGAAGCTGGGCGGGCGCCATGGGCCAGACCCAGTTCATGCCCGACACCTATCTGCGCCTGGGCGTCGATCAGGACGGCGACGGTCGCGTGGACATCTGGGGGACCGATTCGGACGCCCTGGCCTCGGCCGCCAACCTCCTGGCGCAGGCGGGCTGGAAGCGCGGACAGGCCTGGGGGTACGAGGTCGTTCTGCCGCAGGGGTTCGACTACGGTCTCGCGGACGGTCCGAAACATCCCTGGCGCTACTGGGCCCAGCGCGGCGTGTCCCTCGCCCGGGGCGGCGCGCCTTCGGACGCCGAGGCGCTGGAGGGGGCGACGATCCTCCTGCCCCAGGGGGCGCGCGGCCCGGCCTTCCTAGCCCTGCCCAACCACTATGTGATCCGCCAGTACAACAACTCGGTCGCCTATGCGCTGGCCATCGGCCTGACCGCCGACGGCATTCAGGGCAAGCCGGGTCTGGTCGGCCGCTGGCCAGACGACCCACCCCTGTCGCGCGACCAGCGCATCGCGGCGCAGAGCGCCCTGACCCGGCTGGGGTACGACACGCAAGGGGTCGACGGGGTGATCGGCGCCAATACCCGCACGGCGCTGAAGCGGTGGCAACAGGCGAACGGGCGGTTGGCGGACGGGTATCTGACCGCCGCCTTGGCTGACGAGTTGGCGCGGCTGGCGCAGTAGTCGCCCCTCTCCCAGCGAGAGAGGGCTTGAGCGCCCAAGAGCGAAGCGATTGGACTTGCGCGAAAGGGTGAGGGGCTAAGCCTCAATCGCCCGCACCGACCCCTCACCCTTTCGGCTTGGCGAAGCCTGCGGCTTCGAGCCTCAAGCCCTCTCCCGCCGGGAGAGGGTTGGCACTAGCCCTTCAACCGCCAGGTCGCGCCGTCCGGTCCGTCCATGACCACGACGTTCAGCGCGTTCAGCCGGTCGCGGATGCGGTCCGCCGCCGGCCAGTCCTTGGCCGCCCGCGCCGCCTGACGCTCGGCCAACAGACCTTCCACCTCCGCCTTCAACCCGTCGTCGGTCCCGCCGAACCAGGCCTCCGGCGCGCTGGCCAGGACGCCCAGCAGGCGAGCCGAGGCCAGAAGCTGACCCTTTGCGCGGGCGACGGCGGCCAGGTCCCCGGCGGTCATCCCCCGCTCGATCTCGCTGGAGAGGGCGAACAAGGCGGCGATGGCGCCGGGCGTGTTCAGGTCGTCCTCGAGCGCGCGCAGCACCTCGGCCGGCGGCTCGTCGCCCTCGGCCTCGACCGCCGCCGCCCGGCCCAGCGCCCCATACAGCCGGTCGAGGTTCTTGCGCGACTGCTCCAGCAGGCTCTCGGTCCAGTCCAGCGGCTGTCGGTAGTGCGCGCTGAGCAGGGCCCAGCGCACCACCTCGCCCGGCATCGACTGCACCAGGTCGTGCAGCAGCAGGACGTTGCCGACCGACTTGGACATCTTCTCCGCGTCCACGGTCAGGAAGCCGTTGTGCATCCAGTACCGCGCGTATTCCGCAGGCTCGGTGTGGCCATGGGCGCAGACGCCCTGGGCGATCTCATTCTCGTGGTGCGGAAACACCAGGTCGATGCCTCCGCCGTGGATGTCGATCGGCAGGCCCAGGTTGGCCTCGATCATGGCCGAGCACTCGATATGCCAGCCCGGCCGCCCCTCGCCCCAGGGCGACGGCCATGACGGCTCGCCTTTCTTCGACGGTTTCCACAGGACGAAGTCGTGCGGGTTCTTCTTGTAGGGCGCGACCTCGACCCGGGCGCCGGCGATCATGTCGTCCAGGTTCCGGCCCGACAGGGCGCCGTAGGCCTGGTAGGCCGAGACGTCGAACAGGACGTGCCCCTCCGCCGCATAGGCGCAACCGGCGTCCATGATCGCGCCGATCTGGCTCACGATCGCGTCCATGTGGTCGGTCACGTGGGGGGCCATGTCGGGCGCCAGCACGTTCAGTCGGTCCATGTCGTCCAGATAGGCCGCCTCGTAGCGCGCCGTGACCTCGCCGATCGGCACGCCCTCGCGGGCCGCCTTGGCGTTGATCTTGTCGTCCACGTCGGTGACGTTTCGCGCGAAGATCACCGCCCCCTCGCCGTATCCGCGCATCAGCAGGCGACGCAGCACGTCGAACACCACTGGCGGTCTGGCATTGCCGATGTGGGCGTAGTCGTAGACCGTCGGCCCGCACACATAGACCGTTACCCGCGACGGATCGCGCGGCTCAAACGTCCGCTTCTCGCGGCGCAGGGTGTCGTACAGGGTCAGGGGCATCGGGCGCCTTCGGAGCGTTTTCTTGCAGGACCGACCGGCGGTCCCATATTGGCCGGCATGCTGATAGATTGTCAGCGGTGACTTACAAAGGGGCGCCCCCCGCGACCCGCGTCTTCGAGAACTCCATGAGCGTCCTCCCCGCCAAGCCCGTCCTGGTCGCCAACCAGACCCGCCCCTCGCGCGAGCAGGCGCTGGAGGCCGTGCGGACCCTGATCGCCTGGGCCGGCGACGATCCGACCCGGCCGGGCCTGATCGACACGCCGCGTCGGGTGGTCGACGCCTATGGCGAGTGGTTCGATGGATACGACGCCGATGCCGAGAAGGAGCTGAGCCGCACCTTCGAGGACGTTCAGGGCTATGACGACATGGTCCTGCTGCGCGACATCGAGGTCGAGAGCCACTGCGAGCACCACATGGCGCCGTTCCTGGGCAAGGCCTACGTCGCCTACATCCCCGACGAGAAGGTGGTCGGCATCTCCAAACTGGCGCGGGTGGTCGAGATCTACGCCCGCCGGCTCCAGAATCAGGAAACCCTGACCCAGGACATCGCCGCCGCCATCGAGCGCCACCTGCAGCCCAGGGGCGTCGCGGTGCTGATCGACGCCGAGCACCAGTGCATGACCACGCGCGGCGTCCACCATCGTCACGTCTCGACGATCACCACCCGATTCACCGGCGCCTTCCGCGACGATCCGGCGCTCGCCGAACGCTTCCTGAAGCTGGCCCGCGCCTGAGCCGGTTCGCCCGTCGGGCGTAATCGTGCGCCCGGGAACCGGCGCGCCCGTCTGACCGCTTTACAAGCGCCGCCGGGACGGCCAAGAGACGAAAGAACGTGCAACCCGGACCGCCGCGCCCGCGCCGGTCCTCGTGGAATCGGAAACACGCATGGCGGCTAAACTCTCAGGGCCTGGAGGCCAGGGCGGCAGGACGATCGAGCAGAACGCGGACATCAACGTCACGCCGTTCGTCGACGTCATGCTGGTCCTTCTGATCATCTTCATGGTGTCGGCGCCGCTCGCCACCGTTTCGATCCGGCTGGACCTGCCGCCGGCGACCCCGCCGCCCCCGGGCCCGCCTCCGCCCGAGCCGGTGTACATCACCATCCAGGAAACCGGTTCGATCTTCATCGCCGACAAGCAGTCCAGCATCGAGACCCTGTCGGCCGATGTCTGTGCCGCCGTGGGCAACCCGACCGGCCGCGGCTGCCAGGAAGAGCGGGTGTTCGTCCGCGCCCAGCCGGAAGTCCGCTACAACGCCTTCATGGAAGTGATGAACGACCTTCAGGAGAACGGCTTCTTCAAGGTCGGCCTGCTGAACGAAGACATCGAATAGGATCGGCCGCACGGCTGAACCGATCAGGGGCCGCGCTCGGAAACGGGCGCGGCCTTTTCGTTTTCGGAGGACCGCATGACCCGCGACGAGGCCCGGACCCTCATCCTGAGCTACCCGGAGGCGACTGATGCCGTCTCCTACGGCGAGCCGTCCTTCCACGTCGCTGGCAAGTTCTTCACCTGGTTCTGGCCGAAGGCGACGGACAGCCTGGTGGTGCATCTCGACAGCCTCGACGAGCGCGAGCTGCTGATCGAGATGGACCCGGAGACCTTCCACTTCACCAACCACCACAGGGATCATCCGATCGTCCTGGCTCGGCTGGCGAGCGTCGATCGCCGTTGGCTGGCGGCCATACTGGCGCGACGGTGGCGGAAGATCGCGCCGAAACGGCTGTCGAAGGCGCACCCGGTCCTTCCGGGAGAGGACGTGGGCGCCTAACTGAGCCCGTCCCGACAGATGGAGCCGCCCATGACCGACCAGCCCAGCATCACCATCGACGGCGCGACCATCCCGCTCCTCGGGTTCGGCACCTGGCAGCTGGAGCCGGAAGACGCACGGCGCATGGTCGGCGAGGCGCTGCGGATCGGCTACCGCCACATCGACACGGCCAAGATATACAACAACGAGGAGGCCGTCGGAGAGGCGATTCGCGCGTCGGGCCTGCCGCGCGACGAAATCTTCCTGACCACCAAGATCTGGGTCGACGATTTCCACGAGGGCGACCTGCAGCGCGCGGCGGAGGCCTCGGTCAAGCGTCTGGGGATGGAGCCGGACCTGCTGCTCCTGCACTGGCCCAAGCCCGATCCGAGCTTCGCCGAAAGCCTCGGCGCCCTGAACGACGCCAGACGGCGGGGCCTGACGCGCCTGATCGGCCTGTCGAACTTCCCGTCGCGCGAGTTCCGGGCCGCCCAGGCGGTCTCGGAGGCCCGGCTGGTGACCAACCAGGTCGAGTACCACCCCTATCTGAGGCTGAACGCCCTGCTGCGGACAGCGCGCGAGCTGGGCTCGTCGATCACAGCCTGGTCCCCCCTCGCCCAGGGTCAGGTCGCGGACGATCCTGTGATCGGCGAGATCGCCGCCGCTCATGGCAAGACCCCGGGCCAGGTCACCCTGCGATGGTTCGTCCAGCAGCAAGTGATCGCCATCCCCCGCACCCAGAAGGAAAGCCGCGCGCGGGAGAACTTCGACATCCTCGATTTCGAGCTCTCGGACGAGGAGATGGGCCGCATCCACGCCCTGGCGCGGCCCGACGGCCGTCTGGGCGACTGGATTGATCCGGCCTTCCAATGGGATCAGGATGAGGCCTGAGAGGCCCGCCAAAGGGCCCGTCTGGAGGACGCGCCCATGGGTTCGGTTCTAGGCTTTCCGGGCATCGACCCGACGGACGCCGCCGTCGGGGCTCGGCTGAAACGATGGCGCGAGGACCGGGGCCAGGCGGTCGAGGACCTTGCTCTCGCGCTGGACCTTACCCCCGAGGCGCTCCGCCGCGCCGAGGCGGGCCGCGAGCACCTGACGTCGCTCCACCTCCAGGCCGCCACCTGCCACCTGCACCTGCCCGTCTGGGCCCTGGTCTCCGACAGCCGAGCCTATTGAGACGCAGGTGACAGGCGCCGCCGCGCCGCCTAATCCGGGCTATGGCCTACAAATCCCTGCGCGACTTCATCGCGATGCTCGAAGCCGAGGGCGAGCTGGTGCGCGTTCGCGAGCCGGTCTCGACCCATCTGGAGATGACGGAGATCCAGACCCGGCTGCTGAGGAACGGCGGTCCGGCGGTGATCTTCGAACGGCCGGTGATGCCGGACGGGTCGATAAGTCCCATACCGTGCCTCGCCAACCTGTTCGGCACGGTCAAGCGGGTGGCGATGGGCGTGACGCTGGGCAAGAAGGCGCGGACCACGGCCGGCGAGCTGCGGGAGGTTGGCGCCCTTTTGGCCGAGCTTCGATCTCCATCGCCGCCGCGCGACATGGGCCAGGCTCTGGAGATGCTGCCCATGGTCCAGACCGCCATGACCATGCGGCCCAAGGTGGTGAAGTCCGCTCCGGTCCAGCAGGTGGTGCTGAAGGGCGACCAGATCGATCTGACCCGCCTGCCGATCCAGGGCTGCTGGCCCGGCGAACCGGCGCCGCTGATCACCTGGGGCCTGGTGGTGACCAGGGGGCCGTCCGACGCGAGCGAGGACGACTTCAACCTGGGCATCTATCGGATGCAGGTGCTGGGTAAGGACCGGGCCATCATGCGCTGGCTGGCCCATCGTGGCGGAGCCCAGCACTACGCGCGGCACAAGAAGGCCGGGAAGCGCGAGCCCCTGCCGGCGGCGGTGGTGCTGGGAGCCGATCCGGGCACGATCCTGGCGGCGGTGACCCCGGTGCCGGACACCCTGAGCGAATACCAGTTCGCGGGCCTGTTGCGCGGGGCCAAGGCCGAGCTGGTTCCGTGCAAGACCGTGCCGTTGATGGTTCCGGCCCAGGCCGAGATCGTGCTCGAGGGCCATGTCCTGCTGGACGAACAGGCGCCCGAGGGGCCGTACGGCGACCACACCGGCTACTACAACTCGGTCGAGACCTTCCCGGTCTTCCAGGTGACGGCCATCACCATGCGTCGCGACCCCATCTATCTGACCACCTTCACGGGCCGCCCGCCGGACGAGCCCAGCGTGCTGGGCGAGGCGCTGAACGAGGTCTTCATTCCCCTGCTGCAGCAGCAGTTTCCCGAGATCGTCGACTTCTGGCTTCCGCCCGAAGGCTGCAGCTATCGCATCGCCGTGGTGTCGATGAAGAAGGCCTATCCGGGCCACGCCAAGCGCGTGATGCTGGGCGTCTGGAGCTATCTGCGCCAGTTCATGTACACCAAGTGGGTCATCGTCGTGGACCACGATGTGAACGCCCGCGACTGGAAGGACGTGATGTGGGCCATCTCCACCAAGATGGACCCCGCCCGCGACATCACCGTCATCGAGAACACACCGATCGACTACCTCGACTTCGCCTCGCCCGAGAGCGGGCTGGGCTCCAAGATCGGGCTGGACGCCACCGACAAATGGCCGCCCGAGACGAAGCGCGAGTGGGGCGAGGAGATCCGCATGGAGGCGGAGGTGGTCGAGCGGGTGTCAGAGATGTGGGACCGGCTCGGATTGCCGGGTGACGGAACGCCGATCTGGAAATAGGCTAGCGACCTGATTGCGCCGGGGGGCGGATGAGCGCGTTCGAATACGTCTTCACCTTCTACGGCCTGCTGCTGGGCCTAGCCGCCGCGAACGTGGCGACGGGGTTCGCAGACATGTGGCGCGATCGGCGGCAGGTGGCGGTGGGCGTTTGCACCCCGCTGATCGCCCTGATCGTGCTGCTCGGCGCCATGAACCTGTGGCTCCGATTCTGGGCCAGTCGGGAGATGGAGGCGCCCGGCCCCTGGCAGCTGATCAGTTTCGCGGCCCTCGCCCTGCCATATGTGTTCATCAGCCGCGCCATGTTTCCCGGCGCTGGCGGAGCGGCCTCGCTGGAGGATCACTATCTGGAGCATCGCCGGGTGATGCTGCTGGCCCTGGCCGCGCCGCCAACGATTTCGCTGATCTCTGCCGCCACCCTGGGCGGCGGCCTATCGTTCGACTGGAGCACGGTGTGGGTCGGACTGCGGGTCGCCGCCCCGCTGGCTCTGCTGCCGTTCCCCGGGCGAATGATCAACCGGCTGGGTCTGGCCGCCATCGTCGGCCTGTTGATCGCGGGCCTGTTCCGATGAACCCATTCGACTATTTCGTCGCCTTCTACAGCATCGTGCTCGGTCTTTCCGTGGTCGAACTGCTGGGCGGGGTGGCGCGCACGATCGAGAGCCGGAGCCTGGCCAAGACGAGCCGGCTGACGCTGCTGCTGGCCCTGTTCATCGCCCTGGACCTCAGCTCATATTGGCTGCAGGCCTGGATGCTGTACCGGCAGGCGCCGGTCACCATGTCGATGATCACTCACGGTCTGGTCGCGGCCGGCAGCTATTACGTCGCCGCCTATCTGGTCTTCCCGCGAAAGCTCAGCCTGCGCCCGGACGTTCGCGACGATCACTTCTGGCGGACGCGCCGATGGGTCTTCGGCGCCGTGCTGATGACCAATGTCCTGAACATCGGCACCATGGCCCTGCTGATGGGCGGCCTGGGCTTCATCGGATCAGCCCCCTACATGGCCTTCATCGCCACCTTCTATGTCGCCTGCGCCGTCGCGGTTGTGGCGCCGCGGGGTCGGTTTGTGGTCGGCGCGCTGGTCTGGCTGGTGATGTTTTCCGTCATCGCCATCCTGCTGGATTTCGGGACGACGCTCGAATACGCGCCATGGCCGATCAGCGGCATGCCGGGGCCCGCGTCACAATGAGTGCGTTCGAGTTCTTCTTCAGCTTCTACGGCCTGCTGCTCGGCCTTTCCGTGGCGGAGCTGGTCGGCGGCTTCGCACGGGTCCTGCATGAGCGGCGGAGAATAAGGTTCGGCTGGCTAACGCCGCTGCTGGCGGTTTTCGTGGCGCTGGACGTGGCGACCTTCTGGAACCAGGCGTGGGGCATTTTCAGGGGCGCGCCGTTCAACCAGGCCCTGCTCATCGTGGGCCTGGTCATAGCGGCGACCTTCTACACGGCCGCCAGCATCACCTTCCCTCGGGTCTCGGCGGAGGGCCACGAGGAGAAGATCGATCTGGACGACCACTTCTGGACCCACCGCCGGCTGGTGTTCGGGTGCATCCTTGCTGCCAATCTGATCGTGGGTGTGATGTTCATGGCCTTGATGAACGTCGATGCCGGGTTCGCGGCCATGGCGACGACGCGGCTTTGGCTCGGTTTCGCGGTCTTCTTCATCGGCACGACGGTGGCCGCCTTCGCGCCCTGGCGGCCGGCCGTCGCGAGCGCCCTGCTGATCCTGGTCGCCTATAGTCTGTTCAACGTCGCTCGCTCCGCCGCCGCCCTGCTGGCGGCCGGCGGCTGGTCGCCGGCGGTCGGGGGATAGGATGAGCGCCTTCGAGTTCTTCTTCAGCTTCTACGGCCTGGTGCTGGGGCTGTCGGTCGCGGCCATAGCCACGGGTATCGCCATCGCCATCCAGAACCGGCAGCGCGTGCGAATTGGATGGCTGACGCCTTTGCTGGCGGTGTTCGTGCTGCTGGACATCGCCAGCTTCTGGGACGCGGCCTGGAACACGTTTCGGGACGCGCCCTTCAGTTACGGCCTGCTGATCGCCGGGCTGGCGATCGCCCTCGTCTACTTCCTGGCGGCGTCGCTGGTGTTTCCCTACGAGATCAAGGACGACATCTCGCTGGACAACCACTTCTGGGAGAACAAACGGCTGGTCCTGCTGCTGACCACGGCCGCCAACATGTTGATGGTCGCGGTCTCGGCGCCCTTCTGGCTAGCTCGGCCGGAGGGTCCGCAGATTGTCGCTGGCATGGGCGTCACCCTAGCGCTCTATCTGCTCACGGTGGTGCCGTCGGCCCTGACGCGGCGGCGCTGGCTGTTCGCCCTGCTTATCGGGTTGCACACCGCCATCTATCTGCTGATTGCGGCCTATTCGCCGTTCGCGCCTGAAGGCGGGCACGGAGCGCCGGTCAGCCGCGAGCCGACATTGGCGCCCGCCGCTCCCTAGACGCGCTCTGTCTAAGCACGAAAAGAGGGGCTACCACGCCGGGATGCCTCGCCTTCGCGCCCTGTCGCCCCTCCTCTTCGCCCTCCTGACCAGCATGAGCCCCGCCATGGCCCAGACGCCGTCCTCCGTTCCCAACGCCGCGCCCTGGGATCAGGCCTTCCTGCCGCCGGTCCCCGTGTGGGATGGAGCCAGCCGGTCCCTGCTTCGTGACGCCTCAGATCCCTGGGTGACGCCGTTCGAGGCGGACCCCGAGCATGACTTCAGCCCGACCTACGCCGACACCCGAGCCTGGTTCGACCGGCTGGACCAGGCCTCCGACCTGGTCCGTATCGAGCAGTTCGGCGTCTCCCCCGAGGGCCGGCCGATCTATGCGGTGATCGCCTCCAAGGATGGTGCGGCGTTCGACCCCGCCAAGCCGGTGCTGCTGGTCCAGGCGGGCATCCATCCCGGGGAGATCGACGGCAAGGACGCCGGCATGATGCTGCTGCGCGACATCGCTTTCCACGGCAAGGATGGCCTGCTGGACCGGGTCAACCTGATCCTGATCCCGATCCTGAGCGTGGACGGCCACGAGCGATCAGGCCCCTATTCCCGGCCCAACCAGCGCGGCCCCCGCATCCAGGGCTGGCGCAACACCGCGACCAACCAGAACCTGAACCGCGACTACATGAAGCTGGACCAGGCCGAGATGAGGGCGGTGCGAGGCCTCGTGCTGAAGTACCGACCGGACCTCTATGTCGACGTCCACGTCACCGACGGCATGGACTACCAGTACGACGTCACTTTCGGCTTCAACGGAGAGAACGGAAGCTTCAGCCGCTCGCCGGCTTCGTCAAGCTGGCTGGACGGCGTGTTCAAGCCGGCGATGAACCGGGCGCTGGAGGGTCAGGGCCATATTCCGGGTGAGTTGGTCTTCGGCGTCGACGACGCCAATCCGCGCGCGGGCCTGTCGGATGGGGGACTGGGCGAGCGGTTTTCAAACGGCTGGGGCGCGGCGGCGCACGTGCCGACCATCCTGATCGAGAACCACAGCCTGAAGCCACACGAGCAGCGGGTGCTCGGGACCTATGTCTTCATCGAGGCGGCGATGAGGTTGCTGGCCGAGCAGGGCGGCGACCTGCGCGCGGCCATCGAGGCAGACCGGGCCCTGCGGCCCCAGGAGATTCCGGCCAACTTCCAGCCCGTCGATGCGCCGGAACGCACCGTCGAGTTCCGTGGCATCCGCTACGAAACCTACGAGAGCGTCGCCACGGGCCGGCAGGAGATCCGCTGGCTGGGCGAACCGGATCCAGAGCCTTGGTCCCTCCCCTTCTACGGCTCAAGGCCGACCCTGACGCTGCGGCGGCCCGAGGCCTATTGGGTTCCGGTCAGCCGGCCCGACATCATCGAGCGGCTGCGCCTGCACGGGATCGAGATGGAGACCCTGGCCGAGGCGCGCACCGTGCCCGTCGAAATGCTGCGGCTCGGCGAGGTCAAGATCGCCGCGCGGGCCAGCGAAGGCCATGTGCCGACCACGGTCGAAGAGGTCACGCCCGAACGCCGCGACTGGACCTTCCCGGCCGGTTCCGTGCGGGTGCCGACGGACCAACCGCTGGGCGACGTCGTGGTGCTGCTGCTGGAGCCGCAGTCGAGCGAGAGCTTCTTCGCCTGGGGCATGTTCCCCGAGGTGTTGAGCCGCGTGGAGTACATCGAGAGCTACGCCATCGCGCCCCTGGCCGAGCGGATGCTGGCGGCCGATCCGGCGCTGAAGTCCGAGTTCGAAGCGAAGTTGGCCAGCGACCCGGAGTTTGCCGCGAGCGGCGATGCGCGGCTGGGCTGGTTTTACGAGCGAACTCCGTTCTACGATGGACAGTATCTGCTCTATCCCGTCGCCCGCGAGCCCTAGGAGGCCCCGATGCCCGAGATGACGTCGATCGAAGCGGCCGGCTTCTGGAGCGGGCTGCTCATCCTGTTGCTGGTTTTCCTGTCCGTCCGGGTGGTCATGGGCCGGCGGCGGCATCGGGTGTTGCTGGGCGACGGCGGGGTGGGGGAGATGAACGTCACGATGCGGGCGTTCGGGAACGCGGCCGAATACATCCCCGCCGGCGTGGCCGCCCTGATCCTGCTGGCCCTGGTCGAGGTGGACGTTCTATGGATTCACGTCGCGGGCCTGGCCTTGCTGGCCGGTCGGTTGATCCATCCATCGGGGCTCAAACTGACTGGCGGGGTTCCCCCGGCGCGGGTGGTCGGCATGGCGCTCACCTGGCTGGTGCTTATCGGCGCGGGCCTGGCGCTGATCATCCGGCCCCTCGTCGGCTGAAGCCGGTTGCGGCCCCCGTGGGGGTTGGCCATATCGGGGCATGTCTTTTGACGCCTCGCCTGACCCCGCCGACATCCTGAACGACATCGTCTCCGCGGCCCTGAGGGCCGGTGCCGACACGGCCGAGGCGGTCGCCGCCGAACGGCGGGCGCTGTCGGTCGGCGTGCGCAACGGCGCGCTGGAGGAGGTCGAGCGGCAGGAGTCCCGCGACCTGGGCCTGAGGGTCTTCATCGGCCAGCGACAGGCGACCGTTTCCGCCTCCGATCTGTCGGCGGAGACCCGGGCCCGGCTGGTCGAACGGGCGGTGGCCATGGCCAGGCTGGCCCCGGAGGACCCGTTCACCGGGCTGGCCGATCCCGACCGGCTGGCGCGCGGGCCCCATCCCGACCTGGACCTGTTCGATCCGACCGAGGCCAATCCAGCGGAACTGGAGACTGAAGCGCGCGAGGCCGAGGCGGCGGCCCTGGCCGTGCCGGGAGTCACCAAGTCCGAGGGCGGCTACGCCGCCTGGGCCTCCAGCGACTGGCGGCTGGTCACCTCCCATGGTTTCGACGGCGCCTATCGGGGCTCCTGCTTCTCGCGCGGCGTGGGCGTGATCGCCGAGAAGGACGGCGCCATGGAGCGCGGTGGAGAGAGCCGCACCACGCGCCACCGTTCGGACCTGCCTCCGGCGGACGAGATCGGCCTGGAGGCCGGCCGCCGGGCGGTGGCCCGCACGGGACCTCGCAAGATCGCCTCCACCACCGCTCCCGTCATCTTCGAGAACCGGGTGGCGACCCAGGTGCTGTCGCCGCTCATCGGAGCGATCAACGGGCTGGCAGTGGCGCGCGGCACCTCCTTCCTGAAGCACCGGCTGGGCCAGACGGTGCTGCCCTCCGGCGCCAATCTGATCGACGATCCGTTCCGCGTCCGTGGTCTGGGATCGGGTCCGTTCGACGACGAGGGGGTAGCTGTCCAGCGGCGATCAATCGTTGACGACGGCGTCCTGACCACCTGGTTGCTCAACAGTTCCGCCGCCCGACAGCTGGGTCTGGCCTCGACCGGCCACGCCTCGCGCGGCCTGGCTGGGCCGCCCGGCGTATCGACCCACAACCTGCATCTTGAACCAGGCGAGCGCGACCTGGCCGGGCTAATGGCCGAGGGCGGGACCGGCCTTCTGGTCACCAGCATGTTCGGACCTTCGTTGAACGCCAACACCGGCGACTGGTCCGCCGGGGTCTCCGGCTTCTGGTTCGAGGGCGGCGAGGTCGCCTATCCAGTCAGCGAAGTCACCGTCGCCGGCAATCTGACGGACCTCTATGCGCGCCTGATCGCCGGATCGGACCTGGAATTCCGGTCCAGCTTCAACGCGCCTTCCCTATTGTTCGACGCGGTCGCCATCGCCGGCAAATGAACGACTTGCACGACGATTTGAAGCTGATCCGCGAGGCGGCCCAGGCCGCCGGCGCCCTGGCGGTAGCCGAACGTGACAAGGGCCTGCGGATCACCTCCAAACCCGGCGGCTCGCCCGTCACCAACGCCGACCTGGCCGCCGACGCCCTGCTTCAGGAGCGGCTGCTGGGCGCGCGACCCGATTACGGGTGGCTGTCGGAGGAGACGGCGGACACCAAAGAACGGCTGGCGCGGCGTCGCATCTTCGTGGTCGATCCCATCGACGGCACCGTCGCCTTCATGAAGCGCAAGCCGTGGTGGTGCGTGCCCATCGCCGTGGTCGAGGACGGCCGGCCGGTCGCCGCCGTCATCCACGCCCCCATGCTGGGCGAGACCTTCGAGGCGACGCTGGGCGGCGGAGCGCGACTGAACGGCGAGCCGATCACGGCGTCCGACACTGACGACCTGGAGGACGCCGCCGTCCTGGCCGACGCACGGCTGATGGAGGGGCCACAGTGGCCCGAGCCCTGGCCCGCCATGCGCTATGAGAAGAGGAACGCCCTGGCCTACCGCATGGCCCTGGTGGCGGCTGGAGCGTTCGACGCCGCCATCGCCCTGACCCCGAAATGGGAC
This sequence comes from Pseudomonadota bacterium, assembly GCA_023386645.1. Lineage (GTDB taxonomy): Bacteria > Pseudomonadota > Alphaproteobacteria > Caulobacterales > Caulobacteraceae > Brevundimonas. The sequence goes on from JAEWJI010000062.1 coordinate 137,989, forward strand.
TGGGACGTCTGCGCCGGCGCCCTGATCGCCGAAGAGGCGGGGGCCAAGGTGTCCGACCACCACGGCCGGCCCTGGCGCTTCAACCAGCCCGACCCGCGCCAGACCAGCCTGGTCTGCTCCGCTCCGGGCCTGCATCGCTTGATCCTGAAGCGTTGCGCCCCTATCCCGCTGGCGTTCTGATCCCTCCCTGGCCGGACCTCCCATGACCGACACCGACGCCTCCTCGCCCCAGCTGCTGCACCTCGTGATCGGGGGCGAACTGCGCCACCTGGACGCGCCGGTGTTCCGCGACCTGTCGAAGGTGGAGTTCGTCGGCGCCTTCGGCAGCTATGCGGAAGCCAAGAAGGCGTGGAAGGCGCGGGCCCAGGCGACTGTCGACAATGCCCACATGCGGTATTTCATTTTGCACGCGCACAAGCTGATCGATCCCCGAGGCGACGCCCACTGAGGCCTTGCGGGAACCGGACGGCTGGGCGGGACGCTTTCGAGGCGAAGCTTGAAGGATCCCGCCCATGACCACCGTCCTGATCGTTCTCGTCCTGCTGGCCCTCGCGGTCGGGATCGTGGTCTGGTTCACGCGCGGCAAATCAGCCGCGCCCCATGCGGGCCTGACGCCGGCCGAGGGCAAGGAGCAGGACGTCGCCTGGAACGACCCGGTGACGCCAACCGCCGATCCCTTCGCCAATGCGCCCCACTCCACCGAGACAGGCGTTCGCGACGGCCAGCGCCCGCTCTGACTATTCCCGCTTCAGGAGTCGCTCGGTCAGCAGCGTCCCCCACCAGCTAGCCTTGAACTCGGCCCTCAGCGCCTTGGGGTCATAATCGGAGCCATCCACCCAGTCGATGAAGCTGACGCCGGTCGGCTCGACCTCGCGGATGTATTTCTCGAGGAAAAAATCGAGCACGCCGGTGAGGCCTTCGCGATGGTGCAGGAACTTCTTGGAAAGCTCCTGGATGGCGACGGAGATCGGCTCGCCCAGATGGAAATGGCGATACAGCACCGCCATCAGCCCAGCCCGGTCCGCGCCGGACTTGCAGTGGATCAGGGCCGGATACTGGATCGTGCGGAAAAGCTCCCGCGCCCGGTGGACCCGGTCAGGCGTAGGAACGTCGCGCGAATCCAGCGGCGCGTCGATCAAGGTCAGCCCCAGGCGGGCGCAGGCCTCGACTTCCAGAGCGTGATAGGCCTCGTCGCGGGCGCCGCGCAGGTTGATGACCGTTCTGATCCCACGCTCCGCCCAGGCCTTGAGCTGGCGCGGAGAAGGCTGGTTGGTGCGCACGAGATCGGGCCCGATCCAGTGGGCGTTGGAGAATTTCAGTCGCAGGAAGGCGTGATCCTTACAGAAATAGTCCCAGCCGGCGCGGCGGCGGCCGGAGGCGGTGGAAAGGTCGTAGCGGCCCATGCGTGCGAGATAGAGGCTTGGAACGCGCGCGTCATCCGCAGCCTCGCCCGCGACTTGACTTGCCGGACGGACCGGCCGACCTCCGGCGGATGACGCCAGCCGCCCTTTCCGACGACGAGCGCCCGCGCGCCCTGCGTCCGCTGCTGGCGCGCATCTGGCGCGACTACCTCTCGCATCACCGGACGGCGCTTATCGCCTCGATCCTGTGCGCGGCCGTGGTCGGGATCATGGCGGCGACGGTGCTCCAGCTGCTGGAGCCGGCGATCGACGGGCTGTTCCTCGGCCGGGCGGTCGCCATCTGGGGCGTCGTCACGGTGCCGCCGGGGCAGGCCCTGACCTGGATCCCGATGATCATCATCGGCGCGGGCGTAATCTGGACGGCGGCGGCATTGGGCCAGGCGGCCCTAGTCAACCGGCTGGGCCACGGCATCGTCGGCGACATCCAGGTGCGGCTGTTCGGCAGCATGATCCGGGCCGACCTCGCGCGGCTGCGGGCCCGTCACTCGGGTGGCTTCGTTTCCAGTGTGCTCTTTGACGCCAATCTGGTGCGCGAGGCATTCACCAACGGGGTGGTGAACTACACCCAGCACGCCCTCACCCTGGCCGCCGTGATCGGCTACATGGCCTGGTCCGACTGGCGGCTGACCCTGATCGTGCTCGGCGGCGCGCCGGTGATCGCCTGGGTCATGCGCCGCTTCGGCAAGCGGATGCGCAAGGCCACGACCGGCGCCATGGTCGAGACCGAGAACCTGTCGACCGCTCTGATGGAGAACCTGGACGGGGTCCGACTGGTCAAGATCGAGAACCGCGAGGCGGCGGAAGAAGCGCGCGTCGGCAAGGTCGTGGACCGGCGTCAGCGGCATGTGATCAAGTCGGCTGATTCCCGGGCCTTCGCCGGGCCCATCTCGAACATGGTGGCGATGATCGTGATCGCCGCCGTCATGGCCTACGCGGGCTGGCAGGCGCGGCAGGGCGAAATGACCGTGGGATCGTTCGCCGCCTACATCGGCCTGCTGATGGCGGCCGGCCAGTCGCTGCGGCAGGTAACCAATCTGCAGACCGTCATGAGCGAGGGCCTGACCGCTGCCCGCCGCCTGTTCGAGGCGCTGGACATCCAGCCGGAGATCCGCGAAGCCGCCGCGCCGCGCGCCCTGCCCGCGGGGCCGCTGACGGTGACCTTCGAGGGCGTATCCTTCGCCTATGGCGACGCCCCGACCCTGACCGACGTGTCGTTCGCCGTGCGGCCGGGCGAGACCGTGGCCCTGGTCGGGCCATCCGGCGGAGGCAAGTCGACCCTGCTGTCGCTCCTGCCGCGCTTCTACGACACGACCTCGGGGGCGGTGACCGTGAATGGCGTCGATGTCCGCCAACTGTCCCTGGCCGACCTGCGCGGGGGCATCGCCCTGGTGACCCAGGAGCCGTTCCTGTTCGACGACACGATCGGGGCGAACATCGCGTATGGCCGGCCCGACGCGACCCAGGAGCAGATCGAGGCGGCGGCCCGCGCCGCCGCGGCCCATGACTTCATCTCCGCCCTACCCGAAGGCTACGGGACCCGAGCCGGCGAGGCCGGCGCGCGCCTGTCGGGCGGCCAACGCCAGCGGATCGCCATAGCCCGCGCCTTCCTGAAGGACGCGCCCATCCTGCTGCTGGACGAGGCGACCAGCGCGCTGGACACCGAAAGCGAAGCCCTTGTCCAGGCCGCGCTGGAGCGGCTGATGGCCGGCCGCGCGGTCCTGATGATCGCCCACCGCCTGTCGACGGTCCGCAACGCCGACATGATCCACGTGCTCGACCAGGGCCGCATCGTCGAGAGCGGCCGGCATGAGGACCTGGTGAAGCGCGACGGCCTCTACGCCCGCCTGGCGCGACAGCAGTCGCTGGAGGACGACGCGGTCGTTCGCCTGGCATGAGGCCGCTCCGCATTCCCTGGGTTCAGAACAGCCTGGCCTGGGCTCTCGCGGGCTGGATGCGGTTCTGCTTCGCCACCATCCGCTGGACGCATGAAAATCAGGCCGCGGCGGACGAGGTCTGGGCGAAAGGCGGCGGGGTGCTCTGCACCTTCTGGCATTCGCGGATCGGCCTCAGCCCCGCCTGCTGGCCGCTGGACCGCGCCCAACCGGCCAAGGCCCTGATCTCGCTCAGTCCCGACGGCCAGTTCATCGCCAAGGCGGTGGCGCGCCAGGGCATCCCGGCCATCCGGGGGTCGTCCGCCAACAAGGACAAGGCCGACCGCGCCAAGGGCGGGACCCAGGCCCTGCGCGACGGGCTGCGTCAACTCAAGGTCGGGGCCCTGGCCATCACCCCGGACGGCCCGCGCGGGCCCGCGCGCCAGATGGCCGAGGGCCTGCCCGTGCTGGCCAAGCTGTCCGGCGCGCCGGTGCTGTTCATCGGTCTGTCGTGCCAGCCCGCGATCCGGCTTGATAGCTGGGACCGGGCGGTCTTGCCCCTACCCTTCGGCCGGGGCGCGATCGTGTGGGACATCGCCCACTACCCGGAGAACGGTGACCTGGCCGCCGTCACGGCCGACTGGACCTCGCGTCTGAACGCCGTGGAGGCGCGGGCGGACGCTCTTACCGGCCTGACGGACGCCTGAGATGAGCGCCGCCCTCCTCGCCTATGGTCTCGCCACCCGCCTGCTGGAGCCCTTGGCGCCGGCCCTGCTGCGCCGGCGGGCCAGCCGGGGCAAGGAGGACCACGCCCGGTTGGATGAACGCCTGGGCCATCCCGGGCTCGAACGTCCCCCTGGCGAGCTCGTCTGGCTACACGGGGCCAGCGTTGGCGAAACCCTGTCGCTCCTGCCCCTGATCGACCGGCTGCGGTCGGAACGGCCGGACCTCGCCTTGCTGGTGACCTCTGGGACGCGAACCTCAGCCGAGTTGCTCGGACGGCGCCTGCCCGAGGGCGTGATCCACCAGTACGCCCCCGTCGATGGTCCCGAGGCCGTCTCGCGCTTCCTGGACCACTGGCGGCCGGCGCTCGGCGTCTTCGTGGAGAGCGAACTCTGGCCCAACCTGCTGACCAAGGCGAAGGCCCGGGGCGTGAAGCTCGCTCTGGTCAGCGCCCGGGTGACCGACGATACTGTGCGCGGCTGGTCACGTGCGCGAGGGCTGGCCTCCCGCCTGTTGGGCGGCTTCGATTTGATCCTGGCCCAGGATATCCACTCGACCATTCGGCTCCAGCAGATGGGCGCCCATGTCGCGGGTGAGGCCAACCTAAAGCTGATCGGCGAGCCCCTGCCCTACGATCGGGCCGAGTTCCAGCGGCTGAGCCAGGCGATCGGCGAGCGGCAGGTGGTCCTGGGCGCCAGCACCCATCACGGCGAGGACGAGCATGTGATCTCGGCCGTCGAGATGGCGGCGGTGGGGCGGCCGGTGCTGACCATCCTTGTGCCGCGCCATCCCGACCGGGCGGGCGAGATCGCATCACGACAGCGCGCGTTCCGCCCCCGTGACCCCGCGCCGGCCCGACGGTCGCTGGGCGAGCCGCTGACCGCTGACACCCGGATCTATCTGGCCGACACCCTGGGCGAACTGGGGCTGTTCCTGCGGCTGGCGGACGTGGTGGTCATGGGCGGGTCGTTCACGACAGGGATCGGCGGCCACAATCCGCTGGAAGCGGCGCGGCTCGGCAAGGGGGTCCTGCATGGCGACGACCTGGGCAACTGGTCGGGGGTCTATTCCGACCTCGAGTTCGGCGGCGGGTCCGTGCGCTGCGGGACAGAGGGCGAGCTGGCCCAGGCGATCGACCGGCTGCTGTCGGATCCGGTCGAGCGCGCGCGTCTGAACCAGGCGGCGGCGGTCGTCGCGCGCCGGGCCGATGCGGGGATCGCCCCGCTGATGGGGCGTCTGGCGCCCCTGCTGCCGCCGATGGGGAGCAGGCGATGAGACTCAACACGCCCCGCTGGTGGTATGTGCGCGACCGGAAGACCGCGCCGGTCACCCGCATGCTGCTGAAGCCGGCCTCCTGGATTTGGGCGGCGGCCACCGCGCGGCGGATGGCGCGGACGCGGCCGTTCGACCCGGGCGTGCCGGTTATCTCGATCGGCAATCTGACGGTGGGCGGGTCGGGCAAGACGCCGGTGGTCCGCGAGGTCGTGCGGCTGCTCAGCCGGCGCGGCATGGACGCTCATGTCCTGTCGCGCGGCCATGGCGGCAGCCTGGCCGGGCCGCACCAGGTGGACCGGGCCCGCGACACGGCCGCCGAGGTCGGGGACGAGCCGCTGATGCTGGCGGGGGACGGGCCGGTGTGGATCGCACGGGATCGGCCGGCCGGAGCGCGGGCGGCGGCGACGGCCGGGGCCGAGGTCCTGGTGCTGGACGACGCCCACCAGAACCCGAGCCTGAGAAAGACCCTGTCGCTGGTCGTGGTGGACGGCGAGACGCGGAACGACGAGTGGCCCTTTGGCGACGGCTCGGTGTTCCCCTCCGGGCCGATGCGCGAACCGCTGAAGGCGGGGCTTGCGCGCGCCGACGCGGCGATCGTACTGCTGCCCGCCGACGCGCCCGAAGCGGACCCTGAGCTGCTAGCCGAGTTCGGCAATTTGCCGGTCTTCATCGCCCGGCTGGAGCCGGCGGGCCCACCTCCGCCCGGGCCCCTGGTCGGCTTCGCCGGGATCGCCAAGCCCTGGAAGGTCGAGCGGGCCCTGGTCGCCGCCGGGGCCGATCTGAAGGACTTCGCCCCGTTCCCGGACCACGTCGCCTTCCGCGAGGACGACCTGCGCTTCCTGGAACAGCGGGCCGCGCAGTTCGACGCCCGCCTGATCACAACCGAAAAGGACTGGTCCCGCCTGCCGCCGCACTGGCGCGAGCGGGTGGTCAGCTGGCCGGTGAAGGCCGACTTCGAGGACGAGACCGCCTTTGAGGCGCTACTGTTCGACCGCCTTCAGTCGTCGCGATGAACCACCCCGCCCCTCATCACGAAGCGCACCCGCACCAGCTCGGTCACATCGGCCAGCGGATCGCCTGATACGGCGATCAGATCGGCCGGCATGCCCGGCGCCAGGCGGCCAGCTTCATTGGAGATCCTCAGATGCTCGGCCGCGCCGACGGTGGCGGCCTGGATCGCCTCAAGCGGCGTCAGCCCCGCGCGGACCAGCAGGGCGAACTCCCCGGCGTTGTCGCCATGGGCCGAGACGCCCGTATCGGTGCCGAAGGCGATCCGGACGCCGGCCGCATGCGCCCGGCGCGCCATGTCCAGCATCTTGGGCCCCGCCTCCAGCGCCTTGGCCGTCTGGGCCGGGGTGAAGAAGTTGTCGGGCCCCGCCGCGATCCGAGCCACGAAGTCGCCCGCCATCAGGGTGGGCACCAGCCACGCGCCTCGCTCGCGGAACAGGCGGATGGACTGGTCGTCCAGATAGGTGCCGTGCTCGATGGAGTCGCCGCCAGCCCTCAGGAAGGCGTTGATCCCGTCCGCCCCATGGGCGTGGGCCGTGACCTGGCGGCCCATGCGGTGGGCGACTTCGACGATGGCGGCCAGTTCAGCCTCGGTGAACTGCTGCGCCAGGCCCGCGGCGGTATTGGACAGCACGCCGCCGGTCGCGGTGATCTTGATGATGTCGGCCCCGGCCCGGACCTGGGTCCGCACCGCGCGCATGCAGTCCTCCGGACCCGAACAGATGCTCTCGGACGACAGCAGGTGCATGACGTCCTCGCGATAACCGTTGATGTCGCCATGGCCGCCGTGGATGGAGATGGACTGGCCCGAGGCGATGATCCTTGGCCCCGGCACGTCGCCGGCCGCGATACCGCGCCGAAGCGCGAAGACGGCCTCGTTGTCGCCGCCCAGATCCGCCACCGTGGTGAAGCCGGCCATCAGGGTTCGGCGAGCATAGCGCGCGCCTGCCATCACCCGGTCGGAAGCCGAGTCCGTCACCGCCATCAGCCGCCCGTTGGGGTTCTGCTGGCTGGTGATGTGAACGTGACTGTCGATCAGTCCGGGCAGGACGAAGCCGTCCCGCAAATCGACGATCCGCCCCTCGCCGACGAAGCCGTCGCGGATTTCCGCGATCTGGTTCCCTCGGATCACGAGAGTTTTATCGCGCTGCACAACCCCGCTGGCCGGATCGGCCAGGAGCCGGCCCGCTTGCACATACACGACGGCGGATTCCGCAACGGGATCTGGGACTTGCGGGGCCTGAACGGAATGCGGGAGCAGAGCCGCCAGGGCGGCGAACGGGGCAAGCCATTTCATAACGAAGTCTCCGGAACAGCCCTTGCACCATAGCCTAGCCGGGCGGCCGGCCAAGGCTCAGGTTGAAACAGGACGCGCGGTTTGAAACAACTCGTCACTCGGGGTGAAGCCACAAGTGAGCGTTCGATGCGTCTGTCGCGACGAGGCCTGATTCTGGGCGGGTCGGCTGTGCTGGCCGGTTGCGCCACGACCGAAGCCGCGGCCCCGCCGCAGAGCCTCGCCGCCGTTCCTGCGCCGACCGCGCCAATTCAGACCGTGCGCGCGCCGGAGGTCATCACCGCCCAGCTGAACTCGACCCGCACCGTTGATCCCCGCGGCGTCGTTCGGCCGGAGCTGATGGAACGGGCACTGGCCGCGCTGGACATCCATTCGCACAGGATCACCCAGCGGGACCGGATGTACCTGGTCGACTTCACGAAGTTCTCGGGCGACGAGCGTCTTTACGAGGTCGATCTGCATGGCGGCCTGGTCACCCTGATGCGGACCACCCACGGCCGGGGATCGGACCCGTCCCACACCGGCTTCGCCCAGCAGTTCTCGAACACCCCAGACAGCTACATGTCCTCGGTCGGCGCCTACGCCACCGCCGGCGCCGGGTGGGGCGCCCAGCAGGGGCCGAACGTGCTGCTGGACGGGCTGGAGTATTCGAACAACCTGGCCCGCGATCGCGCCATCATCGTTCACGGCGCCGACTACGCCGACCCCGACTTCCTGGCCCGCGAGGGCAAGCTGGGCCGGTCCTACGGCTGCTTCTCGGTCGCCCACGGCGACCTGCCGACCCTGCGCGAACGGATGGGCGAAGGCCGCCTGCTGTTCGCCTGGGCCTAAAGGCTTAGCGGGGCTCCAGGGCGCGCCAGCCGATGTCGGTGCGGTGGAAGCCGCCCGGCCAGTCGATCTGTTTGATGGCCGCGTAGGCGCGCTGGCGGGCCTCGGCCACATCGGCGCCCCGTGCGCAGACGTTCAGCACCCGCCCGCCGGCGGCGCACAGCTTGCCGTCGTCCCGCCGCTTCACCCCGGCGTGGAACACCTGGACATGGGGGCCGAAGTCCTGTTCGGCGCCCCGGATGAGCGAGCCCTCCAGCGGGCTGTCGGGATAACCCTTGGCCGCCAGGACCACGCAGACCACCGTGTCGGACGAGAAGGCCGGCATGGCCGCGCGGGTCAGGTCGCCCCGCGCGCAGGCCAGCAGCAGGGGCACGATGTCGCCGTCCAGCCGCATCATGAGCACCTGGCATTCGGGGTCGCCGAAACGGGCGTTGAACTCGACGACCTTGGGCCCCTCGGCGGTGGCCATCAGGCCCGCGTAAAGCACCCCGCGATAGGGGGCGCCCTCGGCCGCCATGCCCCGGATGGTCGGCTGGACGATCAGCCGGTCGGCCTGCTCGACCAGGTCGGGCGTGAACACTGGAGCCGGAGAATAGGCCCCCATGCCGCCGGTGTTGGGACCCAGGTCGCCATCGAAGGCGCGCTTGTGATCCTGGGCGCCGCCCAGCAGCACTGCCCGCTCGCCGTCGCAAAGGGCGAAGAGGGAGCCCTCCTCCCCGTCCATGAACTCCTCGATGACCACGCGAGCGCCGGCGGCGCCGAAGCGGCCGCCCAGCATCCGCTCGATTTCGGCCTCGGCGTCGGCGCGATCGGGGCTGATCGCCACGCCCTTGCCCGCCGCCAGGCCATCGGCCTTGATCACATAGGGCGGACGGAAGACGTCGAGCGCGGCCCGCGCGTCGGCGACCCGCTCGTAGACGCCATAGCCGGCGGTTGGAATCTCGTGGCGTTCCAGGAAGGCCTTCGAGAAGGCCTTGGAGGTTTCCAGCTGGGCCGCCTTCGCGGTGGGGCCGAAGCAGGGGATGCCCGCCGCCGCCAAGCGGTCCGCCAGGCCCGCGGCCAGGGCGGACTCAGGACCCACGACGACGAGGTCGGCCTTGATCTCGCGAGCGAGAGCCGCCAGCCCGTCCGCGTCGGTCGCCTTCAGCTCGGAGCGGATCTCCGCATGGGCGGCGATGCCGGCGCTGCCCGGCGCGCAGACCAGCCGCCGCACCAGCGGAGACGCGGCGATCTTCCACGCCAGCGCGTGTTCGCGACCGCCCGATCCGACCAGCAGGATGTTCATGGTCGCGCAATGGCCGCCCGCACGAAGGCGGTCAAGCGGTCAGCGAGGCTAACGAAGTCTGATCAGATTACCGCCGAGACCACATAGATCAGGGCCGCGAGCATCAGGATCAGCCCGATGACCACCCATGGGCTGACGGCCGGCGAGGCGCTGCGGCGGTCGCGTTCGACCTCGTCGGGGTCGCGGTTGTCCTGCATGTCAGACATGTCCCGGCAACGGTCGGGCCGCGCGCGCCGTTCCCGCCCGGCGCGAAGCGGCCTAGGGTAGGGCGATGGCCACTGACGACTACGCCTTCGGCGGCGCGCCCGAGCCGGCTACCGCCCCCGCTCGCGACAACAACCCGCCGCTGTCGATCTCGGAGCTCAGCTTCGCCCTGAAGCGGACGCTGGAGGACCGGTTCGGGCATGTGCGGCTGCGCGGCGAGGTGTCGAAGGTGAACCGCCACGCCTCGGGCCATGTCTATCTGACGCTCAAGGACGACAAGGCCTGCATCGACGGGGTGGTCTGGAAGGGGTCGGTTCGGGGGCTAGGGGTCCAGCCGGAGACGGGGCTCGAGGTCATCGTGACCGGCAAGATCACGAGCTACCCGGCGCGATCCAGCTATCAGATCGTGATCGAGAGCATGGAGGCTGCCGGCGCCGGCGCCCTGCTGGCCCAGCTGGAGCGGCTGAAGGCCAGGCTGGCGGGCGAAGGTCTGTTCGAGGCGGGCCGCAAGAAGACGATCCCCCTGTTCCCGGCGACCATAGGGGTGATCACCTCGCCGACCGGCGCGGTGGTGCGCGACATCCTGCACCGGATCGCCGACCGCTGGCCGTGCCGGGTCATCGTCTGGCCGGTGGTGGTTCAGGGCGACGCGGCCTGCGGCCAGGTGTCGAACGCGATCCGGGGCTTCGACGCGATGCGGCCGAACGGGCCGATCCCTCGCCCGGACCTGCTGATCGTCGCGCGCGGCGGCGGGTCGGTGGAGGACCTGTGGTGCTTCAACGACGAGGGGCTGGCGCGGACCGTGGCGGCGGCCTCGATCCCGATCATCTCGGCCGTGGGGCACGAGACCGACACCACCCTCATCGACTTCGTTTCGGACCGACGGGCTCCGACCCCGACCGGGGCGGCGGAGATGGCGACGCCGGTGCTGGCCGAGCTGCGGCTGGCCGTTCGGGACCTGGACGCCCGACTGGACCGCGCGGCCAACCGGCTGGTGGAGGAACGCAGGACGCGTCTGCGCGCCGCCGCGCGCGGTCTGCCGCCCCGTCCGGAGGACCTGCTGGCCCTGGCCCAACAACGGCTGGATCATGCGGGCAGCCGGCTGGGCTCGGCGCTCCTGCATAACGCGAACAGCCATGAACGGCGGCTGACCGCCAGCACGGGCCGGCTGAACCGGTCGCTGCTCGACAGGGCGATGGAGCGGCGTGGGGACCGAGTGGAGGCCGTGGGGAACCGGTTGCGCGCTGCGCTCTTGGCCAACGCGTCCGCCCATGAGCGGCGGTTGACCCAGGTGGCTGGGAAGCTGTCGCTCGAGCCCCTGCATCGAAGACTGGACCAGCGTGCGGCGCGCCTCATGACCACTGCCGATCGGCTGGCGCGGTGGCCGGACGTCCTGGCGCGGCGCGGGGAGCGGCTGACGGCGCTGGGCCGTTCGCTCGACCACCTCGATCCCAAACGGCCGAAGCCCGGCTTCGCCCGGATCGAGGACGAGGCGGGCGCGATGATATCGGCGGCGGCGGGTCTGAGCTCCGGCCAGGCGGTGCGGATCGTGTTCGCGGACGGCGCGCGCGGCGCGGTCATTGATGGGGAGGCTTCGACGCCGCGTCCTGCCCCGAAAGCGCCAGCCAGGCGGCCCGCGGCCTCCTCGGCCCAGGGCGATCTCTTCTAGGTGAAGGGCCTTCCGGCGCGCGGTCTCTCTCGCTAGGTTCAGACGCATGAACGCCCACGAAAGCGCCGGCCTGGCCCAGCTGCATTACGGGGATGGCGAGTTCGCCGTGCTCAAGCCCGGCCGCTATGTCCTGTGCGCCGTGACGGGCCGCCAGATCCCGCTGGAGATCCTTCGCTACTGGTCGGCGGAGCATCAGGAGGCCTACGCCGGTCCGGCGGAGGCGCTCAGCCGGCTGGGCGAGAAGGCTTGAACCGGCGCGAGGCGCTGCTGGCGGGCGGCGCCGTCGCCCTGACGCCCCTGGCGGCGCGGGCGCAGACCGACAGGCTGGCGCTGAACGGCGTGCTGCGCCAGGGCGGGTTCGCCATGGGCCGGACCTGGCCCGGAGCCCTCATCTTCGTGGACGGAGAAGCCCTGACCGCCGCCTCGCCCAGCGGCCTGTTCGTGATCGGCTTCGACCGCGACGCCGCCGGCTCGGTGGAGGTGCGGGCGACGTCGGGTGGGCGCACCGAGCGCCGGCTGCTCGATATCGCCCCAGGGACCTTTCCCTCCACCCGCATCAGCGGACTGCCGCCCTCGACGGTCGAACCGACCGACCCGGCGCTGCTGGCCCGCATTCGCGAGGAGGCGGGGCTGAAGGCCGAGGGCTTCGCCAGCCGCGCCACGAGCGACGATTTCGCGGACGGCTTCGCCTGGCCGCTCGACAGCTATCGCATCACCAGCCAGTGGGGCAGCCAGCGGGTCCTGAACGGGACGCCCGCCCGCCCCCACTACGGCATCGATCTGGCCGCGCCGGCCGGCAGCCCGATCCGCGCGCCCGCGCCCGGCGTCGTCAGCCTGGCGCGGGAGGGCCTGCATTTCGAGGGCGGGCTGGTGCTGCTCGACCACGGCCAGGGGTTGATCACCGCCTATCTGCACCAGTCGCGGATCGAGGTGGTTCAGGGCCAGAGGGTATTGCGCGGCGATGTGTTGGGACGCGTCGGGGCGACCGGCCGGGCGACGGGTCCGCACCTGTGCTGGCGGATGCGGTGGCGCGACCGGAACATGGATCCGTCGCTCATGGTGGGCGCCGCCGTCCCGGCCTGAAGACATCCTGTCGAATGCTGATTTTTCAGCATGATAGACGGTTACATCGCCGCCTTGGGTGGACCGGTTTCACATTCCTGCGTAACGTCCCGAACCCGCCGCAGACCGCGCTCCGAAACCGCCTTCGATGTCCTCGCTCCACACCCTCAACGTCCTCGTGGTGGACGACAATCAGCACATGCGGGCGATCACCTCGGCCATCCTGCAGTCGGCGGGAGTGCGCAACATTCGGGACGTGTCAGACGGCGCCCTGGCCCTGAACGTCCTGAGGGACCACTCGATCGATCTGGCCATCGTGGACTTCAACATGTTCCCGCTGGACGGGGTGGAGTTCACGCGCTTGGTCCGCAACAGCCCCGACAGCCCCAACCCCTACTTGCCGATAATCATGATGACCGGGCACTCGGAGAAAAGCCGGGTCTATGAGGCGCGAGACGCCGGCGTGACCGAGTTCGTGGTCAAGCCAATCACGGCCAAGGCGATCCTGGACCGGATCCAGGCCGTCATCTTCCGCCCCCGGCCGTTCGTGAAGACCGACAGCTATTTCGGACCCGACCGGCGGCGGACCGCTGCCGCCGGCTACAGCGGCCCGTTCCGCAGGGCGGGCGACGCTCAGCCCGCCGAGCCCGCCGAGGAAGACTCGAGCGTGGCATAAACCCGGTCAGGCCACCGCTTGTGGACCCAGAACCAGTCGACTGGATTCTCGCGCACCCGGTCCTCGATGAAAGTGGTGATGGCCTGGACGCCGGCGGCGATATCCGCCTGTCGATCGCCGCTCCTGGCCAGCTCGATCGGCTCGTGTGCGGTCACGCGGAAGCGGACGCCGGGCAGGCGAACCACCGACATGGGCTGGATCACCGTGCCGAACCTGAGGGCCAGGCGGCTGGGGCCGGGGGCGGCGTTCACCGGCTGGCCGAAGAAGAACACCTCCGGGCCTTCCGAGAACTTCTGGTCGTTCATCAGGGCCACGGACTCGCCGCGCGCCATCCCGGCCAGGAGCTCGCGGGCGCCGTCGCCGCCTTTCGGCGCGAACAGCTTGACGCCATAGCGGGCGCGGGCGGCGCGGATCTGGGCGTCGACGTAGGGGTTGTTGGCTGCGCGGTAGGTGACCTGACACGGCACGCCTGAGCCGACGATCACGGCGGCCATGGTCTCGATGTTGGCCATGTGGCCCGAGACGAAAACCACGGGCTTGCCGGACTGGCGGATAGCCTCCAGCCGCTCGGCGCCGACGATGTCGATGCGGCCGGACGCGGGGGTCAACTGGTCCATCACGGCCGTCTCGGCGAAGGTGCGGCCGGTCTGTTCCCACTGATCGAGGGCGAGGCGCTGGCGCTCGGCGGGGTCCATGTCGGGGAAGGCGATCCGCAGGTTGCGCATGACCGTGCGGTGGGTTCCGGTGCGGGGGCCGAGCCGCCGCAACAGCCAGCCCCCCAGGGCCGAGGCGCGTTCCAGCCCGATCAGCCGCATCAGGCCGATGAAGCCGGCGAAGGCCATGGCTTCCAGCCGCCAGATCAGGTCCTGACGGAGGCTCGTACGAGGGGCCTCACCAAGCAATCGTCAGCCCGCCGTCGACGACCAGAGTCTGGCCGGTCACGTAAGCCGAGGCCGGGCTGCACAGGTAGACGGCCGTACCCGCGATCTCGTCAGGCTGGCCGATCCGCTTCAGCGGCGCGGGGTCCGTGACGGTCTTCAGCAGCTCGGGGTTCTCCCAGAGGTATTTTGCGAAGTCGGTCTGGACCAGGCCCGGGGCGATGCAGTTCACCCGCACGTTCGACGGGCCGTATTCGACCGCCAGGTTTCGCACCAGCTGCATGTCGGCGGCCTTGGAGATGTTGTAGGCGCCGATCAGGGCGTTGCCGCGCAGGCCGCCGATCGAGGAGATCACCAGGATCGCCCCGTCCTTACGTTCCAGCATCTGGGGCGCGACCATCTGGATCAGCCAGTGGTTCGAGATGACGTTGTTTTGGAGGATCTTCTCGAACTGCTCGTCGGCGATGCCGGCCATCGGCCCGGCGTAGGGGTTGGTGGCGGCGTTGCAGACCAGGATGTCGATCTGGCCGAAGGCGGCGTTGGTCTCGTCGACCAAGCGCTGGAGATCCTCCTTGGAGGCGATATTGGCGGGGATGGCGATGGCCCGGTCCTCGCCGTGACGGGCGTTGATGCCTTGCGCGACCTCATCGCAGGGGCCGGCCTTGCGCGAGGAAATCACCACCCGGGCGCCGTGTTCAGCCAGGCGTTCGGCGATGGCCTTGCCGATGCCCTTGGACGAGCCGGTGATGACGGTGACCTTGCCGGTCAGGTCGAAAAGCTCCATCCGCATTCATCCTCGGTTTTTGCGACGCCGGGCTAGCGTCACCTGGACCATTGTTCTGAGTTCGGTCGATCTCGACCGAACCGAAAATGGTCTAGGCGTTCAGCCCTGATAGCCTGATACTGGCGCGATTCCATCTGGGAAGGCGGGCTCTCCGTTTCCATGCGAACCCTGACAACCGGCGCCCTGTTCTTCGGCTACCTGTTCCTGTCGATGACGGTGGGCGCCCTGCTGTGGCGCGCGGGGCTGGGGCCCGGCGCGGGGATTGCGGCGACCCTGGGCATGCTCGGCCTGATCGTGGCGGGCCATGCCGCGGTCTCGGCGCGGATGAAGGAGGCGGCGCTCCGCCAGGAGATCGCCTCGGTGCGCGACGCCTATCGGCTGCTGGCCGATGCGATGGAGTCGACCCAAGGCGCGCTGACCGAACTGGCCCAGGCGATCGAGAGCGGCGCCTTGGCCCAGACCGAGGAGCTGACGGGCGAGGTCCGGATGCTGGAGGGGCTGATCCAGCAGATGAGCCGGTCGATCGACGAGCGGATCGCCACGCCGGCCGCCCCTGTCGACACCCACGAGGGCCGCCGTCAGGCCCAGTCGAACATGCTCTTGAAGACGGTGCATGAGGCGCTGAGCGAGAACCGGGTCGACCTGTATCTGCAGCCGGTGGTGACCCTGCCGCAGCGGCGGACGGTCTTCTACGAAAGCTTCACGCGGCTGAGGGACGCCACCGACCGGGTGATGATGCCGGCCGAATACCTGTCGGTCGCCGAGGGCGAGGGCTTGGCGCCGGCGATCGACAACCTGCTGCTGTTCCGCTGCGCCCAGATCGTGCGGCGGCTGGCGCGGCAGGACCGCAAGGTCGGGGTGTTCTGCAACGTGTCGCTGGCCTCGCTGGGAGACGAGACCTTCTTCCCGCAGTTCCTGGACTTCCTGAGCCAGAACAGGGACTTGAACCAGGCGCTGATCTTCGAGCTCGGCCAGGCGACGTTCGACGCGAGGGGCGCGGTCGAGGCGCGGAACATGGCCAAGCTGGCGGACCTGGGCTTCCGCTTCTCGATCGACAAGGTGCAGACGCTGGACCTGGATTTCGCCGACCTGCAGCGGTCGGACGTGCGGTTCATCAAGATCGCGGCGGACCTCCTGATCGAGCAGCTGCTGGACCTGGACGGCGCCTCTCCCCTGCCCTCGCTGCGCGACATCCAGGCGGCGGATTTCGCGGGCCTGACCCGGCGGTACGGGCTGGAGGTCATCGCCGAGAAGGTCGAGAGCGAGCGCCAGATCGTGGACATCCTGGAGCTCGACGTCGGCATGGGCCAGGGTCACCTGTTCGGAGAGCCCCGGGCCATCAAGGAGCAGGTCCTGGCCGAGACCGACCCGCCGGCGGACTTCGTACGCTCGACCCTGCTGACGGCCGAGCGGCGTCGGCGCTTCGCCTAGGTTCGGGGCGCGGACCGTCGGACCTTCGGATCGAGCCCGAGGGTGGCGGAGGTCTGGAGCACGGAAGAGCGGACGTCAGACGGCGAAAAACCTGCCTCAAGGGTCCCGGCCGGCCGCTCTCGCGCGTCTTCGGCGCTCGGCGCGGTTGAGCGGGCGGTGCGTCGGATTGGAGTGCGGAGATTGTGACTCCAACTTCTCCAATGTCGGGGCCCGAGGCTGGTCGAGGGCGGCGAGGAGGTCGTCCAGGTCGGCGTTGTCGGCCTGAGCAGCCCGAGCCGCGCGGGTGATCGACTCCGCGACATCGCAGACCTCGCGCATGTGGCTGAAGGTATCGCTGCGCTTTTCGGCGGCGCGGTTCAGGGCCGAGCGGGCGAGCATGTCGTGGACGCGCATCCAGCGGAGCGCCTCGGACGAGCGGCCCTGATCGACCGCCCGTTCGATCCGGCGGCGGATCTTGTCGAGCAGGGCCTCGTCGGAGGCCAGGGGGGCGTCGAGGTCGAGGGGTTCCTCGACCGGGATCGTGTGAGGCTGGTCGCGTTTGAGCCAGCCGCCCTTGCGGGCCCGGTCGTAGAAGGTCGACGAGCTGAGGCCGTAGATCTCGCAGACCTCCTCTCCGGTGCGGCCGTCGAGGTAGAGGTCGCGGGCGGCGGTCCAGACATCAGTCGCGGAGTGCAGGTCGGTCATTCGACCGCTCTGGCATGCCGATGCGTCAAAAGCGGTCGTGGGGGCGAGCACGGCCGATGCGTGACGCTTTGCCCCCCGCACCCCTCTCCCCAGCCAAGGGCTGGGCTGGACAGGAGCGTCAGGCGACCAGGGCGCGGGGGAGTTTGAAGGTGACGGTCTCGCGGGCGGTCGTGTCCTCCACGATATCGAGGTCGAAGCGGTCGGACAGGGCGGAGACAACGGCCTCGACCAGGGGTTCGGGGGCGGAGGCGCCGGCGGTGAGGCCGAGGGTGCGGGCGCCGTCCAGCCAGGACCAGTCGATTTGGGACGCATCATCGATCAGCCGGGCGTCGCGGGCGCCGGAGCGCAGGGCGACCTCGACCAGCCGAACCGAGTTGGACGAGTTCTTCGAGCCCACCACCAGCACCAGGTCGGCGCCGTCGGCCAGGCGCTTGACCGCCTCCTGGCGGTTGGTGGTGGCGTAGCAGATGTCTTCCTTGTGCGGGTCCGGCAGTTCTGGGAAGCGGCGCTTGAGCACCGCCAGGATCTGGGCCGTGTCGTCCAGCGACAGTGTGGTCTGGGTGACGTAGGCGAGCGGGCCCTCACTGGGCCGGACGAAGGCCTCGGCGTCCTCGACGCTCTCGACCAGGCTGATGGCGCCGGGCGGCAGCTGGCCCAGGGTGCCCACGACCTCGGGATGGCCGGCGTGACCGATCAGGATGATGTGGCGGCCGGCGGCGTGATGGCGTTCGGCCTCGACATGGACCTTCGAGACCAGGGGACAGGTGGCGTCCAGGAACATCATCTGGCGGTCGCGCGCGGCGGCCGGCACAGACTTCGGCACCCCGTGGGCGGAGAAGACGATGGGGCGATCCGTCGGCGCCTCGTCCAGTTCCTTGACGAAGACGGCGCCCAGCCCCTTCAGCCGTTCGACCACGTGGCGGTTGTGGACGATCTCGTGGCGCACATAGACGGGGGCGCCGAACTTCTCGATCGCCCGCTCGACGATCTGGATCGCCCGGTCGACCCCGGCGCAGAAGCCGCGCGGCGCGGCGAGCCGCACGGTGAGCGGACGCCGGGACGGCTCGATCCGGAAAAGGTCTAGGGTCATGGCGCAAACCTAGGCGCTGTCGGGCCCGGCCGCCAGCGGGCCGGCCGCCGCAGGGCGTTTGCGACGCCTCGCTTTAGCCGCTATCAGGCGGGAAGCGTGAGGGATCGCCGTCGCGCCCGTCTTTCCGGATCATCACGCATGCGTCTCGCCTCGTTCGCCCTGGCCGCCCTGGCCCTCGTCACAGCGGTGGAGCCCGCGATGGCGCAGCAGCGCCAGGGGGGCCGTGACCGCCAGCAGGGCGCCGACGCCCGGGTTGACCAGCCCGAGCGCCCCCGGCGGATCGCGCCCCTGCGCGGCCGGGTGAACGCCGGCCCCTGCCCCTTCGTGAAGATCCTCTACGATGGCGCCCGCTACGTCGAACTGGTCGACAATCGCGCGGTGGCCGGGAACGTCGGCTTCACCGGAGAGATCGAGGGCGTGGTGTCCGACTGCGCCTACCAGGCCGACGAGCCGATCACCCTGGACATGCGGATGCTGTTCAACCTAGGCCGCGGACCCCAGGCCCAGGGCGACCAGCGCACCTATCGCTACTGGATCGCGGTGACCGAGCGGAACAACGCCATCCTGGCCAAGGAATATTTCGACCTGCCGGTCGATTTCGAGGGCCAGCGCACCGCCTCGGTGACCGAGGAGCGGACCATCACCATTCCCCGCGCGTCGGAAAGCGTCTCGGGTTCGAACTTCGAGGTTCTGGTCGGCTTCGAGGTCACGCCGGAGATGGCGGAGTTCAACCGGTCGGGAAGCCGCTTCCGCGTCAACGCCGGCGTGCCCGCCGCCGCCGAGCCCGCGACCGACTGATGGCCGACATCAAGACTGTTCTGGGCGAAGCGGTCGCGGCCGCCTTCGCCGCCGAAGGCGTGGACGTCGCCCTGGCCCGGGTGACGCCGTCAGACCGACCCGACCTGGCCGACTTCCAGTCCAACGGAGCCCTGGCCGCCGCCAAGGCGCTGAAGGCCAATCCGCGCGAGCTGGCCGGTCGGGTCGCCGAACGGCTGAAGACCGAGCCCGGAATCGAGGCGGTCGAGGTGGCGGGGCCCGGTTTCATCAACCTGAAGGTTTCCAGCGCAGCCCTGGCCGAGCGGGCGCAGGCCGTGGCCGATGACGAGGCGATGGCGGGGGCGTCGCGGGTCGATGAGGCCCGCAAGGTCGTGATCGACTACGCCGGCCCGAACGTGGCCAAGCCGATGCACGTCGGCCACCTGCGGTCGTCCATCATCGGCGAGAGCCTGAAGCGGCTGTTCCGCTTCCGGGGTGACATCGTCTGGGGCGACGCCCATTTCGGCGACTGGGGCTTCCAGATGGGGCTGTTGATCGTCGCGGTCACCGACGAGGGCCGGGCCGAGGCGTTCCTGGCGGCCGGAGACGGACCGTTCCCGGATGAAAGCCCGGTGACTCTTGAGGACCTGGAGCGGCTGTATCCGGAGGCCGCGGCCAAGGCCAAGGCGGACGAGGCGTTCCGCGACCGGGCGCGCAAGGCCACGGCGGAGCTGCAAGCCGGACGCCCGGGCTATCGCGCCCTGTGGCGGCATTTCGTGGCGGTCAGCCGGACCGCGCTTGAACGCGAGTTCGGGGCGCTGGGCGTCACCTTCGACCTGTGGAACGGGGAATCGGACGCCGATCCCCTGATCCCCGGCATGGTCGAGGCGATGAAGGCGGGCCGGCTGGCCGAGCTGGACCAGGGGGCCTGGATCATCCGGGTGGCCGAGGACGGGGACAAGCGCGAGCTGCCGCCGCTGCTGCTCGTTTCGTCCGAGGGTTCGGCCATGTACGGGACGACCGACCTGGCCACCATCCTCGACCGCCGCCAGCAGTTCGATTTCGACCTGGTGCTGTACTGCGTCGACCAGCGCCAGTCGGACCACTTCGAACAGGTGTTCCGAGCCGCCTACAAGGCCGGCTATGCGCGCCCGGGTCAGCTGGAGCACGCGGCCAACGGGACAATGAACGGCACGGACGGCAAGCCTTTCAAGACCCGCGCGGGGGGCGTGCTGAAGCTGCACGACCTGATCACCCAGGCGAAGGACAAGGCGCGCGAGCGGCTGCGCGAGGCCGAGCTGGGCGCCGACCTGCCGGAAGCCGAATTCGAGGACATCGCCCACAAGGTGGCGGTGGCGGCGCTGAAGTTCGCCGACCTGTCGAACAGCCGGACGACCAGCTACGTCTTCGACCTGGACCGGTTCATGAGCTTCGAGGGTAAGACCGGGCCCTATCTGCTGTACCAGGCGGTGCGGATCAAATCGCTGCTGAGGAAGGCCGAGGCCGAGGGCGCCGAGGCTGGGCCGATCGAGGTCCATGCGCCAGCCGAGCGCGATCTGGCCCTGACGCTCGACGCCTTCGACGCGGCCGTGGCGGAAGCCTACGACCGGCGCGCGCCGCACTTGATCGCCGAGCACGCCTATCGCCTGGCGCAGAGCTTCTCGAAGTTCTACGCGGCCTGCCCGGTGCTGTCGGCGGACGGCGAGGCGACGCGAGGCTCGCGCCTGGCCCTGGCGGGGGCGGCCCTGCACCAGCTGGAGACGGCGCTAGGGTTGCTGGGCATCGACACGCCGGAGCGGATGTAGGCTAGACTGTCCGCCTTCGTTCGGAGGGGACCCATGTCGCTCGACGCCTATATCGCCGACCTGCCGAAGGCGGAGCTGCATCTGCATATCGAGGGGAGCCTCGAGCCCGAGCTGATGTTCGAGCTGGCGCGGCGGAACGGGGTCCAGATTCCGTTCGACAGCGTCGAGGCGGTGCGGGCGGCGTATGATTTCTCGAACCTGCAGGACTTCCTGGACATCTACTACGCCGGGGCGAACGTGCTGCTGACGCGGCAGGACTTCGAGGATCTGGCTTTCGCCTATTTTCAGCGGGCGGCGGCCGACAATGTGCGCCACGCGGAGATCTTCTTCGATCCGCAGACCCATACCGACCGGGGCGTGCCGTTCGGGGTGGTGGTCGAGGGGCTGATCGCCGGGATGAACCGGGCGAAGGCGGAGCTGGGGGTGACCTCGGGGCTGATCCTCAGCTTCCTGCGTCACCTGACCGAGGAAGAGGCGTTCACGACGCTGGAGGCGGCCAAGCCCTATCTGCATCACTTCATCGGGGTGGGGCTGGATTCGTCCGAGGTCGGGCATCCGCCCTCGAAGTTCCAGCGGGTGTTCGCCGAGGCGCGGAAACTGGGTCTGAAGCTGTGCGCCCACGCCGGCGAGGAAGGGCCGCCGGAGTATGTGCATGAGGCGCTGGACCTGCTGAACATCGACCGGATGGACCACGGCAACCGGTCGATGGAAGACGAGAGCCTGATCCAGCGGCTGGCGGCCGAGCGGATGACCCTGACGGTGTGCCCGCTGTCGAACCTGAAGCTGTGCGTGGTGAAGGATTTGAAGGACCATCCGGTGCCGGAGATGCTGCGGCGCGGGCTGCATGTGACCCTGAACTCGGACGATCCGGCCTATTTCGGCGGTTATGTGAACGAGAACTACCGGGCGCTGGCGAACGCCGTCGGCCTGACGCGCGAGCAGGTGACGCGGATGGCGCGGAACAGCTTCGAGGGAAGCTTCCTGCCGGAGGCCGAGAAGGCGCGGCATCTGGCGGAGATCGAGGCGTACGCGGCCGCCTAAGCGCGGGCCTTCGGCACAACCGAGATCCGTCCTTCGCTTTCGACCCAGGCGGCCTTCACCTCCCGGAGGTCGTCGAGGCCTTCCTTGTGCAGCGCGCTCATCACCTCGTCCTCGGTCAGGTACTCACGGCGCATGTTGCGGCGGAGCAGGCGGCCGTCGCGCACGACCTGAACGGCCGGGGCCGAGGTCAGGCGCTCGATGAAGGGGATGCGGTAGCTGAGCAGGTTGATCACATAGTCCCAGGCCATCAGGACCATGATCACGATCAGGGCGTCCGCGACCGTGCTGTATTCGCCGAAGCCATGGGTCGCCGCCTCGGCGATCAGCAGGATGAAGACCAGGTCCATGCGCGCCAGCTCCCCGCCCGCGCGGCGCGGCATAACGCGCATGAGGACAAGCACCCCGAGATAAATGGCGGAGCCTCTCGCCAGCAGCTCCAGGAGCGGCGTCTGCAGCTGGAAAATGTCGGGCCACTCGGGCGCGGCGAATGGGCTCACGGCGGGACTCCAGCGCCGGACGGCGCGCCGACGTATCCGAAACATGCGGACCCGGCGTTTGGCTCCGCTTGCCTGATCTCCCGGCATGGCGTCGCTTGACTTCACGGCGGAGTCGGAGCCTAGGTCGCGCGCTCTCGCGGGAGAGATCGGCGTCGTTCGCGGGGCCGGAGCCGAAGGCGCAACCGCCCCGGAAACGCTCAGGCAAAAGGACCGCGAAGGCGCACGGACGCTGGAAAGCAGGCCGATTGGCCTCGCCGACGGAGCAAGGCCGCCCTTCGCATTCGGGGGCGCCGGAATCTCTCAGGCTTCAGGACAGCGGGGGCGCAAGGACGGCGGGCGACCGCCCCATCATGCGACCGCGAGACCTGACATGGCCGAGACCTCGACCGAGACGCTGAAGACCACGCCGCTGAACGCCGCGCACCGGAGCCTGGGCGCCCGCATGGTGGCTTTTAGCGGTTACGACATGCCGGTGCAGTATGAGGGCGTGCTGGCCGAGCATCGCTGGACGCGCGAGCACGCGGGCCTGTTCGACGTGTCGCACATGGGCCAGTGCCGGATCGCTGGCACGGACGCCATCGCCCAGTTCGAACGGTTCGTGCCCGGCGACTATCAGGCGCTGAAGCCCGGCAAGCAGAAGTACACCCTGCTGCTGAACGACAAGGGCGGGATCATCGACGACCTGATGGCGGGTAAGCCGGAGGATGACGGCCTGTTCGTCGTCGTCAACGCCGGCAACAAGGATGAGGACTTCGCCTTCTGGCGCGCGAACCTGGAAGGCGACGCGACGCTGGAGGTGCTGGAGGACCGCGCGCTGCTGGCCATCCAGGGGCCGGAAGCCGCCGAGGTGATGTCGGCGCATGAGCCCCGTCTGGCCGAGATGGGCTTCATGGACAGCGCGCGGATGACCCTGTTCGGCTGCGACGCCTATGTCTCCCGTTCGGGCTACACCGGCGAGGACGGCTACGAGATCTCGATCCCGGCGGACCAGGCCGAGCGGGTGTGGAGCCTGCTGTTGGAGGACGCGCGGGTGAAACCGATCGGCCTGGGCGCGCGCGACAGCCTGCGGCTGGAGGCGGGGCTGCCGCTGCACGGGCACGACATCGTACCGGACACCTCGCCGGTCGAGGGCGCCCTGACCTTCGCGCTTTCGAAGTCGCGCAAGGAACGGGCGGATTTCGCCGGGGCCGAGCGGGTGCTGAAGGAACTGGCGGACGGCCCGTCGCGGGTTCGCGTGGGCCTGCACGTCAAGGAGGGCGCGCCGGCCCGTGAAGGCGCGGAGATCGCCAACGCGGACGGGACCGTCATCGGCAAGGTCACCTCGGGCGGCCCCTCCCCCACCCTCGGTCGGAACATCGCCATGGGCTACGTGCCGCCCACCCAGGCCGAGCTGGGGACCGAGTTGAAGGTGCTCGTGCGCGGGCGCCCGGCCGCCGCCGAGGTGGTCGCCACGCCGTTCGTCGCCACCCGCTACTATCGCAAACCCAAAGCCGCCTGACCTTTCGGAGAGCCAGACATGCATTTCACCAAGGATCACGAATGGGTCCGCGTCGAGGGCGACGTGGCCACCATCGGCATCAGCAAGCACGCGGCCGACGCGCTCGGCGACGTGGTGTTCGTCGAGACGCCGGAAGCCGGCAAGACCGTGGGCAAGGGCGACAGCCTGGCCGTGGTCGAGAGCGTCAAGGCGGCGTCCGACGTCTATGCTCCCGTCGCCGGCGAAGTCATCGAGGGCAACGACGCCCTGGGCTCCGCGCCGGAGACGGTGAACGCCGATCCGGAAGGCGAGGGCTGGTTCGCCAAGGTCCGGGTGTCGGATGCATCCGCGCTGGACGGCCTGATGGATCGGGCGGCGTACGACGCGTATCTGACGACGCTCTAGAAGTCTTGAGCCCTCCCCTTGAGGGGGAGGGTCGGGTGGGGTGGAGGCACGGTCTCACCCTCCCAAACTCCGATGGCGCCGAACAAGTCCTTCTCGGCCCCAGACTGCAACCACCCCATCCCAACCCTTCCCCCTCGAGGGGAAGGGCTAGGAGCCTAGAATGCGCTACCTCCCCCTGACGCCTGACGACCGGACCGCCATGCTGGCGGCGATCGGGGCGAAGTCGATCGACGATCTGTTCGTGGACGTGCCGCAAGCCGCGCGGCGCGAGGGGTTCGTGGACCTGCCGCGCGTGGCCGGCGAGCTGGAGGTCGAGCGGGCGCTGGGGGCCATGGCGGCGAAGAACGCCACGGCTGGGACCGTGCCGTTTTTCTGTGGCGCCGGCGCCTACAAGCACCACGTGCCGGCGACGGTGGACCATGTGATCCAGCGGTCGGAGTTCCTGACCAGCTATACGCCCTATCAGCCGGAGATCGCCCAGGGGACGCTGCAGTATCTCTATGAGTTCCAGACCCAGGTCGCGAACCTGACCGGCATGCCGGTGGCCAATGCGTCGCTGTATGACGGCTCGACGGCGATGGCCGAGGGCGTGCTGATGGCCACCCGGGTGACGCGCCGGAACAAGGCCGTGATCTCGGGCGGGGTGCATCCCCACTATGTCGCCGCGACCGAGACGGTGGTGCACGCCGTCGGCGTCGAGACCCAGGTGCTGGCCGCCGCCGTGGACGCCGAGGCCGATGTCGTCGCCCAGATCGGGCCCGATACGGCCTGCGTGGTGGTGCAGACGCCCAACGTGTTCGGGACGGCCACCGACGTGACGAAGATCGCCGAGGCGGCGCATGCCGCCGGCGCCCTGCTGATCGTCGTGGTCACCGAGGCTGTGTCCATGGGCCTGCTGAAATCGCCGGGTGAGATGGGCGCCGACATCGTCGCGGCCGAGGGCCAGTCGATCGGCAATGCGCTCAACTTCGGCGGTCCCTACGTCGGTCTGTTCGCCACGCGCGACAAGCTGATCCGCCAGATGCCGGGACGCCTGACCGGCGAGACGGTGGACGCGGATGGGGAGCGGGGCTTTGTGCTCACCCTGTCGACGCGGGAGCAGCACATCCGCCGCGACAAGGCGACGTCGAATATCTGCACCAACTCAGGACTCTGCACCCTGGCCTTCACCATCCACATGAGCCTGCTGGGCGAGACGGGGCTGCGGCGGCTCGCGTTGCTGAACCATGAGGCGGCGGTGAAGACGCGCGACGCCCTGGCGGCCATCCCCGGCGTCGAGGTGCTGACGCCGCGCTTCTTCAACGAGTTCGCGGTCAGGTTGCCGAAGAACGCGACGGAGGTCGTCGAGGCGCTGGCCGGGAAGCGCATCCTCGCCGGCGTGCCCTACGGCCGCCTCGCCCCCGCGGCCGGCATGGACGACGTCCTGCTGGTCGCCGCCACTGAAATCACCACGGACGCGGACATCGCGGCCCTGAAATCCGCCCTGGCGGAGGTTCTGTAATGAGCACCATGAACACCGTCGGCCGTCCGACCGCGCCGAACCGCGTCGACCACGACTACAAGCACCCCACACTGACGGGCGGGCGCGGCTTGTTGCAGGACGAGAAGCTGATCTTCGAGGGCGAGGGCTGGGGCAAGACCGGGGTCGATCTGCCGGAGCCGAAGGCGGACGGCTCGGATCTGGGCGATCTGGTGCGGCGCGATCCGATCGGTCTGCCGGGCTTGAGCGAGCCCGAAGCCATGCGCCACTACGTGAGGCTCTCCCAGAAGAACCACGCCATCGACCTGGCCATCTATCCGCTGGGCTCGTGCACGATGAAGCACAACCCGCGCCTGAACGAGAAGATGGCGCGCCTGCCCGGCTTCTCCGACATCCATCCGCTGCAACCACAGTCGACGGTGCAGGGGGCGCTGGAGCTGATGGACAGCCTGGCCCACTGGCTGAAGACCCTGACCGGGATGCCGGCGGTGGCTTTGTCGCCCAAGGCGGGGGCGCATGGCGAACTGTGCGGCCTGATGGCCATCCGGGCGGCGCACGAGGCGTCGGGAGAGCATGAGCGCCGCCGCAAGGTGCTGGTGCCGACCTCGGCCCACGGGACGAACCCGGCGACGGCGGCCTTCGTCGGCTATTCGGTGGTCGAGGTGGCGCAGACCGAGGACGGCCGCGTGGACGTGGCCGATCTGGCGTCCAAGCTGGGGCCGGACGTCGCCGCCATCATGGTGACCAATCCCAACACCTGCGGCCTGTTCGAGCGCGACATCCTGGAGATCAGCCGCCTGACCCACGAAGCGGGCGCCTACTTCTACTGCGACGGGGCCAACTTCAACGCCATCGTCGGGCGGGTGCGGCCGGGCGACCTGGGCGTCGACGCCATGCACATCAACCTGCACAAGACCTTCTCTACGCCCCACGGTGGCGGCGGGCCGGGCGCGGGTCCTGTGGTCCTGTCCGAGGCGCTGGCGCCCTTCGCTCCGGCGCCCTGGGTCGTGTCGGGCGAGGACGGCTTCAAGCTGGTCGAGTTCGCGGAGGACGAGGCGGAGCAGGCCTTCGGCCGGCTATGCGCCTTCCAGGGCCAGATGGGCATGTATGTCCGCGCGCTCAGCTACATGATGAGCCACGGCTCGGACGGCCTGCGGCAGGTGGCCGAGGACGCGGTGCTGAACGCCAATTACATCAAGGCCCGGCTGCAGGACCTGATGAGTCCCGCCTTCCCCGAGGGGCCCTGCATGCACGAGGCCCTGTTCGACGACGAATGGCTGAAGGGCACGGACATCACCACGCTCGACTTCGCCAAGGCGATGATCGACGAGGGCTACCACCCGATGACGGTCTATTTCCCGCTGGTCGTGCATGGCGCAATGCTGATCGAGCCGACCGAATCCGAATCGAAGGCCTCGCTCGACCTCTTCGTGGCGACTCTGCGCGACCTCGCCATGGCGGCGAAGGGCAACGACAAGAGCCGCTTCACGGCTGCGCCGCACCACGCCCCGCTGCGCCGGCTCGACGAGACCCGCGCAGCCCGGCAGCCGGTGCTGAAATGGACGCAGCCCGCGCCCCTCCGCGAAGCGGCCGAGTGATCGGCCGGCGCGGCAAAGCTCGGGCTTAAGCCTTCGTTGACCCTGTCGGATCAATTCTCGTACCCGGTGCGTTCCTGCGCCGGGTGGATCGGTCGATGACTTGTGCCCTTGTCAGACGCGGCGCCGTAGCGCTCCTGACCCTTCTTGCCAGCCTGCTGCCGGTCGCGGCAGGCGAGCCCAGCTACGGGCCAAACACCTATGACCGCACGCTCGAGGCGCTGATCGCCCACGAGGACATCGCCATGCGCGGCGGCTGGCCGAAGGTGCCCGGCTCCGTCACGGCGCTGAAGCC
>JAEWJI010000007.1 GCA_023386645.1 Pseudomonadota bacterium
GGCCGCCACTCCGGCGGCCGTGGGCGGGGTCGCGACCGTCACCGCCGTCGCCACCGACGAGCAGGCCGTTCTGGCCTTCCAGTGGAGCCGCCCCGTGGGAGCCGCCGTCTTTCGGCGGGGCGAGGCCGTATGGGTCGTGTTTGACGCCGCCGCGCGCATGGACATGACCGGCGCCCGCGACCTGGGCCCGGCAGGCGACGCTCGCTGGGCCGCCGGGCCCGACTACACCGCCGTGCGGATCGCCGCGCCCAAGGGGGCCGCCGTCTCCGCCCGGGCCGAAGGCTCGACCTGGAAGGTCACGATCGGCGGCGCCCCCGCCTCGGCCGGCGGGGTCGACGTCTCGCGCGCGGAGGACGGCGAGCCCGCCCTGACCGCCCAGATGGCCGGGGCCACGCGGGTCGTCTGGCTGACCGATCCCCTGGTCGGCGACCGGTTCGCGGCGGTCACGGCCCTGCCGCCCGGCAAGGGGTTCGGCGCCAAGCGCCGCATGGTCGACCTCACCCTGCTGCCCACCGCCCAGGGCCTGGCGCTGGAGGCGGTGTCCGACGACATCGAGATCAAGGCCGAGGGCGACCTGGTGCGGATCGGCCGACCCGGCGGGCTCAGCCTGTCGGCGCCCTCGGCCGAACTGGAAGTCGCCGCCCCCGGAAGCGAGGCCCCGGCCAAGGCCCGGCGCCCGGCCCTCATCCTCGCGGAATGGGCGACGGTCGGCGAGGCCGGCTTCATGGACCGCCATCGCCGCCTTCAGGAGGCCGCCCTGGCCGAGGGCGCGCGCAACGCCGACAATCCGCGCGAGCCGGCCGAGGCGCGGCTGGCCCTGGCCCGTTTCCTGGTCGGTTCGGGCCTGGGCTACGAGGCGGTCGGGGTCCTGAACGCCCTGGTCGAGGCCAGCCCGGCCATGCAGGGCGAGCCGGAGGTGCGCGGCCTGCGCGGCGCGGCCCGCGTGGCCATCGGCCGGCTGGAGGAAGCCTCCACCGACTTCGCCTCGGCGGTGCTGGCCGGCGATACCTCCGCCCGGGCCTGGCAGGGCTATATCGCGGCCGAGCAGGGCGACTGGGCGACCGCGCGACAGGCCTTCGCCGCCGCCGCCGCGGTGATCGACGAATTCCCCCCTGAATGGCGCGCCCGCTTCGGCGCCGCCCATGCGCTGGCGGCCCTGGAGACCGGCGACCCGGAGGCGGCCCGCGCGCTCCTGGCCTACAGCTTCAGCCAGGAGGCCCCGGCGGTCGACCAGTTGACGGCCCGTCTGGTCCAGGCCCGACTGTTCGAGCAGGACGGCCAGGTCGACCGGGCCCTGGCTGTCTACAAGGCGGTGGCCACCGCGCCTCTGGACGGGATCGCCACCCCAGCCCGGCTGGGCGTCATCAAGCTGGAGCTGGCGCGCGGCGTCCTCACGGCCGACGCGGCGGCGGGGCAGCTGGAGGGCCTGAAGTGGCGCTGGCGCGGGGACGCGACCGAACTGGCGGTGATCCGCACCCTGGGCGGCCTCTATCTTTCGCAGGGGCGCTATCGCGAGGCGCTGGAGACCCTGCGCGGCGCGGGCGGGCGGATGGCCTCCCTGCCCGGCGGCACGGCGCTCCAGGCCGACCTGTCGAACGCCTTCAAGGCCCTGTTCTTGGACGGCGCGGCCGACGGGCTGCAGCCGATCCAGGCGCTGGCCCTGTTCTACGACTTCCGCGACCTGACGCCCGTTGGCGCCGACGGCGACGAGATGGTGCGCCGGCTGGCGCGTCGGCTGATCGACGTGGACCTGCTGGGTCCGGCCGCAGAACTGCTCAAGCATCAGGCCGACAACCGTCTGGACGGGGTAGCCAAGGCCCAGGTCTCGGCAGACCTGGCCACCGTCTATCTGATGCACAGAAAGCCCGAGCCGGCGCTCCAGGCGCTCTGGGGGTCGCGCACCACGCTTCTGCCCAGCGCGCTCCAGGCCGAGCGTCGGGCGCTGGAGGCGCGCGCCCTGGCCGACCTCGGCCGGTTCGACCATGCGCTGGAGGTGCTGGGGTCCGACGCGTCTCCGGCCGCCCGCGACGTCAAGGCCGAGATATTCTGGAAGCAGCAGAACTGGGCGGGCGCCGCGGCCATCTACGAGGCCCGCCTGGGCGATCGGTTCCGCGATGCGGCCACCCCCCTTTCGGCGGCGGAGGAGGCCCAGGTGATCCGCGCTGGCGTCGGCTACTCGCTGGGCCGCGACGCGGGGGCTCTGGCGCGCCTGTCGAGGAACTACGCCCCCTTCCAGGACCGGGCCCGCAACGCCGCCGCCATGCGGGTGGCGCTGGACGGCCTGGGCGGCATGGATGGGGGCGCGGGTCTTTCGGACTTCGGCGCCCTGACCGCCGGGGCGGACGCCTTCGCCGGCTGGGTCACGGCCATGAAGCAGCAGTTCAGAGACAGGACGGGCGGCGCCCGCACTGCGAACGCCGCCCCATCCCCGCCCGTGGCGCCGTCCGCGAGACCCGCGGCGGCGGCCTAGAAAAGCGTTACTTGTTGACCGCGTCCTTCAGCGGCTTGGATACGCGGAAGCGCACGGCCTTGGAGGCCGCGATCTTGATCGCCGCGCCGGTGGCCGGGTTGCGGCCTTCGCGCTCGGCGCGCTGAGCGGTGTCGAACACGCCCAGATTCGAGATGCGGACGTCGCCGCCGCCGCTCAGGCTTTTGTGGATGTTCTTGACGATCGCGTCGAGGACACGGCCGGCGTCGGCTTGGCTGACGCCCGCGTCCTTGGCGACGGCGGCGATGAGTTCGGCTTGAGTGGTCATATGGGTCGTTTCCAGTGTTCTACTCGCCCCCCAAGGAGCGAAGACCGCCGGATCAACGCCCGTTTTGGGGGAGTTGGCAAGCCACGCCGGCGCTGAGAGTCAGTCTCAGTGGGGATTTATCCCGATCCGGACGCCCGCTGGAAGCTCTCGACCAGGCTGCCGGCGACCAGTCTCCAGCCGTCCACCAGCACGAAGAAGATCAGCTTGAACGGCAGCGAAACGACGACCGGGGGCAGCATCATCATGCCCATCGACATGAGCACGCTGGCGACCACCAGATCGATCACAAGAAACGGAACGAAAAGGAGAAATCCGATCTCGAAGGCGCGTTTCAACTCGCTGATCATGAAGGCCGGAGTGACCACCCGCAGGGGCAGTTCGGCCACCGGGGTGGAGGCCTCCACCTGGCTCAGCCGGGTGAATAGCGACAGGTCCCCGCGGTCCACCTGCGAGAGCATGAAAGTCTTCACAGGTTCCGACGCCGCGTCGAAGGCCTGGGGCAGCTCCATCTGCTGATCGAGCAGGGGGCGGATGCCCGAATCATAGGCGTCCTGCCAGGTCGGGGCCATGACGATGGCGCTGAGGAACAGGGCGAGCGACACGATCACCGCATTGGGCGGCGACTGCTGGAGCCCCAGCGCGGTCCGCAGCAGCGATAGCACCACCACGATCCGCACGAAGCTGGTGGTCATGATCACGATCGACGGCGCGAGCGACAGCACCGTCATCAGCCCGACCAGTTGGACCACCCGCTCGGTCAGGCCCGATCCGGTCCCCAGGTCGATATTGATCGCGCTCCCGGTCGCCGCCTCCTGGGCCAGGGCCGCGATCGGCCAGGCCAGGCAGGCGAGGGTTGTCAGCAGCGACAGCCAGGCGGCGCGCTTCAGCTCCTCGCGAGTAGGGATGCCGAACAGCTTCTCCTCCCTGCGCCGCAGGCGTGGGGAGGGGGACCGCGAAGCGGTGGAGGGGCGGAGGAGCGGCGCATCGCGACGCGACGACTTGGGGCCACGAAGGAAGGAAGAGCCCCTCCGTCTCGTCGGCTGAGCGCCGCCGATCCACCTCCCCAGCGCATGCGATGGGGAGGAGTGGTCGGACCCCCTCACTTCACCACCTGCCGGGGCTCGATCAACTCCCGCCCCTCGCCCAGCAGCAGCAGCCGTTCCTCGTCGTCGACCCGCACCAGCACCAGCCGTCGCGCCGGGTCCAAGACCAGGGTCTCGACCACCTGCAGCCGCCGCTCGCCCCGCTCGGCGTTCAGCCGCGCCATGAGCTGGGGCGCATATCGCCGCGCCGCCCAGGCGCACAGGCCGATGATGCCCAGGGTGAAGGCCAGGCCGAAGATCGCGCGGGCCAGGTCGAGCAGGTTCATTCGCAATACACCCCGCCGGCGACGCAACGGCCGGTCGGGCGCAAGTGTTAACGCCGCTGGTTAATGAGCCGTTGAGATAACCCCCGGTTAACCATCCACCCGGCATTTTCCGCCCACCTGTCGTGGGGAGGGCCATGAGCGTCAACGACCTGCCGCTGCTGAGCCAGATCCGCGGCCGCCTGAACTGGCTGGACGAGCGCCAGCGGGTGATCGCCCAGAATGTCGCCAACGCCGACACGCCGGGCTACGTCGCCCGCGATCTGAAGGCTCCTCGCGACTTCGCTACGGCCCTTCAGGGCTCTGGCGGGGCCGTCCGCATGACCGCCACCCACGGCCGCCACATCGCGCCCGCCGGGCCCGCGTCGCGCTTCGACGCCGCTCGATCCCCCGACAGTGAGACCACGCTCGACGGCAACTCCGTGGTGGTCGAGGAGCAGATGCTGAAGATGGCCGAGAGCCGCATGGCCTATGACGCGGCCATCGGCTTCTACCAGAAGTCTCTGTCCATGCTGCGGCTCGCCGCCAAGAAGCCGAACGGCTGAGGAGGCCCTAAGCCATGACCGACCCCGTTCCCCCCCGCAACAGCGCCATGGCCGTGGCCGCCAGCGCGCTCAAGGCCCAGCAGTCGCGCATGCGGGTGATCGCCGAAAACATGGCCAACGCCGAATCCACCGCCCGCACGCCCGGCGGCGAGCCCTATCGCCGCCAGATTCCGGTCTTCCAGGCGCGCGAGGTCGACGGCGTCACCGGCGTGACCCTGGCTGAGGTCCGCCCGGACCAGAGCGACTTCCGCCGCGAATACGATCCCTCCCACCCGGCGGCCGACCCGGAGGGCTATGTCCTGCGCCCCAACGTCAACAGCCTGATCGAGTCGATGGACATGCGTGAGGCCCAGCGGGCCTACGAGGCCAACCTGAACGTCATCGAGACGGCGCGGTCGATGGAGAGCCGCACCCTCGACCTGCTGAAGCGCTGAGGAAGGGCTGACCGATGAACCCGTTGATGGCCGCCCGCGCCTATTCCGCCATCCAGGGCGGCGCCACGCCGACCGGCGCCGCGGCCCCGACGGCCGAGCCCGGGTTCGGCGAGATGCTCCAATCGGTCATGGGCGACATGACCCAGGCGACCAAGGCCGCCGAGGGCCAGATGGCCCAGGCCGTCCAGGGCCAGGGCTCGATGATCGACGTGGTCACCGCCGTCGCCTCGGCCGAGGCCTCGCTGGAGACCGTGATCGCGGTCCGCGACCAAGTGATCGCCGCCTACCAGGAGATCATGCGGATGCCGATCTAATCGGCGGCCTTACGGCGATTTAACGCCACGCTTCGCATCCGTCGCGGCTATGGGGCGGCTCTTACAGCTGAAAACGTTGTTCGGAGTTCCCATGAAGCGCGTCGTCTCCCTGATCGCCCTCGTCGCAGCGCTGGCGGCCCAGCCCGCCCTGGCCCAGCGCGCTCCGCAGCCGGTCACCCTGGTGCGCGCCGGAAACCTGTTCGACGCCGAGGCCGGGCGGATGGTCGGTCCCCGCGACATCCTGATCCGCGGCGAGCGCGTCGAAGCCGTGGGCGAAGGTCTGACCGCGCCCGACGGCGCGACGGTCGTCGACCTGACCCGCTGCTCCGTCCTTCCCGGCCTGATCGACGCTCACACCCATATCCTGATGGAACAGGCGATGGGGGAGGGCCTGTCCGACGTGGCGGCGCGCGACCAGTCGCTGCTGGGCGACGGCTATCGGCTGCTGACCGCGGCCGGGCGCGGCCGCCAGTATCTTGAGGCCGGGTTCACGACCATTCGCGACCTCGGCAATTCCGGGGGATTCCTCGACCTGGTGCTGGAGCGGGCGATCAACGATGGCCGGATCGCGGGGCCGCGCATCTACGGCTCCGGCCCGGGCCTCGCGCCCGCAGGTGGCCAGCTGGAGCCCTTGCCGGTCGATCCCCATCACCTCGTGGACGCCGAATACCGCATCGTCACCAGCCCCGAGGACGCCCGCGCCGCCGTTCGCGCCGCCATCGCGCGCGGCGCGGACGTCATCAAGATGTACCCGGAGGCCACGCCCCAGCGGACCCGCATGTCCGTCGACGAGATACGCGCGGTTGTCTCCGAGGCCCGCCGCCACGGCGTCCCGGCCGCCGCCCACGCCACCTCGGACGCCGCCATCCGCGAGGCGGTGGAGGCCGGCGTCAGCTCGATCGAACACGCCTATGAGGTGTCCGATGACACCCTGCGCCTGATGGCTCAAAAGGGGGTCTGGCTGGTCCCCACCGATCCGTCCCTGGAGATGGCGCTGGAGTTCGTGAAGTCCTGGCCCCAACAGCCCCCGCTCGAGGAGCTGAACGGTCATCTGGAGCGTCAGGGGCGCGACCGCTTCCGCCGCGCGCGTCGGCTGGGCGTGCCCGTGGCCATGGGTTCGGACATGTATGTCCCGTATGCCGCCGGTCGGGGCGCCGCGTCGCGCGCTACCATGGACGGCTATGTCGAGGCGGGAATGACGCCGGCCGAGGCGCTTCGCAGCGCGACCTGGGAGGCGGGCCGGCTGCTGGGCGACGACGGACTGGGCGCCGTGCGCCCGCGCGCCTGGGCTGACCTCGTGGCGGTCGAGGGCGATCCAACCGTCAGCCTGGAGCCCCTGCGCGCCGTGCGGTTCGTGATGAAGGGCGGAAAGGCCGTCGCGGGCGACAGCGCACGCTGCGGCGCCTAGCCTTCCAGCGACACCACCGGTCTCGTCACCACGGCCGGACGGGCGGAACGCCGCTTCAGCCAGGCCTTGATCCGGGTCTGCACGGGGTCGTCGATCACCATGTGGAAGGCGAAGGCGAACCCGAAGGCGACGACGACGCCCAGGCCCCAGAGCATCCACTGCACCGGCTCGGCCAGGCCCAGGCGGGCGGTCCCGGCGTTCACCGCGCCGAACCAGACGATGCGCACCACCTCGTTGGTGATGAACATCGAGAAGCTGACCACCGCCGCCTTCTCGATCCAGCGGGACGGCCGGACCACCGGAATGGCGCCCGCCGCGAGCAGGATCAGGGAGATGCAGACAAGAGACGCCAGCGCGTGCTTGCCGTCGTTCTGGATGACCGCCAGGGCCACGGCCGCCGCCGCCAGGACGACTCGCGCCAGCTTCGGCGACACCCAGACCCGCTCGGTGAACATCGCCAGTCCCATGCCCAGAACGAACAGGGGCAGGGCTCGCCAGAAGCCGAGGCCAAGCGGCATCTGGTAGACGGGCAGGCCGAACAGGGTCCAGGCCAGCTCATTGGCCAGGAAATAGAGCGCCGCCACACCGATCAGGGCGCTCCAGCCGCCCAGCGGCCTGAGCGCCTTCAGGATCCACGGAAAGGCCAAGTAGCAGCCGAGTAGGGCGGACACCGACCAACTGGGCGCGTTCCAGCCCAGGCCGCCGTGCACGCCGAAGGCTTGCACCAGCCCGAGCTGCGCCGGCAGCTGATCCCAGGCGAACCATTCCGGATTGCGCGGCCCGAACCCCGCGAGCGTGCTCAGGGCCACGAAGGCGGCCAGCGCCAGTCCCATCATCAGGTGGGCCGGAAAGACCCGAAGCGCCCGCTTGGCGAAGAAATCCGCCGGCGACATCCGCCCGGCCCCGACGGCCGGCCCATAGACCCGCATAAGCACATAGCCGCTGTCGATCAGGAAGAAGTTGGTCAGCAGGAAGCCGCCGCGTTCGAACACCGGATGCAGGCCCTCGGCCAGAGGAACCGGCGCCGACATCTGGAAGTGATGCAGGATGATCAAACTGGCCACGATGAAACGCAGCAGGTCCAGCCAGCCGCCCCGCGCGATCGGCGGTGTCTCATTCCGGGTCGAAATCGCCGTCCAGGCCATGGCCGAAGCCTCCTCGGAGGCGTCAACCGCAAGGAGCGGGCCGGGCCCCACGCATGGCTCCCTTTCGCTTCCGGAGCAGCCGCAAGAGACGGCGCTGGGCCCGGCTATCCGCCGTTCTGAAGCGGCGCTTCTTGACGAAGCTACTTCCAATTATATCCGCGTTTGGTCACTCTACTCGAAGGCGCGTGGCGCATGGGGAGGCAAGATGTCCAAGTTTTGGCGATCACTGACGCTGCGACCGGCCCCTCGGCCCGTGTCCAGAGCGTCTCGATTAGTCGCCGTCGTCGCATTCCTCGGCGCCGTCGTGGCGGCCGACGCTTGTGCGGCCCAGGCGCCGACGCCCGAGCTCTTTCATTACACATTCGATGAAAGCGGAGCGGTCGTCACCAATCGGGCGTCCAGTCCACCACCGGGCACAGGGGCGGCCGCGCTCGTGGGCGGGCTGACGCAGGGCGGGGCCATCACCGGAACCTACCTGTCGGCTGTCGTGGGAACTGGTGGTTCCTCTGATACCGACTACGTCAACACCGGCTGGGCCACGAGCCTTGCGGACTCCTGGACCATATCCTTCTTTTCGGATGACATTGATACGCCTTCGCTGACCTATGTGATGGGGGATGTTACCGCAGGCGAAATCCGCATCTTCACGAACGGTGTGGCGGGCTCCGGCAACTGGTTACTGCGCGGGACCACCATCACCGATACGGTTCTCATCGGGGGGGCGGTCCAGGCCACCACGATGAACACCTTCGTCTATGACGCGCCCGCCAATGAGGTTCGCGCCTATTTGAACGGGGTTTTGGTGAACACGGTCGCCCAAGGGGGGCCCGTCACCGCGTTCGGCGTCGGGCCGTTCAAGGTGGCGGGATATGGTGCGAGCGCCGGCCTGAATGCTGGAGGCAAGGTGGGGGATGTCCGCATCTATTCGCGGGCGCTGTCTCCGGCCGAGATCACAGACATCTATGACGCGGCCTTCGTTCCGCCGCCGACCCCGCCGACGGTTCCGACGCTCGGGGAGACGGCTCTCATGCTGCTCGCCCTGATGCTTGGCGCCTTTGGGCTCATCTTGGCGCAGGCGCGGATTTCTCTGAGGGCTAGGGTCTAACTCCCGTTAGCCCCTCACCAGCCTCAGGAACTCCTCCCGCGTGCGGGCGTCGTCGCGCATCGTGCCGATCAGGTGGCTGGTCGACAGGCTGGCGCCCGGCGCGTTGACGCCGCGCAGGGTCATGC
This sequence comes from Pseudomonadota bacterium, assembly GCA_023386645.1. Classification (GTDB taxonomy): domain Bacteria; phylum Pseudomonadota; class Alphaproteobacteria; order Caulobacterales; family Caulobacteraceae; genus Brevundimonas. Next base: position 9,199 of record JAEWJI010000007.1, read on the forward strand.
AGCTGTGCTCGGCCTCGATCACGACGCCGACCCCGTGGGGCCGCAGCACCTCGTGGACCGCGCGGGCGATCTCGGCGGTCATCTTCTCCTGGATCTGCAGCCGCCGGCCGAAGCCCTGCACCACCCGCGCCAGCTTGGAGATGCCCACCACCCGGCTGGTCGGCAGATAGCCGACGTGCGCCTTGCCCACGACTGGCAGCATATGGTGCTCGCAGAAGCTGACGAAGCGGATGTCCTTCAGGACGACCATCTCGTCATAGCCGCCGACCTCCTCGAAGGTCTTCTCCAGGTATTCCCTGGGATCGACGTCGTAGCCGGCGAACAGCTCGCGATAGCTCCGCGCCACGCGGGCCGGGGTCTCCAGCAGGCCTTCACGATCGGGATCGTCCCCCGCCCATTTGATCAGGGTCCGAACGGCGGCCTCGGCTGCGGCCTGCGAGATGGGGGCGTCGGTCATGGACGGTACATAGCTCACCCGGCGCGCCACGCCAGAGGGGCCAGCGCCACGCTCGACCCTCTGGTTACCGCCCATTAACCACGCACCCGGCATTCCTTGCCCAGTATCGGGAGTGTTCTTCATGAACGGCGCGGAAGTGATGGATGTGGGCCGCGACGCCCTGTGGCTGACCATCCAGCTGTGCGCGCCCGTGCTCATCGTCGGCCTGATCGTCGGCGTGGTCATCGGCCTGTTCCAGGCCCTGACCCAGATCCAGGAGCAGACCCTGGTCTATGCGCCGAAAATCATCGCGATCTTCGTGTCCCTGCTGCTGTTCCTGCCGCTGATGGGGGCGCTGCTGGGCGGCTTCATGCAGCAGATCGCGGCCCGCATCGCGGGCATGTAGAGTCGAACGATGGAGCCCTGGGCCACCGCCGATCAGGTCTGGGCCGGCGGGCTGATCTTCGCGCGTGTCGGCGCGATCCTGATGATGATCCCCGGCATCGGCGAGAGCTATGTGCCGCCCCGCATCCGCCTGTCGCTGGCCCTGGTGATCTCGCTGGCGCTCTGGCCCCTGGTCACCGGCTCGCTTCCGCCCCTGCCCGAGACCGTCGGCGGCATGGCCGGCTGGGTGCTGCGCGAGACGATCGTGGGCCTGGCCATCGGCGGCCTGCTGCGCAGCTTCATGACGGCCCTGGCCACCGCCGGCGAGATCGTGTCGCTCCAGACCACCCTCAGCTTCGCCCAGACGGCCAATCCGCTCCAGGCCCAGCCGGGAACCACGATCGCCGCCTTCCTGACCCTGTTCGGGGTGACCCTGCTGTTCGCCACCGACACCCACCACCTGTTCATCGCCGGCATCCTGGGCTCCTACCGCCTGATCGCCCCGGTCCAGCCGCTGGTCACCGGCGACTTTACAAGCCTGGCGATCCGCACCTTGGCGGACAGCTTCATGCTGGGGGTCCAGCTGTCGGCGCCGGTGATCGTCTTCGCTCTGGTGTTCAACCTGGCCTCGGGTCTGGTGGGCCGGGTCATGCCCCAGTTCCAGGTCTTCTTCGCCGCCGCCCCCCTGTCGGTGATCCTGGGCCTGTCGGTCTTCGCCTTGAGCCTCGGCGTGCTGGGCACGGTCTTCATCGACCGCTACCGCGCCCTGGCTGAGCGGTTCGTGGGAGGCGCCGGTGGCTGAAGGCGCCGATCCCGAGTCCAAGACAGAAGAAGCGACCCCGCGAAAACTCGAGGAGGCGCGTCGCAAGGGCGATGTCGCTAAGTCCCAGGACGTCGGCTCCGCCCTCGCCCTGATGGGGGCCAGCGCGGTCATCCTGATGGGCGGGGGCCTGTTCGCGGGCCAGATGGCCGAGGCGCTCCTTCCCTTCATCGCCGCGCCCCACGCCATGCTGGGCGGCCTTCACGCCGGAGCGGGCGTCGAGATCGCCGGCCGCGCCCTCTGGGCCATCGCGCCCTTCCTCGGCGCCGTCATGCTGGCCACCATCATCGGCGGGGCGGGGGGGCACCTGGCCCAGTCCGGCCTGATCTTCACCGCCGAGAAGCTGAAGCCCAAGTGGGAGACGCTGAATCCGCTCAACGGCTTCAAGCGCATCTTCGGCCCCGACGGCCTGGTTCAGTTCCTCAAGACCTTCCTGAAGCTGCTGGCCATCAGCGCCATCTGCTGGATGGTGCTGAAGCCCCACGCGCGCGAGCTCGAGAACATGGCGGCCATGAGCCCGGCCGGCATCCTGCCCCTGACGCGGGACCTGGTGATCGCGCTCATGGCCTCGGCGCTGGTTTTCCTGGGCCTGACCGCCGGCGCGGATTTCATGTGGCAGAAGATGCGCTTCGCCAAGCGCATGCGGATGACCAAGGAGGAGCTCAAGGAGGACTACAAACAGTCCGAGGGCGACCCGCACATCAAGGCCAAGCTGAAGCAGATCCGCCACCAGCGCAGCCGCCAGCGGATGATGCAGAACGTGCCCAAGGCCACGGTGATCGTCACCAACCCGACCCACTATTCGGTCGCGCTGCGCTACGAACCCGACCAGGGCGACGGCGCCCCTGTGTGCGTCGCCAAGGGCGTGGACGCGCTCGCGCTCCGCATCCGCGAGGTGGCCCGCGACCACAAGGTGCCGATCGTCGAGAACGTGCCCCTGGCCCGCGCCCTCTACGCCGCCGTGGACGTGGACGAGACCATCCCGCGCGAGCACTTCGAGGCCGCCGCCAAGGTCATCGGCTTCGTGATGCAGAAGCGGCGGCGCTAGGCGTCGTCAGGCGCCCGCCTTCGCCTCCGCGATCCACGCGTTCAGCCGCTGGACCATCGGCTCATAGGGAAACTCGCCCATCTGGCCGTAGTGCTGGTCGTCGATCCGCCACTGGCCGTTCTCCAGGACCAGGTTGTAGGTCTTGTGATGGACCGCGTTGCCGGGCTCGGCGAAACCCTGGACCACGGCCACATCGGCCCTGTCGGGCCCCGTGGAGGTCGCGGTCGCCGACTGCAGCACCGGTGTGCCGTCCTGGCAGTCGCAGATCGGATCGGCCTCGAAGAAGCCCATGTCGCCCTCGGCCGTCAGCCGCTCGCTCTCCGCCAGCAGGGCCGCCGTCCGCGCCGACCAGATCTCGGCCGGTCGGTCGCCGGGGCCATACAGCGACCGGACGAAGGCCTCGGCCGCCTGGGTCTCCTGCGCTGGCTGCGCGGCCGTCGCTTCCGCGGCTTTCGCCGGCTCGTCGGACGGAGAACAACCGGCCAGCGCCAGAAACGCGGCAGTGAACATCACGGACAGGCGCATGATCTTTCCCCAAAGATGGCCGCCCATGACGGGCGCCGACGCGGCTCCGCTACGCTCACACGACAGGCGCGCCCCCGCAATCGCAGAAAGAATTCGACAGCGAACCGCGTATGATCGGGGCTCTGATTCGTGCGAGGCCTCATGCGCGCCGCAGCCCGCCGCCTGCCCTTCGACCCTATGTTCCTCGTCATGGCCCTGGGCTGCGTGACGGCGGTGGGCGCGCTCGCCTATCCGGCTTTCCGCTCCGATCCGTGGAGCGCGCCGGGGCTGATCCTGATCTTCACCACCGCCGCCATCGCCCTGGTCGGCCTGTTCGCCTTCGGGCGGGTGGACGCACCGGCGCCCGCCGGCGACGTCCAGGTCGACATGCTGGACGCCATGAGCGAGCCGGCGGCGCTGATCCTCGGCTCCGGCCAGGTTCTCGCCTTCAACGCGGCCTGGGCCTCGGAGAACGGCTCGGCCACCACGCTTCCGCGCGGCAAGTCGGCCCAGGCCCTCTACATGGCCTTCGCCCAGGCCCGGCGCGGCGAGCCCGGCCGCGCCATCGTCACCATTGGCGAACGCGAGCAGGAGGTGTCGATCGGGCAGGCGGGGCGGGGCCGCTTCCTCGTCCGGGCAGTGGTCGACGGGGCCGCGCCGGTGCTGGTCTCGGGCGAGCCGCGTCGCGCCCAGGCCTCCACGGGCGACGCCCGGGCCATGGCGGCCGGCGCCCCCTTTGGCTCGGCGGTGATCGGCGGCGACGACATCTTCTCCGGCAGGGCCGAGGAAGCCAATCCGGCGCTCCAGGTCCTGACGGGCCCGGCGGCCGCCCGCGACGCCGCCTTCGGCCACCTGTTCGAGCCGGCCGGGGTGACCGAGGCCCGGGCCCGCATGGCCGCCGGCTCCACCGGCCCGATCGAGCTGGTCGCCCGCGCCCACCCCGACCGGATGCTCCACCTCTATGTCGCGCCCGAAGGCGACAAGCGGCGCATCTGGCTGTTCGACGTCTCCCAGCAGAAGTCGATGGAGCTCCAGCTCTCCCAGGCCCAGAAGATGCAGGCGGTGGGCCAGCTGGCGGGCGGCGTGGCCCACGACTTCAACAACCTGCTGACCGCCATCCAGCTGCAGCTGTCGGGCCTGCTCGAGCGCCATCCGGTCGGCGATCCCTCCTACGAGGGCTTGAACGAGATCCGCCAGACCGCCATCCGCGCCGCGGACCTGGTGCGCAAGCTGCTGGCCTTCTCGCGCAAGTCGACCGTGCGGCGCGAGCGGCTGGACCTCGGCGAACTGGTCGGGGAGTTCGCCGTCCTGCTTCGGCGGCTGCTGCGCGAGGACGTGCGGCTGGAGACCGACTACGGCCGCGACCTGCCGGTCGTCCTGGCCGACAAGAGCCAGCTCGAGACGGCGGTGATGAATTTGGCCGTCAATGCGCGCGACGCCATGCGCGGGGTGGTCGAGCCCGGCGACGCGGTGGTCACCATCAAGACCCGCCGGCTGACCAGCGAGGACGCCCGCGCGCTCGGCTGGCGCGAGGCCCCCGAGGCGCCCGACGGCCTGGCCATGATCGAGGTCTCCGACACCGGTCCCGGCGTTCCGCCCGAGCTGCTGGACAAGATATTCGAGCCCTTCTTCACCACCAAGGCGGTCAACGAGGGCACCGGCATGGGCCTGGCCACCGTCTACGGCATCGCGCAGCAGGCCGGGGGCCATATCGCGGTCGCCAATATCCCCGGCGCGGGGGCCGCCTTCCGCCTGTTCCTCCCGGCCGCCGGAGAGGCGGCGCTGGCCGAGGCCGCGCCGGTCGAGCCCAAGGTCGTCAAGGCCCCGCGCGACCTGGCCGGTTCGGGCCGAATCCTGTTCGTCGAGGACGAGGCCGCCGTGCGCGGCATCGCCGCCCGCCTGCTGCGCCAGCGCGGTTATGAAGTCATCGAGGCCGCCGACGGCGAGGAGGCCCTGGCCCTGGCCGAGGAGCACGCCGGCCAGATCGACATGCTGATCTCCGACGTCATCATGCCGGGGCTGGACGGCCCGTCCCTGCTCAAGAAGGCCCGGCCCTACCTGGGCGACGCCCCGGTCATGTTCATCTCCGGCTACGCCGAGAGCGACTTCTCCGACCTCCTCCAGGACGAGGCCGGCGTCTCCTTCCTGCCCAAGCCGCTCGACATCAAGACCCTCGCCGAGCGCGTGAAAGCGGAGCTGCGGGCGGGGTAGGCTCCCAGTTTTTCCTCCCCACGCCTGCGATGGGGAGGGGGACCACGAAGTCGTGGAGGGGCTCGTGGGCCGCGAAGGACAGAACCCCTCCGTCTCGGCCGCTGACGCGTCCGATGCGCCTCCCCAATCGCTTCGCTCCTGGGGAGGAGAAGTCTTTCCGATATTTCACTTGCCGCCGTGCGGCCGCCGCCTTCCACTGCCGGCCGCATTTCGGGGAGCCCTTCCATGATCAACCGTCGTCGCCTGCTCCAGTCCTCCGCCGCCGGCCTGGGGCTGGCCGCCGCGGGCGGGTCCGTCCTGGCCCAGGTCGCCGGCGGGGCCGCTGAACAGACGCCGCTGCGCGTCTGGATGGACCAGGCGTTCGAGCGCACCCTGGACCTCAGCCCCGAGACCGTCACCGCCCTGGGCCTCGACCGGGGCGCCCGCGCCGCCGCCAAGTCCCTGCTGACCGCGCCCACGCCCGAGAACGAGGAGAAGGGCCGGAGGCACTATCTCACCGGCCGGGCCGAACTGGCGGCCATGGACCGTTCGTCGATGACGGAGCGGGACCAGATCTATTACGACAGCATCGTCGCCAATATGGACGCGGTGATCGCGACCTTCGACGTCCCCTATGGCCAGGGCGGCTGGCCCAACGTCTATCGCGTCAGCCAGCAGGACGGCGCCTATTCCAGCACCCCGGCCTTCCTGGCCAACCAGCACACGATCGAGACCGCCGCCGACGCCGACGCCTACGTCTCGCGGATCGCCGCCTTCGCCGACGTGCTGAACGCCGAGACCGACCGCCTGCGCGAGGAGCAGGCCCTGGGCGTCATCCCGCCGGACTTCGTGCTCGCCAAGGCCATTGCCCAGCAGGAGGGCATGGTCGCCATCCCGGCCGCCTCTTCGCCCATGGTCGAGGCCGTCGTCGGCCGCGCGGCCGCCAAGGGCCTGACCGGCGAGTGGGGCGCCCGGGTCGAACGCCTGCTGGCCGAGCGGGTCTATCCGGCCCTGTCGGCACAGACCGAGGCCCTGAAGGCGGTCCAGCCGCGCGCTGGCCACGACGCCTCGGTCCGGCGCCTGCCCCGGGGCGAGGAGTACTACCGCAACAGCCTGCGCTTCATCACCACCACCGACCTCAGCCCCGACGAGATCCATCGCGTCGGCCGCGAGCAGATGGCCGAGCTGACCGCCCGGGCCGAGCCCCTGCTGGCCGCGCAAGGGATGACGCGGGGGTCCGTGGCCGAACGGATCGCGGCCATGGCGCGCGATCCGCGCCACATCGCCCCCAACACGGATGCGGCCAAGGACGCGCTGATCGGTCGTCTGAACGACCAGATGCAGGCCATGCAGTCGCGTCTGCCGAAAGCCTTCGGCCGGCTTCCGCGCGCCACGGCGGAGATCAAGCGGGTGCCGCCCTCGATCGAGCAGGGCGCGCCGCTGGGCTACTACAACTCCCCCAGCCTGGATGGGACGCGGCCTGGCATCTACTGGATCAACCTGAAGGACACGGCCGACTGGCCGGAATGGACCCTGCCGACCCTGACCTATCACGAGGCGTCGCCGGGCCATCACCTGCAGATCGCGCTCCAGCAGGAGAGCCCTTCGGCCCCCATGCTGATGAACCTGCTGTTCTTCTCGGCCTTCTCCGAGGGCTGGGGTCTGTACGCCGAACAGCTGGCGGACGAGCTCGGCGCCTACGAGGACGATCCGGCCGGCCAGATCGGCTATCTGCAGTCGCTGATGTTCCGCTCGGCCCGCCTGGTGGTCGACACCGGCATCCACCACCTGGGCTGGAGCCGCGAGGACGGCATCCGCTATATGGTCGAGAACTACGGCGACACCGAAGGCGGGGCGACGTCCGAGGTCGAGCGCTACTGCTCATGGCCGGGCCAGGCCTGCGCCTACAAGGTCGGCCACAACGAGTGGATCCGCCTGCGCGAAAAGGCCCGCACCCAGCTGGGCGCCCGCTTCGACATCAAGGACTTTCACGACACCACCCTGGCGGTCGGCAGCGTGCCGCTGTCGGTCCTGGAGCGGGTGGTCGACGGCTGGATCGCGTCGAAGGCCTAGTCGCGGTGGCGGCGCGGGCGGTGCTCGCGCCGGTCGTGCCGATGCCGCCTGTGGTCCCCGCACCGCTGGAGGGTCGCGCCCGAAGGCGTCGTGTACCAGCTGCAGTTGTCCAGCATGGCGTCGTACAGGGCGATGTCCGCCGCCAGTCCCAGCGCCTCCCAGAACACCGGGTCATGGGCGCAGGCCGAGGTCAGCAGACCCGCCGCGGCTACGGCGGCGGCGGATCGGGCGCGGGAGGCGGAGCGGGGCATGAGGTCAGGATGGGCCTTGGCTGCCCGCTCGGCGACCGTCCAAAACTGATCGCCCCTGCCTCTCCGCTCATCCCCGCGAAGGCGGGGGCCCAGTCCTCTGAGTGACGGAGCCCGTGCCCGCCGATCCCACCCTTGAGGATGCAGCCCTGGGTCCCCGCCTTCGCGGGGATGAGCGGATCCAGAAGCCGGGCTCAGCCCACCACCATCCCCTCCGCCTTGCGCAGGCGGTTGTGGATGTCGGTCCCGGCCACCGCCGCCTCGGCCGTCGCCACCGCGATCTGGTTAAGCCCCCGCACGACGTCGCCGGCGGCGTAGAGGCCCTCGACGCTGGTCATCTGGTGGGCGTCGACGAACAGGCGGCCGTCCTCGCCCAGCCTGGCCCCCAGCCCCTGCGCCAGCTCCGCGTTCGGCGAGGTGCCCAGCGCCGAATAGACCAGGTCGAAGGCGTGATGCCCGCCATCCCAGCCCAGGGCCGTCACCCGGTCGCCCTCGAGCTCGACGTTCTCCAGGGGCGCGCAGACCAGCTGGACCCCCAGCCGTTCCAGCTCCGCCTGGCAGGTCAGTTTCTCGCGCGGTCCGATGTGGACCAGGGTCACCCGCTCGGAATAGGTGCGCAGGTAGGCGGCCTCTCGCCCGCCCTTGTCGTCCTCGCCGATGATGGCGACGGACTTGTCGGTGGCCTCATAGCCGTCGCAGATCGGACAGATGCGGACCAGGGCCCGCTGTATGGCTCGCTCGACCCCCGGCAGGTCCGGGTGGTGATCCACCACCCCCGTGGCCAACAATACCGCCCGGGCCGCCACCTGACGTCCGTTGATCGTGGCGCAAAACACATCGCCGTCGCGGGTCAGTGCCTCGACCCGCCCCGCCTCGATGGCCGCGCCATATTCCTCGGCCTGTTCGCGTAAGCGCCCCAGGATGGCGTCGCCGGTGATGCCCTTGGGAAACCCCGGCATGTTGTGGCTGAGCGGGATCCAGCTCGCGCGGGGATCGCCCCCGTTGGCCACCAGCACCCGTCGCCGAAATCGGGTCAGATAGACGGCGGCGGTCAGGCCCGCGGGCCCCGCCCCCACGATCAGGACATCGACCTTATTGCGCACGGGTTCTCCAGGTTGTGGGCCACAGATCGCTGACCATGCCGATGCAGTCCCCCATCACCCGCTCCCCAGCCAGCACGAAGTCCCGGCCGGTCCAGGTCCAGCGGTGCTCGACGCCGCAGTCGCCGATGCCGCGCGCCTTGGCGAACTGGCTCAGCGTCCGGGTCGCGGCGTCATAGTCGGCGTTGGTCAGCTCCAGGTCGCTGGCCTGTTCGTCATCGCCCCCGCCTTCGGTCCCCTTCAGGCGCAGCTGGACCGGGTTGGCCCCGCCCGCGTCGGTCAGGAACTGCAGGGTGATCAGGTTGTAGGCGCCGGCGTCGCAGGGCACGAGCCACAGTTCCTTGTCCCCGGCCAGCCGCGCGGCCTGGACGTAGTCGAGCAGGGAGGGGTTGAACTCCAGGTTCCGGCGGCACTGGGCGACCGCCGGCAGGGCCGACAGGCCGGCGGGCAGGGGGAAGTATCTGGGCTCGGCCTCGGGGTCGGCCGGTTGGGAGAACGGGCCCTGGTCGACCGCCGGCGCGGCGGCGACGAGCGGCAGCGACGGGGCCGCCCGGACCGCCGAGGCCGGGCGCTCGCCGATGCGCACCAGGGCGGTGGTGGTGTTCAGCCGCCCCTGCTTCTCGTCGATCCACAGAAGGGCCGCCGCCGCCCCGTTTAGGCTGACGGTCGTGGGCTCCTCGCCGTCGATCGACAGGGCCAGGCTCCGGCCCTGCGCCAGGGCCCGCGCCGCCGCCAGGCCGTCGCTGATCCGGGCCGAATAGCCATCCTCCTCCACCGTGCTGGGCCAAGCGCGCCCATCCAGGGCCGCCGTCACCGGCCGCTGTTGGCCGCCGAGGTCGTTCATGGCCGCGACATGAACCAGAGGCGTCGCCTGCGGCCCGGCCGGGTATTCGACCCTGACCCAGCCGACCGCGCCGTCGCCCTTGCCATAGGCGACGCAGCGCAGCCCGTTGTCGCAGATGGCCGTCCAGTCGCCGAAGCTGCGCGTCTCGGGCGCGATGGCCGCCGCCGCCGCCGCCTGCGCCACGCCGCCCGCGTCGCCTGACGCGGCCTTCCCCTCGCCCTGGCCGCAGGCGGTCAGCCCCAAGATCGCGGCGGTGATGATGACGGCGTTGCGCATGGTTCCCCCTTGGCGTTCTCAGGCCTTGCGCAGCGCCTCGGGCTTGTGCGCGGCCCGCGCGCCGGTCTTGGCGCTCTCGACCAGATACTCCGGGTTGTCGGGGGACGCCGCAACCTCGTGGCCCTTGATCCGGGTCGGGCGGGTCAGCTTCCTGACCACCTTTCCCGTCGTCGCGCCCTGGCTGTGGTCCCACTTCACCCGGTCGCCGGCCTTGTACGTCTTCTCGGTCATCGCGCGCTCCTGTCGGCTCATGACAGCGGACGGGGCGGCCGGCGGTTCCGGCCTTTGCGCAGCGCCCGCCCGGTCGCTATACCGCCGCCACACTTCCAGACCCTCCCACCGACAGGACGCGCTTCATGGCCAAGATCAAGGTCGACAACCCCATCGTCGACATCGACGGCGACGAGATGACCCGGATCATCTGGCAGATGATCAAGGACAAGCTGGTCTTCCCGTTCCTGGACCTTGAGCTCGACTACTACGACCTGGGCATGGAGCACCGCGACGCCACCGACGACCAGGTGACGATCGACGCCGCCGAGGCCATCAAGCGGCACGGTGTCGGCGTGAAGTGCGCCACCATCACCCCCGATGAGGCGCGGGTGAAGGAGTTCAACCTCAAGAAGATGTGGAAGTCGCCGAACGGCACCATCCGCAACATCCTGGGCGGCGTGGTCTTCCGCGAGCCGATCATCTGCTCGAACGTGCCCCGCCTGGTGCCCGGCTGGACCCAGCCGATCGTCGTCGGCCGCCACGCCTTTGGCGACCAGTACAAGGCCACCGACTTCCTGATGCCGGGAGCCGGGACGCTGTCGATCAAGTTCGTCGGCGACGACGGCCAGGTGATCGAGCACGAGGTGTTCAAGTCGCCGGGCGCCGGCGTCGCCATGGGCATGTACAACCTCGATGTCTCGATCACCGAGTTCGCCCGCGCGTCCTTCGCCTACGGTCTGAACCGCAACTATCCGGTCTATCTGTCGACCAAGAACACGATCCTGAAAGCCTACGACGGCCGCTTCAAGGACATCTTCCAGAAGGTGTTCGACGAGGAGTTCAAGGCCGAGTTCGACGCGCGCGGCCTGACCTACGAGCATCGTCTGATCGACGACATGGTGGCCGCCGCCATCAAGTGGTCGGGCGGCTTCGTCTGGGCGTGCAAGAACTACGACGGCGACGTGCAGTCGGACGTGGTGGCCCAGGGCTTTGGTTCGCTGGGCCTGATGACCTCGGTCCTGATGACCCCGGACGGCAAGATCCTGGAATCGGAAGCCGCCCACGGCACCGTCACCCGCCACTATCGCCAGCACCAGAAGGGCGAGGCGACCTCGACCAACTCGATCGCTTCGATCTACGCCTGGACGCGCGGCTTCAAGCATCGCGGCAAGCTGGACGGCAACCAGGCCCTCATCACCTTCGCCGAGACCCTCGAACGGGTCGTGGTCGAGACCGTCGAGGCCGGCTTCATGACCAAGGACCTGGCCCTCCTGGTCGGCGACCAGCAGGGCTGGCTGACCACCGAGGGCTTCCTCGACAAGGTGGCCGAGAACCTGAACGCCGCGATGGCCCAGGCGGCCTGACGGATATCTCCTCCCCATCGCAGGCGATGGGGAGGAGATTCGCGCCCTGGTCGCTCTCGCGTTGAGCCGCCCCCCGCTTCGTGCATTGATGCGCCCATGAACGGGGGCTCGCGGTGAAGATCATCGGCAAACTGCTGCTGGCGGCGCTCGTGGTCGCCGTCGTCTGCTTCTTCGCCGCCCCCGCCGTGGGGTTCTTCGCCATCCGCTCGGCGGCGGATTCCAATGACGTCCAGGGCCTGGCCCGACTGATCGACTACGGCGCGGTGCGCCAGTCCCTGCGGCCCCAGCTGAGCGGCGACCCGGCCGCCCGCGTCCCGCCGCCTTCCTTCCTTGAGGACCCTATCGGGGCCGTCCGTCGCCAGCTCGATGACGCGGCGCCGCCGCTGGTCGCCGAGACCGACGCCTATCTGACCCCGTCGGCTTTGGCCGCTCTCAGCCGAGGCGAGGGCCGGGCCTCGGTCCGCCTCGGCGCGGTCGAGCGCGATCCGCTTCCGACGCCCGTCTACTGGAGCGTCAACCGCGCCCGGATGGCGGTGGCGGACGAGGCCGGGGCCCGCACGATCTTCACCTTCGAGCGGCGCGGTCCCTTCGAATGGAAACTGGTCCACATCGGCCTGCCTGAACCGGCGCGCCCCGCTCCGCGGAGGAACTGACATGGGCAAGCGCTTGATCACCTGGCTGATCGTCGTCGGGGCGCTCGGCCTCGTCGGCTTCTATTTCGCCTCGCCGCTGCTGGCGGTGCACAATCTGGTCGAGGCGGCCAAGGCGGGCGATGCCCGCCGCCTGGAACGGATGGTCGACTTCCCAGCCTTCCGCGACAGCCTGAAGGCCGAGCTGGGCGCCGAGGTCCGCGACCGGATCAGCGACCGGCTGGGCGAGGAGGCCGGCGGCCTGGCGGGCCTGGGAATGATGTTCGCTCCGGCCATCGTGTCAGGCGCGGTGGACGCCCTGGTCACGCCCCAAAGCGTCGCCGCCATGGTCCAGACCGCCGAGGCCCCGACCCCGTCCAACCCGCGCCCGCGCGCCGAAACCGGCGAGGGCGACGACATCCGCCGGGCCTACGCCTACCGGGGGCTGGACGAGTTCGTCCTCACCCTGACCGACCCGGACTACCCCGACCGCCGGCTAGACTTGTTGATGCAGCGCCGGGGGGTGTTCAGCTGGAAGCTTGTCGGCCTGGACATCGACCCGGAGCGATAGTCGCCGAAACTATCCTCCCCATCTTGCGGATGGGGAGGAGAAGCGTCGGTCTCCCTACCGCACCTGCCCCGCGATCCACGCATCCATCCGCTGGTCGAGCAGGTCGAGCGGCAACGGCCCGTCGACAAGCAGGGCGTCGTGGAAGTCGCGCACATTGAACCGCTCCCCCAGCGCCTGTTCCGCCCGCGTGCGGATGGCGCGGAGCCGGATCTCGCCGATCTTGTAGGCCAGGGCCTGGCCCGGCCATCCGATGTAGCGCTGCAGCTCGGTCTCGATATTGTGGGGCGCGAGCGCGGAATTCTCGGCGAAGCAGGCGCGGGCCTGTTCGACCGTCCAGCCCATCCAGTGCATGCCGGTGTCCGCGACCAGCCGGCAGGCCCGCCACATCTCGTAAGACAGCCGCCCGAACCGCTCCTCGGGCGTGCGATAGAAGCCCATCTCCTCGCCCAGGAACTCGGCGTACAGGCCCCAGCCCTCGCTGAAGGCGGTCACGTCGACGCTGCGCCGGAAATAGGGGCCGGCCTCCGCCTCCTGCTGGAGCGCGATCTGCAGGTGGTGGCCCGGAACCGCCTCGTGCAGGGTCAGGGCCGGCAGTTCGTACAGCGGCCGCTGGTTCAACTTCGAGGTGTTGACGATGTAGCCGCCGGGAACTCCCTCGGCGAGCGAGCCCGAGAAGTAGCGGCCGGTCGTGTAGGTGGCCTCGATCTCGGCCGGCACCGGCCGCACGTCGTAGGGCAGGCGCGGGAGGGTTCGGAACAGGGCCGGCAGGCCGCCATCGGCCCGCTTGGCCATCTCCGAGGCCTTCTCCAGCAGGTCCTCGCGCGACTGGGCGTAGAAGCGAGGGTCGGTGCGCAGGTGGTTCAGGAAGCCGGCGAAGTCGCCCGTCCAGCCGGCGGCGCGCATCTCGGCATCCATCCGCGCGCGGATGCGGGCGACCTCCTGAAGACCCAGCTGATGGATCTGGTCCGGTGTCAGGTCTGTGGTCGTGTAGCTGCGGGCCTGGAAGGCGTAGTACTCGCGCCCGCCGGGCCGCGAGCCGATGCCGACGGCCGGCAGGGCGGCGGGCAGGTATTCGTCCTCCGCGAACCTCAGCCAGGCCTGGCGGCGCGGCGCGATCTGGTCGGTCACGATGGCGGCGGCGCGGGCCCGATAGCGGGCCTGGTCAGCCTCGGGAATGCTGTCGGGCAGCTCGGCGAAGGGCTTCAGCAGGGGGTCGGTGTCGGCCGTGAAGGCGACCTCGTTACGCAGCGAGGCCAGGAAGCTCTCGACCACCGAACGCGGCTGGGTGAAGCCGGTCTCCAGCCCCCGGCGGGCATTGGCCAGGCTGTCGTCATAGACCTGGGCCATGCCCTCCAGCCGCGCCAGCCAGGCGTCGGCGTCGGCGGCCGTCGCGATGCGCGTATTGCCGGCCAGATAGAGCGCCAACTGGCCGACCCCGCCCTCGGAATCGAAGGCCAGCCGTCCGCTGTCGAAGGCGATCGACTGGATTGACCGCTCCAGCACCCAGATCAGGAAGTCGCGGTTCAGCCGGTCGTCCGACGACAGCCCCTCGACCGGCACGGCGCGGGCGCGGGCGAGGAATGCCTCCAGCGGGGCCTGGCGCGCCGCCTCGGCCGCCCAAGAGATGTCCGGCAGCCGCGCCTTGGCCGCCTGATCCCCCTCGAACCCCGCCGAGACCGGATCGTTCGCCCGCAGGAAGGCTTCGTAGTCGGCCAGCAAGGCCGCCAGCGCCGGATTAGAGGCGGGCGCTTCGGCCTGGGGCGGCGCCGGCTGGGCGACCACCGGCAAGGCAGTCGAGGCGAGCAGGCAGGCGACGAGGCCCGTGGCGACGCGGATCATGGAATCCCTCCCGAGAAGACGGTCGCATGGGGCGGCGCCAGAGCGGTCAGGTCAACCACCGAGCCGCAGCGGCCCCTCCACCATGCTCCGCATGGTCCCCCTCTCCACTGCGTGGGGAGGACAGGCGCCGGCTTATCCTCCCCATCGCAGATGGGGAGGGGGACCGCCCGAGGGGCGGTGGAGGGGCCTACCCCGCCAGCGCGTCCCTGACCGCCTGCAATCCCGCCTCGGCCTTCGATCCGTCCGGGGCCCCGCCCTGGGCGAAGTCCGGTTTGCCGCCGGCGCCCTGACCGCCCATAGCCAGCACGGCGGCACGGGCGAGGTCCGCGGCGTTGACGCGGCCGGCGAGGTCGCTGGTCGCGGCCACGGTCACCGCCGCGCGGCCGTCGGTGACGCCGATCAGGGCGACGACGCCCGAGCCGACCTGCTTCCTGAAGTCCTCGGCCACGCCGCGCAGGCCCTTGCCGTCCACCCCGTCCAGGACGCGGGCGATCAGCTTGACCCCGTTGATCTCCTCAGGCGCGGCGTTGGCGGAGCCGCCGCCGCCCAGGGCCAGCTGCTTCTTCAGGTCCGCGACCTGCTTCTCCAGCTGCCGGACCGAGGCCGTCAGCGCGTCCACGCGGGCGGGCACGTCGGCGGGCTGGACCTTGAAGCCCTGGGCCAGTTTGCGGGCCACCCCGGCCTGGGCCAGCAGGTATTGCCGCGCCGCCTCGCCGGTCAGGCCCTCGATACGGCGCACGCCCGCCGCGATGCCGGTCTCCGACACGATCTTGAACAGGGCGATGTCGCCGGTGCGGGCCACGTGGGTGCCGCCGCACAGTTCCACCGAATAGGGCTTGTCCGCCTCGGTCAGGCTGCGGCCCAGCGTCAGAACCCGCACCTCGTCGCCGTATTTCTCGCCGAACAGGGCCACGGCGCCGGCCTCGATGGCCTCCTGCGGGGCCATCAGCTTGGTCTCGGCCGGCAGGTTCTGGCGGATGACCGCGTTCACCTCGTCCTCGATGCGGTTCAGCTCGTCCTCGGTGACCGGGGCGTTGTGGCTGAAGTCGAAGCGCACGCGCTCGGCGTCGACCAGCTGGCCCTTCTGGGCCACGTGGGGCCCGAGCACGTTCTTGAGCGCCGCGTGCAGCAAGTGGGCGGCGGAGTGGTTGGCGCGGGTGGTCAGGCGGGCGTCGGCGGTGGCTCGCAGCTGCACCTGGGCGCCGATGCCAAGCGTCCCCGACGTGATCTCCACCTTGTGGGCGTAAAGGTCGCCGCCGGCATGCTTCTGGACGTCCAGCACGGTCCCGGTCGCCTGCTGGCCCGATGTGTCGGTCCATTCGATCTCGCCGCGATCGCCGGCCTGGCCGCCGCCTTCGCCATAGAAGGGCGTCTGGTCGAACAGGACCTCGGCGGTCTGACCGGTCTCGACCGCGTCGACCACATGGCCGTCGTGGACAATGGCCAGGACCTCGCCAGTCCCCTCGACCGCGTCATAGCCGGTGAACATCGTCGGCCCCAGCCGGTCGCGCAGCGCCAGCCATTCGCCGGCGGCGGCGGTCTGGCCCGAGCCCTTCCAGTTGGCCTTGCCGCGCTCGCGCTGCTCGGCCATGGCGGCCTCAAAACCTTCGACGTCGACGGAGAACCCGCGCCGCCGCGCCTCGTCCTGGGTGAGGTCCAGCGGGAAGCCATAGGTGTCATAGAGCGAGAACGCCGTCTGGCCGCCGATCACGCCACCTTCGGGCAGGTCGCGCGTGGCGTCTTCCAGCAGCCCCATGCCGCGCCCGAGCGTGGTGCGGAAGCGGATCTCCTCCTGCTTCAGCGTGTCCTCCACGAACGGCTGGGCGCGCTTCAGCTCGGGATAGGCGGCGCCCATCTGGTCCACCAGGGTCGGCACAAGCCGGTGCATCAGGGGATCGGACGCGCCCAGCAGGTGGGCGTGGCGCATGGCGCGGCGCATGATCCGGCGCAGCACATAGCCGCGACCCTCATTGGACGGCGTCACCCCGTCGGCGATCAGGAAGGCCGAGCTGCGCAGGTGGTCGGCGATCACCCGGTGGCTGGGGGCCATGTCGCCGTCCGGCGCGGTCGAGGTCGCGTCGGCGCTAGCCCTGATCAGGGTCTGGAACAGGTCGGTGTCGAACACCGAGTTCTTGCCCTGGAGCACCGAGGCGATCCGCTCCAGACCCATGCCGGTGTCGACCGAGGGCTTGGGCAGTTTGCGAACAATCTCGTCGTTCTCCTTCTCGAACTGCATGAAGACGTTGTTCCAGATCTCCACGTAGCGATCGCCGTCCTCGTCCGGTGACCCTGGAGGGCCGCCCGGGACGTGGTCGCCGTAGTCCCAGAAGATCTCGGTGCAGGGGCCGCAGGGCCCGCTGTCGCCCATGGCCCAGAAGTTGTCCGAGCCCGCGATGCGGATGATCTTGTCGTCGGAGAAGCCCGTGACCTTCTTCCAGATGTCGAAGGCCTCGTCGTCGTCGATATAAACGGTGACCAGCAGGCGCTTGGGATCCAGGCCGAAGTCGCCGGTAACCAGCTTCCACGCCCGGTCGATGGCGTGTTCCTTGAAATAGTCGCCGAAGGAGAAGTTCCCCAGCATCTCGAAGAAGGTCAGGTGTCGCGCGGTGTAGCCGACGTTGTCCAGGTCGTTGTGCTTGCCGCCGGCGCGGACGCACTTCTGGGAGCTGACGGCGCGAGGCGAGGGCGGCCGGGCGGCGCCGGTGAAGTAGTCCTTGAACGGCACCATGCCCGCGTTGACGAACAGCAGGGACGGGTCGTTCTGCGGGACCAGCGGGGCGGAGTGCACCTTTTCGTGGCCGTCGGCCGCGAAGAAGTCGAGGAAGGTGGACCGGATGTCGTTCAGGCTGGCCATGGCGGTGCGTTCGTCGGCGAGAGGCGGGGAGGGACGCCTCATATAGGGAAATGCCGCCGGTGGCATCACCCGGATGTGATCGGGCCGCGCGCGTGCGTCACCTCCCCACGAGCAGAGCGAGCGGGGAGGTGATCGGCGGCGATCCGTCGACGAGACGGAGGGGCTCTAGTCTTCCTCCACCTCGTCCACCGCGGCGTCGTCTTCGGACAGCAGGGCGTCGAGGGCGTCGATGATGGCGTCGAGCTGGTCGGGGGTGGCCTCGACGGTGAGGGAGCCGCCGCCGTCCCCTTCGACGGAGATGAGGTAGCCGTTCTCGGTTTCCGACAGGCTGAACTGGCTAAGGGCTTGGACGTCGGCCATGGGGAGGCTCCGGCTTGAGGGACTTTAGACCTCCTCAACCGCCGACCCGTGCATCGGGCTCCCGGGTCCAAAAGAAAAAGCCGCCCGGCGGCGAGGCCGGGCGGCGTCCCCGGCCCGGCCCGCGCGGGGTCGGATGGCGGGTCGCGCGGACCCGGCCGGGGAAGGGTGTTGGACGGTCGGGAGTTGGACTGTCCAACAGTCCAACTTGTCCAAACGTCAGAGCAGGACCGGGATCAGCCCTCCAGGTCCTGGCCCTCGTCGGGCTCGGGGGTGCCCAGCAGTTCCTCGGCGATCTTGTTGGTCGAGGCCCGGACCGCCTTTTCGATGCTGTCGGCGATGTCGGGATTGGCCTTCAGGAAGTTGCGCACGTTTTCGCGCCCCTGGCCGATCCTCTGGCTGTCGTAGGAGAACCAGCTGCCCGACTTCTCGATGATCCCGGCCTTGACGCCCAGGTCGATGATCTCGCCCAGCTTGGAGATGCCCTCGCCGTACATGATGTCGAAGATGACCTCGCGGAACGGCGGGGCGACCTTGTTCTTGACCACCTTCACCCGGGTGGTGTTGCCGGTGACCTCGTCGCGGTCCTTGATCGCGCCGGTGCGGCGGATGTCCAGGCGCACCGAGGCGTAGAATTTCAGCGCATTGCCGCCCGTGGTCGTCTCGGGCGAGCCGTACATCACCCCGATCTTGTGACGGATCTGGTTGATGAACAGGACGATGCACTTGGACTTGTTGATCGAGGCGGTCAGCTTGCGCAGCGCCTGGCTCATCAGCCTGGCTTGAAGGCCCGGCAGGCTGTCGCCCATCTCGCCCTCGATCTCGGCCCGGGGCGTCAGTGCGGCGACCGAGTCGACCACCACGATGTCCACCGCGCCCGAGCGCACCAGGGTGTCGACGATCTCCAGCGCCTGTTCGCCGTGGTCGGGCTGGGAGACCAGCAGGTCGTCCAGGTTCACGCCCAGCTTGCCGGCGTAGACCGGATCCAGCGCGTGCTCCGCGTCCACGAAGGCGGCCACGCCGCCCTTCTTCTGCACCTCGGCCACGGTGTGGAGCGCCAGCGTGGTCTTGCCCGAGCTTTCCGGCCCGAACACCTCGATCACCCGCCCGACCGGCAGGCCGCCGATGCCGAGCGCCATGTCCAGGCCCAGTGATCCGGTCGAGACGCTCTCGATCTCGGCCACTACCCCGGCCTTGCCCAGCTTCATCACCGAGCCCTTGCCGAAGGCGCGGTCGATCTGGGCGATCGCCGCCTCCAGCGCGCGCTGCTTGTCGCCGTCTTCCTTGCCCACCAGTTTCAATGCCGCCTGTGCCACCTTACCCGTCTCCCTTGCCATGATTCCCATCTGGTTTCGGGAGAGACCCGCCATGGACCCGCTCCCAGTGACGGGACTATGTGCACGGTTTGTTCCGGTTGCCAATATGTTCTTTTTTGGCGGCGTTGGGGGATGCGACCGATTTTGACGTGAGCCGTATCGGCGAGCGGGTCAGGTCGGGCCGCCGGCCGCGGGCGGCGGAGCAGGCTCTGCGACGCGAGCGTAGAGCGACACTCCACAGGCGAGCGCCAGGCTGAGGGTGGCGGCGATCGCCATCGCCCGCGGGCGGCCTTGGGGCGCCAGTGGCCGTGCGAGGCTGAGCATCAGGAGCGCGATCAGGGCGAGGACCCCTGGCAGGTCCATGCCGACGCCGAGGAAGGTCGGGTGGGCGAGGGTGACCAGCCAGCCTCCGCCGAGGATCAGCGCGACGGCCGGGGCGATCAGGGCGGCGGGGCGTTGCAGGCGGGGATCGACGAAGGCGGCGATGGCGGCGGCGAGCGCGGCCAGAAGGCCGATCCAGACGAACAGAAAGGCCGCCCCGGGCGCGGCGCCCTGGGCCACAGCGCCGACTAGCAGGATCAGGGCGATCAGGCCCAGCCAGCCGCCCCAGGCTGAGCGGGGCGCCGAGACCCTGAACCCGCCGAGCGCCAAGGCGATCACGGCCGCGCCGAGGATCACCGGGCTGAAGCGGCCAAGACCGAGGGCCAGCAGGGCCGCCGCGGCCGTCACGCCGGCGAGGACGCGCCGCCCGGCTGCCTCGCGCCCGCCGAGCAGGAGCAGGGCCGCGGCCAGGACCGCCAGCGCCGCGCCCGCCTCCATCCAAGGCAGGCGGCGCAACAGGGTGTAGTAGGCCTCGGGCGAGAAGCCCCGGCCGGCCACGGGCCCGGCCAGCACGCGAATGGCCTGAGTCAGAACCAGGCCCAGGGCGACGAACCACAGGCCCGACAGGACGCCGCGCCCCACATCGGCGGCTTCGAGCCGCCCCGCCCGCCGCACGCGCCAGGCCGCCACGCCCGCCAGCGCGACCGCGCCGAGCCACAGGCCCCAGCCCCAGGCAGGCGGGTGGCCGACGATCACACGGCCGAACAGGTCGGCATAGACCTTGTCCTCCTCTGGCCCCGGCAGGGTCCGCGCCCGCAGCAGGGCGTCGGTCGCCTCAAGCGCCTGGGAGCCCAGATGCTGGAGCGCGCCCTGATCGAGCGCGCCGGGCGTGGAGGCGGGGGAGTGATACTGGGCCGGCCGGCCGATGAAGGCGAGGTTCAGCCCTTGCAATCCCCGGTCCCGGGCCACGGTGAAATCGGTGCCGTTGGGCATCAACGCATAGACGAAGACGGCCAGGGCGTTGGACGTCACGCCGCCGTCGGCTCTCAGGCCCGCGCGGGCGAACAGGTCGATGGTCGGAGTGTTGCCGCGCCCGGTCTCGAACATCATGGCCCGGCCGCCGCCGCCGCGCGCCTCCAGGTTGACCACGGCGCCGATCCGGTCGCGAAGGGGATGGCCGCCGAAAAAGACCCGCGCGCCGTCCAGGCCCAGCTCCTCGGCGTCGGTGATCAGCACGACCAGGTCGCGCTCCGCCCCGCCGCGCGCCTTCAAGGCCCGCACCGCCTCAAGAATGGAGGCGACGCCGGCCGCGTCGTCGGCGGCGCCGGGCGAATCCCAGGCGCTGTCGTAATGGGCCATGATCAGCACGGCGGGCTGGGCTCGGTCACGGCCGGGCAGGACGCCAACCAGGTTCTGCACGCCGACGCCCGGCGGCACGGGCGCCCCGCTCCAGCGGCCCAATCGTTCGACCGAGCCGGGCGACAGGGGGCCTGTCTGGACCTCGGGCGAAAGTCCCAGGGCCGTCATCCGGGCCCTCAGGTGGTCCCGCACCCGCGCATGATCGGCCGAGCCGACCGGGTGCGGCCGCTCGCCCATGACACCAACGTCGGCCATGGCTCGCCCGGCGGAGAAGGCGGTCGCCGGCGCATCCGGCCCTCGTGGCGATGGGACCTGCAAGGCCCAGACGCCCAGCAACAGGGCCAGCAACAGCGACCCGATCAACAGCCCGATGCGCGCCATGACGATCCTCCCCGATCCCGATCACCGTATTGCCAAGCCGCCCCGGACGGAAGAGTCCGAGCAGCGGGCTGTCAGGGCCGGCTGGGAGGCGAAGCGGCAAGAAACATTTGTGCAACAGGGCGTGAATAAAGGGAAATCCGCGCTTCTGCCGCCTTGTCGGCGAGGGTGACCCGTGGTGTGTGAACCCTGCTTCATTGCGAAGCGCGGGGGGATTTCCATGAAGACGTTGCTGAGCGCCCTGGCGGGCGTCCTGATGCTTGTGCTCGCGAATACGGCGAGCGCGGCCCCGGTGACCTGGTATCTCACCGCCACTCTGAACGACGGGGGAACGGCTAGCGGATCCTACGTCTACGATGCGGCCAGCAACACTTACTCGAACTTCAACATCGTCTCGACAACGGGAACGCAGCGCAACGGCGATGTCTACACTGTTGGCGGCTATCCTTATAATAGCGCCTCATTCTTTCTGGCGAAGAACGCCGGTGAATCAGCGGGCATCTATTTCTATTTGGTCGGACCGATGTCGGGTGCTGGCGGCACTATCCTTCTCTCGGGAGGCCAGGAGTGGGATTGCGCTACCCCGAATTGCGGCACAGGAACGAACGCTCGCACCATGACGAGCGGCTCGATCACGACGACGGCTCCCCCCGCTCCGCCCGCCATCACCAGCCTTTCGCCCTCGACGGGGCCAAGCCCGGGCGGATATCCGGTGGTCATCACCGGAACGGATTTCACGGGCGCCACGGCGGTGACTTTCGGCGGGACGGCGGCCGCCTCGTTCACGGTGAACAGCGACACCCAGATCACCGCTGTCGCGCCAGCGGGTGCGGTTGGTCCGGTGGATGTGGCCGTGACCACTCCGGATGGGACCAGCGCCAACACCGCCGCGGATGATTTCACCTACACCGTCCCGGCCGTTCCGACCCTGACGGAATGGGCGATGATCCTGTTCGGCTCGCTGTTGGCGGGCGGTGCGGCGATGATGGCCCGTCGGCGACGCGCGATCGTCTGAGCGCGACGCGGCCCGGTCGCGACCCAAAGACGCAGCACAGGCGCTGATGTTCTTAGACCTTGCACCGACCGCCGATAGGTGCCCTTGTCCGTCCCGCTCAGGGGATGCGCGATGAAAGACTGGACCACCCGCAAGGCGGCCGAGCTGACGTGCCCGAACGGCGACTGTCGCGCGCGTTATACGGTGACCGAGGTCAAGCTGCCGCAGCCCGAGGAAGACTACGCCCTGTGCTGGTCCTGCGGGGTCGAGATGGCGCGCTGGTCCGGCTCGATCATGCCTCTGTTCCGCGCCGTGCCGAGCTACAAGCCGCCGCAGTGACGCAACGACCCTATGCGGCCCGTCGGATCGCGGCGGGGGCCTTGACGTAAAGGCCTTCACGGCCGCCGACGGGGCTGAAGGCGACGGTGTCGGCTTCCAGCCTTTCGTCGGGTCCGAGCACCAGGCAGCCGTCGTCGACCAGCCGCCGCTCCAGCGCCTCGACCACCCGGCCGCGTCGGGTCGGGTCCATGTCCTTGAGCACATGGCGGCAGAAGATGATGTCGAACCGCCCCGCGCCCTCGGCCTCGTCCAGCAGGTTGGCGCGATAGAAACGCACGGCGGCCTTCAGGTCGGGCTTTGCGACCCAATGGTCCTCGAGCGGCTCGAACCAGCGCAGCATGGTCCGCGCCGACAGACCGCGCTGGATCTCGAAACCGGTGTAGGCGCCGAGCTTGGCCCGTTCGATCCCGCGCGCCGACAGGTCGGTGCCGACGATGTCGACGGGGATCGCCGCGTCCAGCGCCGCCATCGCCACGGAATAGGCCTCCTGTCCCGTCGAGCACCCCGCCGACCAGACGGTCACGGGCGCCGCGCCGCGCGCCCGGGAGACCGCGGGTAGGAGCTCGTGGGCGAAGACGTCGAAGGGCTTGCGGTCGCGCCGGAACCAGGTCTCGGCGTTGAGCAGGGCCTCGATGACGGCCCAGCCGAGCGAGGCGACCGGCTTCTCCCACAGGCTCGCCAGCATGGCGTCGACGCTGTCGAACCCCTCGCGCCGCGCCACCGGCCCCAGGCGGTGCCTGGCCAGCTGGGCCCGGTCGCGGGTCAGGCGGAAGCCCGCGCGCGAGGCCATCAGGGCCTGCAGCTTCTCGAAATCGCCGTCGGTCACGGGACGGCCCCCACCTCTTCCAGCTTCGACTGCAGGATCTCGCCGTCGAAGGGCTTCATCACATAGTCGTCGGCGCCGGCGTCCAGGGCCTCTGCGATGCGGTCGGGATGATGCTCGATCGAGCAGAACAGCACCTTGGGGGCGTCTCCACCGGGCAGGGCGCGCAGCCGCTTCAGGAAGGTCAGCCCGTCCATAACCGGCATGTTCCAGTCCAGCAGGACGACGTCGGGCAGGGCGCCCGAGCAGAAGGCGAGCGCCTCCGCCCCGTCGCCGGCCTCGTCGACCTCGAAGCCCAAACCTTCCACGATCCGGCGCGCCACCTTTCGGATGATCCGGCTGTCGTCGACGATGAGACAGGTGCGGCCGTCCAAGAAGTCCTTCTCCCCAAGTAGGTTATTGGCGCTGAGGTGCTCTTCCCAGTGTCGCAGGTCGGGGGTTAACGAGGCGTTCGGAAAGCGGATTAAGACGGCATGCGCGCGGTCAGCCGAAACAGGCCCTCGGCCGTCTCGACATCCAGCGTGCCGCCCGCGTCGCGCACCGTCAGCCACAGCCAGTAGGGCTGGATCCACTGGCCCTGGAGCCCGTCGGTCAGGGGCTGGCCGGCCAACCCCGTGGCGGCCTCGGGCTTCAGCCGGGCCCGGTTCCCTTCCGCCGAACCCAGAAGCACCACCCCGTCGGACGCCCGATGGGCGCTGATGGTCGCCGCGCCGCCGGACGGCAGGGCCAGCACGGTCAGATAGGCGAGGTTCAGCAGGGCGCGGGCCTGCGGCTTCGAGAAGTCGCCCTCGGCCTTCCACTCCATCGTGGCCCGCCCGCCCGTGATCAGGCCTTCGACCAGGCCCTTCAGGGTCTCGCCGGAGAACCGCTCGGCCGTGGTCGCCGCTCCGAAGGCCACCCGGGCGAAGTGCACCAGGGCCACCAGCTTGCGCCCGCTGTCGGCGATCATGCCAAGCGCATCGTCGCGCATGTCGGCGGCCGAAGGGTCCTCCAGCAGGTCCAGCCCCGACATGATCGCGCCCGCCGGGCTGATGAAGTCGTGGCACAGCTTGCCGGCCACCAGGGCGGCGAGCGCCTGGCCGTCGGGAAGGCTCGGGTCGGAGGAGGCGGCGTCGGTCATGGGATCGAGGCTGGCGTGATTTGCCGGTTC
This sequence comes from Pseudomonadota bacterium, assembly GCA_023386645.1. Lineage (GTDB taxonomy): Bacteria > Pseudomonadota > Alphaproteobacteria > Caulobacterales > Caulobacteraceae > Brevundimonas. Next base: position 33,629 of record JAEWJI010000007.1, read on the forward strand.
AGAAAACCGGCCCGGTCCTTTAGGGAGCCGGACATGCACAGACATCTGGAAGACGGCCTGGCCGACGGCACGCTGCACGACCGGATCGCCGTCATCGCCGAGGAGGCCGCGGCCCTGATCCGCCCCTACTGGCGCGCGGGCGTCCAGACCATGACCAAGGCGGACGACAGCCCCGTCACCATCGCCGACCAGAAGGCGGAGGCCCTGATCCTGGAGCGGCTGGCGAGCCTCTATCCCGGCGTGCAGGTGGTGGCGGAGGAGGCGTCCGAGGCGGGGGGGCGACCCGAGACGGCGGCGGACTGGTTCTGGCTGATCGATCCGCTGGACGGCACCAAGGGCTTCATCGGCGGCAAGGAGAGCTTCACCGTCAACATCGCCCTGATCCATGAAGGACGGCCGGTCGCGGGCGTGGTCAATGCGCCCGCGCTGACGCTGACCTGGGCGACCGGCGGCGAAGGCGGCGGGGCGCGGCGCAGGCCCGAAGGCGGGGCCTGGGAGACGGTGCGCGTGCGCGCCCGCCCCGAACGCGGCTCGGCCCTGCTCAGCCACTCCATGCGCGGCGAGGCGGCCGAACGGCTGGCGAAGGCGCACGGCTGCCTCGAATGGGCGGGCGAGGATTCGTCGCTGAAATTCTGCCGCATCGCGGAAGGTGCGGCGGACGTCTATCCGCGCACCGGCCCAACCTCGGAATGGGACACGGCGGCGGGCCAGGCGGTGCTGGAGGCGGCTGGAGGGCGGGTGCTGACGCTGGAGAACGGCCCGGTCGGCGACGCGCTGGCCTATGGCAAGCCCGGCTTCCTCAACGGCGGCTTCGTGGCCATGGGGGCGGAGGCGGGCCGGTTCTGACCCTGACCTCGGGCCTGGCTCATCAGCCCGGCCAGGACCTGATCGGCGCGGTCGGCCAGCAGACTGGCGCCGGCTTCCCGCGCAACGGTGGCCGCCTCGATCAGGGTGAGGCCGGCCCAGCCCGCCTCGCCGCTGGCCTTCGCCAGGTGCGCCATGGCGATCTGGTCGGCGACCCAGTCGACCGGGGCGGCCAGCTCTGAGGCGGCGAGCCGCCGCCGGGTGGCGGCCTCGACGCCGTAAAGCGCTTCGATCCGCCCGTTCGCGCAGGCGATCTCGCAGGCGACGCGCATCTCCCGCGCCACCGCCCCCAGGATAAGCTCGCGCCCGGCGGTCAGCCGCTCAGCCTCGCGCAGCACCATCAGCGGGGCGGCGTCTCCGCGCAGCCCGCGCGCGATCTGAACCGCCGCCCAGTCCAGCGGGCTGTGGTCCGGCGTGAACTGCTCGGCCGCGGCCTCGAACATCAGCTCGGCCTGGGCGCGGGCGCCCCGGTCGTCGGCCAGGGTCGCGAGGGCGCACAGACCGGCGGCGCACAGGGCCAGGGCTCGCGCCCGGGTCAGGGGCCGCTGCTCAGCCGGCGCCGTCTCCACCAGCCCGCCCAACCCCCGGCCTGCCTGGTCCAGCAGGCGCACGTCGCGCCTCAGCAGGCCCGCCTCCAGCAGCAGTGCCGCCTGGTCCAGGCGCAGCTCGTCCAGCTCGGACGCCGGGCGGCCGCAGGGGTCGTGCAGCGCCACGTCCAGCAGGGCGGTGGCGTCCATGAGCGCGCCGGGGTCGTTCGCCAGCCGCGCCTGGCGGGTCTTCAGTCGGGCGTGCGCCGACGTCAGGGCCGCCGAGGCGCCCGGCGCGCGCGGCGCGGGGGTCGAGCCGATCACGACCTCCGCACGCGCCAGCCGGTCCAGGCCGCCCTTCAGGTCGTAGCGAAGCAGCAGGCCTTCGGCCACTGCGGCGGCGGCCCGCGCGGTCTCGTCCGCGTCGCCGGCCACCTTAATCGCGTCCTGGGCGGCGGAATCGCCCCGGCCGAGGCTGTATTCGTCCCCCGTGCGCCGCGCATGCTCGCGCCACAGGGCGGCGGCGCGCAGCCAGACGGGGAAGGGGCGGGGGCAGGAGACGCGGCCTGCGTCCGTTGTCTGGCGTCGGGCCTCGGCCTGCAACAGGTCGGCTCCGACCAGTTCCAGCCAGCCCAGGTCCTCGCTCTCGCGCGCCTGTGCGAACAGTCGCCGCAGCTCCTTGCCGAACTCGAACATCGCGTCGACCGTCCCGGTTCGGGACCCACGGGCGGGCCCCGTCCTCGACTTGCAAACGCAGCGCCGCGCGATGGGTTCGCGCGACCGGGGAGAAGAGGCCGTCAGCCCAGGTCCGGCGTCCGGGCGCGGCACCGGGCCAGGGTCGCGCGAGCCTCGTCCGATCCCGCGCTCAACCTGCGAACGCCGTCGATGCGGGCGCGGTTCTGATCCGCCTCGGCCGCCGTTCCCGACTTGCCCGCCGCCTGACCCGCCTGCATGGCCGACAGCGACCAGAACAGGGCGGCGTCGTACAGGGCCCTGCCGTCCTCGCTCTCGCCGCCTTCAAGCTCGGACGCCGCCTGCGTCAGACCCGCGCACAGCACCGCCTCGTCGTAGGAGACGAGCCGGGGCCCGGCCGGGGCGGCCTGGACGGGGGTCAGCAGAAGGGCGGCGGCGAGGCCGAGCATGCGGGACTCCAAAGCGGAGCCGCATCACACCACGAGGTGGGGGCGGAAGGAAGGCCGCCCAACGCCTCACCCACGCTCGCGCGTTTTCAGGAACCGCACCTTGGGGAAGCGTTCGCCGACATAGCCCGTCTCCCAGCTCGACTTGGCCAGGAAGACGGGGTTCTGGTCGATGTCGGCGGCCATCTGGCCCCGATACTTGCCGGCGAAGTCGTCCAGGTCGGCCTTGTCGCCGGCGACCCAGCGGGCCTCGGCGTAGGGGCTGGGTTCGAAGATGACGTCCAGGCCGTATTCTTCGCCGAGACGGTCGGCCATGACCTCGAACTGCAACTGGCCGACGGCGCCGACGATGAAGTCGGAGCCTATCTCCGGCCGGAACAGCTGGGTCACGCCCTCCTCGGCCAGGCCCTCCAGCGCCTTCTTCAGGTGCTTGGCCTTCAGCGGATCCTTGACCCGCACCCGTTGCAGGATCTCGGGCGCGAAGTTCGGCAGGCCGGCGAAGCGGATCATCCCGCTCTCCGACAGGCTGTCGCCGACCCGCAGCACGCCGTGGTTCGGGATGCCGATGACGTCGCCGGCGTAGGCGTCCTCGGCCAGTTCGCGGTCCGAGGCGAAGAACATGATGGGCGCATTCACCGACAGCGACTTGCCGGTGTTCTGCACCTTCAGCTTCATGCCGCGCTTGAAGCTGCCGGACGCCATCCGAAACATGGCGATCCGGTCGCGGTGGTTGGGGTCCATGTTGGCCTGGACCTTGAACACGAAGCCGGTGACCTCGGCCTGGCCAGGATCGACCGAGATGTCCTGGGGTTCGGGCGCGTTGCGGGTCTCGGGCGGGGCCTCCTTGCGGGCCTTCAGCACCTTGGGCGGCGGCGCCCATTCGCCGATGGCGGCAAGCAGCTGGTCGATGCCGAAGTGGCGCAGCGCCGACCCCCACAGCACCGGCGTCAGGTGGCCTTCCAGGAAGCTCTGGCGGTCGAAGGGCTTGTAGCCGCCCTCGACCAGTTCCAGCGCATCGGCGAGGTCGGCCTGCTCATTGCCCTCGAAGTATTGAGCCGCATCCGCCAGCGGCAGGGGCTCTGGATGATCCGGGTCCTCGTCCGACCCTGCGGCCTTGCGCGTATAGGGCTGGAAGCGGCCGGTGCCGATCTCGACCATGCCGCGCAGTCGGTTCCCGCTCTCGGCCGGCCACCAGATGGGGGAGGGGTCCAGTTGCAGGCGGCTGGCGATGTCGTCCAGCAGGGCCATCGGATCCTGGGCCTCGCGGTCCAGCTTGTTGATGAAGGTGATGATCGGGATGTCGCGCAGGCGGCAGACCTCGAACAGCTTCAGGGTCTGCGGCTCGATCCCCTTGGCGGCGTCCAGCACCATGATGGCGCAGTCGGCGGCCGTAAGCGTCCGATAGGTGTCTTCCGAGAAGTCCTCGTGGCCCGGGGTGTCCAGCAGGTTGAACATCTTGGCCACGCCGTCCGAGGTGGTGTGCTCGAACGTCATCACCGAGGCGCTGACCGAGATCCCCCGCTCCTTCTCGATCTTCATCCAGTCCGAGCGGGTGCGCCGGTTCTCGCCCCGCGCCCGCACCGCGCCGGCCGCCCGGATCGCGCCCCCGGCCAGCAGGATGTGCTCGGTCAGGGTCGTCTTGCCCGCGTCGGGGTGCGCGATGATGGCGAAGGTCCTGCGGCGCAGGGCCTCCTGTTCGACGGTGAGTTTCGACATGGCGGCGGCAGGTAGCGCGAAGGGGCTCGGAAGTCGACCGAGGGGGGATGCGCAGTCGTACGGGCCGGCAAAAAGCCTCCATTTCCATGGTCGATGAACCGGGGTAAGCAGGGTCCGCATCTGGAGGAGGGAACATCATGCAACCGCGTCATCTCGCCGCCGCCGCGTCGGCCGCCGCTCTGGTCCTGGCGGCCGCCGAGGCTCATGCCCAGAGCGCCGACTGCGTCATGATCAACGGGAACTCAGGCGCGGACGCGCTCCTGCCGCCCGGGGTCACTTTCAACGGCTCCGCCGCACTAGATCCCGGGGAATGGTACACCCTGCGCGTCGATTTCGCGGCTCCCGATCCGGGCAACTACTTCTCACTGGAGCTCGAAGAGAACGGGGCGGCTCCGGCGGAATTCAGCCAGGCGGTCAGCGGCCCGGCCCTGCTGACCTACCAGGTCACGGCTTCGCCCCAGGACTCCGTCATCTCGACGGCGGGCTCGACCTCGACCGCGGTCCTTCGCGGCAGCTGTCAGTTCGCCGCCGCCACGATCACCGATGTCGCCGCCGACAGCGGCCCGGCGGCGGGCGGCACCACCGTGACCATCACCGGCGACAACCTGGGCCAGGTGACCGGCGTCTTCTTCGGCGGGGTGGCCGCGACTTCCTACAGCCTGGACAGCAACACCCAGCTCACCGCCGTCTCGCCCGCCGGCGCCGGCACGGTGGACGTCACCGTGACGGCCGCCAACGGCGATAGCGTGGCCAGCGCCGGCGCGGATGATGATTTCACCTATGTGGTTGCGCCTCCGGTCATCCCGACCCTGACCGAATGGGCCATGATCGTGCTCGGCTCGGTCCTGGCCGGGGCGGGCGGCCTGATGGCGTTGCGTCGCCGCCAGATGATCTAGCGGATCGAACGCGGCCTCCGGTCGGACCGGAGGTCGCGCGCCCGTCCTCGCGTCTCGCCACGCCCAAGGGTCAGGCTTCGTCAGCAGACCGGCCGTTCGGACGCGCCTAGCATCCCATCCTCAGGGTCGCCGTGCGGGCGACAGGGAGGATCATCATGCACAAGCCCCTCGCCGCGGCCGTGGCCGCCATTTCCGTCGTCGCCGCCCTGCCGGTTCAGGCCCAGCAAGCGGGCGTGATCCGGGTTGGCGACAACGCCCTGACCTGTCAGCAGATCGTGGCCGAGGCCGGACAGCTGAGCCAGACCCTGGGCGGCGCGCCCGAGGGCGGGGTGTTCAGCAGCGAGCAGGCGATCAGCGCCGCCACCAGCGTGGGCATCCAGGCCGCCATGATGTCGGGCGCGGGTTCGATCATCCCGGGCGTTGGTCTACTTGGCAACGCCCTGGGGGCCGCCGCCCGCCGCGACCGTGAGCGCCGCGAGGCCGAGCGCGTCGTCGCCCGCCAGCGTTGGTACTATCTGAACGGCGTCTATTCCGGCCGCGACTGCGACCGGCTGCTGGCCCAGCCGGCCGAGGCGCCGGTCGCCGAGGCTCCGGCCGAAGCCGCCCCGGCGTCCGAAGCCGGCGCGACGCCGGCCGATACGGACTGACGCGCGAAGCTTCCGTCCCACAGATTGCTTTCCGATCAGGTCGCCGGCGCGTCCTGGGAAGGCGCGGCCTCGCTGTCCGTATCGTCCATCTCCGCGCGATAGCGGTCGATCAGGGCGCGCGCGAGGGCCGTGGCGCCGTCGGGGTGGGGGCTGGTCGCCAGGGGATACAACAGCCCGATCGCCGGGCCGAGCTCGTCGCGCCGGGCATGGGCCTGGGCGGCGAACAGGCGCACGTGCGACGCCTGGGGCGCCAGCTCCAGCGCCGCCAGCAGGGTCTCCATGTCGTTGTCGTTGGGGAAGCTGGGAGAGATGCTGCGCGTCTCGGCCAGCAGATAGAGGGTGCGGAAGTCGGTCGGCCGCTGCTCATAGGCGGCGCTCAGATGAGTGCGCGCCGCCCGCACGGCGGCCAGCAGGGCCTCGTTGTCGAGATCGCCGTCGCGGGCCGCGGTCCAGATCGCCTCGCCCAGCAGGCGCCGTGCGTCGGCATCGGTCGGGACGGCGGCCACGAGCGGTTCGAGCACGGTGCGCGCCGCCGACGCCTCCCCCAGCCTCAGCTCGGCGCGGGCCAGCAGCCGGCGCGCGAAGGGGTCGGTCGGGTAAGGCGCCGTGCGCCTGCGGATCTCCTCCAGCAGGGCCGGGTCGTCCTGGTCGCCGTTCGAGGTCAGGCGCAGGTCCAGCAACAGCAGGTCGTTCTCGGCCCGCGACAGGGTGGTCGTCGTGACTTCCGCGCGCGGCAGGCTGACCCCGGTGATGATCTTGATCGGCAGCCGAGACCGCGAATAGGCCCGCAGGGTCTGTTCGAAGCGGCCGATCGGCATGCCCACGGCCGCCTCCATGGCCGCGACCGGGTCGGCGCCATCCTGCATCCGGACCACATAGTTCCGGAACATGGCCATGCGGGCCGGGTCCGAGATGAACCAGTGGGTCATGAGCCACGACTGGGCGTAGTACATCGACACCGCGTTGGAATCCTGGAACTCCCATGGGCGTCGGGTCAGGATCAGGTTGAGCGGCAGCCAGTTGGTGTAGGTAAGCCAGTCTCCTCGGCCGCGGCTGACCTCGCCCAGGGTGATCCGCTGAGAGTTCAGCTGGGCGCTGGAGAAATATTCGGCGTAGCCCTCGATGAACCAGGCCGGAAAGCCGGGCGAGAACGAGCCGATCATGAAGTGGTGGGCGTATTCGTGCAGCAGGGTGGAGCTTTCGCGTCTCTCCCGGATGGCGATGGCGAAGATGTCGTCATGGGTGGCGCGATAGAAGCCGGCGACGTTCTCGCGCAGCTCGGGCTGCACCTTTCGCAGGTCCGCCTCGTCGCCCACCAGATAGATGGCGATCCGGTTCTGCGGCGCGGCGGCGGGATCGAGCTGGTGCATCAGCCGCAGCGCGCTTTCGTACAACTCCAGCTGGAGGGCGGCCTCGGTCAGGGAGCGGGCGTCGCCGTCGCTGTAGACGATGAAGCGAGTGGTCTCCGCCCGCTTCCATTCCGCCGCCGCCGGGCTGGCGAAGAGGCCCAGCAGAAGCGCGGCCGCCAGCGCCCCTGCCCAGATGGCTCCACGCATCATGACCATGATCCTCCCTGTCCCCCCACCACCTTAGCCCGGCGGCCCAAACCGACAAGTGTGACGCGCCGGCGTCTGCAACGAGGGGCTGTGGGAGTTGGGAGGTCTCAGCGCCTGGAGGCGTTAAAGGCCCAGGTTACGCCGTAGGGGTCGCGGACCTGGCCCCAGCGGTCGCCCCAGAACATCTCCTGCACGGGCATCAGAACCTCGCATCCGGCCTCGACCGCGCGCGCCTGCCAGGCGTCGGCGTCGTCGACGTGCAGCTGCATCACCGTCCCCTCATGGCCTTTGAACGGATGGCCGTGATCCGGGTAGGGGTCGCTCAGCATCAGCGAGGCGCCGTTGACGTACAGATGCACATGCATGGTCCGCCCCTGGGGGTCGGGCGGCACGGCGAAGGCGGTCTCGGCGGCGAACGCCGTCTCATAGAAGCGGGCGGCCGCGAGCGCCCCCTCGACCGTGACATAGGGGCACAGCCCGCCCTTCACCGGCGGCATGGAAGGGAAGTCGGCGATGTCGGTCATGGGGTCCTCCTCTCGATGACGGCCGGAGGACGAACGGCGACGGAGCGAACCGACAACCGGGCAGGCGAAAATCCTTCCCCGGTTCGCGGGGGAGCGGAATATCTCAGCCGGCCAACCCCTCGATCTCGGCTCTGATGTGCGCAGCCTCGGCGGGGGTGTTGGCGAGGGAGACCGCGCGGTTGAAGGCCTCGCGGGCCTCGGCCGGCCGATCCAGCTGCTTGAGCAAAGCCCCCCTCAGGCCGTGGAAATAGAAGTAGCCGGGCAGGCGATCCGCCAGCGGCTCGACCATCTCCAGCGCCGCCTCCGGCCCCCGCGCCTTCATCACCGCCACGGCCCGGTTCAGGGTCACCACGGGCGACGGCTCCATCCGCTCCAGCGTTTCGTACAACCGCTCGATGCCGACCCAGTCGGTGTCTTCGGCTCGATCCGCCCGCGCGTGCAGGGCCGCGATCGCCGCCTGCACCTGGTAGGGTCCCGGCCGACGGTGACGCAGCGCCTTGTCGACCAGGGCCAGGCCCTCGGCGATGAGTTTGGGGTCCCACAGGCTCCGGTCCTGGGCGTCCAGCAGGACGACCGCGCCGTGCGCGTCGAACCGCGCCGCCGCGCGCGCATGCTGCAACAGCATCAGGGCGTTGAGGCCCAGGATCTCCGGCTCGGCCGGGAACAGGCGCAGCAGCAGCCGCCCGAGGCGGATCGCCTCCTCCGCCAGCCCCTGACGGGCGCTCTCGCCCGCCGGGGCCGTATAGCCCTCGTTGAAAACCAGATAGATCATGGCCGCGACCGGCCCCAGACGCTCGATCCGCTCGACCGCGCCGGGCGTCTGGAACGGCAGGCCGGCGGCCGCGACCCGCGTCTTGGCCCGGGTGATCCGCTGCTCCATCGCCGCCTCGGAGACCAGGAAGGCGCGGGCGATCTGACGGACGGTCAGTCCCGAGACGATCCGCAGCGCCAGCGCGATCTGCTGGGTCGCCGGCAGGTCCGGATGGCAGCAGACGAACAGCAGCCGCAGCACGTCGTCGCGGTAGTCCGCCTCGTCCAGACGCTCGGCCAGCGGCGCCTCGGCGTCTTCGAGGTCCGAGAGGCGGTCCTCATCGGGCAGGGCGTCCTCGCGCGCCCGGCGCCGCACCCCGTCCACCCCGGCGTTGCGGCCGACGAGGATCAGCCAGGCGGCCGGATCGCGCGGCGGCCCCTTTTGCGGCCAGGACTTGAGCGCCTTCAGGCAGGCCTCCTGATACGCCTCCTCTGCCAGGTCGAGGTCGCGGAAGTAGCGCAGCAGGGCGCCGACCGCCCGGGGCCGCGCGCCCGTCAGGGCTCCCTCGATCCAGCCCGCGTCGGTCATGCCGCGCCGGCGTCCTCGCCCAGCCGGTTGTCATGGAAAAGGGCCAGGGGCCTGAGCTCGAAGGCGCCCGGCGACCCTGACGCGGCGGCCAGGTCGCGCGCGACCATGAGCGCCTCGTCCAGGTCTTCGCAGTCGACGACATAGAAGCCCAGCAGCTGCTCCTTGGTCTCCGCGAACGGGCCGTCCAGCACCACGGGCTCCTTGCCCTTGCGGATCGTCGTCGCGGCCGTGGTCGGCAGCAGCCGCGCGACCGGCCCCAGCTTGCCGCGTGCGCGCAGGGGTTCCTGCACGGCCATCAGCCGCTCCATCACCGCCGCGTCCTCGTCCTTGGACCAGGCGGCGACCACGTCCTCGCGGTCGTAGCAGAGTATGGCGTACAGCATGGCCGAGGGCTCCCAATGTGAATGAGACGACGCCTCAGGATGCGTGCCTCCGACAGAGCCCGCCAGGTATTTCACATCCGCGTGCCTCGTCCGGGCTCTTGCTTGTTCGCCGAACCGCAGTAGCGTCGGCGCCGAACCTCGGGAGGCGGCTTTGAAATCAGCGATTCTCGTCGGTACGGCGCTAGCGGGCGCGCTTTTCGCCACCTCGGCCATGGCGGCGTCCGACCTCAGCGTCACGGTTACGGATTCGCCCGATCCGGTGACGGCGGGCGACAACCTCACCTACTTGATCACCCTGACCAACAGCGGGCCGGACACCGCGAGCAGCGTCACGATGAGCCTCCCCCTGCCGGTTGGCACGACGTTCCTGTCTCTGTCGACTTCGGGCCTCTGGAACTGCACCACCCCCGCGGTCGGCGCCACCGGCACGGTGACGTGCACGTCTCCCGCTGTCGCGGTCGGAGTCGAGGTCTTTACTCTGGTCAGCAACGTCGATGTGGCCTTGGCGGGGGGCACGGTCCTGTCGCTGACCGCCAGCGCCGCTTCCGCCGATGTCGATCCGAACCCCGGCAACGAGTCCGACACCGAGACGACCACGGTCGTGGCCGCACCCCCGCCCCCACCGCCGGTCATCCCGACTCTAACCGAATGGGCGATGATCCTGCTCGGTGCGGGTCTGGCGGCCTTGGGTGGAGCGTTCGCCCTGCGTCGTCGCCACGCCGTCTAAAGGCGGCGGCCTAGGCCGCCAGCCGGCCCCAGACCGCCTTATCGGCGGCGACGGCGTCCAGCCGGCCCCGGCCGGCGCGGGCGCTGAGCTGTTTCAGCACCGTCGTCGGCAGGGCGCAGAACTGCGGCTCGACAAGTTCGGGCGCGCAGTCCTTGGCCGGGGCGGCGAACAGGGCGGCGTTCACCTCCGGGTCGCGGTCGGCGATCAGCCAGGCCAGACGGCGCGCCCGCTCCGGATCGTTCCTGTGCAGCTGCGGGTCCTCGGCGAACAGCTCGCAGCCCAGTTCCAGCACATAGTCGAAGCCCAGCTTGCCGAACCGGCGCGCGTCCGCGGGCGAGGCCTTCGCCTCGTCCAGATCGAACACCACGTCGTTCAGCAGGAACAGCATGCGAAGACACCCACCACCGCCGGGCTCATCACGGCCCGTTCGAAGGTCACCCTAGGCGCCACCGTTTGCATTCGCGTTCACGGGCAGGGTTAGCGGGGGGTGAAGGGGGAGGGTCGAGGGTCGAGGGACTAGGGACTAGGGACTAGGGACTAGGGGCTGCCCCGGCTGATCCAGGCGCTGCTTCAATCTGGTCAGCATGCGGCTGAGTTCATCGGCGTTGTTCAGCGCGGCGGCGATCCAAGCCTCAGATACGTGGCCGACACGGGCGGCGAGGTGAAGGAACGTCTCCGTTTCGGCAAGTGAGCCACGAGCTATTCCGACGAAGCGTGCGTAGTCCTTTCGAGTGCCTCGCTGGTATCCTTCCGCTATGTTTGCCGGCACCGAAGCTACGCAGCGTTGAAGTTGACTGGTCATGCCGAACTTCTCGTTCGGAGGAAGCTCGGCCGCCACGGCATAGACTTCCACGGCGAGGTCCATCGCTCGGTTCCAGACCTGCAGCGCAGTGTACCCCCTCGCATCCCCTCGCCCCTCGACCCTCACCCCTCGACCCTCTCCGTGATGAAATGCCGCCCCTGACGGTCCTCGATCTCCACGACCCAGATGTCCGGATCGTATCCCCGCTGCCGTTCCACATAGGCGTCGAGCTCCGCCTCGAACTCGCTCTCCACCGGTTGCATCCATAGGCGCTCGCCGTCCCGACCGAACGCCTCGACATAGAGCCGGGCGCGCCGGGTGGACGTGTCGAACACCTTTACGATGACCGTCCCGGCGCGGGCGTCGCCCTTTCGGACGACCACGGCGTTGGCCCCGCCGATCTCGGCGCGGCGGATGAGGGCGGAGACCCACAGGTCGCTCGACAGCAGCAAATGGGTAACCCTGATTGCAAACCGGACCGCAGGGCGTTGGCGCCTAGGGTCGGGGCCATGAGGATAGGCCGAACCGCCCGCGCCGTCATCGCCGCCTGTTCGGGCGCCGCCAGCCTGTTGGCCGCGCCGGCGAGCGCGGGCGATATCGACAGCCGGCTCTACGAGCGCAGCTTCATGCTGGCGGCGCACCAGAGGTGCGGCCTGTTCGACGCGCGGCTGGCCCAAGCGCTCGGGGTCGCAGCGCTCCAGGCCCGGGGGGCCGCCCTGCTGCATGGCCGGCCCGAGGCGGAGGTGACGGCGACCGCTGTCCGCGCCCGCGCCCAGGCGGGTCGGACAACCTGCCGCAATCCAGACCTCGCCGTCGCCCGCGACCGGGTGAAATCGGCCTTCGACGGGCTGTTGAAGACCCCCCGCATGACCTTCCCCGGCGCGCGCCGGGAGTGGCGGGCGGATCGATATGCGCGGCCGATCTCCGGCTGGCGGCTGATGCAGGCGTCCTCCGTCGGCGCCTCGCCGGTGACGCTGGGGATGGGCGAGGAGGGCGGGCTTTCCGCCGTCGTCTCCTGGGACGGCCGCCCGCGTCCCTACGCCGCCCGGATCGTCGCCCGCGACACCGCCCGCGACGCGCGCCCGTGGCTGGCCGAACCCAACGCTCGCGCGCCCCGACAGGCCGTCTGGGCCTCATCCTGGCGCCCGGCGCCGGCGAAGCAGCTGGTTCAGGGCCGCCGCACCGGCGAGGCCTGGATGTTCCCGGTCTCCGCCGCCGACGCCATCGCCGCGCTCGACCCGCGCGAGACCTTCACGGTCGAGTTCATCTTCCGCGACGACAGCATCGCCCGCGTCCGCTTCGAAGCCGGCGACTTCGCCGCCGCCCGCGCCTTCGTGGGCCTGGGCGTGGTGTAGTTCCTTCTCCTCCCCCGTTAAGAACGGGGGAGGATAGAGCAGCTTCACCCCTTGCCGGCGTTCAGCGGGATGATCTCCGCCCCGCCCGTGGGGACCGAGGGCTTATCGACGACGACGACCGGCATGCGCACCGTCACCGCAGCGCCTTCGCCGAGCGTGCTGTCGATCGTCAGCCGTCCGCCGTGCAGCTCGGCCAGCGCCCGCACCAGCGACAGGCCCAGGCCCGTGCCTTGCGCCCTCTGCTCGGCCCCGCCGGCCTGTTCAAACGGGCGTCCAAGGCGGCGCAGGTCCTCGGGGGCGATGCCCACGCCGGTGTCGGAGACGACCAGCTCCAGATAGGGCCCGATGGCCTCCAGCGTCACCGTGACCGACCCTCCGGCGGGCGTGAACTTGATGGCGTTCGACAGCAGGTTCAGGGCGATCTGCTTGAGGGCCCGACGGTCGGCGTCGACCGGGATCGGCTCGCCGGGCAGGACGCTGGCCAGGGCCACGCCCTTGTCGTCGGCCGACAGCCGCACCAGGGCCACCGCGGCCGAGACCACGTCGCGGGCGTCCAGCCGTTCGCGGCTCAGCTGATACCGCTCGGCCTCGATCTTCGACACGTCCAGCACGTCGTTGATCAGGGCCAGCAGGTGGCCGCCGGCCTCGTGGATCGAGGCGGCGTATTCGGCGTAGCGGTCAGGCAGGGGGCCGAACAGCCGCTGGCGCATGATGTCGGCGAAGCCCAGCACCGCGTTCAGCGGCGTGCGCAGCTCGTGGCTCATGTTCGCCAGGAAGCGGGTCTTGCCGGCGTTCTGGGCCTCGGCCTCGGCTCGGGCGGTCTCCAGCTCGACCTCGCGCGCGTACTGGGCGGTGCCGTCGAAGGCCTGGACGATGATCCGGTCGCCGTGGGCCGGGTCGTCCAGCCGGCGCAGGATCAATTGGATCCGGCGGTCCAGCGCCGCGCGCGGCGCGAACAGGGCCTGGGCCTCCTGGCCGGCCAGCGCCCGGTCGAGCGCCGACAGCACCGCGGGCCGGTCCGGCGCATGCACCGCCGCGATCAGCCCAGCCTCGAACAGCGGGTCGACCGCGAGCGCCGCCGGGGCCGCGCCATAGGCCGCCAGCACCCGGCCGGAGGGTTCCAGCACCAGGGTCAGGCCGGGCTGGCCGGTGACCAGGGCTGACAGCCGCGCCGTCTCCTCCTCGGCCGAGCGGACGCGGGCGTCGCGATCCCGCCAGGTCAGCTCCACGGCCGCCGCCGCCGCGCCCGCGACCAGGACGGCGAGCGCGGTCGACAGCAGGGCCAGATGCGGGCCGGGCCCGGCGACAAGGGCCGAGATCAATCCGCTCAGCGCCGCGAAGCCGCTGGTCGCGCCTCCGATCAGGGCCAGCCGTCGGCCGCCCAGCGCCAGCCCCGCCACGATCGGCATGAAGACGAAGGCCGTCAGGGATCCGGTCAGGCCTCCGGTCAGGACCAGGGCCGCGAACACCGCCACGCTCCAGAGCATCAGCCCCGCCATGCGCACGCCCGCGGAATCGCGCCACAGCAGGGTCAGGCCGCCGACGCCCGGCAGGATCATCAAGGCCAGGCCCAGCAGGGTCAGATCGGGCAGGCCCCGCCCCAGCCAGGCCGCCGCCAGGCCCAGCAGCGCCAGGCCGGCCGCCCAGCCCGCGTGCCAGGCGGCCAGGGCCGGGGCGTCGCGTCCGGTAGGCGCTAGGGGTGGGTGGGCCGGGGGCAAGCGGTTGTCCGGAATGATGAACAGGGCCCGCGTGCGTCGCGCGCGCGGAGATCGAGCCTAGCCTTCCCGGCGAGTCGTCCAAAGGCTGCTCCCGCATGAGGCGAGCCCGCGCGGGGGGCGCGCGCGAAAAGCCTGGGGATCGACGCCGCCGTTGTCCTTAACCGGGACGAACTCTATCTGGCCGCGATGACCGACGCCCGCCCGACCATCGACGAGACCCTCGAGGAACTGGCCGAGGATTTCGACCTGCTCGAGGACTGGGAGCAGCGGATCGGCTACGTCATCGACCTGGGTCGTGCCCTGGAGCCTCTGCCCGAGGCGGACCGGACCGAGGACAACAAGGTCCCGGGCTGCGCCGCCCAGGTCTGGCTCGCGGTCCGGCGCGACGGCGAGCGCCTGCGCTTCCTCGCCGATTCCGACAGCGCCCTGTCCAAGGGCAATATCGCTCTCCTGCTGAAGCTCTATTCCGACCGAGCCCCGGCCGAGATCCTGGCCTTCGACGCCCGAGCGGCGCTCGACCGCCTCGGCCTGCCCCAGGCCCTGACCCGCCAGCGCGCCAACGGCCTGAACGCCATGGTGGGCCGGATCCGGGAAGCGGCGCTGGCCGCCTAGGTCTCGGCGGCTTTCCGCCACTCCCGTCGTCCCGACCCTGACCGAGTGGGCGATGATCGCCCTGGCCGGCCTGCTGGGCATGTTCGGGCTGTCATGCCTGATCGCGGGCTGCTCCCGAGAGGCCTGACGCGCGGCCTCAGCCCATGCCGTAGTGGGCCGCCAGCGCCCCCAGCGCCGCCTTCAGCCGCAGCTTGCCCTCCCGCCGCTTCAGGCCCAGCTGTCGTTCAGCCAGGGTCAGCGAGCTTTCGCGCAGACACACGGCCTCCAGCATCGGGGCCAGCCGGGGGCCGCAGGCGTCGAGCGCCCGCCGCACCCGCCGGCCCGCCGCCAGGGCCCGATCGGTCTGCTCCCTGCGGGCGCTTGAGCCGCCGCCCGGCCGGGGCAGGGCGTCCCAGCGCATGGTCATGGACGGCCCGTCTGGGCCTGCTCCCAGTCGGCGCGCAGCCGTTCGGCCGCCGCCACCTCGGCCGGTTCCAGCCAGGGGCGCCCGTCGAGTCCCTTGCGCCGCGCCAGCCACAGGACAGGCGACTGGCCAAGGTTGGCGGGCTTGAGCACGACGCGACCGTCCGCCTCCATCACCGCCTTCTCGCCCGGCTCGAACCCTGGCCGGCCGGCGGCGGGACCGTCCGCGACCGGCGCGCGCCCACGCCAACCGCCGGGCGTCGCGACAAGACCCGGAGATTCGAAAACCGCCTGGAAGGTCGCGGCATCCAGTTCCAGCACCACCCGGCCGCGCCGATCCGGTGACAGCCGCAGGCGATAGACGTCCGGCCCGCCTTCGATCCAGGCCTCGCGCCGCGCCAGCAGGCTTCGCGCCCTCTCCACGCGCCGGCTCATGCGAGATCGAGCCTGGGCGTGTCGAACAGCTGGCGAGTGATGCCCTCCAGTTCGTCCAGCAGGCGGTCGACCTCGGGCCGGTCGCGCTCGTCCTCGGCCCAGCGACAGGCCTTGCCCGCCGTCGTCCGGTTCACCGCGAAGGCGTGGCTCACCCGCTCAAGCGCCCAGCCGTAGGCCACATGGGCCAGATACAGCGCCAGCCATCGCGCACGACAGACGGCCGGGCGCATCCGCCCGGGCAGGGTCATGGCCTCGGGCGGCACGCCGGTGCGGGCGGCGACGAGGCTCAAGGCCACCTGAGCCCGCAGGCGGTCCGGCTCGCTGGCCGGGGGTTGGTAAGGCTGGTTCACGAAAAGCTCCCGCTTGGCTGCGGCCCCCGCCGCAGCACCTAGGAACATAATCCTATCGACATGCGTCAAATGCGGTCGCATCGATCCAGCCCCAGCCGAATTTCCCCTCGGACGCGTTTTTTAGCGAATCGTTGACTCACGCCCCTCGACGGCGATTCGCAAATCAGCCTAGTGATTCTCCGTGGGGCGGCGTTAACCCTTCTTAAGGGTTCGGCCGGTTAACCTCCGAACAAGGTTACCCGTTATGCAATCGGCGGGTGGCACGGCCAAGCTTCGCCTGGAGGGGCATGAATGCGCGTTCTGCTTATCGAAGACGATCACGCAACCGCGCAGAGCATCGAGCTGATGCTGAAGTCGGAAGGCTTCAACGTCTACACGACCGACCTCGGCGAGGAAGGCATCGATCTCGGCAAGATCTACGACTACGACCTGATCCTGCTGGACCTCAACCTGCCGGACATGAGCGGCATCGAGGTGCTGCGCCAGCTGCGCGTTGGCAAGGTCAACACACCGGTGATGATCCTGTCGGGCAGCCATGAGATCGACACCAAGGTCAAGACCTTCGGCGGCGGCGCCGACGACTACATGACCAAGCCCTTCCACAAGGACGAGCTGATCGCGCGGGTTCACGCCGTGGTCCGTCGCTCGAAGGGTCACGCCCAGGCCATCATCACCACCGGCGAGATCGCGGTGAACCTGGACGCCAAGACGGTGGAGGTGAACGGTCACCGCGTCCACCTGACCGGCAAGGAATACCAGATGCTGGAGCTGCTCTCCCTGCGTAAGGGCACGACCCTGACCAAGGAGATGTTCCTGAACCACCTCTATGGCGGCATGGACGAGCCGGAGCTGAAGATCATCGACGTCTTCATCTGCAAGCTGCGCAAGAAACTGGCTACGGCCGCCGACGGCAAGCATTACATCGAAACCGTCTGGGGCCGCGGCTACGTCCTGCGCGATCCGGCCGAAGGCGCCCAACCGGCCAGCGCCGCCGCCTGACCGGTTCAACAGTCCAGACTTCGAAGCGCCCGCCGGACCTATCCGGCGGGCGCTGTCGTTTTGTAGCCGGCACCCCCTCCACCACTTCGTGGTCCCCCTCCCCATTTCATGGGGAGGACATCCGCGCCTATCCTCCCCACATCGTGGGGAGGGGGACCACCCGAAGGGTGGTGGAGGGGCTGTTGAAGCCGGACGCCAAGACCTACCAGCGCGCGGGGCGCCTGCGCCGAACGCTAACGCCGCCTGAAGCCAGGCTCTGGCGCCATCTGAAAGGCTCAGCCCTCGCCGACCTGAAGTTTCGCCGCCAGCATCCCGTTGGCCCCTACATCCTCGACTTCTACTGCCCGGCAGCCCGTCTCGCGGTCGAGATCGACGGGCGTGATCATGAGATTCCGGAACGGCTGGCCCGAGACCGCGCACGCACGTCCTGGCTGGAGACGCAGGGGATCAAGGTTGTCCGTTTCGCCGCGCCCGCCACCCGCGACCACCTGGAAGAAGTTCTGCGGGCGATCCGGGAAACGGCCCAGGCGCGACTGCCCTAGAAGCCCCTCCACCATGCTCCGCATGGTCCCCCTCCCCACTATCGTGGGGAGGACAAGCCCACGCCTATCCACCCCATCGCAGACGGGGAGGGGGAGCACCCGTAGGGTGGTAGAGGGGCGCTGCGCCCGACGACGTGAAGCTGGCCTCTATCGTTCCCAGGCCACCGCCCCCTGCTTGTAAACCGTCCGCACCTCGAACGGCTGCGTCATGTCGGCCTCCGGGTCGCGCGGGAGCACCACGAAGCTGGCCTCGTATCCCGGCTCCAGCCTTCCGATGCGGCGGTCGGGGAAGATGGCCGGGCCGGTGTCGATCCACAGGCGCAGGACCTCTGCGGGGGTGTAGGCGCCGATGTCCAGCAGGTTCTGCACCTCCGGGGCCGCCGTCGCCTGATAGTCGTCCGAGCCGATGGCGATCCTCACACCCGCGTCGCGCAGCGTCCGCAGGTTCTCGCGCTGCAACGCCTGCACCGCCGCCAGCGCCTCGCCCTGGCGGAAGTTGCGGCTGATGCCCGTGGTGGTGACCACCACCACGCCCGCTCGGGCCGCCGCCTGGGCGTCCCCCTCGCTTAGCCGATAGTCCTCGGCGTCCGTCCCACGCATCCAGACATAGCCCGGCAGGTGGTTGATCTCGTCGACCCCGGCGTCCACGGCCGCGCGGAAGTCGGCGGCCGTCTCGACATGGACCGTCACCGCCAGGCCCCGGTCGTGCGCCGCCTCGACCAGGGGCCGTGCGAGCGCCGGATCCAGCCCGCGCATCCCGTACCAGGCGGGATCTTCCGCATGCTCGGCGTGGTGCTCCGAGCCGAGCAGGTACAGCTTCACGAAGTCGGCCCCGCCGGCCTTCAGCCGGTCCAGCACCGGCTCGATGTCTTCCTCGCCGGTCACCAGGTGAAAGGCGTCGCCCTCGAAGGTCTCGCCCTCGCGCGCCTGGCCGTAGTAGCCCGACAGCATGCCGTACAGCCGCACCGGATGGCCGCCCGGCGCCGTGATCCCGCCCAGCGAGAAGACCGCATCCACCGTGTCGGGCTGATTCAGCGCCGCCCGCGCCCCGGCGGTCCACTCCGCGCGCGAGTTCGGGTTCTTCACATACAGGATGCCGGCCGACAGGTAGGTGTCGCTCATCCCCCGCGCCATGCCGGGATTGTCCAGGTTGTGGTTGTGCGCCTCGCCGAAGGGCGGGGTGACCCAGGCGCCGTCCAGGTCCACCTCGGCGGTGTCGGGCGCGGCCCCCACGAACACGCCGTCGCGGACGCAGCGGCCGCCCGGTTCGAAGCCTTGGGGGGTCCACCAGCGGGCGTTGGCGTAGCAGGTCGTGGCGCCCCCTGCGGCCTCTTCGCCGGCTTGCGCCTCCGCGCCGGTCCCGGCCAGGGCCAGGACCAGCAGCGGCAGAAAACGGCGAACCCTCATCGGGCCGCCGGATAGGCCATGGCGGCCGTGATCGTCGCGCCGGCCTCGGTGACCGTGAACTTGTGGGCGTCGAAGGTCGGCATGCCCATCATCTCGCTGCCGTTCGAGAAGGCGTAGCCTTCATCCGGCATGCCCATGGGCGACATGTCGAAGCGGTTGTTGCCGTTGGCGTCGTGCATGACCATCAGGGCGTACTCGCCCGGCGCCACGTCCTCGAAGGTCAGGGTCAGGTCGCCCGAGGTCGAGCCTTCACGGGTTTCGGTATGCTCGCCCGCGCCGCGCAGGAAGGTGTCGCGCCCGTTTAGCGTCAACAGGATCTCGCCGCCGCGCGCCTCCACTCCGGTCAGGGTCACGGTGACGTCGCCGGCAAGGGCGGGGGTCGAGAGCAGGGCGGCCGCGAGAGCCATGAGCAGGGTCTTCATCGTTTTGATCTCCATCAGCGATGAAGTACTTTAAAACACAAAGCTTGTGGAGATGCAACGGTCCTCGTACCGGATTCAAGCGTCGAGCCGCCATCTGGATCGGCCGGCGGGCCTTTGCCTTGCGGCGCCGGCGTCACCGGCTCGGCAGCGGTTTCCCGAGCGCTGTCAGACGCGCCTCGGCCCTGGCCTCGAAGGAGGTTTCGGACAGCGCCGCGATCGCGCGCCGACAGGCCTCGTCCAGTGGAATGCCGATCTCCTCGGACAGGTCCTCGGCGGCGCCATTGACCGCGTCCCAGCACGCGAAGACCTGCGGCAGCAGGGCCTTGGCGGCCGGCGTCAGCCGCATCACCCTTTCGCGCCCGTCCGCACCGGGCGTGGCGTTGACCAGTCCGTCCCGGGCCATCTGCAGCAGGGTCTGGCTGACGGCCGAATGGGTCAGGCCGACGATGGCCGCCAGCTCCTTGATGGTCGCCGACTCCCGAAGGATGAGGGCTTTGACGATCGGCGTGTAGCGAGATCGGAAGGGAAGACCCAGGCGCGCATAGAGCCTCTCGACGTCCCCATCCAGCATGAAGACAAGCTGGCGCAGCAGCGTACCCAGGCTTCTCTGTTCGGGATTGCTGGCGGACACCGGACCTGTGTCGCGGCTCTTTCGCCGGAAGGCAACCGCGACCCCCTGTGACCGGACCGCGCGCGCCTCCTCGCGGTCGGCCCCAATACCGCCGAATTCATACCCGCAGATAACTATAACAGCGCTTTCATAACGGCGCTCGACCGACAGGAGGATGACCTTGGCTAGTCTCACGGCATTTCGCGGATCGGCTGTCGCGGGCCTGTGGCTCGCGGTCGCGCTGGGCGCCGCGCCAGCCGCCTCAGCGCGACAGGCAGGGAGCCAGCCCGCCCCGGCCCAGGCCGCCGCGTTCGACCGCGCCCAGGTCGCCGATGTGGTGGCGGGCGTTCAGCAGCTCGTGCGTGAGCACTATGTCGATCCGGCCCTGCGCCAGCCGATCGCCGCTCGTCTCCAGCAGGGCCTCCGGTCCGGCCGCTATGGCGTCGACGATCCCAACCGCTTCGCCGAGCTTCTGAGCGAGGACCTGCAGGCGGTCTCGCGGGACGGCCACATGGGCATCGACTTCGATCCCGCCCGGTTCGACCGGCTCTCCACATCGCCCGAGGTCGACCAGGCCGAGACCGACCGGATGGCCATCCGCGTCAATCATGGGCTGACGGAGATGCGCATCCTGCCCGGCAACGTCCGTTACCTCCGGATAAGGGGCTTCGAATGGGTCACCGACCGGACGGGGGCGGTTTACGACGCGGCGATGCGTTTCCTGTCCGAAGGTGATGCGATCATCATCGATCTGAGGGGCAATGGCGGCGGCCACGGCTCGGCGGTCCAGTACGCCTTCAGCCACTTCATGCCCGCCGACGACGCCCTGCTGATGACCTTTACAGACGACCAGGGCCGGCCCCAGCAGTCGCGCGTCCTTGCTCACCTGCCCAGCGGCCGACTGACCGGCCGCCCGCTGTTCGTGCTGGTCGACGAGGGCACGCGGTCGGCGGCGGAGGAGTTCGCCTATCACGTGAAGCACTTCGACGCGGGCAGGCTCATCGGCGGCAAGACGGCGGGGGCGGCGAACAACAACACCTTCTATCCGGTCGCCCACGGTTTCGTAGTCAGCATCTCCGGATCCCGTCCGGTCCATGGGGTGACGGGGACCAACTGGGAAGGGGTTGGGATCATGCCGGATACGGCCGTCGAACCGTCCGGAGCGCTCGACGCCGCCCATGCCGACGCTCTGGAGGCGCTCGCCGCCGCGGCCCCCGCAGACCAGCGTGTGCAGATCGCCTGGCTCGTCCCGCATCTGCGGGCGCGGGTCCAGCCGGTGACCCTGTCGGAGGCGGAGCTCAGCCGCTTCGTCGGCCGGTATGGCCCGAGGCAGATCATCCTCGAGGACGGCGCCCTCGTGCATCTTGCCCCCGAACTGCCGCCGCTGCGGCTTATCCCCCTGGGCGGCCGCGTCTTCGCCTTCCCCGACACCGACCAGGTCAGGCTGGAGTTTCAGGTCGAGGGCGATCGGGTGAGCGCGCTCAGGGTTCTTTCATCCCGGGGAACTTCCCGCGATCTTCCCCGGACGGAGTAGAGCCTCACCGCCACAGCCAGTCCGCCGGCAGCCCCATCCGTACGCTGGCCTGGGCGGCTGGGCTGCTTGTCAGCACCAGCCGGTCGGCCGCCCGCGCGATCGTCTCCACCGCCCGAGCCTGTAGCCCGCTCAGCCCATGCTCCGGCCCCAGGCCGATCCGCTCGCGCACCGCCCCAGGCGTCAGATCCACCGCCGCCCGCACAAGCAGCGGCTGGACCGCCGGGCGCGCCAGGCCAGGCAGGGCGGGGGCCTTTCGGATGATGTCCAGGAACTCGAAGATCACTGGCGAGGGGGTCAGGCGCGGGGTCATGGCCGCCAGCTGCGCCTCCCATTCCGCCTGCGAGGTCGGCGCCCCGACCGCGCCATACAGCCGCGCCGCCTCGGCCCCCTCCGCCCAGGCGGCGTCCCGCTTCGCCGGCGTCAGCGGCCGCACGAACCGGTGATAGGCCTCCCCGAAGCCATAGCTGGCCGTCGCCTGCACCCAGTCCAGCAGTTCGGGGTCGTTCGCCGCATAGGTCCGGCCGTCGTCCGCCTCGCCGGTCACCCGCCAGTGCATCCGGTTGACGCCGGCGATCATCGCCTCGGCCACCGACCGCGCTCCATAGACCGTGACCATGGCCGCCAGCCCCGTGCGCCTCAGCCGCGCCACCGGTTCGGTGCGGAAGCTGGTGTGGTCCCAGACGCCCGAGCGCACCCGCGCTTCCGCCAGCTCCAGGATCACGGCCGCCACCCCGCCGATGAACAGGGCGACCGGGTTCTTGAAGATCCGCCAGGACACGCCGCCCGCCGGCGTCAGGGCCGGCTCGCCCGGAGGCTGGCTGAAATCGATCTCGGGCAGGCCGGGCGCGCGCATGAAATCCGCCGCCGTGGCGTCGATCCGGCGCTGAATGGGAGCGGGCAGGGCGATGGGGCTCATGGCCTTGGGGAAACCCCGCGTCCCTCGGGCCTGTTCCGGGCGCCGGGCAGTTCGGCGGCCCAGGCTCCCCCCAGCCCGGACCGCCGTTCCATTCCCCCGTTTGGGGAGACCGGCCGTTCGACAGGGATTTCGGCCGCCCACCGATCCCCCAATCGGTTACGCGGCAATGGCGTGTCGGGCCCGCGCCCGCGTGCTTCGAAATCCAGGCGTCGCGCCGGGCCGACGCTCGTCCCCCGGCGTCCCGCGTGCAGTAACATCGCGTTTTTCAAGCGGGAATGCCTGAGCGTCTCTCGGCGTGAGACTCTCAGGCTAGTCCGTGCGAACGCCTGGGGCTTACGGCTAGGCCCGGCCCACCGCTCGCCGCCCCTGGAGAGCGAGCGCCGCGCCGCCCGCCAGCATCAGGCCGAACAGGATCATCGCCCATTCGGTCATGGTGGGGATCACCGGAGGCGGCGGCGGAGCCTGACTGATCTCTACGTCGTCGATGAACAGGTCGCCCGAAATCTCGACCATATCGAAGAAGGCTTCCCAGCGGAACTGCACCTGGTCGCCGGGCAATAGGGGGGCGGTGCGCAGGCGGGTCTCGACGAAGGAGGACTGGGAGCCGCTCCAGTAGCCCGGGCTACCAGGTCCCGCGCTGATGTCGTAGCCGCCAGTCAGGAAGGTTCCGCCGGCGGTCTCCACGTCCGTGAACGGCCCGCCATTGACCGAGATCAGCAGGCCGAAGCCATCCCAATAGTCCTCGAGGACGTAACGTCGATAAAAGCGGAGCTCCACCGGCCCCGCCCCCGGAACCGTATAGGGCGCCGAGGTGACCTCGCTCGTGGTGTTGTTGTTGATCGGGTCAAGCATCAGGGCGTTGGGCGCGCTGCGGCTGCTCACCGGCCGGACATCCCAGACCCGCCCGCCGACGCCGAAGGACAACGACCAGCCGGGGGGCAGGCCCCCCGCCGCCGTGGTGTCGAAGGTCTCGACCCGCGCCAGGGCGGGCACCGCCGTCCCCGCCCCGCCGATCACGAGCAACAGGCCGACCAGCCCGATCAGTCGTGTCATGCGTCCCCCCAGTTCGCTCTGCGTCCGATCTCGGGTCCGCCCGGCGCACCGCCCAGCCCCGTCGGATCGCCGCGATGGCGGTCTGGTAACGACGATTTCCCTTGGGTCAACGCGGCGGCCTGACCGCATTTCGGTCGCGAGCCGTTGTTCGCCGGACGCCGCGCGGGCTATCAGGCCAGTGTGCGTAAGCAGCGTTTCAAGCCCGGATGACCGCGTCCACCCAGATCATCGCCTGGTCGGTCTCGACCGCCGACGCCCCGGACGCCTTCGAGCGGTACCTCGTCGGCATGGCGGACCTCTACGAGGTATCCGGCGTCAGCGACCACGACCGCCTGCATTTCTACAACGAGAGCGGCGCGGCCCTCGCCCCCTGGGGCAGTCTCGGGAGCGGCCGGTCGGTGCGCCAGACCCTGGCGCGGGGGCCGGCGACGCTGCGTCGCTCCGACATCGACGGGATGAACATCCTGATCAACCAGGCCGCGACCGTGGGCGATTGCGACGGCCGGTCGGTGCGCGCCGCGCCGGGCTCGCTCCAGTTCCGCAACCTGGGTCGCCCGACCATGAGCCGGCTCGACCGCATCGACGTGCTCACCCTGCTGATCCCGGCCGCCCAGACGCCGTCGGTCTTGCTGGAGCGGGACGTTCATGGCCTGGCGATTCCTCCCGACCAGCCGATCGTCCGCCTGGTCGAGAGCCTGATGCGCGAGACCTGGCGCCAGGCCCCGACGCTGGATGACGAGCAGCTGGACGCCGGCGTCCAGGCCCTGATGCTGGTCCTGACCCGGCTGGTCGGTCACAAGGCCACGGTCGGGGAGATCGAGATCGCGGCCCTGCGCCACGCCGTCCGCCGCTCGGCCGCCCAGTATGTCGAGGCCGAACTCCTGGCTGGCCGCATGGCCATTCCAGCCGGCGCCATCGCGGCCCATATGGGCGTCTCGCGCGCGACCCTTTACCGGGCCTTCGACGATGAGGGCGGCGTCGCCCGCTACATCCAGGACCGTCGTCTGCGCCTGGCCCGCAGCGCGCTGCGCCGGCGCCACGGGGCCGAGCCGGGCTCCGCCTCGATCGCCACCATCGCGGAAATCGCCGAGACCTACGGCTTCCCCTCCGCCAGCCATTTCAGCCGTCTGTTCAAGGCCCGCTTCGGCTATTCGCCCTCAGAGGTCGAGGCCCCCACGGTCGTGCCCGGCGTCGCCATGTCGGAGGGCCCGATCCGCCACGACCTGCTGGTTTCCTGGCTGGCCGACCTCGGCGCTGGCGGGCCGGCCTAGCCTCCCGCCCGTCCGAAGGCCTCGATCACCGGCCGGAACATCGGGTTCGGCCGACCGGCGGCGTCGAACAGCAGCATGGAATCCTTGCCGTCGTCCTGGGCCTCGCGGCGCAGCCAGCTGTCGGTGTCCCGTAGGCCCCAGGTGGTGAAGGCGTAGCGCTGGCGTTCCGGCAGGGCCATGAAGGCCTCCGCATAGGCGCCGACCAGCGCCACCTGCTGCGCCCGCTTCTGCTTGTCCGACCGCAGGTCCGGCATCCGCCCCTCGCGCCGCATCGAGGCGTCCAGCTCCGAGACGTGGATCGGGAGGCCGAGCGAGGCCGCATCGCGCATGAAGGCGCTGATCTGCGATGGCGCGATCTCCAGGTCCAGGTGCGCCTGTGTCCCGATGCCGGTGATGGGCACGCCCAGTTCCAGCAACCGCTCGACCAGTCTCAGGAAGGTCGCGCCCTTCTTGGGCAGGTTCTCCAGATTGTATTCGTTTAGGAACAGCACCGCGTCCGGATCGGCCGCCCGTGCCTGTTCGAAGGCCCGCACGATATAGGCCTCCTGGCCGCCCAGCCGCTCGGACCACAGGCAGTCGCGCAGGCCGTCCCCGTCCTCGGCCACCGGCTCGTTGACCACGTCCCAGCCCGCCATCCGCCCGGCGTAGCGGCCGGCCACCGTCTGGATGTAGCGGTCGTACTCGGCCAGGAACGCCGGCCCGTGCAGCCGCTCGAACCGGGGCGCGGTCTGGGAATACCAGACCAGCACATGGCCATGCAGCCGCAGGCCGTGCTCGCGCGCGAAGTCGGCGATCCGGTCCGGCGCCTCGAACCGGTATCCCGTTTCGTCCTGCAGCACATACTCGGGCTTCAGCTCCCACTCCGGCGTCAGCTGATCCAGCTGCCGCAGGGCGAGATCGACCCAGGTCGGATCATCGAGGAACGCGGACGGAACCGCAGCCCCGATGGGGAAGGGGGCCGCATCCTTCAGGCTCGGCGCCGCCCCGCTATCCGCCCGCGCGGCCTCCGGCCCCTGACACGCGGCCAGCGCGAGGCCCGACATCAGGACGGAACGGCGGGAGAAGGTGCTCGCGCGCCCTTCTCTCCGCTCACCCCCGCGAAGGCGGGGGCCCAGGTTTTCAACTTCGATCTTCGGCGCCGGGATCTGGCAGTCGTCGTGGCGCCCCTGGGTCCCCGCCTTCGCGGGGATGAGCGGATGAATGGGACGAGTCATGCGCGCATCATCTCTCATCAGGATGAAGCGACCGTCACCACTTCTCCCTTCCCCTCGAGGGGGAAGGGCTGGGGATGGGGTGGAGGCAATCAGTGTCAGAAAGCGGCGCGGAGGCTCAGTCTTCTCTGGAGCCCGCCGAGTCTCAAGCGGCGTTGAGCCTGCCTCCACCCCACCCAACCCTCCCCCTCGAGGGGAGGGCTTTCAGGGGGGTCAGGCGCTGCGCCGCCGCAGACCCATCTCGTCGAACCGCGCGGTCTCGCGCTTGTTGGCGGCGATCACCGCGTTCAGCCGGGTCGTCTCGGCCACATGCTCGAACTTCTTCAGCTCCTCGAACGCGCCGGTCAGGGCGTCCCGCGCCCCGTCTTCCTCGGCCTCGAGCGCGACCACATCCCCTTCGGCCGCCGACTTCCGCATCTTCCAGCCATTCAGATAGGCCTGGAGCAGAATCCCGGCGTCCGCGTCGGCCCGGGCGCGTTCGCGCTCCACCTCGACCTCGGCGTCCAGCACCGCCAGCCGCATCTCGGCCGAAGCCCGTCTCGCGGTGATCTCGGCCAGGCGTTTCTGCAGGGTCTCGACCTCATAGGTCGAAATGCGGATCAGGGACTGCGCCCATGCGGTCATCAGCTCGGTTCCCTCAACCCTCGGACCGGGCCGAAGCCGATCCCGCCACACCGCTAGGATTGCGGCCGACCCGGTAAACGAAACGGAAAGATCAGTCGTCCGACGCCTTCAGATGGGCGTCGAAGAAGCGCACGACCTCGGCGCTGAACCGCGCCTTGAAGGCCGCCCGGTCGAAACCGTCGGCCGAGACGCACAGCGGCGGCGGCAGCATCGAGCCCGGGCCGCAGGCTTCCAGAAAGTCCAGATGCCCGGCCTGCGCCTCGACCCGATAGTCGACCGCCCCGCCCAGGCCGTCGCGGATCGGCTCGACGTGGAAGGGCGAGGGCAGAACCTGATCCAGTCCGGCGCGCCACAGCTGCACGGGCACGGTGACGGCGGCCAGGCTGTCGGCGGTGAAGGCCATGCCGAACCCCGGCGCCGCGACCACCGCCGCGCGGATCCGGCTGTCGCGCGCCTCGGGGCGCCAGTCAGCCGGGACCGGCGGCTGGGAGGCCAGCAGGCCGCAGGCGAACTGTTCGGCGTGCCCGACGCAATGCGCCTGGATGGCGTCCA
This sequence comes from Pseudomonadota bacterium, assembly GCA_023386645.1. Classification (GTDB taxonomy): domain Bacteria; phylum Pseudomonadota; class Alphaproteobacteria; order Caulobacterales; family Caulobacteraceae; genus Brevundimonas. The sequence continues at coordinate 60,762 of JAEWJI010000007.1, forward strand.
GGTCGGCCGCGCCGCCGATGGCCTGGGTCACCGTGAACCCGCCCGCCGAGAAGCCGAAGGCTCCGATCCGCTCCGGATCGACCGCGACCGGCCCGCTCCATGCCCCCGTCATATGGTCGATCAGGGCCGACAGCTGCGGGGCCCGGCCGGTCAGGGCGGTGGCCCGGCTGTCGTCGTCGAAGGTGTCGCCCGGATGGCTCAGCGCCGCGACCACATAGCCGGCGTCCGCCAGGGCCTCGGCGGTGTCGTCATGGGCCCCGAACCAGGCCCCGTTGCCGTGGGACATGACGATCAGGGGGCGCGGCCGGTCGGCTGCGCCGTCTTCCGGCAGCCAGACCCCGGCCGTGATCGTCTCGCCGCCCTGCCCCTGGAACTGGAAGGTCTGGTCGGCGACCTGGGCCTGGGCCCAAGCGGGCGAAGACAGGGTCAGAAGCGCGGCGAGGGCGCTGGCGGCGGCGAGAAACGGACGGATCGGAGGGCTCCCTGGAAGGACGGTCAGTCCCTTATCATGCCCTGGTTCAGAATGGTTTCCAGTCGCTGGAACGACGCGGCCAGCCCAGACGTCTCTTCCGGCCTCTGGCTCAGGAACTCCTCCAGCGAGGGGTTCAGCGCGATGGCCCGGTCCACGATCGGGTCGGCGCCGGAGCGGTAGGCGCCGATCTTGATCAGCTCCTCCATGTTCGCATAGGCGCTCAAACTCATCCGGGCCCGCTTGTTCAGCTCCCGCTCGGCCTCGGTCTGGCAGGCGGGCATGGTCCGGCTGACGGACTTCAGCACGTCGATGGCCGGAAACCGTCCGCGCTCCGCGATCTTGCGGTCCATCACGATGTGGCCGTCCAGGATGCCTCGAACCGCGTCGGCGATCGGTTCGTCGTGGTCGCCTCCGTCCACCAGAACGGTGAACAGGGCGGTGATCGGCCCCGCCGTCGTCCCGTCGGGCCTGACCGGCCCCGGCCCCGCCCGCTCCAGCAGCTTGGGCAGTTCGGTGAATACGGTCGGCGTATAGCCCTTGGTCGTCGGCGGCTCGCCGGCGGCCAGGCCGATCTCGCGCTGGGCCATGGCGAAGCGGGTGACGCTATCCATCAGGCACAGGACCTCCAGGTCCTGGTCGCGCAGGAACTCGGCGCAGGCCATGGTCATATAGGCCGCCTGGCGCCGCTTCAGCGCCGGCTCGTCACTCGTCGCCACCACCACGATGGCGCGACGCAGGCCCTCTTCGCCGAGCGTCTCCTCTATGAACTCCCGGACCTCCCTGCCCCGTTCGCCGATCAGGCCGACCACCACCGCGTCGCAGGTCGCCTGCTTCGCCAGCATGGACAGCAGCACCGACTTGCCGACGCCCGAGCCGGCGAAGATGCCCAGCCTCTGGCCCCGGCAGGTGGTGGTGAACACGTCCATGGCCCGCACGCCCAGGTCCAGCCGCTCGCCCACCCGCCCGCGCGAATGGGCCGCCGGCGGCGCGGCGCGCAGGGGATAGGGCGCCGGTCCCTGGGGCAGGGGGCCCTTGCCGTCGATGGGGTTTCCAAAGGCGTCGATGATCCGGCCCAGCCAAGCGGTCGTGGGCCGCACCGCCGCCCCGGCCTGGACGATGCGGATGTCCGCCCCCGGCGCGACGCCTTCGACTGGCCCATAGGGCATCAGCAGGGCCTTGGCGTCGCGGAACCCGACCACCTCGGCCGGCAGGGCCTCGGCGCCCCTGCGCCCGATCTCGGCCCGCGCCCCCACGGCCAGCCGGCTCAGGCCGCCCCGCGCCTCGATCAACAGGCCGGAGACGCCCGCCACCTTCCCCGTGACCACCAACGGGTCCACGGCCTCCACGGCGGCGATCAGGTTGCGCATCCGACAGCCTTGCGGCCGGCATGGTTAATGCGTCGTTAGACCTTCCGCTTTCGTCATCCTCCGGCAAGCCGCGCAGCGGTGCAGACCGGAGGACCCAGCGGCGCGCGCGAGCGCGAAACTGCCGCGCGCGCTGCTCTGGGCGGAAGGATCGCCTGCGGCGCCGCTGGGTCCTCCGGTCTCGCGACGCTCGCCGTAGGATGACGAAAGACCTCAGTTCCAGCCGCGCTCGCGGATATAGCCCTCCAGCGCCTGGATCCGGCTGGCGTCCGACGGGTGGGTGGAGGCGAACTCCGGCCGGCTGGTTCCCTGCTGGGCCATCAGCCGCCACAGGGCCACCGACTGCGACGGCCGGAACCCGGCCGCCGCCATATAGTCCACGCCCAGCCGGTCGGCCTCCAACTCGTCGCGGCGGGAGTAGGGCAGCAGCAGCCCGAACTGGGCCGCCACCGCCCCGAACGAGCCGACCTGCTCGCCGCGCGATCCGGCGACCCCTTGCGCCACCGACAGGCCGAGGTTGGTCAAGGCGGTCGAGGAGGCGCGCTCGGCCGCATGCTGGGCGGTGACGTGCGCCATTTCGTGGCCGATGACGGTGGCCAGCTGGTCGTCGTTCTGGACCAGCGACAGCAGGCCCGACGTCACCCCGATCTGGCCCGACGGCAGGACGAAAGCGTTGGGGCTGGCGCTGTTGAACACCGCGTATTCCCAGGCCCGCCCGCCCAGACCGGCGGCCTGGGCCAACCGGTCGCCGACGCGCCGGATGCGATCGACCTGAGCGCCGCCGCGGGTCGCGTTCTGGGTGCGCAGCAGCTCCTGCCAGGCCGCCCGCGACTGCTGCTCCAGCCCCGCGCTGTCGGTCAGGATCAACTGGTTGCGCCCCAGCGCCTCGTTATATGCGCAGCCGGCGAGGGCCGAGGCGGACACGGCGGCGGCGAGGATCAGGACGAGGGGGCGGGCGGCCATGACGTGGTCTCCGTCGTTCGAGGGGATGCGGCCGCAAAACGGACCGCCCCCGGCGCCGGTTCCGGTGACAAGCCCGCCCCGCTTGCGCCCGCCTCCGCCCCGCCTATGTCCCAGGGCGCGGCCTCCCCGCCGCCCGACCGCCGCATTGGAGAAGTTGGAGTCTCTTTTTCCGGACTCCAACTCCGCCCCTCACCTCAGGACCCCTCCCCATGTCCGATCCGATCCCCGCCGACGCCTTCGACGCCTCCCGCCTGGCCAAGGCCGGCAGGGGCCGCATCTATGAATCCATCGTCGACACCATCGGCGACACCCCCCTGGTGCGCCTGCCGCGCCTGTCGGAGCAGATGGGGGCGAAGGCCGACGTCCTGGCCAAGCTGGAGTTCTTCAACCCGCTGGCGTCGGTGAAGGACCGGATCGGGGTGGCAATGATCGAGGCGCTGGAGGCTTCGGGCCGGATCGGGCCCGACACCGTCCTGATCGAGCCGACCAGCGGCAACACCGGCATCGCGCTGGCCTTCGTCGCGGCCGCCAAGGGCTATCGGCTGATCCTGGTGATGCCCGAGAGCATGTCGATGGAGCGGCGCAAGATGCTGGCCCTTCTGGGCGCCCAGCTGGAGCTGACCCCGGCGGAGAAGGGCATGAAGGGCGCCATCGCCCGCGCGCAGGAACTGCTGGAGACCACGCCCAACGCCGTCAGCCCGGCCCAGTTCGACAACCTCGCCAACCCCGAGATCCACAGGAAGACCACGGCCGAGGAGATCTGGAACGACACGGCGGGCGCCGTCGATGTGGTGGTCTCCGGCGTCGGCACCGGCGGCACCATCACCGGCGTCGGCCAGGTGCTGAAGGCCCGCAAGCCCTCCGTCCGCATGATCGCGGTGGAGCCCGAGGACAGCCCGGTCCTGTCGGGCGGCGAGCCCGGCCCGCACAAGATCCAGGGCATCGGCGCCGGCTTCGTCCCCTCCATCGTCGACCGCGCCGTCATCGACGGGGTCGAGCGGGTGACCAACGACGAGGCCTTCGACATGGCCCGCCGCGTCGCCCGCATCGAGGGCCTGCCCGTGGGCATCTCGTCGGGCGCCGCCCTGACCGCCGCCTACCGCCTGGCCGCCCGCGCCGAATACGAGGGCCAGACCATCGTGGTGGTGATCCCCAGTTTCGCGGAACGCTATCTGTCGACGGCTCTGTTCGAGGGACTGTAGGCGCCGATCCGCTCTCACCCCCGATTAACCTCGCGGGCCTAACCTGCGGCCCATGGTCCAGCCGGTGACTGTCGAATTCGAGGACGAGGCGGCGCCGGAGCCCCGGTATCGGGCGCGGCATGCGCTGCTGAAGCGGCTGGCCGACGTGGTCTCCCTGCCGGGCAGCCGTGTGAACGCCTTCGAGCGGTCGGTGACCGGCGACCTGCTGGTCGAGATGCTGCGCCTGGCCTCGGTCGAGGACCGGCGACGAGTGGCCGCGCGGCTCGCCCCACTGGCCGAACTGCCCAACAGCGTGGCGCGGCTGCTGCTGCGCGACGAACTGCCGGTGGCGGGCCCGCTGATCGAACAGTGCGCGGCCCTGACCGACGCCGACCTGATCGCCGTGGCGCGGGACGCCTCGGTCGAGCACCGCTGCCTGATCGCGGGCCGGCGGGGGGTGTCGGAGGTGGTCACCGAGACCCTGATCGGATTCGGCGAGCGCCAGGTGCTGGATGCGGTGCTTCGCAATCCCACCGCTCGCCTGTCCCAGCCGGGCGTCGAGAACATCGTCAGCCTCAGCCGCGTGTATCCGGAGCTGTGCCCGAGCCTGCTGCGCCGACCCGAACTTCGGCCGTCCGGGGCCTATGTCATGTTCTGGTGGTCCGGCCCGGACGAGCGCCGCACCATCCTCCAGCGCTTCGCCGTCTCGCGCGAGGTGATGCAGGAGGTGGTCGAGGACGTCTTCGCCATGGCCGCGGAGGAGGGCTGGGCCGACCCGGTGTCGAGGAAGGCGCTACAGTTCATCGAGCGCCGCCAGCGGAACCGCGCCGCCGTCGCCAAGAGCCCGTTCGACAGCCTGGAGCACGCCGTCCTGACCGGCGCCCAGCAGGGCCTCAGCCGCGAGGTGGCCTCCGAGATCGCCTATCTGGCGGGGATCAAGCCCCTGACCGGGGCCAAGATCCTGGGCGACATGGGCGGGGAGCCGGCCGCCATCTTGTGCAAGGCCACCGGCCTGACCAAGGCGGACCTGACCAACCTGTGGCGCTCGATGCGCCGCCCCGAGACCAGCCCCGACGGGACCGTGCATCCGGTGTGGGAACGGGTCCAGGTGACCTACGACATGCTGGCCGTCGACCGGGCCCAGACGGTGCTGCGCTACTGGAACTGGTCGCTGTCCTCGGCCCTGACCCCGGCCTTGCTGCAGGCCATCCGGGCGGGCGAGGAGGGCGCCATCGACGAATATTCGGCGCCGGAGCGGGCGGCGATGATGGCCCTGGCGGAAGACTTCGGCCGCTGAGACGAAAAGCGCCTGTTCAGCCGATGTGCTGGTTTCGCCACGCGCAAATCAATGCCGTGGATCGGCGTTTGCTTTCAGAGCCAAACAACCCTATTGAGCGCGCGATCAACCGCAGATGTTGCGGCGTGAAATAATCTGAGGTTCCGATGGTGGATACGGTCAACGGGGACGACAAGTCCGCGCTTCTGGAGATGACGGCGGATATCGTGTCCGCCTATGTCGGCAACAACAGCGTCTCGGCCAACGAAGTGCCCGGCCTGATCGCCAGCATTCACGGGGCCCTGTCGCAGGTGTCCGGCGGCGCGGTCGAGCCCGAGCCCGAGCCCAAGGAGCCGGCGGTGCCGATCCGCAAGTCGATCAGCCCGGACTTCCTGGTCTGCCTGGAGGACGGCCGCAAGTTCAAGTCGCTGAAGCGGCACCTGCGCACCAAGTACGACATGAGCCCGGAAGAGTATCGGGCCAAGTGGGGCCTGGCCAAGGACTATCCGATGGTCGCCCCCAACTACGCCAAGGCCCGCTCGGACCTGGCCAAGCAGATGGGCCTGGGCCAGGGCGGCCGCAAACCCGCCCGCGCCGCCGGCGGCCGCGCTAAGAAGTAATCTCGGCCCAGGTCGAAGATCAGAGGCCCGCTTCCGGCGACGGAGGCGGGCCTTGCTGTAATGGAGCTCGGGGACGATGAATCAGGCGGCGGTGAAGGGGCTGAGCCACCTGACGCTGGCGGTGACGGATCTCGACAGATCCATCGCCTTCTACCGTGATCTGCTGGGCTGTCGGCTTCGGGCGGTCTGGGAGGACGGGGCCTATCTCGAAGTCGGATCGCTGTGGCTCTGCCTGTCGGTCGACGCTGCGGCCGCGTCAGCCCGGCGCGAGGACTACACCCACTACGCCTTCGCCATCGAGGCGGAAGACTTCGAGGCGGCGGCGGATCGCATCGCCCGACGCGCCAGGCTCTGGAAAACCAACGCCAGCGAGGGCGCTTCGCTCTATTTCCTTGATCCCGACAACCACCGGCTCGAACTCCATGTCGGAGACCTTGAGACCCGACTTGCCCACTATCGCGCCCGTGGCGACTGTCGGGTGCGGATTCCGGACGCCTGATCTCACGCCGGATGGTCCGGGGGCAGGCCGTCTACGACCAGCCGACCGCCCGTGTAGCGGACGTCGTCGGTGACCTCCCGAACGGCGAAGTCGGGCATGGGATAGGCCTGCATGGCCTCCTCGGTCTCGAACTCCGCCTCCGCCATGATCAGGCCCGACAGCGCGCCCGCGAATACATCGACGAACACATCGGCGCCGCCGATCCGGCCCAGCGAGTGGCGGGTCTTCTCCAGCACCCGTCCCGGCAGGTCCGACAGCAGGCGGAACTCCTCCGGCGACAGGTAGATGGACGTCAGCAGCCGCACCGAGGGACTGACGTCGGCCTTGCGGCCCAGCCTCAACAGGGGCGGCCCGCCGTCGGCCGAGATCGCCTGACGCAGCCGAAGCTGGGTCCCGGTCACATAGAGGTCCTTGTACGTCTCGGCGCTCAGAACCCGGTCGAAGGGCACGGCCCCGCACAGCCAGCGCCGCTCCCGCTCCACCCAGGCGTACTTCGACTTGGGCCAACCCAGGGCCGCGGCGGTTGTCGGGTCGATCTCGGTCATGTCGCGCCCTCCCTTCCCCAGAGCGTCCGCCCTCCATTCCCGGCGGCCGTTCGCGGACGTCCAGCTCGGTTCGCCTCCGCCTCAGGCCGCCTGTCGCCTGAGCCGCCAGAAGCGGAGGGTTCGCAGCGCCGCGTCCCGGTCCAGTTCGGCGTAGAGGCGGGCGTAGCCGTGGGCCTTGGCCATGGCGTCGCCATCGGCGTTCAACAGGACCACGGCGTAGGTCAGGAACAGCGACCGGTCCAGGTCCGCGGCCTTGCAGACCACCGCCAGGGCGTCGAGCTCGCCCCGGTCGATGATCCCCTGGGCGGTCGGAAAGTCGAGGTCGGCCATCTGGGCCAGGGCGACGGTGAAGGCGGTCCGGCTGGGCGAGCGCAGGAAGCGGACCAGCATTTTGGGCGACAGCTCGCCGGCGGCGCTGAGCTCCTGCACATAGGCCAGACTCTCGGCGTAGTCGGGCGGCAGCACCCCGTCGTCGGTCTGGACCCGGGCCCGGCCGGCGGCGAGCGCCGCGTCCAGCAGGGCCGGGTCCATCCGGGCGTTCCGCTCCAGGATCTGCTGGCGCAGCCGGGCCTCGACCACGAAATACATCTCGTTCAGCAGGTCGGGCGGCAGGGCCTTTCGGGCCACGGCCGCCTCGTGCAGGGCCGGGTTGGCGCGGGCCCTGGCGATGGCGGTCTCGGACGCGGCCCGGGACAGCCGGGCTCCGTCGTTCCTCAGCAGCACGTCCAGGGTCTCGTCGTCGCCGCGTTCGACCACGACGTCCGACACCGCCTCCGACACCTCGGCCCGGGTCGAGACGGCGCGCAGGTGGGCCTGGCCCTGGGTGCGGGCGACATCCAGCAGGTCGGCCTCGGTCAGGGCCGGAGAGTGGGCGAGCACGGCCACGGCCACCGCCGCCTCGTCATGGGCCAGGCGGCGGATCAGGGCGCGGGGCGGAGCCTCGACATGGGCGAACCGTGCCGCCAGCTCGGCGCGGACGGCGGTCTCCATCTCGGCGCTGAGGGCGGTCAGGACAGTGTCGTACAGGGCGTCCTCGGCCGGGCTTGAGCGGGGGCCGAAGAAGTGGTCGGTCAGGTCGCGCAGCAGGGCCCGGCGCTTCTCGCTGGACGGCTCTTTGGCCAGGGCGATCAGGGCCGGGAGGCGGGAACCGAGGCCTTCGGAAACCGGCTCGGCGGTCACGCCCCGCCGTCCTGGTCCGGCACGGTGACCGGGCGCAGCCGGCCCTGGGCGTCGCGCATCATGGCCGGGGGCTCGGGCGGGGCGGCGAGGTCCTGGCCGGCGCCGGAGCCCATGTCGCCTTCCAGCCGCACGGGCGCCTGGTCGAGCCAGACCTCCGAGGGCGGCGGGGCCGGATCGGGCTGGCGGCCCAGGGGGCGGTGCAGGGAGTAGTAGCGGGCCGGGGGCGCGGCGCTGGCGGCGGCCGGATAGGGCGACGGCTGGACAGGCTGAGCGGCGAGCTGGGAGGTAGGGGCGGCCGGCGCCTGCGGGGCGGCGGAAGGACCCGCTGGCCGGGCCATGCGGAAGATCGGGGCGTCGCGTCGCGGGGCCATGGGGTCGGCGGCGGTCGGGTCGGTCGCCAGGTGGTCCGGGGTGGCCACCGGAACCATGGGCGAGGGGACGGGGGCGGCCACAGGTGCGGC
>JAEWJI010000041.1 GCA_023386645.1 Pseudomonadota bacterium
TGGTAGTGACGATCCCGCCCGCCTCGGTGACGAACAGGATGCCCGCCGCCACGTCCCACGGGTTCAGGTTGCGCTCGTAGAAGGCGTCGTACCGCCCCGCCGCGCCCCAGGCGAAGTCCAGCGCCGCCGAGCCGAGGCGGCGGATGCCCGCCACCCGCTGACCCACGGCGTGGATGTCCTTGATCGCCTGCGCATGCCCCGTCTTGCCGATGAACGGCAGGCCGGTGGCGATCAGGCTCTCCGACAGATCCTTGCGCCCCGCCACCCGGATGCGGGTGTCGTTCAGATAGCAGCCCTTGCCCTTCTCGGCCCAGAACAGCTCGTTCATCACCGGATTGTAGGTGACGCCGGCCACGATCTCGGACGAGCCGTCCGGCGCCCGCCGCTCCAGCCCCACGGTGATCGCGAAGTGCGGCAGGGCGTGCATGAAGTTGGTCGTCCCGTCGATCGGATCGACGATCCAGGTGTGGGACTTGTCCGTCCCCTCGACCATGCCGCGCTCCTCGCCCAGGAAACCGTATCCGGGGCGCGCCTTCAGCAGCAGTTCGAACAGGGTCTGCTCGGCCTTCAGGTCGGCGGCGGTGACGAAGTCGCCGGGGCCTTTCCGGGAGACCTGAAGCTGCGACACCTCGCCGAAGTCGCGCAGCATCGGCCGGGCGGTCTTGCGGACCGCGTCGATCATCACGGAAACGAGGGCGGAGGCGAGGGCCATGGGTCAGCTACCTGTCGAAGCGTTCAAATCTGGTCCGTCACCCTCGGGCTTGTCCCGAGGGCCCATGTATCAAACGCACGAGCCAAAGGGCTGACGCATACTGCCCGAACCTGGACGGTCCGACCAAGCTTCACGATGGGCCCTCGGGACAAGCCCGAGGGTGACGGCGGTGGGTGTCAGTCCGCGCGGCGGACGTATTCGCCAGTGGCGGTGTCGACGACGATCTTCTCGCCGGCCGACATATAGGGCGGGATCATGATGCGCACGCCGTTCGAGGCCTTGGCGGGCTTGTAGGACGACGACGCCGTCTGGCCCTTCACGGTCGGCTCGGTCTCGGCGACTTCCAGCACCACCTGATCGGGCAGCTCCAGGCCGATAGGCCGACCCTCGTGGCTCTCGATCACCACCTTCATGCCCTCCTGGAGGTAGGGAATGCGCTCCTCGCCCACCCAGTCCTTCTGGAGCTCGATCTGCTCGTAGGTCTCGTCGCTCATGAAGACGAGGCTGTCGCCGTTGTCGAACAGGTAGGAATAGTCCCGCTGCTCGAGCGTGACGCGCTCGACCTTGTCTTCCGAGCGGAAGCGTTCGGCCAGCTTGTTGCCGGTCTCCAGGTTCTTGGCCTCGACGTTGGCGAAGGCCCCGCCCTTGCCGGGCTTGACGTGGTTGACCTTGGTGACGACCCACAGCCCGTTGTTGTGCTGAAGCACCATGCCGGGCTTGATCGTGTTCGCGTTGATTTTCATGGGTCCACCATGGGCTGGGGCGCATGACCGGACGCTCCCCTGAGGACGGCCCGCGCGAAATCGGGCGCGATCCCTAGAGGAAGCGGGCTCTCAGAGCAATGGCGCAGGGCGATGGAGCCTAGTGCAGCGTCGCCTGATGCGAACGCGATTTGCCGGTCAGCATATTGGCGGTGTGCACGGCCCCGCCAGTGGGGGCGGCCAGCTTGCCCGCGCGCGGGTCGAGCTTGCGGGCTTCGTGGGCGAAGGCGGCGGCCAGGCCGGCGGAAGACATGGCGGCGGCGATCTGTAGCGAACGGCTGGCCGGGCGAAGCGCGATCCAGATGGCGTTCATCGTCTGGGCGGCCGCCCACAGCGTCATGGCGACGGTGCGCTCGCGTCGCGGCGGGGCGTTCCAGACCCGGACGGCCGACAGCGTGGTGGCCGAGAACATGGCCGGCAGGATCAGGCTGAGCGCGCCTCGGGGACGCTCGGTGATCGGCGCGTCGCCCTCACGGGCCGCCGCCAGGTCGCGCGGCCGGGGCCGGACGGTGGTCCGCGCCAGCACCGTGGCGAACAGGGCGAAGCCGATCGTCGCCGCCAACCCCATGGCCACGTGAGCCGGCTCGCGTCCATGGGCGTTCAGCAGATCGACCGCGCGGTCGCGCACGTCGTCGAAGGCTTCGTCGATATCGGTCATGCCAGCTCCCTCAACCGCTCTTGAGAATGAGCGCGGCGGGCGAGCGGTTCCGCCTAGTTGCCTGTCGCGCTCTTGTCCGGGGCGATCTCGGTCATGGCCGACTGGAGGTAGTTCTGCTCGCCCAGCTGCTCGATCAGTTTGAACTGGGCCTCCAGGAAGTCGATGTGCTCTTCGGTGTCGGCCAGGATCTCGGTCAGGATCTGGCGACTGATGAAGTCGGCTGCGGCCTCGGCCTGGGCGATGCCGGCGATCAGGGTGTCGCGTCCGCCGAGCTCCAGCTGGAGATCCGCGCCCAGGCATTCGACGACGTTCTCGCCGATCTTCAGCTTGTGCAGGTCCTGCAGGTTCGGCAGGCCGTCCAGGAACAGCACACGCTTGATCAGCTTGTCGGCGTGACGCATCTCGCCGATCGACTCGTCGTAGATGATCTGGCCGAGGTGTTTCAGGCCCCAGCTCTCGAACATCCGGGCGTGCAGGAAATACTGGTTCACCGCCGTCAGTTCGTTGGTCAGCACGGCGTTGAGGGTGCGGATGATCGCGGGATCGCCCTTCATGGCGGTGGTCCTTCAAGCGGCGGGGTGGGGAGCCCCGGAGGCCACACGCCATAACACGAGAATCGGCCTCGTGTTCATTTGCGAATACTTATCACTGCATTGAAAATGCGAGTTATTATTGCTGTCGCTACTCGGCGGCCATGGCGAAGGCCTGGCGGCTGTCCTCGATCATCTGGCGCATCTCGCAGACGCATTTGGCGCACTGGGCGGTGCATTCATGGCGAGCGAAGACGTCGCGCGGGCGCTGGGCCCCGGCCTCGATGGCGCGGGCCACGTCACGCTGGCGCAGACCATTGCAGTTGCAGACGTACACGGATGGGCGTTCCCACTTGCGAACGCTTCGCTATAGCATCGATCGCGGCGACTGCAAATCGTTCGCAGGCACGCCGTTGACGCGGCCGCCGGGACCGGGCACGGCGGGCCCATGCGCGCCCCCGAATGCCGGCTCTATCTGATCACTCCGCCTGCCGTGCCAGACCTCGAAGCCTTTGTTCCCCGCCTTGAGGCGGCGCTGGACGCGGGCGACGTGGCCGCCCTGCAGATCCGGCTCAAGCCGGCCTCCGAGGCGGAGATCGAGGCGGCGGTGGAACGGCTCGTCCCCATCGCGCGGGCGCGGGGCGTCGCGGTGATCTTGAACGACCGGCCCGACCTGGCGAGGCGCCTCGGCTGCGACGGCGTCCATGTCGGCCAGGACGACGCCTCGGTCGCCGAGGCCAGGCGGATCATGGGCCGCGACGCCATGATCGGAGCCACCTGCCACGACAGTCGCCACCTGGCGATGGAGGCGGCCGAGGCCGGCGCCGACTACGTAGCCTTCGGCGCCTTCTTCCCGACGGACACCAAGGCGACGACCCACCAGCCCGGGCCGGAGATCCTGTCGATCTGGCAGGAGACGATGGAGGTTCCCTGCGTCGCCATCGGCGGAATCACTGTCGAGAACGCCCCCGGGCTGATCGAGGCAGGCGCCGACTTTCTGGCGGTCAGCGCGGGGGTCTGGAACCATCCGGATGGACCGGCCGAGGCGGTGAAGGCGTTCGACCGGCTGCTGCGCGCCTAGGCCGCAGGCGCGGCCTTCAGGGGATATTAGGACCCATCATGGTTGATGGCGGGACCAATCCCGGGGTCCCGCCGCCGCCATGAACGCCAGCCCAGCGCTGTCCGAAGCGCCCGTCGCGCCGCTGATCGCCCGCCGCCCCGCCGCGGCGGGGCGCAAGGGCGCGTCCGCGCCCGGGGCCTTTTCACAGCCCCTGGTTCCTATCGTCACCGCCGCAGGCGTCGCCGTCCTGGTGGTTACCGCGATAAGCCTCTTCCGGTCGGCCGAACTGATCGTCGCCCTGTGGGGCGCGAGCGCGCTCGCCGTCGCCGTCTGGCTGCGCGCCGGCAAGGGGCTGAGCTTCGACCTGAGCTTCGGCGGCGTCATCGCCGTGGGCGTGCTGGTGGGCGAACTCCTGGCCGGCAACCGTCCCGACATCGCCCTGATGTTCACTGTCGCCAACATGGTCGAGATCGTGGCGGCCGTGGTGCTGGCGCGCCGGTTCGCGCCCGGGCTGAACCTGTCGACCGTCCGGGGCGCTCTCGGCTTTTTGGCCGCGACGGCGGTGGCCGCTCCGGCCCCGGCGGCCCTGATCGGCGCCATGGGCATGCAGGCCCTCTTAGGCGGCGACTTCCTGACCAGCTTCCAGACCTGGTGGTTCGGCCACGCCTTGGGGCTGGCGGTCCTGACGCCCTTCTGCCTGACGCTCCAGCGCCGCCACTGGCTGGTGCTCCGCAAGCCTTGGCGCATGCTGGAGATCGCGCTGCTGTTCTCGGTTCTGATCGGCCTGTGCGCGCTCACCATGGTGTTCAGCAGCCTGCCGCTGGGCTTCGCCTTCATCCCGGCCCTGATCCTGATCGCCGTGCGGTTGCGGATTCCCGGGATCACGGCGGCCCTGTTGCTCGTGGCGGTATTCTCGATGGCCTCGGTGGTAGGCGGCCTGGGGCCCTACCGCGCCTTCACTCTGGACCTCCCCGAACGCGCGGTTCTGGCGCAACTGACCCTGTTGTTCGGCTATGTGCCCGTGCTGCTGGTGGCGTCCCTGCTCGAGGAGCATGACCGCCTGGCGGACCGCGCCCGGGCGGGGAAGGAACGGGCCGAGCGCGCCTCGGCCGCCAAGTCGCGGCTGCTGGCCAACGTTGCCCATGAGATCAAGAGCCCCGTCGGCGGCGTGATCGGCATCGGCGAGCTGTGGCAGACGGGGCAGCTGGGACCGGTCACGGACACCCAGCGGGAAATGGCCGACATGCTGGTCAAGACCGCGCGCCAGGTGGAGACCCTGGCCCACGACCTGCTCGATGTCGCCCGGGCCGAATCCGGGGCGGTCAAGGTCGAGATGCGGCCGGTCGATGTGGCCGGCGTGCTCGACGACGTGCGACGTTCCATCGCGATGCGCCCTGAGGCGCAGGGCCTGAGGCTGGAACTGGTCAGCGAAGAGGGGCTGATCGCCCTGGCCGACTCCCAGCGCCTGACCCAGGTGATCGGCAATCTGGCGGTCAATGCGGTCAAGTACGGCGGCTCCGGAGGCCAGGTCACCTTCCGCGCGTCCCGGGCCGAGAACGGCGCCGTGCGCGTCGAGGTCGCAGACCGGGGCCCAGGCCTGACGCCGGAGAAGCAGTCGCAGCTGTTCGAGCCGTTCAACCGACTGGGACTGGAACGATCGGCGGTCGAGGGCCACGGCATCGGCCTGGCCCTGTCCAAGCGGCTGGTCGAACTGATGGGCGGGTCGATCGGGGTGATGTCCAGCCCTGGCGAAGGCGCCGTCTTCTGGGTCGAGCTGCGCGCCGCCTAGGGCTCGGACCTGCATGGGCTTGCCGTGCGCCGGAGGACGGCCGATGTTTCCGGCCATGAAGACCGCAGCCGTCACCCTGTCGATCCTCGCCCTCGCCGGCGCCGCCGAGGCCCGGAGCCAGGATCCTGCCCCGGCCCGGCCGGGCAGCGACATCACCCGGATGCTGAATGGCGGCCCATCCAACGCCTCCCCTCCACCCGCGACCGTTCCAGCGGCCGAGACAGCCCGGCCGTCGCCCGCGCCATCGGCGCCTCCGTCCGCCCCGGTGGAGACCCGCTCCGTCACCTCCAGCCTGAACAGCGGACCGGCCGTGGTCGCACCGACGCCGTCAGCGGTTTCCGCGCCGGCGCCGAGACCAAGCCCACCCTCTGTCGAACCTGCGCGGGCGCCTGTCGTCACGCCCTCGACGGCGGCGCCATCGCCGAGCCCGGCCCCGCGCGCTTCGCCGACGGCGACGGCGCCGGTGGCGGCCGCGCCTTCGATCCCTGCTCCGGCGGCGACCGCGCCGGCCAGCGTCGCCCCAGCCGTGGCTCCCGCCTACATGGCGTTGGACGCACAGGCGATGCAGGCCCTGCCGTTCACGGTCGATCTGCCCGCGGGCTTCCAGCTCACCACCGGGCGGCCGGGTCCGAACTTCAACATCTATGTCGTGCGGCGCGGCGATCAGCCGTTCGTGACCGTCTATGTCGGCCCGGCGTCGCAGTTCCCGATCTATGACGGAGCCCGGGCCAATGTCGGCGGCCGCACCTCGGTGGTGGTGGAGCAGGATGGGCGGCGGGTCGCCATGGAGCACCTGTTCTCGCAGCCAGGAGCCGGCCGCGAGGTGCACATCTGGCTGTCCAGCCTGATGGAGCCCGACCTGGCGACAGCCGAGCGGATCGCCCAGACGATCGACGTCCGCTGAAGGCTGGGCGCGCCGGGCCCGCCGGTCACCGACTCGCTCGAACGCTCATCCACCCAGGCCTGCAGACCGGCGATCGGCCCACGGCGGAACGGGTCCGCCATGGGCCGATGACGCATCAGCCGTTCACGCTACCAACGGCCGCCGCCGCGCCGGACGGGACGCAGGGACGAGATTCGGTCGTTCATGCCCCAGCGGTCCAGGTTGCCGACGCTGTCGGTGAAGGTCTGGCACTGACCCCGAAACCAGGCGTCGGTGCAGGCCTCCCAGGTTCCCCGGAACTCCATCGAGCTGATGGCGTCGTTGAAGCCGGTGTTGCCCAGGTTCGGCATCTCACCTGAGAAGGTCGTCGACTGACCCCGGAAGCGGGCGTCGCGATAGACGGTGACGCTGTCGCGACCCCAGCCGCCGCCATTGTTGCCGCCGCCCCAGCCGCCGCCGTTGTTTCCGCCGCCGGGCCGTCCGTCGCCCCAGCCGCCTCCCGGACGGCCATTGCCGCCGCGATCCTCATACGAGCCGCGCACCCCGCCGCAGACCAGCAGGCCGTCGTTGTTGGCGATATCGCTCGAGGTGCAGCGGTTCAGCTCGATCGAGGTGCCCCGCAGCTGGCCGCGCGTGTCCCGGCAGTCGGCGTAGAGCCGGCCCTGGTTCACATATTCGCCCGAGCAGGACTGGGCGTAGCTGCCGCGCGGCGCGACCCGCTGGGGCCCGTCGTCCACGCGCGGGGCGTATTGCTGGGGCGCGGCGCCCATCAGGGCCAGGGCCGCCAGGCTCGTCGTGATCAACATGGTCGTTCCTCCATCAGTGTGGCCGCATAATGCGTGCTGACGACCACTGTTCAATGACGCACCTGAACCGTAGCTGTATGGCGTTGTCGACTGACGTTTTCTTTTGACCCGAAAGCGCATATGGTTTCGACAATCGCGCCCGGCCGAAAGGTCGGGCGCCTCTGTTTCCGGCGCCCGGCGCGGCCGCCGTACGAAGGCGAGACGACATGACCGATATCCTGATGCCCAAGGCCACCGCGGTCTGGATGGTGGACAACACCTCCCTGACCTTCGAGCAGATCGCCGACTTCTGCGGCCTGCATCCGCTTGAGGTGCGCGGCATCGCCGACGGCGACGTGGCCCGCGACATCCGGG
This sequence comes from Pseudomonadota bacterium, assembly GCA_023386645.1. Taxonomy (GTDB): domain Bacteria; phylum Pseudomonadota; class Alphaproteobacteria; order Caulobacterales; family Caulobacteraceae; genus Brevundimonas. The sequence continues at coordinate 7,554 of JAEWJI010000041.1, forward strand.
GCGTGGACCCCATCACCGGCGGCCAGCTGACCCGCGAGGAGCTGGACAAGGCCCAGGCCGACGAGAACTACCGCATGAAGGCGGTCGTCAGCCGCCACGCCGAACTGCTGAAGACAACCAAGGCCGCGCCGAAATACACCCCGGTCTCGCGTCGCCAGGACCGCCCGGACGCCATCGCCTGGTTCGTTCGCAATCACCCCGAGGTGACCGACGCCCAGATCGCCAAGCTGCTTGGCACCACCAAGTCGACCATCGAGAGCGTCCGCAACCGCACCCACTGGAACTCGGCCAACATCAAGCCGGTCGATCCGGTGACGCTGGGCCTCGTCGGCCAGCTGCAACTGGACGAGATCGTGAAGAAGGCGGCCGAGAAGAAGGCCAAGGACGACGCCAAGAAGGGCGGCGCCACCCTCCAGCCCGTCGACGCCGAGCCGGCCGAGCCCGAGTTCGTCCCCGAAGAGGCCGAACGCCGCGGCGCCGAGCCCACCGCAGAATCCGTCTTCGGTTCGCGCTGATCCCGATCCGCGCCCGCTCATCCCACCTTCGCGGGGACGAACGGTACAGGAACTGACAGAAACGGCCCCGGAGAACGCTCTCCGGGGCCGCTTCATATTCGATTGTCGGTGGGCCCTAACCCGCCCTGGCCTCAAGCGAGGATATCTCCTCCTTGAGCCTGAGCTTTCGCTGCTTCAGCTCCCTCAGGTGCAGCGAGTCCACGGACGGACGACCGAGCTCCGAGCGGATGGTCTCATCCAGCTGGCGGTGACGATTTCCCAGTTCGCGGATACGAGCATCGATGGTCATGGCTTGCGCCTCCATGTCTAAGGGACCAGACAATGAGCGCCCGGACGCGACCTCTGTGTAATCACTTTCCAGTGACACGCGACCGCTCCGGACGCCGACGATCCTTCCTCCGAAAATGGCCGAAGATATGAACGGAGCCGTCACCACAACGACTAACCGAATAGTCGTCGGAATCTCCGGCGCTTCCGGCGTGATCTATGGCGTGCGGGTGCTCGACGCCCTGCGCGAGCTCGGGATCGAGAGTCATCTGGTGGTCACCCGGGCGGCCCTGCTCACATTGTCGCAGGAGACCGATCTGGGCGCCGACGACCTGACGAAGCGCGCCTCTGTGGTCCATCGGCTGACCGATGTCGGCGCGACGATCGCCTCCGGCTCCTTCCGTACGCTCGGCATGATCGTCGCCCCCTGTTCGGTCCGGACCATGAGCGAGATCGCCACCGGCGTGACCTCGACGCTGCTGACCCGCGCCGCCGACGTGACGCTGAAGGAGCGCCGGCCACTGGTCCTGATGGTGCGCGAGACGCCGCTGCATCTCGGTCACCTGCGCACGATGACCGCCCTGGCCGAGATGGGCGCGATCATCGCCCCGCCTCTTCCCGCCATGTACGCCCGCCCCGCGTCGATCGAGCAGATGGTGGACCAGTCGGTCGGCCGGGCGCTCGACCTGTTCGGACTGGACTGGGCCGCCGTTCGCCGCTGGGACGGCCTCAAGGGCGGGCTCGATCCGGCATGAGGGGCCTGTGGACCTGGGCGGTCGAGGCCTATGCCCGGCCGGGCGTGTCCGAGACCTGCCTCGGCCTCCAGGACCTGCACGACCAGAACGTCTGCCTGCTGCTATGGGCCGCCTGGACAGCCTCGGACGGCCGCCCGCTCGACGATGACGCGGTCGAGGCGGCCGTCGACACCGCCCGCGCCTGGGACGACTCGGCCATCGCCCCCTTGCGCGCCATCCGCCGCCGGCTGAAGGCCGCCATCCCCGACATCGGCGACGACGACCGGCTGGCCATGCGCCAGCAGGTCAAGGCGCTGGAGCTCGACGGCGAACGCCGCCTGCTGCTCGCTTTGGAACGCCTGTCTCCGGACCAAAAGGGCCAGGCCCTGCCCTGCCTGCCCGCCCTGGCCCGCGTGTCCCGAGCCTGGTCCCCCGTCACGCCACGGGCCGCGCTCGAGACCCTCTGCGCCCGTCTTTCGGCCTGAAGGCGGCTGGCGTATAAGCCGCCCGCGCGGGGCCGAGATGAACGACGACGAACCCTTCCTGACCGAAGAAGAGATCGCGCTCCGCGACCAGGTCCGCGCGCTCCGCCAGGAGCACGCCGACCTGGAAGCCTCCATCGAGGCGCTCAACCACATGCCGGTCCCCGACCAGCTCCGCATCGCCCGCCTGAAGCGCAAGAAGCTGGCGCTACGCGACGAGATCGTCGCGCTGGAAGGCCGGATCCTGCCGGACATCATCGCCTAGGTCGGCGGGATTGCCGCTCATCCCCGCGAAGGCGGGGATCCAGTCCTTTGGGCGAGGCGGCCGCACCGACGATGCAGACGCGTGATCCCTCCCGCCGAGCCTATGGTCCTGGGTCCCCGCTTTCGCGGGGATGAGCGGAACATAGAAAACCGCAGGCTCTCGCTGGACTGCGGCTACCGCCCCCGCTTCCTGACCCACATCGCCGCGTCCGCCTCGGCCAGCCAGGTCTCCGCGTCCGCCTGGCCCGCGAAGGCGCGCACCCCGAATGAACCGCCCAGAGCCTCGCGCTCGCCCGCCCATTCGAACCCGTCCGCCGCCAGGGCCTCCATCAGGCGCTGGGCCTTCTCCCGCCCCTCCTCCACGCCCGCGTTGAGCATCAGCAGGCCGAACTCGTCGCCGCCCAGCCGGCCCACCGCGTCGCTCTCACGCACATTGGCCATCAGCAGGCGCGCGACCTGCACCAGGGCGGCGTCACCGGCCGCGTGGCCCAGGCTGTCGTTCACTCCCTTGAAGCCGTCGAGGTCGAGATAGAGCAACACCGCCGGCGCCTCGTAGCGGGCGCAATAGGCCATGGTCCGGGTCACGGCGGCCACAAAGCCGCGCCGGTTCAGCGCCGGCGTCAGGACATCATGCTCGGCCGCCGCCTCCGCCGCCTCGGCGCGCAGACGCAAGGCCTCGACCTCCGCCTTCAGGCGGGCGATCTCGGCGTGCGGATCGTCGAGGACCGGTTCGGACAAGATTGGGCTCCGAAGGCGCGAGCGACTCAGGGGCCCGCGCGACTGACGCGATGCTAGCGCCCTCGGTTGCGGGCGCAACGCGCGTGCTGTAACCGGCCGCTTTCGCGTCAGGAGCATGTATGGCCGAGCCTCAAACGCCGCCCGTCGCCCCCCCGGTCGCGATCGTCATGGGCAGCCGCTCGGACTGGCCGACCATGAAGCGGGCCGCCGACATGCTGGATCGCCTGGGCGTCGCCTGGGAGGCCCGCGTGGTTAGCGCCCACCGCACCCCGAAACGCCTCTACGACTTCGCCGCCGGGGCCCGCGCGGCCGGCGTCCAGGTCATCATCGCCGGCGCTGGCGGGGCGGCCCACCTGCCGGGCATGGTCGCCTCCATGACCGACCTGCCGGTGCTGGGCGTGCCGGTGCAGTCCAGGGCGCTGAGCGGGCTCGATTCCCTGCTGTCGATCGTCCAGATGCCCGCCGGCGTCCCGGTCGCCACCCTGGCCATCGGCGAGGCGGGCGCCGCCAACGCCGGCATCCTGGCCGGACAGATCCTGGCCCTGACCGACCCCGAACTCGCCGGCCGTCTCTCCGCCTTCCGCGAGGCCCAGACCGAGGCGGTGCACGAGACGGTCGAGGATTGATGGCCGATCTACCCCTGCCGCCGGGCTCCACCCTGGGCATCGTTGGCGGCGGCCAGCTGGGCCGCATGCTGTCCCAGGCCGCCTCGCGCCTCGGCTTCGACGTGATGATCCTGGACCCGGAGCCTGACTCGCCCGCCGGCCGGGTGTCGCGCGAGCAGATCGTGGCCGCCTATGACGATCCCGACGCCCTGACCGCGCTTGGCCGCGCCTGCGCCGTCGTGACCTTCGAGTTCGAGAATGTGCCGGCCGCCTCGATGGAGCGGCTGGCGGCGGGCGGGGCGCGCGTCGCGCCCGGCCCCGAGGCCCTGAAGGCGGCCCAGGACCGGCTGGACGAAAAGACCTTCCTGAACGGCGTCGGCGCGACCACCGTGGACTTCGTCGCGGTCGATAGCGTGGACGACCTGCGCACCGGCCTCGCCCGCCTGGGCGCCCCCGCCCTGCTCAAGACCCGCCGCGAGGGCTACGACGGCAAGGGCCAGGTCTGGGTCGCCTCCGCCGACGAGGCCGAGGCCGCCTTCGCCGCCCTGGGCGGCCGCCCCTCGATCCTGGAGGCCCGGGCGCCGTTCGTGCGCGAGCTCTCGGTCATCGCCGCGCGCGGCTGGGATGGCGCGGTCGCCGTCTATCCGCTGGGCGAGAACAGCCATTCCGGCGGCGTCCTTCGCACCACGCTCGCCCCCGCCGCTGTCGATCCCGCGACGGAAGCCCGCGCCCGAGACATCGCCCACGCCATCCTGGAAGGCCTCAACTACGTCGGCGTCATCGGGGTGGAGCTGTTCGACCTCGGCGACGGGCGGCTGCTGGTCAACGAGATCGCGCCCCGCGTCCACAACACCGGCCACTGGACCCAGGACGGCTGCGTCTGCGACCAGTTCGAACAGCACATTCGCGCCATCGCCGGCTGGCCGCTCGGACCCACGACCGCCCACGCGCGCGTTAAGATGACCAATCTGCTGGGCGACGAGGTCGACCGCTGGGCCGAGCTGGTCTCAGACCCCGCCATGCGCCTGCACCTCTACGGCAAGGCCGAGGCGCGGCCGGGCCGCAAGATGGGCCACGTCAACCGGTGCTGAGCTCGCTGGACTAGCGGGCGCGCCGCAGGGCGAGGGTGACGACAGCGGCCGCCGCCGCGACGATCAGGGCGTCTTCGATCAGGCCGCTCCGGGTCTGGCCGATCTGCCGCATGGCCCGCTTGCGCGCGGCCAGGGTCGCATAGGCCAGGGGCACGGCGGTCGCCACCGCGGCGGCGGCGCCCTCCTTCTCCCGCCCGCGCGAAGCCAGCGCCCCGCCCGCGATCCCGGCGCTCATGATCCTGGCCAGCAGGCCCAGGAACACGGTCCGATCGGGCGCGGACTTCATCTTGTCGCCGAAAAGCTCGCCCACCCCCATCGCCAGGGCGCCGAAGGTGAACAGAGGCTTGTCCAGCAGCCACAGTCGCCCTGGGGTCTTCCGCCCCGCCAGATGCGCTCCGGCCAGGGCGGCCATCGGCGTCATGGACCGGGCGCTGGCGACGGCGCCGATCAGGATGGAGGGAAGCAGGCGCGTCAGGGTCATGCGAAGCAAAGGCCTGAGGTCGGATCGGGTTCAACCCCGCCTTGACCCCGCCCCGCCCGCATGGCCATTCGCGCCCGGCATGAGGACCGCCGACTTCGACTTCCACCTGCCCGACGACCGGATCGCCCTGCGTCCGGCGAGCCCGCGCGACGCCGCCCGAATGCTGGTGGTGCGCGACGGCGGCTTCAGCGACCACGGCGTGCGCGACCTGCCGGATTTCCTGCGCCCCGGCGACGCCCTGGTGTTCAACGACACCCGCGTGATCCCCGCCCGCCTCTCCGGCGTCCGCCAGCGTCTCGGGTCCGAGGGCGAGACCCTCACCGTCGACGTCGAGGCCACCCTCCACCACCGCGACGCCCCGGATGCCTGGTCGGCCTTCATGAGGCCGGGCAAGCGGATCAAGGTGGGGGATCGCATCATCTTTTCCGCTCCCCTTCCCCTCGAGGGGGAAGGGGCCGGGGGATGGGGTGGAGGCAGTGAGCGTCAGGACCTGGCGCGTGAGCCTGCATCGACCACCAGGCGGAGCCAGTCGGCGTCCTCCGTCGACATACCTGCCCCCACCCCACCCAACCCTCCCCCTCGAGGGGAGGGCTTCAAAGACTCCGCCCCCTGCCTCCTCGGCGCCCTCCACGCCACCGTCGCCGCCAAACACGAAGACGGCCTGGTCTCCCTGCGGTTTGACCTCTCGGGCCCCTTCCTCGACGAGGCGATCCGCGACGTCGGCGTCATGCCCCTGCCGCCCTACATCGCGGCCCAGCGGCCCGAGGACGATCAGGACCGCGCCGACTACCAGACCGTCTTCGCCGAGCACGACGGCTCCGTCGCCGCCCCCACCGCCGGCCTGCATTTCACCCCGGCCCTGCTTGACGCCATCCGTGCGAAAGGCGTCTCCACCCACGCCGTGACCCTGCACGTCGGCGCCGGCACCTTCCTGCCGGTCAAGGCGGACGACACCGCCGACCACCGCATGCACAGCGAATGGGGCGAGGTCTCCGCCGAAACCGCCGCCGCGCTGAACATCGTGCGCGGAGCCGGCGGCCGCATCGTCTGCGTCGGCACCACCTCCCTGCGCCTGCTGGAATCGGCCGCCACCCCCGAGCGGGTCATCCAGCCCTTCCACGGCGACACGGCCATCTTCATCACGCCCGGCTATACGTTTCGCGCCGCCGATGTGCTGATGACCAACTTCCACCTGCCGAAATCGACCCTGTTCATGCTCGTCTCGGCCTTCGCGGGCCTCGAAACGATGCGGGCCGCCTACGCCCACGCCATCGAGAGCGGCTACCGCTTCTATTCCTACGGCGACGGCAGCCTGCTGTTTCGCAGCGCCCCCGGATGAGCGGAGGGGAAAAAACTGGCGCTCCAAGGTCACCACCCCTGAAAACCAAGGTATACTGACCTCCGGCCTCACGCCCTGGTCCGAGGGGTCGTGATGGAAATGAGAGTCTTTTTTTCGAGACTCTCACTCTCACCCGCCCATCACCCGCATTTCCGCCTGACGGCGGTGATGGAAATGAGAGTCATTTTAATTTCGACTCTCACTCACGCCTCGCCCAGCCGGACCTTCCCTTGCCCTTCCCCTTCGACATCTCCGCCACCGACGGCCGAGCCCGCACCGGCGTCCTCAAGACCCCGCGCGGCGACATCCGCACGCCCGCCTTCATGCCGGTGGGCACCGCCGCGACGGTCAAGGCCCTGACGGTGGATCAGGTGGCCCAGACGGGCGCCGACATTCTGCTCGGCAACACCTACCACCTGATGCTGCGCCCCGGCCCGGAGCGGATGCAGCGGCTGGGCGGCCTCCACCGCTTCATGCGCTGGGACAAGCCGATCCTGACGGACAGCGGCGGCTTCCAGGTCATGTCCCTGTCGGGCATCTCAAAGCTGACCGAGGAGGCCGTGACCTTCTCCAGCCACGTCGATGGCTCCAAGCACGTCCTGACGCCGGAGCGATCCATCCAGATCCAGGCCGACGCCATCGGCTCGGACATCGTCATGCAGCTGGATGAATGCGTCGCCTGGCCAGCCGAGGAGCCCCGCGCCCGCCAGGGCATGGAGCTGTCCGCCCGCTGGGCACAGCGCTCGAAGAACGCCTTCGGGACCCGCGACGCCCAGGCCCTGTTCGGCATCCAGCAGGGCTCTACCTTCGAGCACCTGCGCCGCGAGAGCTCGGATCGCCTGCGCGAGATCGGCTTCGACGGCTACGCCATCGGCGGCCTGGCGGTCGGCGAGGGCCACCAGGCCATGTGCGAGGTGCTGGACTACGCCCCCGAGATGCTTCCCGCCGACCGGCCCCGCTATCTCATGGGGGTCGGCAAGCCGATCGACCTGGTGGAAGCCGTCTGGCGGGGCGTCGACATGTTCGATTGCGTCCTGCCGACACGGGCCGGCCGCCACGGCCAGGCCTGGACGTGGGATGGGCCGATCAACCTCAAGAACGCCCGCTTCGCCGAGGACCAGGACCCGCTCGACCCCACCACCCCCTGCCCGGCTTCCTCCGATTATTCAAAGGCCTACCTCCACCACCTCATCCGCACCGACGAGATCCTCGGCAAGGTGCTTCTGTCCTGGCACAACATCGCCTTCTTCCAGGCCCTGACCGCCGCCATGCGCTCGGCCATCGCCGAGGGCCGGTTCGAGGGCTTCCGGCGGGAGTTCCACGCCCGGCATACGTCGAACTGACCCTTCGATCCTCCCCCCAGAGCGGAGGATCGCGCGGCTCACCTCCGCCCGCGCCGCGCCGGCTGGAACCAGGCCGGCGACGCTGGCGGCGCGCAGTTCAGCCGCATGCCCAGCCCCTTCAGAAAGGCCCGCCTCAGCCGCCCGGCCTCGATCGCGTCCTGCACCTGGCGCGAGTGCGCCTCGGCCCCCGTCAGCCGGCGGATCCAGGAACGATAGGGGATGAAGTCCGCCGCGGTGTCACGGATCGCATCCAGCGCCGCCGCGGCCGCCGCGTCCTGGGTTCGTTCGCTCAGGTTGGCCCCGTCCGGCGCCGGGGGCTCGTCCCGATCAGGGCCCAGGGCTTCGTTCAGCCGCGTCACCTCGGCGGCGACCGTGGAGCACTGGTTCAGGTTCCTCTGGTCGTAGGGATTGGCCTGGGCCTGGAGCAGCACGGTCGGAATGCGCTCCCGCCGCAGGTTCAGGTCGCTCAGCGGCTGCCCCGCCGCGTCGCCGAACCCCGCGCCCAGTTGCCGGCCCGCCGAGCAGCCCCCCACGACCACCGTCGCCACGAGAACCAGGCCGATCCAACGCATACGCACCTCCATACCGGCCGGCACCTTAGAACCTGACGAAACCCTGTCCATGCTGTCCCAGCCCTTGCCTTTCGCCCCGCCGAAGCCTCAGCCTCGCCCCTGTCTGAACCGAGGGAGGCGTTCATGCTGAAATGGAAGGCGGTCGCGGCCGTTGTTCTGGCCCTCGCGGCCGCACCCGGTCTCGCCCACGCTCAGAGCGCCCGGGTCCACTTTCCCCTCAACGAGACCCGGCTGACGCCGGAGCTCCGCCAGCAGCTGGATCAGCTGGCCGTGGAGGCCCGCGAACTCGGCGACCTGGCCGTCACCGGCCACGCCGACCCGACGGAGGCGGACGTGGCCGCCGCCCTGGTCGCCGCGCACCGCGCCGAGGCGATCGGCCGCCTGCTGGCCGTCGAGAACGAGGCGGCGACGCGGCCCATGGAAGATCCCGGTCCCTACCTCAGGATCAGCGACGCCTACTTCATGCCGAACAGCCACGTGCTCAGCGACGAGGGCCGCCAGCTCCTGGATCGCCATATCGCGGACGCCCGCCGCTTCCGCCCCTACGTGGTCTTCATCCATCCCCAGTTCGGGGCCGAGCGTCTGGAGCGGCTGCGCGCCGACGCCATGGTCGAGGCCCTGATCGATCGCGGGGCCATCTGGATCAAGGCCGATGGCGACGACTTCGCCCCCGGCGAGATCGAGGTCAGCGAGGCTCTGCGCGCGGAGGTCGAGGCTTTCCGGCCGACCGTGACCCAGGCTGTCGTCATCGCCCTAGCGCTCGAAACCGATCTCCAGGAGGGCCCCGCCGCCTTGACCACCCTGGCGCGCGTCCGCGCCGAACGGGTCCGCGACTACCTGACGGCCGGCGGGGTGCCCTATGGCAGGCTCAGGATTTACAGCGCCGGCGCCGCCGATCCGGCGAACGACCCCGCCGCCAACGCCTGGGTCGACCTGGTCGTCTCGCCCTCCGGCTGGTGAGACCGCGAAGGCCCGGCGATGGTACGTCCTCTCGGGCTCGAACCGAGGACCCTCTGATTAAAAGTCAGATGCTCTAACCAACTGAGCTAAGGACGCCCACATCGCGCCGGGCCTTCTCTTGCATCGCGCCCTTCCGGTCAAGCCGGTTAGGCGATTGCTTTCGGCCCTGCTCCCCAACGGCTAAGCAGGTCGAATGGCTCCTCTCTCCGGCGTGCGCATCCTCGAGTTCGACGGCCTGGGGCCGGTCACCTTCGCCGGCATGGTCCTGGCCGATCTCGGGGCCGATGTGCTGCGACTGACCCGCGCCGGATCGGGCGAGGTGGTGTTCGAGGAGGTGGGGGGCGCCGTCCTGCATCGTGGCCGGGCGCCGGTTCCCGTGAACCTCAAAGACCCCGCCGACCGCGACCGGGCGCTGGATCTCGCTGCCCGAGCCGACGCCCTGATCGAGGGCTTCCGGCCCGGCGTCATGGAACGCCTCGGACTGGGGCCCGAAGCCGTCCGCGCCCGCAATCCTCGCCTCGTCTACGGCCGCGTCACCGGCTGGGGCCAGAACGGGCCGATGGCCGATCAGGTCGGCCATGACATCAACTATATCGCCTTGTCCGGCGCGCTCGGACTGATGGGGGAGCCAGACCGGCCGCCGCGCCCGCCGGTGAACCTCGTGGGCGACTACGGCGGGGGCGCCATGCTGCTGGTGACGGGGGTGCTCGCCGCCCTGATCGAGGCCCGGACCACCGGCGGGGGACGCGTCGTCGATGCGGCCATGACGGACGGCTCGGCCCTTCTCGCCAGCCTGTTCCACGCCCTGTCGGCGCGGGGCGTATGGAGCGACCGCCGGGGCGCCAACCTGCTGGACGGGGGTGCGCCCTTCTACCGCTGCTATCGCTGCCGGGATGGAGGCTTCGTCGCTGTCGGCGCCCTGGAGCCCCGCTTTTATGCGGCCCTCCTGTCCGGACTCGGCGTCGATCCAGCCACGGCGCCGCAATACGACATCGGCGGCTGGCCGACCTTGCACGCTCGCTTCGAAAGCCTGTTCCTGGAGCGTGATCGGGACGCCTGGGCCGAGCATTTCGCCGGCACCGAGGCCTGCGTTACCCCGGTGCTGACCCTCGCAGAGGCGGCTGCTCACCCCCACAACGCGGCGCGCGGGACCTTCGGCGGGTCACCCATTCAGCCCGCGCCCGCGCCCCGGTTCGACGGCGAGACGCCTGCGCCATCCGTCCAGCCTGGTCCCCTGAGCCTGCAGGAGGCTCTGGCGGGCTGGTCCTAGGCGGCGGCGGCCTCGCGTTCCGCCGCGCTCTCCGCGCAGGCCTCGGCCAGGGTGCGGGCCAGCAGCACAGGGTCGATGGGCTTGGTCAGGAAGGCGTGGACGCCCTCCCCCTCCCAGGCGGCCCGGTGCACATCCAGGGCGTTGGCGGTCAGGGCAATGATCGGGGTGTCGCCGTTCAGATCCCCCCTGCGGATGCCCCGGGTGGCCTCCAGCCCGTCCATGATCGGCATCTGCATGTCCATCAGAATGGCGTCGAACCGCTGCCCCTGCGCGGCCTCGACCGCCTCCCGGCCGTTCTGGACCAGCGTCAGCCGGCACCCGTGCGGTTCCAGCAGCAGGGCCAGGATGCGCCGGTTCACCTCGTGGTCGTCCGCGGCGAGCACGGCGCGTCCGACCAGGGACAGCGGGCGCTCCTCGCGGGTTTGGACCGCATGCTCCTGCTCCACCACCTCGACCGGCAGGCTGAGGGTGAAGGTCGAACCCCGGCCGACCGTGCTCTGAGCCGTCAGGTCGCCGCCCATGATCTGGGCCAGGCGACGGCTGATCGCCAGGCCCAGCCCGGTGCCCCCGTGTCTTCGGGTGGTGCCGGCGTCGACCTGTTCGAAGCTGTCGAAGACGCCGGCCAGCCGGTCGGCGGGAATGCCGCAGCCCGTGTCGCTGACCGCTACGATCAGCCGCCGGTCCGGTTTGTGGAAGTCCACGTCGACCGTGATCGTCCCGCCCTCGGTGAACTTCACCGCGTTGGACAGCAGGTTGAACAGGATCTGCTGGACCCGCAGGGGATCCGTCATCACGCAGGCCGGCACGTCCTCGGCGACCTCGACCTGCAGACGAACGCCGTTGGCCGCCGCCTTGGGCTCCCACAGCCGGCCGAGCGAGGCCAGCTTGTCGCGCAGGTTCATTTCGGCGTGATCGACCTGCATCTTGCCCGCCTCGATCTTGGACAGGTCCAGCACGTCGTTCAGCAGGCCGACCAGCACGTCGCCGGCGTCCAGCAGCATCGAGACATGTTCCCGCTGATCCGGATCCAGCCGCGTGCGACGCAGCAGGTTGGCGGCCGAGATCACCGCGTTCATGGGGGTGCGGATCTCGTGGCTGATGACGGCCAGGAAGTCCGACTTCGCCGCCGAGGCCACCTCCGCGCGGCGCCGCTGCTCGTCCGCCGCCTCGTTCGCCTCCACCAGGGCTCGGGTGGTCACCGAAGTCTGGCGCACCGCGACCACCAGATGGGTCATGTAGAGCAGGCCGCCGATGACCACGAGCAGCTCGTGCGGCCTCTGGCTGGCGATCGCGCCCAGCACGGGCAAGCCCAGGAAATAGAGGCTGTGCGGCACGGCGGCGGACAGCAGGACCGCCCGCGCGTGGTACATGTGAAGGCTGACGTGCAGCAGTCCGCCCGCCACCTGGACCATGGCGAACAGCCGGCCCACGTCCCCGCCCTGCATCCAAAGGTAGGCGGAGATGGCGGAATACACGATGACATTGAGGGAGGCGGTGGCGCAGCACAGGACCCGATAGGCCGCGCTCGGCTCAACGTCGGGTGTCCGCCGGATCGGCCGGAACACCACCCAGTCGATAAGCTGGGTGCCGCACACGGCGGCGAACCAGACCCCGGGCCAGATGCTGGGCGCCAGGTACCAGGCGACCGCACCGATGAAGGCGGCCAGTCCGATACGGGTCTTGAGCTCACGGACGCGCACCTGCGCGACCATGGCGTAACCGGATCCGTGCATCTGTTTCCCCTCGTTGGGCGCAGCCTAGACCTCGAAGGTAAGCAAAGGATTTGCACCGCCGACGGGGGGCGTGACCCGCCGCGCGCGCGGGTTTAAGGAACGGGCGTACACGCCGCACGTTTGGCAAGGCGGCGACTGGGAGGGGACATCCGATGAAGCGATTGATTGCAGCTCTGGTCCTGGCCTCGGCCGCGGGTCTTTCGGCCTGCGAGGAGCCGCGCCGCGACGAGGGCGTGGAGACCGCGCCCGCCGTCGAACCGCCGCCCGCTCCGGCGGTCGAGGACGTGGCCGCGCCGGCCGCGGCCACCGCGCCCGAGACGTCTCCGGCCACGGACCCGTCGACCCTTCCCCCCGAGAAGCGGACCTCGGAGGAAACCGTCCAGCCCGAGAGCGAAACCCTCTTCTACTGATCCGCCACGCCGTCGCCATCGGCCGTGACCAAGAGCACGGTCGCCGCGCGGCGGCGTCAGTCGGAATCGTGCAAGGGTCTTTCACCGGGGGCGGTTGATGAAGGTTTCGGGTTGAAGGTCACGCCTGCCCTCTTGGCCGCCTCCGCGGCGCTCTGGACGATCCTGGCCACGAACGCCCAGGCCGATCCGCGCGCCCTGGTCCGGGGCGAGATGGACGAGGGCCTCAGGGACCAGATCGCCCGGGCTGTCGGGGAGGTCGACGGCCCGCCGACCAACCGCTTCGAGGCCCGTCGCCGCGCCCGCGCCGCCGCCGAGGCGGCCGAGGCCCTGCTGCGCTCGGAGGGCTACTACCAGCCGACCATCGAGGACGTGGTCGAGGGCGAATCCCAGCCCGTCGCCATCGTTCAGGTGACGCCCGGCCCGCGCTTCCTGGTCGCCGAGCCGATCATCGACTGGGTGGCGCCCCCGCCCGACCCGGACACCGCCGGCGCCGCACGGGGGGACCTCGACCTCAAGGTCGGAGCGCCCGGCCGGGCCGCCGACGTCATCGCCGCCGAGGGCCGGATCGTCGCGGGCCTAACGACGCGCGGCTACGCGGACGCCCGCACCGAGCCGCGGCGTGTGGTGGTCGATCACGCGACCTTCACGGTCCAGCCCACCTATCGGATCGTCGCGGGCCAGCTGGTGCGGCTGGACGGGGTCCGGCTGGAGACCGAGGGTCCCACCAATCCCAACTGGGTCGCGGGACTCGCGCCCTGGTCGGAGGGCGATCGCTACGACCCGGAACAGGTCGCCGAGCTGGAGCGCCGGCTGCTCGAAACCGGCGTCTACGACGGCGTCGGCGTAGCTCTCGCGCCCGCCGATCGGGCGACCCCGGACGGCCTGCGCCCGGTGGTCGTCACCCTGACCGACCGCTCGCGCCGTATCCTGGAGGCGGGCCTCACCTTCTCGACGGCCGAGGGTTCGGGCGCCGACGTCATCCTGACCCGTCACAACCGCTTCGGCCGCGCCGACACCCTGCGCTTCGAGGCGCGGCTGGCCGACATCGACAGCCGGCTGGGCGTGGACCTCAGCCTGCCCCACTGGCGGCGTCCGGGGCGGACGCTGAGATTGGGTTCGGCCATCGTCAACGAGGACACCGACGCCTACCGCCGGACGGCCCTGACGGTGAATGCGGACCTTCAGCAGCGCATCGGCCGGACATCCTGGTTCAGCTACGGCCTGGGGCTGGACGCCGGCCATTACACCGAGAACCGGTTCGACCCCGTGACCGGCGCCCCGATCCGCTTCGACCGCGACCTGGCCATCCTGACCGGACGGGGCAGCGCCTACTGGGACCAGTCGAACGATCCGCTCGACCCCACCCGCGGCTGGCGTCTGACCGCCAACGTCCAGCCCACGGCCGTGGCCGGCGAGGACACCGCCCTGTTCCTGCGGGCGGAAAGCCAGGTCACCGCCTACATGCCGGTCCGCGACAACGCGCGCACGGTGCTGGCCGGCCGGGTGCGGCTCGGCTCCATCCTGGGCGGCGAGGAGCTGACCGTGCCGTCCGACCGCCTGTTCTACTCGGGCGGCGGCGGTTCGGTGCGCGGCTATGAATACCAGGGGGTCAACGCGCGCCTGCCCGACAACACCCCGCGCGGAGGCCTTAGCCTGTTCGAGACCTCGCTCGAGGTGCGCCACGACATCGGCCGCCGCTTCCAGGCCGTGGGCTTCATCGACGCGGGCGCCGTCGGACTCGACGAAATCCCGAACCTGGCGGACCTGCGCTACGCCCTCGGCGCGGGCGTCCGCTACCGGCTGCCGTTCGGGCCGGTCCGCGCCGACATCGCCCTGCCGCTCGACAAGCGCGACGGCGACGCCGACTTCCAGGTCTACATTTCGATCGGCCAGGCGTTTTGACCGAGGTCCCGCCCACACAGGAGACGCCTGCCGAAGCGCCGGTCGCCCGCCGCGAGCGCCGGCGCCGCACGCGCCTGCAATGGGCGGCCTTCATCGGTGGCTGCCTCGCCGCCACCCTGGCGGTGCTGGTGCTGATCGCCGTGGTCGGAGGGCGCAGCTATCTGCTGACCGGGCCCGGCCGTGAACTGGTCACCAGCTTCGTCGCCGGCAAGAAGATCGGCCGCTACGGCCGCATCAACGTCTATGGGCTGAGGGGCGACCTGTTCGACGACTTCACCCTGGAGCGGGTCACGATAACGGATGCGAAGGGCGTATGGCTGGATGCCCGGAACGTGCGGGTGGACTGGTCGTACTGGCCGCTGGTCGGCCGGCGATTCCATGCCGACACCATCACGGCCGACACCGTCCGCCTGATCCGCCGGCCCGAGGTCGAGCCCCCGACCAAGCCGCCCGGCCCGCCGCCGCTGTCGATCGAGATCGACCGGTTCAGCGCCAATGTCGAACTGCTGGAGGGCTTCAGCCAGGAATACGGCCGCTGGAGCCTGGCGGGCGGCGCGGAGTTGCCCCGCCGGGGGGCCAAGGAGATCACGCTCGACGCCCGCAGCCTGAACCGGCCGGGCGACTTCCTGCGGCTGGCCGCGACCATCGGAGATTCGCCCGCCGATCTGCGGCTGAACCTGCGCGCCCAGGAGGCGCAGGGCGGGCCGCTGGCCGGGGCGCTGGGCTATTCGCCCGACCAGCCCTTCCTGGCCTCGGCCCTGGTCAATGGTGAGGTGGTCGACGCCGTGGTCCGCACCGGGGCCTTCACCCCCCTGACGGTCAAGGGGCGGTATGGAGCCAACGGCTCGCGCATCTCCGGCTACTTCGACTTCAGCGGTTCGGACCTGCTCAGACCCTTCGTCGAACGGGTGGGCCGCACCGCCCGGTTCGGCTTCGCCACCGTGCCGGATCCTGAGAACAAGGCGCTCCAGGGCGTCGCCTGGCGGCTGATGGCCGACAATCTGCAGTCCGAGGCCCAGGGTGTGATCGATGCGCGCGACCGTTCCGCGCCCGACGGCGTCCGGCTGGAGGTCAGCACCCCGTCCCTGACCCGTCTGGTCGGCTCGGAAGTCGCGGGCCCGGCGGCCTATGTCGGGACCTTCACGGGCGACGCCCAGCGCTGGGCGCTGGATGGCGAGGTCAGCCTGCTGAACGCCTCCGTGGCCAGCTACGGGGCCACCCGGATCAGCGGACCGCTGGATGTCTCCGCCAACCGCGGCCGCTTCGACGTCGAAGGCGACCTTCGCGCGGTCGGAGGCCGCAGCGAGGGGATCGTCGGCGCCCTGCTCGGCCCCCAGCCGCGCGTCCAGTTCGAGGCCGCGCGCCAGACCGATGGCGCGATCCTGCTCCGCCGGATCGAAGCGACCGGCCAGGCCCTGCGGCTGTCGGGCGCCGGCTCGCGACCGATCACCGGAGGGCTGGCGTTCCGGGGCGAGGCCCAGGTCACCGATGCGAGCCGCATCCGGCGGGGCGCGCGCGGCGCCTTCGGCGGACCGATCCAGGCCAGCCAGCGCGGATCGGGCCAGCCCTGGCGCATCACCTTCGACGGACGGGGCCGCGGGCTTTCCATCGGGATGGAGGAACTGGACCGGTTGCTCGGCCCGACCCCCCGCCTGGAACTGGCCGGCCTCCTGAACCGGGGCCGCGTCGAGCTCGATCAGGGCCGTCTCACCGGCGCGGCGGGGCGCGTGAACGCCAAGGGGCTGATCGAACCGCAGGGCCGCCTGGCGCTGGCGCTCGACTGGAACGCCCAGGGGCCGTTCGGCGTCGGTCCGGTCGCCATCGACGGCGCCATGACTGGTCGCGGCGCCCTGACCGGGACCCTGGCCCAGCCGCGCGCCGACCTGACCGCCGCCTTCGCCCGGGTCGCGGCCGGACCGCTCGTCCTGACCGACACCGACCTGATCCTCAGCTTCCGCAAGGGGCGCGACGCCTCGGACGGACGGATCGCAGTCACGGCGGGCTCCAACTACGGACCGGCCCGCGCATCGGGCAATTTCCACCTCGGCGGAAACCGCATCCGCCTGACCGACGTGGACCTCAACGCCGGCGGCGTGACCGCCCACGGCGCGATCGCCCTGTCCAACAGCATACCTTCCAGCGCGGACCTGACCTTCGCCGCCCGACCCGGCGCCTTCCTGGCCTCCGGCACGGCCGACGGGCGCATCCGGCTGACGGAGGGCGCGGGGGCCGAGACCGCGATCCTGGACGTCAGTGGGCGCAACGTCCGCTTCGCCAACTCCGCGACCACCATCCGGACCCTGGAACTTAACGGGCGGGGAACGCTGGAGCGCCTCCCCTTCACCCTGGTCGCCGACGTCGGCGGAGGGACGCCGGTCAGCTTCGATGGCGAAGGCGTCTATTCCCGCGTGGGCAAGGCTCAGAGCGTGACGCTGAGCGGCGATGGGCGTGTGCGGGAGATCGCGTTCTCGACCCGCAACCCCGCCGTGGTCGCCCTGTCCGGTGATGGTCGCGTGGCCCGCGTGGACCTGTCGGTCGGAGGCGGCGTCCTGATGGGCGAACTCCGCCAGGACAGCCGCGCCGCCATCATCCAGGCCGACCTGACCAGCGTCGAGCTGGGCTCGCTCGCGCCCGACCTGCGCGGCCGCGTCACCGGCCGGGTCGCCCTGCGCGGGGCCGGCGACGACCTGTCCGGCTCGGCCAATGTGACCCTGGCGGACCTGCGCAGCATCGACGCGCCCCAGGGCCTGGAGGTCGACGGCGCGGTCAACGCCACCCTCGTCAACAACACCCTGCGGATCGAGGCCCAGGCCAATGACGGTCAGACGGTGCGCGCCTCGGCGGATGTGACCCTGCCCGTCGAGGCCTCGGCCGCGCCGCTTCGCCTGGCCATCGCCCGCACCCGCCCGATGTCCGGGGAGGTCGCCATCGCGGGCCAGATCCAGCCGATCTGGGACCTGTTCCTGGGCGGCGAGCGGTCGCTGGCCGGACAGGTCCAGGGTCAGGCGATCCTGGGGGGGACCCTGAACGAACCGCGCCTCAACGGTCGGCTGGCCGTGGCCGACGGCCGCTTCCGCGACAATGCCACGGGCCTTGTGCTGGACGACCTGACCCTGACCAGCCGGTTCGACGACACCACGGCCCTGGTCGAGACCTTCGCCGCCACCGATGGCACGGGCGACCGGGGCCAGGTCTCCGGTCAGGGCCGCATCGGCCTGCGCCAGGGTTCACCCTCCAGCTTCCGCCTGACCCTGGATGGCTTCCGCATCATCGACAACGACATCGCCGAGGCCCGGGCGTCCGGCCCCCTTACCGTCGTCCGCGCGACGGATGGCCGGATCCAGCTGACCGGCCAGATCGACGTGGACGAGGCGGTGATCCAGGCCAATCCGGTCGGCGGCAACGGCATCGTCCGGATGGACGTGGTCGAGATCAATCGCCCCGGCGGCGACCCCACCGAGGAAGAGACCCGCGAACGCGGCTCTCCCATCGGCCTGGACATCCAGCTGCGTTCGCCCGGCGGCGACGTGCGGGTCGTCGGTCGCGGCCTGAACGTCGAACTGGGGCTGAACGCCCGGGTGACCGGCACCATCTCCCGGCCCAATCTGACCGGCACGGCCCGGGTCATCCGCGGCGATTACGAGTTCGCCGGCAAGCGGTTCGTGTTCGACGAGCGGGGCACGATCATCCTGTCGACCGATCCGTCGCGCATCCGCCTGAACCTGTCGGCGGTTCGAGAGGACCCCGCCCTGACCGCCACCGTGCGCGTCACCGGCACGGCCGCGCGGCCCGAGATCGCGCTCACCTCCACCCCCGCCCTCCCGCAGGATGAAATCCTGTCACAGGTCCTGTTTGGCCGCTCGGCCTCCCAGCTCTCCGGTTTCGAGGCGGCCCAGCTGGCGGCTGGCGTGGCGTCGCTCGCCGGCGGCGGCGGTTTCGACGTGATCGGCAACCTCCGGGAACTGGCGGGGCTGGACCGCCTGTCCTTCGGCGGCGAGGCCTCGGCCCTGACCATCGCCGGCGGCCGCTACATCACCGACGACGTCTATCTGGAGATCATCGGCGGCGGCGAAGGCGGCGCGGCGGTCAACGTCGAATGGCAGCCTCGGCGCAATCTCGCCATCAGTTCAAGGTTCGGCGGCACCGGCGAGGCCAGCCTCTCCATCCGCTGGCGCCGCCAGTCCCGCCCACCCGGCGCGCGCGGCCCGGACAATCGCCCGAACCGCTGACTCCGACTTTCGGCGCATCACCCGTCCGGGCCGTGGTAAACTGCCTGACGGTCTTTGAAATCCCATCTCCCAGCGAGCCCGACGCCTTAAGCTTATCAGGCAGCGCACGACAGGCAGGACGTGGATAGGTGAGACGGTCCCACCCCCTCACACATGAAGGAGCCTTCCAGGCGATTGTTCCTAAAAGACAATAGGAGGGCGAGACTCGCGAGACGGTGAGACGGTGTTCCGGAGTCTCACCGCGTCCTGCCGATGCGGACGCTAGAGAATCTCCAGTATCGCTTCCGGCGGCCGCCCCAGTCGGACGCCCTTTTCCGTCTCCAGGATCGGCCGCTCGACCAGCACCGGTTCGGCGATCATGGCGGCGATCAACGCCGCGTCATCCGCCTCGCCAAGGCCAGCCGCCGCCGGCTCCTTGGTCCGCAGCAGCCCGCGCACGCCCCGGCCGCTCCGCTCGCCCAGGCGCCGCAGGGTCGCCTCATCCCAGCCGGTCCGCATGTATTCGACCACCACCGGCTCCACGCCGCGCTCGCTCAGCATCTCCAGCGCGGTCCGCGAAGTGCTGCATTTGGGATAGTGGTAAAGGGTGATGACCATCCCCCGGCCATGCCGGTCCCCAGGCCGCCGCGCAAGCCTCGCCTTCACCTTTGCCGCTTCCCCGTCTAGGGTCCGCGCGCATGCGGATTCTGGCGGAAGATCAGGCCGTGCTCGACCACGTCGCGCGCGCCGGAGCGGCGATCGTCGATCGCGCCGTGGCCTGGGCCGAGGTCCCTTCCGGCAGCCGTAACGCCTCGGGCCTGGCCGAAATGCTGGATCGGCTCAAGGACGAGGCGCGCCGCCTTTCGGCCCTGGTCGAACGGGCGCCCACCGCCCCTTCCACCTCCCTCACCGACCAGGGCGAGGTCGTCGAGGAAACCCACGCCGACGCCCTGCGGATCACCTGCCGTCCCGACGCACCGATCCAGGTCGTGCTCACCGGCCACTACGACACGGTCTATCCGGCCGAAAGCGGCTTCCGCTCCGTGGTCCGTCGTCCCGACGGCGCCCTGAACGGCCCCGGCATCGCCGACATGAAGGGCGGGATCAGCGTCATGCTGGCCGCGCTCGAAGCCTTCGAAACCCGCCCCGGCCGCGAAGCCGTCGGCTGGACCGTCCTGCTGTCGCCCGACGAGGAGATCGGCTCCCCCGCCTCCGCCCCGCTGCTGGCCGAACTCGGCGGCAAGGGGCATGTCGGCCTGACCTACGAACCCGCCCTGCCGGATGGCTCGCTGGCCGGCGCCCGCAAGGGATCGGCCAATTGGCACCTGGCCGTCCACGGCCGCTCCGCCCACGCCGGCCGCGCCTTCGAGGAGGGCCGCAACGCCGTCGCGGGCGCCGCCATCATTGCGGCCCGCCTGCACGCCCTGAACGGCCGGCGCGAAGGCGTCACGGTCAACGTCGCGCGAATCTCGGGCGGGGCCGCCCTGAACGTCGTGGCCGACCACGCCGTCGTCCGCTTCAACGTGCGGGTCCCCGACGCCGCGTCCGCCGACTGGATCGATGGGGCCGTCCGCGAGCTCGCCGCCTCGCCGCCCTTCGACGGTCTGTCGCTGCACCTGCACGGCGGCTTCACCCGCCCGCCCAGGCCGATGGACGCCGCCCAGACCGCCCTGTTCGAGGCGGTTCGGGACACGGGCGCCCTGCTGGGCCAGCCCATCGCCTGGAAACCGTCCGGCGGCGTTTGCGAAGGCAACAACCTGTACGCCGCCGGCCTGCCCTGCATCGACACGCTAGGCGTCCGAGGCGGCGACATCCACTCCGAGGCCGAATTCGCCTGGCCGGACAGTTTCGTCGAACGTGCGCAGCTCAGCGCTCTCATCCTGTGCCGCATCGCGGCCGGTGAAATCGACGCACCGGCCTTCAAACGCCTGCGGATGGAGGCCGCCTGATGCTTGTCGTCCGACCCGCCGGCCCCGCCGACCTCGACTCCCTGCTGGAGCTCGCCATTCTCTCAGGCCCCGGATTCACCAGCCTGCCCGAAGATCCCGACGCCCTGGCCGAACGGCTGGAGGTCAGCCGCGACAGCTTCTCCGGCGTCCTGCCGCCACAGGAATGCTGGTACACCTTGATGTTGGAGGACGGCGACACCGGCGACATCGACGGGGTCGGATCGGTGAAGGCGGCCGTCGGGTTGAAGTCCCCCTTCTTCTCCTTCCGCATGACCAACCACCACCAGTCCTCGCCGTCGCTCGGCGTGCGGCTGGAGCAGCGCATGCTCGTGCTGGTCAACGAATGCACCGGCTGGTCGGAGGTCGGGTCGCTGTTCCTGAAGGCCGACCGGCGAAAAGGCGGGGCGGGCCGCCTGCTCAGCCAGTCCCGCTACATGCTGATTGGGGCCGAGCCGGATCTGTTCGCCGACACGGTGCTGGCCGAGCTGCGGGGCGTCTTCACCCCGGACGGCGCCTGCCCATTCTGGGATCATGTGGCGCACAAGTTCTTCCCCATGGAGTTCGAGCAGGCGGACCGGCTGACCGGATCCACCGACAAGCAGTTCATTCTCGATCTCGCGCCTCGCCATCCGATCTACATCGAACTGCTGCCCGAGCCGGCGCGCGCGGTGATCGGCAAGGTGCATCCGCAAGGGGTGCCGGCGATGGCCTTGCTCGAAGCCGAGGGTTTCCGGCCCAATGGGCTGATCGACATCTTCGACGCCGGTCCAACGGTCTGCTGCCAGCGCGATCACATCCGCACGGTCCGCGACGCCCGGCTGCTGACCGTCGAGATCGCCGACGAGGTTGCGGCCGAACTGCCGGCCCTGATCTCCACCGCAGAGGTGGCGTCGTTCCGCGCCGTGCGCCAGAAGGCCGACATCGACGGCGAGATCGTCCGAATCACCCAAGACACCGCCGCCGCCCTCAAGATCGAGGCCGGCCAGCGCGTCAGGGTGAAGACATGAGTTCCCGTCAATGACCCGTTTCACCTCCACCGACCCCGCGACTGGCGATGTCCTGTGGGAAGGCGAGGCCGCTTCGGCCGCCGAGGCGTCCGCCGCCGTCGAGCGCGCGCGAGCCGCCTTTCCCGACTGGGCCGACCGGCCGCGCCACGACCGCGTCGACGCTATGAAGCGGTATCAGGCCGCGCTGAAAGCCCGTGCGCCCGCCTTCGCCGAGGCCATCTCCCGGGAAACCGGCAAGGCGCTGTGGGAGACGACCGCCGAGCTCGGCTCCATGCAGGGCAAGATCGACATCTCGATCCGCGCCTATGACGAGCGGACCGGCGAACGCGAGGCGCCGACCGCGTTTGGGCGCGCCGTCCTGCGCCACCGGCCTCACGGAGTGGCGGCGGTGCTGGGGCCGTTCAACTTCCCGGGGCACCTGCCGAACGGCCACATCGTGCCGGCGCTGCTGGCCGGCGACGCGGTGGTGTTCAAGCCATCGGAGGAGACGCCCCTGACCGGCCACCTGATGGCCGAATGCCTGGCCGAGGCCGACCTGCCGGACGGCGTGTTCAACCTGATCCAGGGCGGGCGGGACACCGGTGCGGCGATCCTGGAGAGCGGAATCGACGCCCTGATGTTCACAGGATCCGGCGGCGCCGGCGCCCATTTCCGGCGCAAGTTCGCCGACGATCCACACGTCATCCTGGCGCTGGAGCTGGGCGGGAACAATCCGCTGGTGGTCTGGGACGCGGCGGACGCCGACGCCGTGGCCGGGATCGTTGTGATGTCCGCCTTCGTCACCTCGGGCCAACGGTGCTCGTGCGCCCGGCGGCTGATCGTGCCGGAAGGCGCCGAAGGCGACCGCGTCGTGGAGGCGGTGGCGGCCCTGATGGACCGGCTCGTGGTCGGCCGCTGGGACAGCACGCCGGAGCCCTTCATGGGCTCCCTGATTTCGGAACGCGCCGCCGAGGGCGTTCAGAACGCCACGGCCGATCTCTACGATGCGGGCGCACGGGTGCTGAAGGGGTCCGGTTGGGTGGACACGGAGCGCAGCCGAGCGTTCGTCCACCCTGGCATGATCGACACGACCGGCGTCGACGTTCCCGACGAGGAGATTTTTGGACCCATTCTCCAGGTCCGCCGCGTCGCCAGTTTCGACGCCGCTATCGCTGAGGCCAACGCCACCCGCTATGGCCTGTCCGCCGGCCTGATCAGCGACGATCCAGCCAACTGGGACCGCTTCCGCCGCCGCATCCGAGCCGGCGTGGTGAACTTCAACCGGCCGACCACCGGAGCCGCCGGCGACATGCCGTTCGGGGGCCTTGGCGCGTCGGGCAACCACCGCCCCAGCGCCTACTACGCCGCCGACTACTGCGCCTATCCGGTCGCGAGTTTCGAGGCGGCGGCGGTGAAAGACATCACCGGCGAGATCAAAGGCCTCTATCCTTGACCGTCGCGGTCGAGGCCAACGCCGACGGCCTGATCGGGCCCACCCATTCCTATGCTGGGCTGTCGCCGGGCAACCTGGCTTCGAGCCTGAACCGGGGCGAGGCGTCGAACCCGCGCGCCGCGGCGCTAGAGGGTTTGGCGAAGATGAAGCGGCTGGCCGATTTAGGCCTGCCGCAGTTCGTCCTGCCGCCGCATGAGCGGCCCGACATTCCGTTTCTGCGGACGCTGGGGTTCCCGGGCTCCGACGCCCAGGTGCTGGAGCGAGCGTGGACGGAGGCGGCCAGCTTCGCAGCCGCCGCGTGCTCGGCCTCGCCGATGTGGGCCGCCAACGCCGCGACGGTGACGCCCGGTTCAGACAGCGAAGACGGACGGGTGCACTTCACGCCCGCCAATCTGGTCAGCAACCTGCACCGGTCGCTGGAAGCGACGCAGACGGGCAAGTCCCTGACCACCCTGTTCCACCATCCGGACCATTTCGTCATCCACCCCGCCCTGCCCTACGTCCCGCATCTGGCCGACGAGGGCGCCGCCAATCATGTGCGGCTGGCGGCGGAGCATGGCGCGCCGGGCGTCAATCTGTTCGTCCACGGCCGAGATGCCTGGGAGGCGTGGACAGGCGGCTTCCCGGCCCGTCAGACCCGCCAGGCTTTCGACGCCATCGAGCGGCGGCATGGAGCGAATCGGGCCGTTCATGCGCGCCAGTCCGCGCGCGCCATCGCAGCCGGCGCCTTCCACAACGACGTGGTCTGCGTCGGCGCGCTGAACACCCTGCTGTTCCACGAGGCGGCGTTCGAGGACACGGCGCAGGTCATGGACGACATCCGCCGCGCCGCCGACGGCCTGTTCGAGCCCATCTTCCTGTGCATCCCCGAGGCCGACCTGCCGCTGGCGGACGCCATCTCCAGCTACCTGTTCAACTCGATGCTGGTGGTGCTCCCCGGCCGCGACCGGCTGACGCTGATTTGTCCGATGGAGACCCAGGAGAACGACCGTAGCCGGGCGGTGGTCGACGGCCTGGTCGCCTCTAACGGCCCGATCGGTCAGGTGGAGTATGTGGACGTGCGCCAGTCCATGCGAAACGGAGGCGGGCCGGCCTGCCTGCGCCTGCGGGTCGTGCTGGACGAAGCACAGCTCGACGCCGTGTATGACCCTATGCGGCTGGATGACCAGCTCTACGGCTGCCTGGTTGAATGGGTCCGTGAAACCTATCGCGATCGACTAACGCCCGCAGATCTGGCCGACCCCTTGCTGCTCGACGAAACGCGAGCCGCTCTGGATCGCCTGGCCGCCCTGCTTGATCTTGGCGGAAGCTTCTACGACTTCCAGAGGATTGGGGCCTAGGACCTGCGCGTCCCGGCCGATCAGGCCGCGAATCGGCCGCCCTTGGCGGCGTAGGCCTGGGTGCCGCGGTGGAGGACGTGGTCGGTCGGGAGAATGGCGTCGATCTCGATGTCGGGGGCCTCGGCCAGGCGTTCGTAAATGGGGCCGAAATCCTGGAGGGTGTCGCGCTTCAGCTGCTCGAGCGAGTCGATGACGAAATAGACCTGCTGGAAGTCGTCGATCCGATTCTTCGTCCGCATGACGCGCTCCAGGTCGAAGGCGATGCGGTTTGGCGAAGGGTCGTCGAGCGCGAAGACGCTCTCGGTGGCCGATGAGACGATGCCGGCGCCGTAGATGCGCAGGCCTCCGGGGTCGCGCATCAGGCCGAACTCGACCGTGTACCAGTACAGACGCGACAGCTGGGTGAGCAGGCCGAGGGACTGGGCCCGCTGACCGCCCCTTCCGTAGGCCTGGATGTAGTCGGCGAAATCCGGGTCCGTCAGCATCGGCACATGACCGAAGACGTCGTGGAAGATGTCCGGCTCTTGCAGGTAGTCCAGCTGGTCGGGCTTGCGAATGAACTGGCCCGACGGGAAGCGGCGGTTGGCCAGGTGATCGAAGAAGACCTCGTCGGGAACCAGGCCGGGCACGCAGACGACGGTCCACCCCGTCAGAGCCTCGAGCTTGGGGTTCATCACCGCGAAGTCGGGGATCCCCCCGGTGTTGAGATCGAGAGCGTCGAGCCCCTTCATGAAGGCGTCGGACGCGCGGCCGGGCAGGATTTTCATCTGGCGGGCGTAGAGGGTGTCCCAGGTCCGGTGCTCGACCTCGGTATAGGCCCGCCAGTTCTGGCTGATCGTCCAGTCGGCGGCGGCGCCCTCGGGGGGGTGTTCGAAGACGTGCTCGAAATCGGCCATGGTTACCTCCGGCGCCCTCCTTAGCACCGCCGCGGCGAGCGGGCACGAAAAGCCAACGCGTAAAGCCTCTTGGCGGATCACGGGTCGCGCGGCTAGGCTTGACTTGACGGGCGCCGGTTCGGACCGCCCACAGACGAGTTCGGCCCATGCCGGAGACCGAGGGCGCCCCGCGATCGGGTCGCCGGTTCCCGCGTCCAGGGACGTCAAGAGGCGGCGGCGCCGGACGCGACGCCCCGCTCTACGGCGCGCTGGACCTGGGGACCAACAACTGCCGGCTGCTGATCGCCCGGCCGACGCGGGACGGCTTCGCCGTCGTTGACAGTTTCAGCCGGATCGTGCGCCTGGGCGAAGGGCTGTCGCGCACCGGGCGGCTTGAGGCGGCCGCCATGGACCGGGCCTATGACGCCCTGGCCCTCTGCGCCGAACGCATCATGCGAAAGGGGGTGGAGGGCCGCCGCCTCGAAGCCGTGGCCACCCAGGCCTGTCGCGCCGCCGAGAACGGCGAGGCCTTCGTCGAGCGGGTGCGGCGAGGCACCGGGCTGAAGCTGCGGATCATCGAGCCGGCCGAGGAGGCGCGGCTGTCGGTCGAGGGTTGCCTGAACCTGTTCGATCCCCAGGCCGCCGCGGTGCTGGTTGTGGATGTCGGTGGGGGATCGACCGAGATGTCCTGGGTCGTGCGCGACGGCGCGGCCATGCGCACCGTGGCCTGGATGTCCGTGCCGCTGGGCGTCGTAACCCTGGCGGAGCGCCACCCCGAGCCCGAAGGCGCGGGGCCGGACTGGTACGAGGCCATGGTCCGCGACATGGCCGAGGCCATCGCTGCCGGCGACGGAGCGGCCCACGGCGTCAGGTCGCTGTTCGCCGGTTCGGACGCCCATATGGTCGGCACATCGGGCGCGATCACCAGCCTGGCGGGCATCCACCTAGGACTGAGGCGCTATCAGCGGGACAAGGTCGATGGCCTGTGGATGACGCGAGCCGACTGCGAACGGGCGGCCGACAAGCTGATGGCCTTGGGACACAGGGGCCGGGCGGCGGAGGCCTGCATCGGGCCGGACCGCGCCGATCTGGTTGTGGCGGGAGCGGCGATCATGGAGGCGGTCCAGCGCTGCTGGCCGAACGAACGGGTGCGGGTCGCCGACCGGGGTCTGCGCGAGGGCCTGCTGTTGCAGCAGATGCGGGCCGAGCGGGCCCAGGGCCGCAGGCGACGGCGCCGCGGCCGCCGGACGGGTGGGAATCAGGCGGGCGGCGCGGCGCCTGAGACCTGAACCGGCAGCTCGATGTCGCAGATCGAGAAGTCCGCGCCGCGCGCCGAGCGGGCGCGGTCGGCCAATGCCCGGAAAGTCGCCGAGCCCGTGTCCAGCACCTGGACCGCCGGCCGTTCGGCCTCGGGCAGGTCGGCGGCGACGCGGACGCGGGTCATGCGGTCGGGCGTGGCCTGGGCCATCATGCCGTTGTCGCCGTCACCGATCTGCAGCGAGCGGACGACGTCCAGGCCCGACACGACCCGGCCCCAGACGGTGTAGCGCTTGTCCAGGGACGGATAGGCCTGGCGCATCAGGAAGAACTGGCTGTTGGCGGTGTCGGCGCCCTCATCGCGCGCCATGCCGGCGACGCCCGGGCAGTAGGCCCCCCAAGCCGAAACCTTGTTGTCGGCAGTGGTGGCCATCAGGGCGTCGGCTTGCGTCTGGACCGGCAGGGAGCCGATGAAGCCGAGCGCGGCGCCCTGGGGTGAAGCCACCGTGGTGAAGCCCATCTCGGCTCCGCGCCGAAAGGTGAACTCAGCCTTCAGATCAGGGTAGTGGCTCTGGCCCTCTCCATTGCCCAGCGGATCGCCGGTCTGGGCCATGAACAGGTCGATGACCCGGTGCCAGGGGATGTTGTCGTAGAAGCTCCGGCCCGCCAGCAGGCGGATGCGTTCGACGTGACCCGGCGCGACCTGGGGCGCCATCTCGACGAGAATCCGACCCTTGGTGGTGTCGATGATCAGCAGGTTGTCCGGCGCGACGGCCCGCCATTCGGTCGCGGCGGCGGACGATGCGTCCTGGGCCTGAACGGCGACTGGAGCGGCCAGGATGGCGAGGGCGGCGGCTAGGGCGAGATGGGTCATGAATGGCTCCCGATTTTACTGCAGCCTATCCTCCCCGCCCCTCGCGGGGGAGGGGGATGGCGTCAGCGATGGAGGGACGGCGGACATGCTACGCGCCGCCCTCAGATACCGACCGGCTGCCGCTCCCTCCACCACCCTTCGGACGGTCCCCTCCCCGTGAAAGACCGGGAGAACAGCTACTCGACCCGGACCACGGGCTGGATGGCGCAGATGTCGAAGCCGGTGCGGGCGCGGGCGGCGGCGACGGCTGCCTCGAAGGCGGCGGAGCCCGGGACGGCGACCTGGACCGTCGGGCGGTCGGCCTCCGGCAGGTTGGACGCCACGCGGGCGCGGGTCATGAGGTCGGCGTCGGCCCCCACCGCTCCATCCTGAGCCTCTGGCCCGGCCTTCAGGGCTGAGACGACCTCAAGCCCGGAGACCACGCGGCCGAACGGAGTGTAGGTTCCGTTCAGGCGGTCGTTCTTGGCCATCATCAGGAAGAACTGGCTGTTGGCGCTGTCCGGCGATTGTGAGCGGGCCATGCCGGCCACGCCGGGGCAGAAAAGGCCGGCAGCGTCGACCTTCTGGTCCGCGGTGACCATCATCTGTGCGTCGGGCTGGGTCACGATCGGCAGAGCGCCCATGAGGCCGGTGAGACCGAACCGTTCGTAGCCGGCGCCGGTCACCACGCCTACGGGTGCGTCCCGCCCGCGCCTGAACCCGAACTCGCCCGGCACGTCCGGCAGGTCCGAGCCGCCGGCCCCGGTGCCGAGCGGATCGCCGGTCTGAGCCATGAAGCCGGAGATGACGCGGTGGAACTTCAGCCCGTCATAGAAGCCTTGGCTCGCAAGGGTGCGCACGCGCTCGACCGCCAGGGGCGCGGCGCGGGGCTCCAGCTCGACCAAGATGCGGCCCTTGGTGGTTTCGATGACGAGCAGGTTGTCGGGCGCGACGGTGCGCCATTCGACCGCCTGGGCGGCGGCGGAGGTGGAGATGGCGGCGGCGAGGAGAACGCCGAGCGCGACGCGGAGGATCATGCCTGTCCCTTGACCTTGGCCCGCACGCGTTGGGCCACGGCGGGACTGACGAAACTGTCGATGTCCCCGTCCAAGCGCGCGATCTCCTTGACGAGCCGGGAGGCGATGGCCTGGTGGCGGGGGTCCGCCATCAGGAAGACCGTTTCGATGACGTCATTGAGGCGCTGGTTCATCGCGGTCATCTGGAATTCGTATTCGAAGTCGGCCACGGCGCGCAGGCCTCGCACGATCACCTGGGCGTTCAGGCTTTCGGCGAAATGCATCAGCAGGGTGTCGAAGGCCCGGACCTGGACCCGGTCCGACATGCCCATGCGGGCCACCTCGGCCTCGACCATGAGCACCCGGTCGTCGGTCGAGAACAGCGGACCCTTGTCATCGTTGCGCGCCACGCCGATGACCAGGCGATCGACCAGCTTGACCGCCCGGCCGATGATGTCCGTGTGGCCGTTGGTCACCGGATCGAAAGTGCCGGGATAAAGCCCGATGCGCATGCAGTTCTCCCCCGCCGCGGCGCAGGTTCTAGCAGCGTGGGCGGATGTGGCCTAGCCGCGAAACACGGTGATCAGAGAGGTTGAGGCGGAGCCGCGAGCCAGGCGGCTCGGAGACGATCGACCGGCGCAGGCGCGAAGCGATGGTCGCCGATGGCCGCGATCGAGGCGGCGGGCGTGGCGCTGTTGCACAGGAAGGCGGTCTCGAATTCGGCGAGATTCGCCGCGTGGACGGGCTCGCGGACGCTGGCCAGTCCCTGCGCGAAAAGGCCCTCTTCGATCAGGGCCTGTGTCACGCCGGGCAGCATGGGCGCGTCGGGCCAGACCACCATGTCGCCCCGCAGCAGCCCGAGGTTCCAGAGGGTGCCTTCCGAGATGAAGCCGTCGGAGTCGGCGAACAGGGCGTCGTCGAAGCCTTCCGCGCGAGCGCGGCGGCGAGCGCGGATCAGATCGAAGGTCGCGGTGGTCTTCAGATGCGGCGCGTGGCGGACGTGGGTCTGGACCTGAACCAGGACGCCTTCGGCCAGGGGCGCAGGCGGCGGAAAGACAGCGGTCATCACCGAGGGAGCGCCGATCCACGACGGCGAGCGGTGGCTGATCTCCAGCGAGAACAGGCTGGTGCGCAGCCAGCAGTCGCCCTGGCCGTCGACGGCCAGGCGCATCAGCTCACGCAGGCGCGCTTCACCGACCGGGGCGCCGAACAGTTCGATGGCGGAGGCGTCCACACGAGCCAGATGACGATCGAGGCCCCGCACGGCGCCGCCTTCCACGCGGAAAGAGGTGTAGGCGCCGTAGTTGACCAGGGCCTGGTTGGCGAGTTGGTCTGAAGTGGGGGCGCGGCCGTCGATGAGGAGAGTCACGTATCCCTCTCCCTTGGGGCTTGAGACTCGCAGAGCGCAGCGATGCGTCTCAGCCGAAGGGGTGGGAGCGTCCGGTGCATCCGGGCAAGAGCGTAACCCCTCGCCCCTTCGCGCAAGGACGACGGCTTCGCCGCCGTGCGCTCAAGCCCTCTCCCGCCGGGAGAGGGATCAGGCTCCGGCGTCACCCTCGCTCTCGGATCCATTGTCCCCGCCCGCGTCCGCGAGGCGTTCGACCGAGACAACCTTCTCGCCGTCGGCGGTGCGGAAGACGGTGACGCCCTGGCTGGCGCGACCGACGATGCGGATTTGCTCGACCGGGGTGCGGATCATCTGGCCGCCCGAGGTGACCAGGAGGAGGTCGTCGCTCTCCTCGACGGGGAAGGCGGCGGCCAGGCGCGTGCCGGCGCGACCGCCCAGTCCGTGGGCCGTCAGCCCCTGCCCGCCACGGCCGGTGCGACGATACTCGTAGGCCGAGGAACGCTTGCCGAAGCCGGTGTCGGTGATGGTCAGGATGAACTGCTCGGCGGCGCCCAGGGCGGCGATGCGATCGACCGACAGGGCGGCGTCGCCGATCTCCTCGTCGCCGTCGGAATCGGTGGCCGAGTCGTCCTCGTCGCCTGCCGCCTTGCGCATGGCGTTGGCGTGTTTGACGTAGGCGGCGCGTTCCTCCGGTGTGGCGTCGACCCGCCCGAGGATGGCCATGGAGATGACCTCGTCGCCCTCTTGCAGGCGCACGCCGCGCACGCCGGTGGAATCGCGGCCCTTGAACACCCGCACATCGTCGGCCTTGAAGCGGATGGCGCGGCCAAGCGCGGTGGTCAGCAGGACATCGTCCTCGCCAGTGCACAGGGCGACGCCGACCATGTGGTCGCCGTCCTCGAGCTTCATGGCGATCTTACCCGCCCGGTTGACCGTGGCGAAGTCCGAAAGCTTGTTCCGGCGCACGTCGCCCGAGCGGGTGGCGAACATGATGTCGTAGTCGCCCCAGGTGGTCTCGTCCTCGGGCAGGGGCAGGACGTTCATGATGCTGTCGCCCGGTTCGATGGGCAGCAGGTTCACGAAGGCCTTGCCGCGCGCGGTCGGGGCGCCCAGCGGCAGGCGCCAGACCTTGAGTTTGTAGGCCCGGCCGTTGGTGGCGAAGAACAGGACGGGGGTGTGGGTCGAGGCCGAGAACACGCCGACGATGGCGTCCTCGTCCTTCATCGCCATGCCCGACTTGCCCTTTCCGCCGCGATGCTGGGTCCGGTAGGCGGCCAGGTTGGTGCGCTTGACGTAGCCGCCGTGGGTGACGGTGACGACCATGTCCTCGCGCGGGATTAGGTCCTCGTCCTCCATCTCACCGTCGCCATCGGAGATGAGGGTGCGGCGCGGGACGGCGAAGCGGTCCTTCACCTCGGTCATCTCGTCGCGGACGATCGCCAGGACGTTGGCGCGGTCCGACAGGATGGTGAGGTGGCCCTGAATCGTGTCGGCCAGGGTGCGGGCCTCGCCGAAGATGTCGTCGCGGCCCAGGCCGGTCAGACGGCTGAGGGTCAGGGCCAGGATGGCGCGGGCCTGTTCGTCGGTCAGGCGTAGTTTGTCGCCCTCGACAAGGGCCGAGCGTGGGTCGGCGATCAGTTCGATCAGCGCCATCATGTCGCCGACTGGCCAGGCCTGCGCCTGCAACCGCTCGCGCGCCTCGGTCGGGTCGACCGAGGAGCGGATGATGTGGATGACGTCGTCGATGTTGGCGACCGCGACGGCCAGGCCGACCAGGACGTGGCCGCGATCTCGGGCCTTGGCCAGTTCGAACTTGACCCGGCGGACCACGACCTCTTCGCGGAACTCCAGGAAGGCGTCCAGAAGCGCGCGCAGGCCCATCTGCTCGGGCCGGCCATGGTTCAGCGCCAGCATGTTGACGCCGAACGAGCTCTGCATAGCGGTGAAGCGCCACAGCTGGTTCAGGATGACGTCCCCGGACGCGTCGCGCTTCAGCTCGATGACGATCCGCATGCCCTGGCGGTCGGACTCGTCGCGGACGTCGGAGACGCCCTCCAGCCGCTTCTCGCGCACCATCTCGGCGATGCGCTCGATCAGGGTCTGCTTGTTGACCTGATAGGGCAGCTCGGTGACGACGATGGCTTCGCGGTCCTTGCGGATCGTCTCGATCGTGGCGCGGCCGCGCACGATGACCGAACCGCGCCCCTCGCGCAGGGCCACGCGTGGGGCGCTGCGACCCATGATCTCGCCGCCGGTGGGGAAATCGGGGCCCGGGACGATGTCCAGTAGGGCTTCGTCGGAAATCTCCGGGTCGTCCAGCAGGGCGACGGCGGCGTCTATGACCTCGCCCAGATTGTGGGGCGGGATGTTGGTGGCCATGCCGACCGCGATGCCGCCCGCGCCATTGACCAGCAGGTTCGGAATCCGGGTCGGCAGGACGACCGGCTCCAGCTCCTTCTCGTCGTAGTTCGGCTGGAAATCGACGGTGTCCTTCTCGATGTCGGCGAGAAGGGCGGTGGTGGCCGGGGCCATCCGGGCCTCGGTGTATCGCATGGAGGCCGGCATATCGCCGTCGACCGAGCCGAAGTTGCCCTGACCGTCGACCAGCAGCAGGCTCATCGAGAAGGGCTGGGCCATGCGGACCAGCGCCATGTAGACCGACGCGTCGCCATGCGGGTGGAACCGGCCGAGCACGTCGCCGACCACGCGGGCGCACTTCGAATAGGCCTTGTCCGGGGTCATCCCCAGGTCGTGCATCGAATACAGGATGCGCCGGTGAACCGGCTTCAGACCATCGCGCGCGTCCGGCAGGGCGCGGCTGACGATCACGCTCATGGCGTAGTCGAGGTAGGAGCGGCGCAGCTCGTCCTCGATGGAGATGTGGGCGATATCGCCGCCCGCGCCCGACGGCGGGGCGACGGGATATTGGGTGTCGTCGGTCAAGGAAATCTGGCTTCAGATGGCCGGAATCGGAACGTGATCCGCTATGGAGTTTTCTAGCATCCGGGGCCTTCCGAGGCAAAGCTGCTGGGGCCGTGTGCCCGTCCGCGAAAGGAACAGATCAACATGCGCGCCATCATCGCCGCTTCCGCCCTGCTGGCCTGCGCCGGCGCGGCCTGCGCCCAGACGCCCGGGTCGTCCGCGACGTCGCCCGCCGCCCCGTCTCCAGTGGTGGCGACGGCGGAGCTGAAGACCGCCTCAGGCGCCTCGGCCGGGGTGGTGAGGATGCAGCGCGGGCCGCTGGGCCTGCTCTTGACAGTCGAGGGCCAGGGCTGGCCGGAAGGCTGGCACGGCGTCCACCTGCATGCGGTCGGAACCTGCGAAGGGCCGGGTTTCACCTCGGCCGGGGCGCATGTGAACCATGCGGAGAACAAGCGGCCGCACGGCTTGCTGAACGCTGACGGCGGGCCGGATCTGGGCGATCTGCAGAACGTCTGGGCCCACGCGGACGGGACGGCGCGGGCAGAGGTCTATCTGTCGGGCGCGGGGCTGGTCGACGGACCGGGGCACGACCTGCTCGACGAAGACGGCCTGTCCTTCCTGGTCCACACCAACCGTGACGACCACGTCAGCCAGCCGATCGGCGGGGCGGGCGACAGGATCGCGTGCGGCGTGTTCCGGGCCACCGGCGCGGATTGATCCCCAGGGCGCGAGGCGGCAGGGTCGGGCGATGCTGATCCCCGGCGATCCCCTGCCCCGCTTTCGCGCCTGGCATCCGGACAATCCGCACTATGCGGTCGACTCGGCTGCGGGACGGTATCTGGCGATCGCGGTCCTGTCGGGAGCCGATGACGCGACCGTGGAGCGCGAGGTCGAGCGGGCGCGGGCCAATCGGGCTCGGTTCAACGACGTGCACGCCAGCCTGTTCGTGTTGATGCCTGACACGCCGGAGTGGCGCGACAGGGTCAGGGACGAGGTCCCCGGTCTGCGCTGGCTGTTCGACGACGGCACGGCGCGGAAAGCGCTGCAGGTCGAGGCCGACGTTCGTTGGATCGTCTCGGATCCGGCGCTTCGGGTCATGGGTCTAGCGGGGCCAGATGAGGCGGACCGGCTGCTGGGCCAGATCGGGGCGCTGCCGCCACCGGAGCGGCACGCGGGCGCCTCGACGCCGGCCCCCGTCCTGGTTTTACCTCGGGTCTTCGAGCCGGAGCTCTGCCAGGCTCTGATCGCCCATTACGAGGCGGTCGGCGGCGAGGAATCCGGCTTCATGCGCGAGATCGACGGCAAGACCCGCCTGGTCAACGACGCGCGCCACAAGAAGCGGTCGGATGTGATGCTGGAGACCCCCGACCTGATCGGAGCCACGCGCGCTCGGATCAGCCGGCGGCTGGCGCCGATGGTCGAGAAGGCCTTCCAGTTCAAGCCGACCCGGATCGAGCGATATCTGGTCGCCTGTTATGACGCCTCGACCGGCGGCTATTTCCGGCCGCACCGGGACAATACGACGGCGGGGACGGCGCATCGGCGCTTCGCGGTGTCGATCAATCTGAACCACGACTTCAGCGGCGGCGATCTGCGCTTTCCGGAGTTCGGGCCCCAGACCTACAGGCCGCCGCTGGGCGGGGCCGTGGTCTTCTCCTGCTCTCTGCTGCACGAGGCGACGGCGGTGACGAAGGGGCGGCGGTATGCGTTCCTGCCGTTCCTCTACGACGAAGCGGCGGCGAAGGTGCGCGAGGAGAACATGCGGTTCGTGGAGGCCTGAGCGTCTTTCATTCCTCTCCTCGCCGCGAACGTGGGATGAGCGGATGTTGGAGGCAGAGGCTAGGCTTTGGCCGCTCCGGCCCTCAGACCGCGCTCGGCCAGGGCAACGACGCCGACGCCGACGAGGGTCAGGGCCGCACCGGCCAGGATCTGGGCGGTCAGGACATCGCCCAGCCACAGCCAGCCGATCAGCATGGACACCGCAGGGGTGGCCAGGAAATAGGGCGTGACGCGACCAGCCGCGCGCTTTTGGACCAGCCAGAAGACCAAGGTGGTCGCCATCACCGAGGACGCAAGCCCGGCCCAGGCCATGCACAGCCAGACCAGAGGCGGAGCCTCGCGCACGGCCTGCACCTGGCCGGTCTCGAACAGGGCCGAGCCGAAGGCCAGGGTGGGCAGGGACACGGCGGCCAGCAGGCCCTGCATCTTCAGCGGAGGGATCGAGGTCGTGCGCCGGGCGACGACCGTGGTCATGGCCCATGCTGCCGAAGCCCCAACCGCGACCACGATGGCCTTCCAGTCGGCGATCGCATGGGCGTCGAGCGCCATCCAGGCCACGCCCGCGAAGGCGATCACCAGGCCCACGAAAGCCGCCTTGCCCAGCCGCTCGCCTAGCACGAGGAAAGCGAACAGCGAGGTGAAAGGCACCCAGAGCTGGGTCGCCACGGTCACCGGGCTGACGTCCTGGGCTAGCCAGAAGGCGAGGTAGATCAGGCCGTAGTGCACCGGCCCGCCCAGCAGGACGATGACCAGCAGGCTCTTCGGGTTCGGGAACGGCGGCCGGTTGAACGGGATCAGACAGGCGAGCGCCAGCAGGAACCGCAGGGAGCCGGTCAGCAGCGGCGGCAGGTATTCGGTCGCCACCTTGGCCGCGGCGTTGTTCGCGCCCCAGATCAGGACCACCGCCGCGATGGCGGCGATCTCGATGCCGGTGAGCGGCTGGTTCGGCTTGTCGGGAGTGATCACCCGGAGCCTATGCCACGGGCCGGGGCGCGGCGCCGCTCAACAAGGGTGACGCGGGGTTTCGCGTCCTCAGAACGGGATGTCGTCGTTCAGATCGTAGCTCTCGCGCGGTCCGGACGGCTTGTTGGCGCCGCCGGTGGAGAAGCCGGACGAATAGTCGTCATCGCCGCCCCGGCTCATGCCGCCGCCACCGTCGCGGCCGCCCAGCATGGTCAGCTGGCCGTTGAAGCGCTGGATGACCACCTCGGTGGTGTATTTCTCGACGCCGTTCTGTTCGTACTTCCGGGTCGAGAGCTGGCCCTCGATGTAAACGGTCGAGCCTTTCTTGAGGTAATTTTCGGCCACCTTGATGATGTTCTCATTGAAGATCACTACCCGGTGCCACTCGGTCTTTTCCTTGCGCTCGCCGGTGGATTTGTCGCGCCACTGCTCCGAGGTGGCGAGTGACAGGTTGGCGACGCGGTCGCCGTTGTTCAGGGTGCGGATTTCCGGGTCCTTGCCCAGGTTGCCGACCAGGATGACCTTGTTGACGCTGCCCGCCATCACCGAGCTCCTTCTTTTTGTTGGGCCGCCACGCGCCTGCGTGGCCTGAGCCCGATTGTTGTCCCGGTGACACTAACAGTCGCGGCGAGAATGTTCCAGTTTCGTTCTAGTTGGCCGAGGATGACGAGGCCGCTGTTTCGGACGGCGCCTGACCTTTGACCAGGGCGTCGACATCACGCTGGATGGCGCCGGCCGCCGCCAGACGGCCGTCTCCGGTACGTGCCATGGCCACGAACCGCATCTCGCCCTCCAGGCTGTCTCCGAACGCGACCCCGCGCCGGTCGATGAAGATGAACTTGCCCTGGTAGGCCCCGGTCACCTCACGCTTGGAGCCGCCCATGCGCAGGAAGCGCAGGCGCATCTCCTCCAGGCGGGCCGCGCAGAACTCGATCTGCGGCACGTCGCGGGCGACCACGTGGAGACGAGGCTCGCCGCCCTCCTGCTCAGGCTCTCCGACCGAGTAGCACACGCCGGGATCGTGGGGCGCCTCAAACGCCTTGGTGCAGGCGCCGAGCGCGACTATGGCCCCCGCCGCGCACAGGATCCGCATGGTGGTCATCGCCATATCAGAGCCCCGGGAACTGGCAGTTGCGATCCTGCTCGGCCAGGATGCGGAAGCGGCTGTTGTCGTTGGACTGCTCGACGCGGCGCGGCACGAGGCGCAGGGTGACCTCGCCCCACCGGCCGTACTGAGCGTCTCCGGGGCGCACGCAGGTCCCGGCGTAGAGGGCCTGGACACAGGCGTTCAGGCTCATGTTCGACGACAGGGATCGCCAATCCGAACCCGTGTGACGCAGGCAGGCCGTGCCAGAGGCGGGCTGGACCTGCGGGCGGTTGGGCTGGGCGGGCTGCTGAACCACCGAAGGCGCGGGCTCGGGCGCCTCGACCAACTCGACCGGCGGCAGAGCCGGCGGCGGCGCGAAGGAAGCGGTGGGTGCGGCCGCCAGAGCGCCGGTCTCGTCCAGGCCCACGTCGAGCGCCTCGGTGGCCAATCCATTGCGGCGGGCGCAGTCGGCGAGGGTCGCCATGCCGACGAACTGCCCGTCCACGAAGCAGCGGAGTTCGCGCGTCGGCTCGAGGGCGGGAGCCTCGGCTAGATCCACCTGAAGACCGCCCTTGGACGCCGGCGGCGGCTCCGCGGGCCCCTCCCGGCCGCCCGAGAATACGAGCGCCAGGACGATGGCGGCCAGGATGGCCAGGCCGGCGCCGATCGCGAGGATGGTTCGGTTGTCGTTGGGAGACGCCATGGGGGCTCGCGCTGGCTGGAGCGTCCAATAACCCCGGGCGCACGCCCGGCGTCAACCGCCTGTGATCAGCCTATCCGCCAAGCCTCTGAAGCGCCGCCTGATAGTTGGCCAGTTGGGCCGTCAGATAGGCGGGGACGGTCCCCGAGACGGAGGACGACGCGGGCTTGGGCGCAAGGGATCTGTAGGCGTCACGCACGGCGGTCAGGGCGGCCTGGAGGCGGGCGCCGGCCGTCTTGATCGCATCCGGATCGGCCAGGCTGAGGCTGTTCGGCAAGTCCAGGCCGAAAGTCTTCAGCACGTCTTCACCGCCGGTCGGGCCGATGAAGCCAGGGGCGAGACCCAGCCCGGCCAGGGCGTCCCGACCCGGTTCGCCTGCGGTGATGACGGCGCCCGGCTGGTCTGGCCGGGCGCTGATGCTCAGCCGCTGTAGGCCGCCTGCCATGCTTGCGGACTTGCCGTCGGTCGGCGCGGCGTCGGAAGAGACGGTGACCTTGAGGCGCCGATTGGAGGCCTGCTCAATCTTGCGGGCCAGGGTCTGGAGGGTGTCGCGCGCCTCGATGGTCACAGCAATCGGGCGAGCCCCCTCCCCTGCCGAAACATAGAAGCGGTCGCCGGCCCTCAGTGAGGTGGCGCTGACCAGGCTTTTCGAAGCGGTCTGATCGATCTCTCCGTTCGGCAGGCCGAGGCGGTCCAGGACGCTGGCGCCGTTGGCGGCAACCGCCAGGGTCATGGGCCTGGCCTGCTCGCCGTCGCCCGACCAGGCGCGGCTCCATTCCACCGCACCCGTCAGCGGGTCGATGCGGGCAAGGTAACCCCGCGCCGGATCCGTCGCCTTGGCCGTGGGATCGCGGTCCGCGATTCCGGTCAGCCAGACCTTGCCGTCGTGGACCTTCACGTCCGCGGCGGTATCGTCGCCGGCGCCGCCGTAGTAGGTCAGGCGGTCGGTGGGCTCCGCGTTCAGGTCCGCCGACAGAGTCGCGACGAAGGCGTCCATCCCCCCCGCGTGGGCGTTGGTGACGGTCCCGGCCGACAGCGCTGCGTTGCGGGTCTGGCCGCTGAGGATCACCCGCCCGTCAATCACGGCAAGGCCGGCGATCTCGCCGCTCATCTCGCCGAGGTCGCGCGTGGCCTGAAGCACGGGCTGGCCGTCCGGCGACACGGTGAACCGGCGCAGCACCGCACGGCCGTCCTCGACCCCGGCGGTGTAGATGTCCGAGCCGTCGACGGTCATGGCCTGGACTGAATCGGCGCCGGCCGTGCCGAACTGCGCGACCGCCTCCGGCGCGGCGACGACCGGGGCGTATTTGTGCAGCTGGTTTTCGGAAAAGGTCTGGATGTAGCCGTCCCAGCCGCCGGCGGCGACGCCGCCCGGCATAGCCGACTGCGCGCGGCCCGCGACGATCACGCGGCCGTCGGCCCCGAAACTGACCGCTGTCGCCTCGTCGGCGGCGCGGGCGCCCCGGCGCTGGGTCCAGACTTCCTCCCCCTCCGCATCGAACACGGTGACGAAACTGTCCGCGACGGTCGCCACCTCGCCGGACACGCTGGCGGAGGACGGAGCGGGAAGCGAGCCGGTGAAGGTCGGACCCGGTTGCAGCGCCCCTGTCACGGAGCCGGCGACGGCGACCCGTCCGTCGGCGTCCACAGCGATGGCGTAGCCGCTGGCGGTCGAGGCGGCGCCGAGCGCGCGGGTGGCCACCACCCGGCCGGCGGAATCCAGTTTCATCAGCGCGACGTCGCGCTGGCCCTTGATCGGCTGATTGGCGGGCCCGGCGGAGATGTCGGCGACGATCCAGAGCGAGCCGTCCGGACCGGTGGCGCTGGCGCGGACGGTCTCGACGCCTTCGGGCAGGCTGGTCTGCGAAGCCCGCCCCTCGATCCAATGCGTCTCGCCAAGCCGCGCCGCGGCGGGCGGGGCGGCAGGATTGTCGTCGCTCTGGAACTTCAACAGCTGGTGAGCCGAGCCGGCCCCTGCGCCCTGCACCACATAGACGGCGTCGGCGGCGGGAGCGGAGAAGCTGACCTTTTCGGTGCTCACGCCCCGCACGACCAGGGCCCAGCGGTCCGCTCCGGCCGGCAGGGTGACGGGCTTGCCTCCGACCTGGATCACCCTCGGCTCGGCCTTCACCGCCTGGCGGCCGAACGTGGTCTCGATCCCGGCGTCCTTCAGACGGCCGTTGATGTGGCTCAGGACATTGTCGAGCGTGCGTGGGGTGGAGCCCATGTCGGCCAAATCGATATCGACGCCGAGGGTCACATTGTCCGACCGGGCGACGCTGATCCTGAAGGCCACCTCGCCGGCGAAGGCCGAGACCACGCTGTCGGGAGAGCCCTCGTGGATCGGCGCGGTGATGGAGACCGCGCTGTCGCGGGGGACGGCGGCGCTGGTCTTGCTCGTGGAGGCGGCGACGCCCTGGACGACCCGCACGCCGTCGAGCTTCGCCTGGCCGAGCCAGGCGCCGATCTCGGACAGGCCAGAGGCGAAACGCTTGGCCAGCAGGGACTGTTCGCTGGAGGCCAGACCCTTGACCGATGCCCGGTTGGCGAGGGCGTTGAGGGTCTCCAGGCCTTGGTAAAGAGCGAACAGCTTTCGGTAGTCGGCGGAGGCGCCGGCGACATCTAGTTGGGCCGCGCCCTCATCGATCAGGCGACGGCCGCCCAGGGCCTGGCGGACCAGGGCGTCGGGCTTGGGAACGACGGCCTTGGGGTCCCACGGCGGCGTCGGCTGGCTCTTCTTCCCGCCCGTCGCCAGCAGCGACGAACCCCCAAGCGGGGCGAAGCCGCCGCCGTAGAGACTCAGGATATAGCTGTTGTCGATCATGCCGGCGGTCCGCCGGTCAGTATGACGAACGAGGCGTAACGACCCCTTAACGTCCGGCCACGGAACTCCCGCCTCAGGAGAACGTTAACGGCCGGCCCATCCGAGGAGAGCCGGCCATGTTGTTCCGACGCAGCGTGCTTCAGTCCTTCCTGGCCCTCTATGGATTCGGCGAGAAAACCGCTCGCCGCCGCCCCAGCGCGATCTACATCGGGCAACCGCGTCCCAGCCGCTAGGAGGACTAGCGGAACAGCGACAGGATGATCTGCGGCGCCTGATTGGCGATCGACAGGGCCTGGGCGCCCAGCTGTTGCTGAACCTGTAGCGCCTGCAGTCGAGCGCTCTCCTTGGCCAGGTCCGCGTCGACCAGGTTCCCGATGCCCGATTCCAGCGTGTCCACCAGCTTGGAGACGAAGGTGTTGTGCGCGCTGATCTGCTTGGCCTGAGCCCCGATCTCGCCGAGGGCGGCGTTCAGCTGGGTGATCGAGTCGTCGAGCTTGTTCAGGGCGGTGGTCGCGCCGGTGAGGGTCAGCAGGCTATCGGACAGGCTGAGCTCGATGATCGCGCCGCCCAGGTTGAGGTTCTTGGCGGAAAGGGTCACCGAGGCGGTGGCGTCGGCGTTGGCCAGGAAGCGGATGCCGCTGGTCAGCGAGCCGTTCAGGATATTGCCGCCGTCGAAGGTGGCGTTGTCGACGGCCGACTGGATGGCGCGCAGCAGGGCCTTGAAGTCGGCGTCCAGCAGGGCGCGGGACTGGCTCTTGAGGGAACTGTCCTTGGCCGCGACCACCTTCTCCTTGAGCTGATTCAGCAGGTCCGAGACCGATTCGCCGGCCGACAGGGCCACGTCCGAGATCGCGGTCGCGCGGTCCAGGCTCTGCTTGACCGCAGACAAGGCCCCGACATCGGCGCGCTGACCCTGGGCGATGGCCCAGATGGCCGCGTTGTCCTTCGCGCCCTGCACCTTCAGGCCCGTGGAGATCCGGTTCTGGACGTCGCCAAGCCGGTCGTTGGTGCGAGAAAGGTTCTGCAGCGCGATGGCGGCGGCGGAGTTGGTATGGACGCTGTTGCTCATGGTCTTCTGCCCCTGGCTCGTCCGAGGCTTGGCAGGTAACAATGAGCGTATGGTTAACGGACGCTAACCACGGGCTTTAACCGCGTCGGGAGGGCTCCCCGCGCGGCGTGTCTTTCCGAAATGATCCAGCCGTCAGGCCTTGGTGTCGACCAGGGCGCCGGCGCTGTAGTCGGGGGCTTGCCCCAGTTCGACGACCTGTTCGCGGGGCAGCTGTCTGACGACTTCCCCCGTCACCCGGTCCAGCGTCTTGTAGATGTAGGCGCCCTTCGTCGCGCCCTCCTCGATCACCAGCCGGTAACGCGCGGCGCGTTCGGCCTCCTGAGCGACGGAGGAATCGTTGAAGTCGCCTCCCGACGGCGCGGCCGAAGCGGCGACGACGGTCGAACTGACGGCGGCTATCTTGGCATTGCTGTTCATGTCTCCTGGCGCCGACGGTCTGGCGGCGCTCCCTTAGAAAGGCACGCCCGGTCGGTCGGGCGGGACCGAAGCCCCGCCCTTCCGAAGATCCTTAGCGGAACAGTCCGAGCAGGATGGAGGTCGAGGAGTTGGCGATCGACAGAGCCTGCACACCCAGCTGTTGCTTGGTCTGCAGCGCCTGGAGGCGAGCGCTTTCCTTGGCCAGGTCGGCATCGACGAGGTTGCCCACGCCGGCTTCGATCGTGTCCTGCAGCTTGCCCACGAAGCTCAGGTGGGTGCCGAGCGCCTTGGAGCCGGTGCCGAGGCGAGCCAGCGAGGCCGAGACGTTGTCGATCGAGGCGTTCACCTGGGCCAGGCGAGCCTGGGCCATGGTGCGGGTCGTGATCGCGGCGGTGGAGGTCAGGGTGACCACCGAGCCAGACAGCGACATGTTCTCGGCCGCGATGTCGATCGTGGTCGAGCCGCCCGAGTTGGCCAGCGCCTTGAAGCCGGCGGTGCCCGAGATGACCGAGACGCCGTTGAACTTGGCGTTCGAGACGGTCGAGGCGATCTGCTTGCGCAGAGCCACGAAGTCTTCATTCAGGGCGCTGCGGGCAGCGGTGGTCAGCGAGGCGTCGGTGGCCGCCAGAGCCTTTTCCTTCATCTGCGTGAGCAGATCAGAAACGGTCTCACCGGCGGCGATGCCCACGTCGACGGCCGACTGGCCGCGTTGCAGGCTGTCCTTGACCGCGTTCAGGGCGCCCATCTCGGCGCGCTGACCCTGCGCGATAGCCCAAATCGCGCCGTTGTCCTTGGCGGAGTTGACCTTCTTGCCGGTGTTGATGCGGTTTTGAACCGTGGCCAGTTCGTCGTTCGTGGCCTGGAGGTTCTGCAGGGCGATCATCGCGCCCATGTTCGTGTTAACGCTGTTCAGCGCCATGGCACGTAGTCCTTCTTTCAAGGTGTCCGACGCCATTTTGGCTGCCGGGAGCATTTTGCTCGGAAGCCTTCGCAGCAAGGCCGGGGCCAGCGCCGAAGACGGCATGCCATCGGGCCGCACACTGATTTGATTGCGTTAGTTCTGGTTAAGGACGTTGCGCGCCCGGCAGGATTTGCCGGGCGTCGGCAGTTCTTGCCGGGACAGGTCGGCAGAAGGCGCCGTGACATGACACGGAAAAAAAAACGGGTGACACGGGTGACAGAGGTGACACCTCCAACGGCGATCATGGTGTTCGCCGCCGTCGCCAGCGCTCCTGCAGCGCGCGCTCGGTCTCGAGGGTCGCGACCGCCAGGGCGCGGGCGCTGTCGCAGGCCAGCAGCGCCGCGCCGCGAGCGACATAGGCGATCTCCAGATCGGCGATCGTCGGGGCGGCGGGCAGGACGTCAAGCCGGCACGGGGTCGTCGCCTGGGGCGTTAGGCTCAGGCGAGGCGGCGCCGCAGACGGCGGGGGCGAGGTCGCACAGCCGGCGATCGTGATCGAGAAGACGAGCGGCGCGAGCCGGATCGAGGGGAAGGTCGGCATCGGGGGCGCTCCGTGCGTCTGCGGCGGCGCGTTCGGTGACGCGCGCGACCGCAAGGGCCTGTTGGTGATGATGGTCGAGGCGGGCGCGCTGTTCCTGCTCGCCCGACTGTTCGAGGCGGCGAGCGGCGGCGTCGGCCTCGGCCGCATCGGCGCGGGCAGCGGCCGCGCGCAGGCGGCGGCCCGCGAGGTCCAAGGGGTCCCAGCGCAGGCCGACGCCTTGCGCCAGGATCAGGATGGCGCAAAGGGCCAGGACGACGCCGACGACGGTCAGCCATCCCCGGACGCTGAGGAGCCTCGGCACGGTCGAAAGGTTCATGGATAGACCCTCCGGTCGAGCTCGAAGTGCGGTCCGTCCCGAAGCGTGGGCCAGTCTCCGCCCCAGACGATCCGCACGCCCAGGCTTCCGGCCGCTGCCTTGAAGACCTCGGCGATGCGGGGATACAGCGGCCAGTCCCAGCGCACCGAACCGCCCACGAGCGCCGCAACATCGACCGCATGGCCGGTGAGGTGGCGGGAGTTCAGGGTGCGGCTGGCGCCCGCGCGCACGAGGGCGGCCTGACGTTCCCAGTCGCGCAGCCCCTCGGTGACCATGAAATCGACGGGAGTGCGGACGATCGCCGCCTC
The DNA here is from genome assembly GCA_023386645.1 of Pseudomonadota bacterium. Lineage (GTDB taxonomy): Bacteria > Pseudomonadota > Alphaproteobacteria > Caulobacterales > Caulobacteraceae > Brevundimonas. The sequence goes on from JAEWJI010000041.1 coordinate 51,432, forward strand.
GACCACCGCCACGAGGTCGGGATGCACCCCCTTCAGCCGCGAGCGGGAGCGGGCGGACAGGCGGAAGCTCATGGCCGGCCTCCCAGTCTCAGGCGAAGATCGGCCGCCAGGGCCGCCAGCTGCTGGGCGGTCGGGGCCACGAGGTAGAGGACCAGGATCAGGCCGAGCAGCTGCATCAGCCCGCCGGCGAGCTGGGGAAGGACGGTCGGATCGGCGCGGCGCACGGCCCAGGCGAGCAGCAGCCACAGGCCGCCGCTCGTCGCGAAGACATAGAGCCTGCGCCAGAACCAGCGCGCTTCGGGCAGGGAGGAAGGGGCGTCCATCATCGGTCCTCGTCTTCAAAGGGTTCAGGCGCGCGGCCAGTGGCCAGGCGGCAGTCGTCGAGGCTGAGGCTGTCGGGGAGGTCGAAGACCTCGTCGTCCAGCAGCGGCGTGCGTTCGATCCAGGGGTCGTCAGTCATGATTCACCCGATCGCGGTCATGAGGACGAAACCGGGCGAGCCGTGGCCGCCAGGGCCCGAGGCCGTCACCCCCGCTCCTCCGCCGCCGCCGCCCGCGCCGTGGAGACCCCCTGGGCCGCCCGCGCCTCCCTCGGCCGAGGTCGAGGCCGCTCCCCCTCCCCCGCC